>CAYPOD010000024.1:0-53907 GCA_964412375.1 uncultured Chitinophaga sp. | reverse complement strand
GCTTTACCTTGTGCAATCAGGTTGTCAAGAATGATATGGGCTCTTCCTACTTTTGTCCATGTCTCTTCTGTATCCGTGGTGCCGTGCAAGAGATATAGCACAGGGTATTTCTTTTTTGTATCGGTTTCATATCCCGGCGGAGTATAGATGATCACCGGCCTGTTGCCAAGTTCGGGAGAGGTGTAAAAGCGGTAAGCAACTGTGCCGTGCGGAACATTTTGTATACTATGCACCAGGGGCACATCACCCGGCACTTCGAGAATGCTGCTCTGGAACCCTTCATTGGGAAAAATGACTGAGTTCCGCGGATCAGCCACCTGGATGCCATCCACCAAAAAATTATAAGGATACATATCCGGTTTCACCGGTCCTACAGTGACAGACCAAACACCCGAAGTATCCCTTACCATCGGCACCTGGTTGGCGCCAAACTGACCACCGGCGAGTTTCACATCTTTGGCAGCAGGAGCCCTGAAACGAAATGTCACTTTTTTATCAGGATGCACCTGCGGTGATACAATAGCCGGCACCCCGGGAGGCTGGGCCAAACTTTTATCTGCAAAACAGAACAGCAGTACAACAAATAACAACAACGATCTGATTTTTCCTGCATGCATAGCAATCCATGTTAATAAATGAAGCAAACAATTTTAAAGCAGGTGTACGAACGCTGGCTTGCCTAACAGGAATTGGAGTTTGCCACCCGGTTTGCCTGTAATTAAGTAAGACAAACCAGGTATTATATCATTGAATTTGAAAGGATCGGTTATATTCTACAATCACCGGGATTCATTCCGAATCAAACCTATTTAAACAACAATGGCGCAAACTGGTAAAGACATCGCCGCCAGGTATGCCACTCATGTGCCGTACCGGGGGATTCGTAATAAACATTTTTAATACCTGCTGCTGTCAGTGCATCACTCAATCCTTTTGTTCGTTGTCCTTCAGCAGTCCCTATACCTAAAAAAAGTACTTTGACTTTTTTATTAAATCCTTCCGGATCGCTGAACGCCCCATTATAAACTGTTTTCAATTCGGTTTGCGCATTAAACATACCGGCGCCGCTAAAGCCGCCAATATGTGAGAACTTATCAAGATTGTTCAATGTGATATTGAAAGTCTGGAAACCACCCCATGATAAACCGGCCATCGCCCTGTTTTCCCGGTTGGTGAGTGCCCTGAATTTTGATTCAACCATAGGGATGACATCATTGAGCAGCATTGGTGTAAAAGATGCGCCATATTCGCTGCGGGCTTTAGCCACATCTTCACCCGGTTTGGGTCTGAATGCTACTTCAATATTGCCGCTTTCCATTACTACCAGCATTGGTTTTGCTTTTCCTTCTGCGATCAGGTTATCCAATATATAATTCATGTGTCCCTGGCTTGACCAGCCGGTTTCATCTTCGGCCATACCATGTTGTAAATACAGCACCGGGTATTTCTTTTTTGTGTCCGTATCATAGCCCGGCGGGGTGTAAACAAAACAGCGTCTTGTTTCTTTCATGGTGTTGGAGTAATAATACACTGCTCTTACTTCACCATGCGGTACATTTTTGGGCATATAAAAATCTTCTCCGGGTGTTGGCACTTCTATGCCGCTGCTCCATTTACCGGTTCCCCAATAGGATTCACTGGCAGGGTCTGCCACTCTTACGCCGTTTATAACAAGAAAATAGTAGTGAAACCCGGGTGCAAGAGGTTTGGTGATAATTGTCCAGAAGCTGTCAGCGCCCATTACTCCATCATGTAAGCCGGCAAGGTCAACCTGTACTTTTGTTGCAAATGGAGCTTTCAGTCGAAAAATGGCCCGCATGTCTTTATCAATCCGGGGAAAATCATAACCCGGAGTATTTGACCAGGGGCGGAGGGTACCTGTCGTGTCAGGCATTTGAGCTAAACAGGTTGTGTAAGCGACAAGTGTCAATAACAATATCGGGAGTGATTTTCTTGCTATCATGTTTCCTGGTTTTGCAAAAATGATTTGCGTTTATATTTTTTCTGGTTGAAAATAGAATCTGGTTCAAACGGGTTTTATTTCAATGCCAGCACTATTACTGAAAATGGTGGCAGGGTAACATTTAAAGTGCTGCCATTCAGCGTTGCCTTATTGAAAGCAGATGGTTTTATTTTTTCAGGGTTATCAAATGTGTTGTGATCCTGGATTTTCCCGGATTGTAAAATGCGGCCGGTTACAGTGCTGGCCTTAATGTTTCCTAAGTCAATGCTGATGGACTGCTCTTTGCCGGCATCAATATTTACCAGGGAAACATGCACTACGCCGTTTTTATCTTTTGATGCCGAGGCTGAAACGGCTTTCAGCGATTTATCACCCAAAGTATACTTGTTGCTGACTACCTGGAGAGGAAGCATTAAGGCATCCTGGTGCACATTATACATCTCCATGACATGATAGGTGGGAGTGAGAATCATTTTTTCCTCTTTGGTAAGAATGACGGCCTGCAGCACATTGATGGTTTGTGCCAGGTTGGCCATCCTCACCCTGTCGCAATGATTATTAAATATGTTCAATGTCATACCAGCGATCATGGCATCACGCATAGTATTTTGCTGGTGCAAAAAGGCGCTGTTAGTGCCCGGCTCCACTTCATACCAGCCGCCCCATTCGTCCACGATCAGTGCCACTCTTTTGCGGGGATCATATTTATCCATGATCTCACTGTTCTTTTTCACGAAAGGTTCCATTTTCCAGGCTTGCTCCATGGTTCTGAAATATTCTTCTTCAGGAAATTCGGTGGCAGAACCTTTCTTTGCCCAATTGATCACAGAGTAGTGATGAATAGATAAACCTTCAATTCTTCGCAGCGGCACTTCTTTCATCACGGTTTCAGTCCAGTTATAGTTTTCGCTGCCCGGTCCTACAGCAATGCGAAATAAACCTTCCGTATTGCTGTAATTAGTCATCAGCGTAGCATACTTCTTATATTCATTGACATAATATTCAGCCGTCATGCTACCGCCGCAATCCCATGATTCATTTCCAACACCCCAGTATTTTACATTCCAGGGTTTTGTGCGGCCGTTCTGCATCCGGAGGTCAGCCATATGCCCGCTACCATTGGCATGGTTCACATAATGCACCCATTCCATAGCTTCCTGCACAGTTCCGCTTCCCATATTAACAGCGAGGTAGGGCTCAGCGCCGATCAGTTCGCAGAGCTCCAAAAATTCATGAGTACCAAAACTGTTGTCTTCCCTTACATTTCCCCAGGCCACATTTTCGATATGTTTGCGTTTTTCTTTTGGGCCGATCGCATCTTTCCAGTGATACATATCTGCAAAGCAACCACCCGGCCAGCGGAGCACCGGTGTCTTCAGTTTTTTCATTGCCTCAATTATATCCAGCCTTAAACCATTTTTGTGAGGGATCGTTTTGTTTTTATCACCCACATAAAAGCCATCATAAATGCAACGTCCCAGGTGTTCGGCAAAATGGCCGTAAATGTTTTTGTTAATGGTGTCTTTTGCACTGGCTGCATCAATGATGATCCTGTTCTGCGCCGACAGGTTTGAAAGAAAAACAACAAGAATGAACAATAGTGCGGGAATTTTTCTTTTCATGTTTTGGTTATTTATCAGTTCTGAATGGTGAGGCGGGCAGTCCCTCCTTATTATATAAATTCGGATTCACGGGGTTGTCGGCCCATCCATAGCGTACATATACCGGGCTTGAAATGGACTCATGCCATATGACGACTTTATTACCTTCAATCTTTGCTTTAGCCCAAATAAATTTTTTATCAGCGCCGGCTATAGCAAATTCGGCAGGATCTTCACCATCATTGGTGACCAGTCCATCTCCTGTATGCGTAAATGACAGGATAATTTTATTTCCTTCCACCGTGGCCGATTGAAACAGCGGGCCTGAATGAACGATGTTTTCTCCATATGTCATTTTCAATGCAGCTAACGCCAATCGTTCACCCACATCTTTTTTATTGTCGGGATGAATGTCATTCCATTCACCCAAATCAATGGCCACAGCCATAGCGGTGTTAGGAACTTCTAACGTTTTTAGTTGTGCTTCCCGCATCAGGGCCCAGTTGCTTTCTGAGGGCAGGTAGTTATAATCCATGAAACCAGGAAGCTGTACATAGAAGAATGGCAATTCACCCTGTTTCCATTTGTTGCGCCAGTCTGCGATTTGCGCAGCCTGTAGTTTTGCATATTCCTGCGGACGACCTGCATTTGACTCACCCTGGTACCACAGAAATCCTTTGATGGTATAATTGATCACCGGTGCCACCATGGCATTGTATAATGCAGCGGGCTGGTTTTGTGCATTGATGCCAAAACCACCAGGACGTGAAGGGGTAAATACAGCTCCCACTTTATAGTGCCAGGTTCCGGTCAGTTGCACCGTATCACTGCCCGCAAACAAGCAGTAAGGTTTGTCCGGAACAAAACCTCCTTTACCAGAAGTATTGGTTACCCTGATGACAAAAAGATTTTTTCCCGGTTTTAAAACATCAGCAGCGATGCTGTATCTTCTTTGCGGGTATTGATAAGTGGTGTTGCCCACTCTTTTGCCATTGATGTAGAGTTCATCTGCATCCACGATGCGGCCCAGCCATAGTTTGGCAGGCTTGCCCGCCATCGAAGCAGGAATATCAATTTCTTTCCTGTACCAAACAATACCGTTCAGGTCTTTTACACCCTGGTCTTCCCAATAGCCGGGGATATGAATGGGTCTCCAGTTTTTGGCTGTATAAGCAGGATCAAACCATTTTAGGGAACCGATCATTCCCATATCAGCCGGTGGTTGTGGCCGGGGGGCGGAAGCGGCAGCACGGTTAGTTGCATTTACATAGGCCGTGTCTTTATTTTTTTGAATAGTGGCCTGCAATGCAGCTAAATCTTTCAACCCTTCTTCGCTGGTCCATGCTTCTATGGGTGTGCCACCCACACTGGCATTGATGATACCAATGGGCACCTTGTACTTGTCATAAAGTTTTTTTGCAAAAAAATACGCAACGGCAGAGAACGGTCTTATGTTTTCTCCCACGGCTGCATTCCAGCGACCGGAAGGCAAATCTTCCTGCGGCCCTTGCAGGTTTGTCAGGGTTGGCACCCAGAACTGTCTTATCTGCGGGTAATTGGCTTCGGCAATATCTTTTGCATAGGTGACATCGTGAATGTTCAACTGGTGCACCATGTTGCTTTGTCCGCTGCAAAACCAGACATCGCCGATAAGAATTTCTTTCAGGGTTATTTTATTTTTTCCTGCAATGTCCATTGTATAAGGACCTCCTGCTTTAAGCGGTGGCAGTTGTATGGACCATTTCCCGTCAGTGCCCGTTGTGGTTGTATAGGTTTTGTTGATGAACCGGATATTGATCTTTTCTTTTGGCGAAGCCCAGCCCCAGATATTTACCCTGCTGTCTCTTTGCAGTATCATACTGTCCCGCACAATAGCGGGCAGTTTCAGCTGCGTAAAGCCAGTCTGCATAAAACATACTGCAGCTATGATGAATAGACATTTTTTCATGCTCATTACCCGGGTTAATGCAACTGCAATTGAACATCTTCATTGACCCACACTACCTGTACAGCATTTCATTCCATCGCAGTTCATTCTTTAATTGATGAATGGTTGTTTCTTTATTGATCGTTATACATTCTATGCCTGCCATTTCTGCAAATGCCTGTAATATGCCGCTGCTGAGGTTCTGGCTGTAGCAGGTGTGGTGGGCGCCGCCTGCCAGAATCCATGCTGTGCAACCGGTTTGCATATCGGGCAATGGTTTCCACAACACCCTTGCCACCGGCAATTTGGGAAGTTTGTGTGTTGGTTTTATTGCCTCCACTTCATTGATGAGCATCCGGAAACGGTTGCCCATATCAATGATTGACGCATTCAGTGCTTTCCCGGATTTTACATTAAAGACCAGTCGAACCGGGTCTGCTTTGCCACCGATTCCCAACGGATGAATTTCGCAGGAAGCTTTACCATCGGCAATGCTGCTGCATATTTCAAGCATATGACTACCCAGCACCATTTCTTTGCCGAGTTCAAAATGATAAGTATAATCTTCCATGAAAGAGTTGCCGCCCGGAAGTCCTGTTGCCATTGTCTTCATTGCTCTCACAAGTGCAGCAGTTTTCCAATCGCCTTCTGCGGAAAACCCAAAACCATCTGCCATCAGTCGCTGTGCGGCAATGCCGGGAAGCTGCAACAGGCCATGCAGATCTTCAAACGTATCGGTAAAACCTTTATAGTTGCCGTCATTCAAAAATTTTCGAAGACCGATCTCGATTTTTGCCGCTTCTCTTAAAGATTGATGTTGCGGATTCCCTTTCTTCAGGGTTGGGGCTAACGTATATTGCTGTGCATAGTCATCACAGAGTTTACTGATGGCAGTTTCTTTTACATTGTTTATATAACCTGCGAGGTCGCCGATCCCATGTGTGTTGACACTGTATCCAAATTTTATTTCCGCTTCCACTTTATCGCCTTCCGTTACGGCTACATAACGCATGTTATCTCCAAAGCGGACAAATTTTGCTCCCTGCCAGTCGTTCCAGCCTATGGCTGCTCTTGACCAGTCAGCAATCTGCTGCACGGTGTTTTTATTTTCCCAATGACCTGTTACTACCGTTCTGTTCAACCGCATCCTGGACATGATGAACCCAAACTCCCTGTCGCCATGTGCACTTTGGTTCAGGTTCATAAAGTCCATATCAATATCATTCCAGGGAATATCCCGGTTAAATTGGGTATGCAAATGCAACACGGGTTTGAATAAAATCTTCAGCCCGTTGATCCACATTTTGGCAGGAGAGAAAGTGTGCATCCATGCAACGATACCAATACAGTTTTTGGCAGTGTTGGCTTCCATGCACAGGTTATATACTTCTTCGGTTGATTTCAGCACGGGTTTAAAAACCACTTTCACAGGGATTGCATCCTGTGTGTTCAGTGACCGGGCAATGATGCCGGAATGACGGGCCACTTCTTTCAGCGTTTCCTCACCATATAGATGCTGACTTCCCGTAACGAACCAACACTCAAGATTTTTTACTTTATTGCTCATTCTTTATTTCGTTGAAAATTTATATACACAAGTGTGTTTATAGCTATCCCCGGGTTTCAATACAGTTGACGGGAATAATGCCTGGTTCGGACTGTCAGGATAATGTTGTGTTTCAAGACACAAAGCGCCATGTTTGATATACTTTGTTCCTGATTTTGTTTGGGTCAGTGTACCGTCTAAAAAATTACCGCTGTAAAACTGAATGCCAGGTTCTGTGGTCCACACTTCCATTTGCCTGCCACTGGTTGCTTCATACAATACTGCAGCCAGTGCATATTCCCCGGGTCGTTTATTCAGCACCCAGTTGTGGTCATAACCTCCGGCCACATTGCCGATATCTTTACCAATCGGTTTTGAGGCAGTGAAATCCATGGCTGTGCCAATCACATCTTTTATTTCACCGGTAGGGATCAGTTTGTCATTCACAGGAGTGTAAGCTTTTGCATTCAGCATCAGTTCGTGACCAAGAATGGTTGAATCTTTTTCGGCTGATAAGTTGAAATAGGCATGGCTGGTGAGATTGACCGGCGTGGCTTTATCTGTTACTGCGCTGTATTCAATTTTTAACGCATTATCTGCTGTCAACGTATAGATGATGCTGATGTCAAGATTGCCGGGATAACCTTCTTCTCCGTCTTTGCTTTGATAGGTCAGTTTTAAACTGCTGTCGCCGGCTTGCTTTTCGATATTCCAGAAAACTTTATCATACCCTTTGTTGCCGCCATGCAGGGAGTTGCCGTTGTCATTACCGGCCAGGCTATACTCTTTTCCTTCGAGGGTAAACTTAGCATTGGCAATGCGGTTGCCATAGCGTCCGATCAAAGCGCCGAAATAAGGATTGCCTTTTTGCAAAAAACCTTCCAGAGACGCAAAACCTGTCACCACGTCTCCCATATTTCCTTCCCGGTCCGGTGTAAGCAGTCTTGTGATAGCGCCGCCATAGTTGATAATGGAAACTTCCATGCCATTGGCATTACGTATAGTGTATTCCGTGACGGGCTTTCCTTCGAATTCACCAAATGGTTTTTCTGAAACGGAGTAGGCATTTGAATTTTCACCTGGCTTGTCTTCATTGTTGCAGGATGCGAAAAGTGAAACTGACATCAGCAGTAGAATTAAATTTTTCATATAGCAGTAGCGTATTTAAGATTTGTTACCTGTTATTTATTGCCCGTAATAGCTGTCCGGGCCGTGTTTACGTTCAAAATGCTTTTTGATCAGTGCTTCTTTTAAACCGGTAGCGGATGGATTCACCTGTTCAGTGATATAGGCCATCTCTGCGATGTATTCCAGCACAGCACTGTTGTGCACAGCTTTTGCTGCGTTCTTCCCCCAGGTAAACGGAGCATGACTGCCCACCAATATCATTTCCGTTTCATGATAGTCAAGGTTTCTTTCTTTAAAACAGTTCAGCACCTGGAAACCGGTTTCATATTCATAGTTGCCTTTGATCATGTCGTCGCTCATCGGCGGAGCACAGGGTATGGCTGCAGCGCTGTAATCTGCATGGGTGGTGCCGTATACAGGAATGTCCCGCAATGCCTGTGCCCAGGCAGTGGCATATTTGCTGTGAGTATGAGCAATGCCGGCAATGTTTTCCCAGTGTTTGTACAGCACAGCATGGGTGAGTGTGTCAGAAGAAGGACGAAGTGAGCCTGCCACCGTTTTTCCATCAAAATCAACAATCACCATTTTGTCCGGCGACAGTTCATCGTAAGGCACGCCGCTTGGTTTGATGGCAAACACACCCAGCGAACGGTCAGCAGCGCTGACATTGCCAAACGTGAAAAGCACTAATCCCAGTTCGGGCAACTGCATATTGGCATCAAATGCTTCCTGCTGTATGTGTTCGTACTTCATCTTTTATGCTGTAACTGTTCTTTCATTCAATGTTTTCACCTGCCCGCTGATAAAATCTCCTAATTGTTTGTATTTCCTGTAGCGGTTGCGGTAATAGGATTTTTTGTTTGCATCAGGCTCGTATGTTTTTTCAAAGCCGGCGCCCATGGCTTTCATGGCGTCTTCCACTTTTGGATACAACCCCGCAGCTGTGGCGGCAAACATTGCTGCACCGGCAGCACAGGTCTGCTCGCTGCTGTGCACTTTGATCGGCTGCTCCAGCACATCTGCCATCACCTGCATGATATAAGGAGATTTCCGGGCCACACCGCCGAGAGCAATGATGCCATGGACGGGAATTTCTTCTTCTGCAAAGCGTTCAACTATGGCTTTGCTGCCAAAACAGGTAGCTTCCACCAGGGCTTTAAACATTTGCGGGGCATCTGTGCCGAGGTCAAGATTCAGAAAGGCTCCTTTCAGCAATTGGTTGGCATCCGGTGTGCGGCGGCCATTGAGCCAGTCGCTGGCCAGCACATCATTCTCCTGTAATGGTAATTGAGCAGCCACATCGGATAAAGCTGCAATGATCTTATTACTTGCCTGTTCTTTTTCTTTTTCGTCACCAACCAAACTATTCAGGGGCCAGCTTATAATATTTTTAAACCATGCATACGCATCGCCAAATGCACTTTGCCCGGCTTCCATGCCCAGCATCCCGGGAATAACGGAGCCGTTCACCTGCCCGCAAATACCGCGGACCAGTTTTCCTTTCATATCTTCCAATGGTGCCACCATGATGTCGCAGGTGGAAGTGCCGACAATACGGCTGAGATAATAGGGTTCGATCTGCCCGCCCACGGCGCCCATATGGCAATCAAAAGCGCCGATGCCTACCACCACGTTTTCGGAAAGCCCTAGCTTTTTTGCCCATGCTGCGGAAAGTTTTCCCGCTGCCTGGTCTGAAGTATAGGTATTTGTAAACAATCTTTTTGTAAAACCATCCAGCAGGGGATGAAGTGACGCAAAAAATTCATTGGGAGGAAGACCGGCAAACTCTTCCGCCCACAAAGCCTTATGCCCGGCGCTGCATACGCCTCTTTTTATTTGGGTGGCATCATTTCCTCCCGTCAGCACAAAGGGTATCCAGTCGCAATGCTCAACGAATGTGTGAATATGCTTTCTTACCTGTTCATCTTCTTTCAGGATATGCAGCAGCTTGGCCCAAAACCATTCGCTGCTGTAAATGCCGCCAACAAACTGCAGGTAATTGGGTTCAAAATTTTTTGCGTGGTTGTTGATCGCTTCTGCTTCTGCCACGGATGTATGATCTTTCCACAACACAAACATGCTGTTTACATTTTCTTCCAGCCCGGGCAACATACATAAAGGTGTTCCTGCGGCATCCACCGCAATGGGAGTGGAGCCGGTGGTATCAACAGAAAGTCCAACTACATGATCCGCTATTTCTTTGCCTGCCTGCTGCGTACATGCTTTAATAGACTGTTCCAGGCATTCAAGATAATCTAACGGGTGTTGGCGGAACTGGCTCTGTGATGCGTTGCAAAAAAGACCGGCTTTCCAGCGGGGGTAGTAGGCAACAGAGGAACATACTTCGGCGCCGTTCATCGCATTGATGATGACCGACCGGACGGAGTCAGTGCCAAAATCTACCCCTATGACATATTTGTCTTTCATTTTTTAAGCGGTACGGTTGTTTATGGTTTCATACAGGTCGCCGGTAAAATCTTTTGCAAAAAGGATAATATTTGACGGGTCAAATTCTTCGGGTTCATGCATGCTTGTGATAACCAAACAATCCATCCCGGCATGTCTGGCTGATTCAGTTCCCTTGGGTGAGTCTTCAAACACCAGGCAATTTCCAGGTAAAACCTCCAACTGCCGGGCACATTTCAAAAAAGTTTCAGGGTCAGGTTTGCTGGTGATCACATCATCGGCGCTGACAATGGCACTGAAATAATCTCTTACCTGCAGACCATCCAGTACAAAATCAATATTCATCGTAATGGCGGCAGAACCGATTGCCATTTTGATATGATCCCGCTTTGCTTTGTCAAGAAATTCTTCTAAACCATCGAGCAATTTCAGGTGTGGCCTGAAGCCTTGCTGGTATGCTTTTTCTTTTTCCACACTGATAACCTGTTTTTCTTCCTCCGAAAATCTGCCCGGGAACACCCGTTCCAGCAACTCATGGTTTTTGCCGTAGCACTGGAGTTTTGTTTCTTCCAGGCTGATGCTGGCCCCCATGCCGGTCAGCAGGCTGTGCCAGGCGGTGATATGGTAGTGCATATCATTGATCATGGTGCCGTTCAGGTCGAATAGAAAAGCTGTATATTTTTTCATGCACTAAAGATAGGAGGACATTTTTTCCGGTACAGTGAAAGTCATTTTCCGGGAAAAGCCTGTTGTTCAATGCTTTTTTCCCGACTTCTCCTATCTGAAATGAATGTCTCAAGGTTTGTTTTTTAATGAAATTTCCAGGGCTTTTGTTGTTGTATAATACTTAGCCAGCATGTTGGGCACTTCCCAGGCAGGTATATCATTTCCTTTCAGGAATCCAAGGAACTTTTCAGTGACCCTGGCAAAATGCGCTTCATGTCCTTCCACCAATCTTTCCGGCAATTTAAGCCTCCATCCTTTTGCAGTCTTGTATAATTCAACGCCGGGGTATTTTGTACTTATTTTTTTAAATTCTTCTGCCAGTGTAGCAGCATAGGATGGATTGTTATCCACCGGTTCTATGTATAGGGCAGGTTTGAAATTTTCTTCTTTGCCCTGGCGAATCACCAGGTTGGCTTTCGTGCCTCTCATCACTGAATAATGCGTGTCGCCTGTTCCGTCAGGAGCTTTGTAATTCCAAATCACAGATGTTTTGGCATGGATGCCTTTCAGTGTATAATTGATCTCCCCGTTGCAAAAGACCTGGAGGGTGCTGTCTTTAATATCTTTTTCCAGGTAAGCAGGAAAACTTTCCTGTTTGGTTATTGCTGAAAATTCAGCAAGGCTCATTGGGGTTGGCCATCTTTTGGCATGGAGTATGGCAATGTCTTTTGTGTAATCAATGATCTGTTCCGGGAAACATTCCCATTGCACCAGGTCAACCAGGTGTGTCATCACATCCACGATACCTTCACCCTGTTGCGAAACATCCATAAACCAGGAGGGTCTTGTAAGCACCGACCCGGATACATATTTATAAAAATGATGTACACTTTCTTTGGTGATGGCCGGGTTTTCCGGTGTTCCTTTTTCCAGGGTGCCGAAAATTTCCGGCATCATGGATAATTCCCGCTGCAGCAGGGTGGTGATCTCGTAGCGTTCGGTCATGATATCATAGAGCAGCAGGTTGTTTTTGGCAGCTATGTCAAAAGCTTCTTTGAGCTTGTCAAAACCTTTGCTGTCTATCACCATAGGTTTGTCGGCAAAAACATGAAAGCCGTTTTGAAGGGATTGCAGGATATATTCGGTCTTCTTCCGGTTATTGCCTGACAGCACCACCACGTTCCCTTTTTTATCCGCCACCATTTTTTCAAAGAAATCAGTGCCGGTATATACCTTTTCATCCCAGCGGGTGGGTGATTCCGTCCTGCTGTTATAAGAGTTGATCCTGTCGAGGTGAAGTTGCAGGTCACTGCCGCCGGGGGAATACACATGCACCACAGTATCTACCTCGTCATACATTGTTTTTTGTACGAGTGCGGCATGAAAATGCCCGGGGTCAAGAGTGATTAACTGAACCGGTTTTTTTGTCCCGCTGTTGTTGTTGCAGGAAAACAGGATACCGGTTAATAAACAGAGGTATATTATTTTTTTCATTGCTCAAGGCTATCATTTCAGGTGATAAAAAAACTTCCGGTCATTCTTTCACTTCATACTTTTTTCTTTGCGGCC
Source organism: uncultured Chitinophaga sp. (assembly GCA_964412375.1). Classification (GTDB taxonomy): domain Bacteria; phylum Bacteroidota; class Bacteroidia; order Chitinophagales; family Chitinophagaceae; genus CADEDV01. The sequence goes on along the minus strand of CAYPOD010000024.1, from coordinate 41,101 downwards.
GGCTCAGCATCTTATTGGCTTCAGCATCGTTTTTAAATTCTTCTTTTTTCGGGTCCCAGTACAGCTTCCTGTTTAGCTTCATAGCAATATGATGCAGCAGGCAGGCTGAGCAGGAGCGATGGGCTTCTTCCACCGGTGCAATGGTGGCTTTATTATCCCGGATTGCTTCGAGCCAGTTGCCATGATGATCTTTACTGATAGTGAAGTGAAATTCATTGGCGCCAATTTCGGAAGTAAGCAGTTTAGGATCACTCGCATCTATTCTCTTAGCCCTTGTACTTCCTGCACCTGGGTCGCTGGATGTGACCTGGTAATCGCCGCGGGAAACGAATATCCAGCCATTGGTTCCTTCAAATTTTATCCCGTTCTGAAATTCATTGCTTACTATCATCACTACACCGTTGGCATATTTGGCACCGGTTTTAAAAACACCATGCACATCCCACAAACCACCGGTAGCGAATTCGGATTTCTCATTCCATATTTCCACCGGGCCGCTGTTTTCCATACCCATTCCCCAATGTGCCGAATCAATATGATGGGCGCCCCAGCCTGTGATCATGCCGGCGCCAAATTGTTCGCAGCGCAACCAGCCCGGGCGGCCATAACCTGATTGCGGATGCACCCTGTCTTCTGTGTAATAGACTTCCGGTGTGGAGGCCAGCCACATATCATAGTCGAAGCCATCGGGAACCGGCATCACATCCGTTTTTCCGCCGGGAGGATCGCCGGGTAAACCCACATAGACTGTTTTCAGTTCCCCGATGCGGCCATTTCGAACTAATTCTGCTCCATAGCGAAACTGCTCACTGCTGCGCTGCTGGCTTCCGATCTGGAACTTCACACCGCTTTTTTGCACCACATTACTGATGATCCTTCCTTCGGATATGGTCAGCGAAGCAGGCTTTTGCATATAAATATGTTTTCCTGATCGGGCAGCTGCTGCACCCACCAGGGCATGTGTATGATCCGGCGTACTGATCAGTACAGCATCAATATCTTTATTTTGCAACAACTCACGGTAATCCGTATAGGCTTTTACTCCGTCAAATGTTTCGCCGTTTTTCCTCGAATAGTAGTCATTTACCAGTTTTTTTCCTTCTTCAGCCCGTTTGGCATCAAGGTCACATACAGCCATCAACTGTGCAAATTCATGCCGCCATACCCCCGGCATATCATGAATGCGGGAGATGCGGCCTGTGCCGATGGCTGCAACATTGATCCGGTTGCTGGGAGCATTTTTCCCAAACACACTGGAAGGAACAATAGAAGGAATGGCCAGTAGTGCAGAAGCTTTGAGTGAAGTGCTCAAAAACTCCCGGCGGGAGTGTTTTCTTTTTTGCATCAGTTTTAATTTTAGCAGTTAACGATTATTACCTGTTACCGGTTTGCTTCACTGAGTATTCGTCTCTTTTGCAAAAAGCTGCCAGGCTGCTTCAGCTTTTGCTGCATCAAATTTTCCATTGAAAACAACCAGCCTGTATTTTAATGTATAGGACTTTCCCGGTTCCAGCAACCAGTCTTTATCTTTTGTCGTAGCGAAATTGGCAAATACATCACCTCTTCCTCCATTTTGTTTTTTATCCCAGATACGCAGGGGTTCCGGGTGATTGTAATTAGAAGGATGCGAGAGCATCACGATGCCTCCTTCATCATTCCCGGGTAATTCACCATAGACAATGATCCATTTTGCTTTTGTATTGTCAGTATTGTCTCTTGTTTTTCCTTCGGAGGTCAGCATTTCGGAATTGTCCTTATGCCAGTATTCTGTGGCCCGCCAGCCCAGCCCTGCATACCGATAGGCTACGATCAGCAACGGACTTTGCGAGGCGCATTGCATTGTTGAAGTGATATCAACAACATAATAATTCTCTGCTTTGTTTGGGTTATAGACTTTAACTGTTTGCCATTCATTCAGTGCCACTTTTTCACTGCCGTCTTTCTTAAACACTACATGTTCGTGAAGGGCCGTGTACCCGGCATATTGCTGGTTGCTGTTTTGAGAAGTGAATTTGGAAAAACGAACTGTGCCCTGGCGTCCCCTGATATTCCAGAAGTCAACCGTATCATTTTCAAAGACAGTATGTGTCCAGGGATTCCAGATGCCGTAATGATGATAATGATCGGGTGGCTGAATTCTCGTCAGCACCTGCCCGTTGGGTGCATACAGCGGGTGGATAAAACCACTGCGCTTATAATTGCTGTCCTTCCCCGCAGGAGGATAAACGGTATTGAACTGGTAAGTGAGTAATTTTTTTTCACCTGAAGAGATAGTCAATACACTATCTACATTGATTTTTACTCCGGTGGTGGTGTTGGTTTTCTGGGCAAAACAAACAAATCCCGAAAACAAGATGGCTATCAGTATTACTGGTGCTTTCATAATTTATCTATTTTAATGCCAGTACCACAACACTGGTACCCGGCAATTTCATTGTTATTTTATTTCCTTCCAGCTTTGCATCATTATAAGCAGCCGGTACAATTTTATCAGGATTGCTGAAAGTATTATGATCCTGCATTTTTTCTGACTTCAAGATTCGTCCGGATACGCTGCTGTAACCAGCGCCGTTTACATTGATCGTAACTGTATGCTCTTTGTTCGGATCAATATTCACCACCGAAACATGGGTCACCCCATTTTTGTCTTTTGAAGCCGAAACACTCAGGGCTTTGAGTTTTTCATTTTCCAAAACATAATCAGGACTGTTAACTGTCACCGGCAGCATCACGGCATCGTGATGCACATTATACATCTCCATGACATGATAGGTGGGTGTTACCAGCATTTTATTCCCTTCTGTCAAAATCACCGCCTGCAGTACATTTATGATCTGGGCCAGGTTTGCCATTTTTACCCTGTCGCAATGATTATTGAATATGTTTAAAGTAGCGCCGGCAATCATCGCATCCCGCATGGTGTTTTGCTGAAATAAAAAGGCGCCGTTGGTTCCCTGCACCACATCATACCAGCCACCCCATTCATCCACAGCCAGGTGCTTTTTCTTTTCAGGATCATACTTGTCCATTATTTCGCTGTGTTTGGTCACCAGTTCTTCCATTAGCAAAGCCCTTTGCATAGTGGTGAAATATTCTTTTTCTGAAAAGTCGGTTGATGATCCTTTTTTGTCCCAGTCGATCACAGAATAATGGTGTAGTCCTAAGGCATCAAACATTTTCGGGGGCAAGTTTTTCATTAATACTTCAGTCCAGTGATAATCATCATCTGAGGCGCCGGAGGCAATGCGGTATATTTTATCACTGTTGACCCAATCCGTCATAAAGGTGGCATACTGTCGATACACATTGGCATAATGTTCAGCTGTCATATTCCCTCCACAACCCCATGCTTCATTGCCCAGGCCCCAGAAAGTCACTTTCCAGGGTTCTTTTCTTCCGTTTCTTTCCCGAAGGTCTGTCAACGGGCTGCTGCCAGCCGGGTGGTTGGTATATTTGATCCAATCGGCCAGTTCCTGCGGTGTACCGCTTCCCACATTGCCACTGAGGTAAGGTTCTGCTCCAAGCATTTCACACATATTCAAAAATTCATTTGTGCCGAAACTGTTATCTTCTTTTACGTTGCCCCACCAGACATTTAAGATAGAAGGACGATCTTTTTTAGGTCCTACACCATCACGCCAATGATAGGTGTCAGCAAAACATCCGCCCGGCCAGCGTAAAACAGGTACTTTTAATTTTTTTAATGCTTCCAGCACATCCAACCTGATACCGTCAATATTGGGAATAGTTTTACTGGTATCGCCAACATAAAAACCTCCATAAATGCAATGCCCGAGGTGTTCTGCAAAATGGCCATAGATATTCCTGTTGATCGTGTCCTTTCCTTTATCAGCATCTATGGTTACTGAATTTACAGCCTGCCCGGCATTTTCATTTTTCTGGTTGCAGGCAATCAGAAAAAAATAAACGAACAGTGATAGAAATAATAGTTGACTTCTCATAACATTTTGTTTGAAGTATATTTATGGCAGGCAAGCCTCCATGAAATTATTGAATGGTTATTTGTTTTGTTAACACGGCGCCGCTTGTTGTTTTGTTTGTCACACCGGGTTGCCCTCCTCCCACACTCACCTGGATCATTCCGGATGGCTGGTAGGTTTTGCCTTCTTCATTCACCAGCGATAATTGTGCTGCATTAAGTGTAAATGAAATAGTTTTTGTTTCACCGGCTTTTAAGGCAACCCGACGAAATCCCTGCAATGTTCTGACAGGTGCTTTGCCAGAAGCATTAGGATGAGAAACATATAGCTGTATCACTTCTTCGCCATCTCTTTTCCCGCTGTTCCTAACAGTCACGGTTATTTTTGCGGCCGCTCCTTTTCTAACCTGCGATGGCAACTGCAGGTTGCTGTATGCAAAGTTTGTATAGCTCAGCCCGTAACCAAAAGGGTATAACGCTTCCCCTTTGAAGTAACGGTAAGTGCGGTTGGTCATATCATAACTCATGAAATCGGGCAGATCGCTGTCGCTTTTGTAAAATGTAACCGGCAGACGGCCTGCTGGGTTATAATCGCCAAACAAAATATCTGCAATGGCAGTACCGGCACTTTGCCCTCCATACCAGGCGTTCAGGATAGCCGGGAGATTTTCGCTTTCCCACGGCGTAGCAATGGCGCTGCCCGTCATCATCACAAACACAACCGGTCTTCCCGTGGCATGCAAGGCTTTCATCAGCTCTGTTTGCACAGCCGGTAAAAGAATGGTCGTTCTGTCGCCGCCATTAAAGCCGGGATAATCCACCCGCATTTCTTCTCCTTCCAGTTGCGGGGAAATGCCACCAACATAAATGATCGCATCAGCATCTTTCACCCGGTTGGCCAGTGCCGTGAAATTTGTTTTTTCATAATTTCCTGTTCTTAACCTCACATTTGCTTTCCCTTCACCCTGCCAGTATTCCAATATGATTTTATACATAGAGTCTTTCTTTGTTTGCAGCCTGTAAGTGCGGGCACCCCAGCGGTTGCGCTGCCAGGCATTAATAACTTCTTTATCATTGATGAGAAAACGATAGCCATCATCGGCTTCCACTTCAAATGTTATATCTCCGTCTTTTGCCGCTTTGAAATGGGTACTGTAGCGGGCAGAAAAATTATTGGCTTTTATTCCCCCTGTCATCGCTTCTCCTTCCTGCCAGAAATTATCAATGGTCTTTTCCATTTGAACAGCAACAGCAGCGCCTTTCAATTCCCTGTTGTCAAAATATTCCGCATTAAACCCTTGTTTACCTTCCCAGCTAAACTGCCCGCTGATATCAGCATAGGCCAGCAAGGTATCATTGGTGAAATTGACAGCTTTTTCATATACCACTTCAACACTGTTGCCAAGTTTCTTTTTTATTCCCTGCAATGCAGTGACGACCTCAGAAGGAATGCCGTTGTAATTGCCCAGCACAGCGATGCTGTTGTCTGCATTGGGGCCGATCACAGCTATCTTCCTGATTGTTTTTTTCAGGGGTAAAGTGTTGTTCTCGTTTTTCAACAACACCATTGACTGTTGCGCCATTTTCAGGGCATGTGCTTTATGCGCCGGGGCTTCGAGTGCAGACGAAGGTGTTTGTGCATATTTCACCATCGAAGGCGGATCAAACATGCCGAGACGATAACGGATGGTGAATAAACGGCGAAGTGAAATATCGAGTTGCTCTTCTTTGATGAGTCCCTGCTTCACCCCGTTGTATAAAGTGTAATACACCGAAGTGCCGCATTCAATATCGGTGCCGTGCATCACGGCATCTACGGCAGCAGACACAGAGTCTTTGTGGGTTTTATGATATTTAAAGAAATCATCTATCGCCCAGCAATCACTGGTGACATATCCTGTGAATTTCCATTGCTTGCGCAGGATATCATTCATCAGCAAGTCGCTGGCGCAACACGGTTGGTTATAGACAGCATTGTAGGCACACATCACGCCGGCCACATCTGCTTTTGTGATCAGTTCTTTAAAAGCGGGGAGATAAGTGTCCCACAGATCATATGGGCTGGCATTGAAATTATCAGAGTGACGGGAAGGTTCAGGACCGCTGTGCACCGCATAGTGTTTGGCACAGGCTGCTGCTTTCCAGTATTTCGGATCATTGCCCTGCAAACCTCTTACGAACGCAGCGCCGAGTTTAGCTGTAAGAAAAGGATCCTCACCATAGGTTTCCTGTCCTCTTCCCCAGCGGGGATCACGGAAGATATTGATGTTGGGTGTCCAGTAAGTCAATCCTAAATATCTTTCGTTTGTTCTTCCTAACTCGATGGCTTTGTTATGTACTGCTCTTCCTTCCGAAGCTGAATAATCTGCCATTCTTTTCAGTGAAGTGGTATCCCAGGTTGCAGCCATGCCAATTGCCTGGGGAAAGGAGGTTACCCGGAAAGGAGTTCTCGCTACGCCGTGCAATACCTCATTCCACCAGTCATAAGCAGGTATGCCCAGCCGTGGTATGGCCGGAGCAGCATTCAGCATTTGTTTTACTTTTTCTTCCAGCGTCAGCCTGCTTACCAGGTCATTCACTCTTTTTTCGATGGGGAGTTTGGGATTCCACATCGGGAATGATTTGTAATCCTGGGCCGATGCAGCCATTGATGCGATAGAAATAATCGGGAGAATGATCCTTTTCATTGCTATTATTTTTGGGCAGTGAGTGTTTGAATGCTTCCGTCAGGGTTATGAGTTAATTCGGTGACTTTTATATTGCGCAGATGAGTTTCACCACTGAGTTGTACATCATGATAGAACAAATACCATTTGCCGTTTACTTCTACGATGGAATGGTGATTGGTCCAGCCTTCCACGGGGTTTAAGATCACACCCTGGTAAGTAAAAGGGCCATAAGGATTGTCGCCTGAGGCATAGCAAATAAAATGGGTGTCGCCAGTTGAATAACTCAGGTAATACTTGCCATTGTATTTGTGCATCCAGGCCGCTTCAAAAAAGCGTTTATCATTATTTTTTTCTTTGAAGAGATTACCGTCTTTATCTACAAGCTTCACTTCCTTCACGGTTTCTGCAAAACTTTTCATATCAGGATTAAGTTTCGCTATGCGTGGTAAAATAGCCAGTTCTTCCGGTTTTCGATTGCCGGCGGCTGAATCATACTTATTGTTGTTCCAGCGTTGCAATTGGCCGCCCCAGATGCCGCCGAAATACATATAGTAAGAACCGTCATCATCTTTGAATACGGCAGGGTCTATACTGTAACTGTTTTTGATGGGTTCTTTTTCAGCGGTAAACGGGCCTTCGGGTTTATCACTTACGGCCACGCCGATCTGGAACACATCCTGTTTATTTTTCACGGGGAAATAGAAATAATATTTTCCGTTGGCAAATGCTGCATCCGGAGCCCACATTTGGCGGCCAGCCCAGGGAACATCTTTGATATGCAGCGCCACTCCATGATCCGTGACAGGCCCGCCGACAGAATCCATGGACAATACATGATAGTCCATCATATTGAAATGGCTGCCGAGATCATCTTGAGGCGTGCCGGTGGCGGTGTCATGCGAAGGATAGATATAAATACGGCCGTTAAAAACATGGGCTGAAGGGTCAGCCGTATAAATATGCGAAACCAGCGGTTGTGAGAGGTATTCTTTTTTTGCTTCACCACCTTGTACTTCAGGTTCGTCGTTTTTCTTTTCGTTGTTACAACCCATCAGGATGGCTGAAGCTGCAATTGTTGCGAGTAGTAATTTCATTTTTTTAATATTTAAGCTGTTTTATTATTTGATAACTCTTGTTTCCGGCGGACCCAGGTAGGAAGGTTTTACTCCTCCGAAATCAAGCACTAATTTCTGTAACACCACACCGGGGTTCACCATCCAGTACTTCACGGTATGTTTACCGGGTCTGGCAATGAAATGCCTGCTGGTTTTGTTAATGATATTTTCCGCTACCCATTTATACATGATGCCGCCTTCGGTTGGACGGGTTTCTTTGTTGATGCTGATGATTTGTGGTTCTTCATCATCCACTGAAATGGCAAACTGCAATCCATTAGCAGTGCTATGAAAATTCAGCGTGGGAGAGAAATAGGTTTGTATGCTGAATGAATCTTTACTGTACGTATAAAATTCATATTGCAGGTGTGGCCCATTTTTTCCGGGTTTTTGTTCGGCTGCTGTTACCGGGAAAGGAGTGACCGCTGATCCCGTTCTGCCATGATCCGGTAAAATTTTCCAGGTGATACCGTTTGAGTTGATGGCTTTAGTGAAATGATGTGCTTCGATAGAGACATAACCATCTTTCTCAAAAAAACTGTTGACAGATGCCGTAACCGGAATGGTTGACAGCGAATTTTTTTCCGCAGGATGAATCATGGCTGCTGCCGGTAATACTGAATCCGGGTGCACCTGATATACCCTTGGCATCCTGTTTTGAGGCGGTTGTTGCCAGGAACGGTAACCAATATGTGTCTGGCTCATCATGTGGTTCCATTTACCATTGCCTAAACCATGATATTCCAGCGTAATCAAAGAGTCTTTCAGGTAAAGTTCTTTTGCTTTATCAGCCAGGAAGTTTGCATTGGCCTGTTTTCGTTTTGCCGCCTGGTGATTCAGTGCAACATATAAGTAGAGTTCATATAAATTGCTCATCGCCTTGACCGGGTGGAGCACCAACTGGAAGTAAGCGTCACTGTATGCAGGACCTAATTGCTTGTTGATCTTTTCAGCTTTCCCCAGCAGACTGGTATATTCACCGGTCACTCTTTTAAATTCATCATAATTATAAAGATGAAAAGTGGTTGAATCCAATAACTCCGGTTTTCTTCTTCCGTTATACTTTCCGTATGTAGCCAGAATATCTCCAATTTCCATTGCATGTTCTTTGCCAAACTGCTCAGCAGCCCATTGCTCTGTATATTTCTGCAAATCATCCGGGCCTATTTTATCAGGGTTCCAGGCATAATCACACCAGAAAGAAATGGGAAATTCCATGGGTTTGATATCACCCACATTCACGATCCAGATATCTTTTACACCATATTGCCAGGCAAGGTGCATTTGCTCCCAGATACGGGGCAGCGGGTTTGTATTAAGCCATTTATAATTTCTTGGTCCGCCTACATAATCAAAATGGTAATAAATGCCGTATCCGCCTTTTCTTTTGGGGTCATTCAGTTTCGGCAGCTTTCGGATATTTCCCCAGTTATCATCGCATAGCAGTAATGTGACATCATCCGGCACTCTCATTCCTTTATCATAATAATCCTGGACTTCTTTATACAATGCCCAGAGCTGCGGTGTTTCGCTGGACGGTTTTTTTGTAACATCTTCAATGATCTGCCGCTGATCTTTTACAATTCTTTCCAGCAAAGCTGTTGCCGTTTCCCTGCTCATGGGTTCATCACCATCACCCCTCATTCCCACACTGACGATTTTTTCATTCCATGCCCTCTCCATACCGCCTTTCCAGTATTCTTTCAGACCCGATTCGGTGCTGTCATAATTCCATTTTCTTCCTTTGCCATAGTACTTCCATTCTTCGTGTGCCCGCATCAAAGGTTCATGGTGCGAAGTGCCGATGACAATGGCGTAATCATCTGCCGCTTTAATATTTAGCGAATCATCGTAATAAAAAGCATTGCCCCACATGGCAGGCCAGATGTAATTGGCCTTGAGCCGGAGCATGAGTTCAAATACTTTTGAATAGAATCTGTGATTGAAACCACCGAATTTTTCCTTGCTCCAGTTGCTCAGGCAAGGGGCTTCATCATTGATAAAGATGCCCCGGTATTTTACTTTCGGCGCATCACTGATCAATTTGTTTGCTTTCACATACAGCGTATTTTTCTTTTTCGCCGGCACGTCTGCCCACCAATACCAGGGGGAAACGCCGATTTGCCTGGACAGTTCAAAAACACCAAAGGCGGTACCCCTTCTGTCATTGCCAACGACCAGCAATGCTTCTGACGAAGTTCTGGTCAATGAAGAAATGCTTTGTACCTGGTAAGCTTCCCATTTTCCTTTGATTGTTGCTGTCGAAATTTTTCTTTGCTGTATTACCTGCTTAACTAAGGCGGATTTATCCAGTGAGCCAACGATGATGGCTTTTCCTTTCACATCGCCCAAAGAACCGGTAATAACCGGTATTTTTTTTCCTGTCACCAGTTCTATGTCCTGCTGTAAAAGCGTTGCTGATTTTAGTACCACAGTATGATCGTCCGGAGCAACGTAGATGCTGCAGTCTATAAGTGAAAAGGAGCCGGGTTCCTTTTTGTCAGAAACAATTTGTCCTGCTGCCACAATAGAAAAGAAAAGCGAAAACGATATGAGATAAATTCTTTGTTTCATTTTCAGTTCGTAATCTCCTTTATGGGTTTGATGTTAAAAACCTATACTGTTGCCGCCATCCACCGGCAACACCACACCGGTGATGAATTTTGCTGCATCGCTTGCCAGGAAGTATGCCGCTTCACCAATATCTTCCGGCTGTCCCATGATACCCATCGGTGTCCGGCCAAACACTTTTGCTTTTCTTTCCGGGTCGCTATTCAGGGCTTTTGCTGTCATTTCAGAATAAATAAAACCAGGTGCAATCGCATTAACACGGATACCATTGGGCGATAGTTCCACCGCCATCGCCCTTGTCATACCATCAATGGCAGTTTTGCTGGCTGAGTAAGCAATAACTTTTGGCAAGCCATATTGCGCCGCCATCGAGCTGATATTAATGATGGAGCCTGTTTTTCTTTCCAGCATATGTTTCACCACTTCACGGCTCATCACAAACACAGCGGTGAGGTTGGTGGTGATCACATTTTGAAATTCTTCGTCAGTCACTTCTGTAAATTCTTTTTTCTGGTTAATGCCGGCATTATTCACCAGGATGTCTATTTGCCCGAATTTTTTCAGTACATCATTTACAAAACCTGGGATTGCAGAAAGATTACTTACATCGCATGCAATGGCATGGCATAAGGCTCCAAGCTTTTCCTTTGCTGCATCCAGTTTTTGTTTATCCCTGCCGGCAATGATGGTTTCAATACCGTTTTTTACGAATTTTTCTGCAATAGCAAATCCAAGTCCTGAACCTCCTCCTGTAATAATGGCAACTTTTTTCGTAGTCATTTCTTTTATTTATGTGTTCTCAATTTCCCGGGGCAAACAACACCCGGATGCTTTTATAATGCTCCAACGTTTTATCAGGCTGTTCGTATTGGGCAGGGATCGGCATTTTTGAAAAGGTCTGAAAATAAAGCAGGCATGCATTCCTCCACCACACTGCATCGCTGAGCTGAATGTTCAGCAATTGTTTCACCTGTACAAAACGATCTTTGTCAATATTTTTTTCCAGGCTGTTCCATTTCTTAATAATAGATTTCACTGAGTCGACACCTGTGTTGTACCTGTGACAGAGTTCATTCCACAAGCTGCGGCCTGATTTCATTTTATGATTCCATGAGGCATGATGAAACCAGAGCAGGTAATCGTCAGGACAATTATTGATGTCCTCAAACTGTTTTCTTACTTCTGGTTTGTATTGTGCCAGCGCATTCGTTCCTGTTGCTGTTCTGTCAAAGCCGACTCCAAAACTATCGGCACGATGATAATAAACCGGGTTCCAGTCGGGCCTGTTTAACGTATTTCCCCATGGCATCGGCCCGTAATGATGACCATTATACATGATATGCGTCAATCCTAAGGGGGTCATATAATTCACCAGCGCCTCATGGGAATTAAGCATGATGTTTTGGATGTCAGTCACTACTTTTTTATCATTACTGAATGTCTGCCTGATCCATTCTGTTGCAATTGTTGCTGAAGACAGTTCATGATCCCAGCTCAGTCTTCCGAGTGTGTACCAGTTGGACTGAGCAAAGGGATGCCCGCACCAGTTGATGTCATTACCGATATTGCTCACACCAGCCATTCCGGTCAGTTCATGATCATCAAGGCTGCCATCAATCACTTTGGCAACCGTGGAGCCTTTCCCATTTGCGTAGGTATCGGCTTCTAGTACTTCTTTAAACCAGGGGGCTTCGTAAAACAAATGGGTTCCCTGGCCCACATATTCTTGTGTCAGTTGGAACTCCATCATCAGCGGTGTTTTTGGCATAGCGCCAAACAAAGGTGAAAAAGGTTCCCGTGGCTGAAAATCTATGGGACCATTCTTCACCTGCACCATTACATTTTTCCTGAATTTTCCATCGAGTGGCTGAAATTCCTCATAAGCCTGTTTAAAGCGGTCGTTTGACTCGGGGTTATATACAAATGCCCGCCACATCACAATCCCGCCATAAGGAGCAACCGCATCAGCCAGCATATTGGCTCCGTCTGCATGAGTTCTTTTATAGTCCTGCGGACCCGGCTGTCCTTCACTGTTAGCTTTCACCAGAAAACCTCCAAAGTCGGGGATGATGGAGTAGATTTCTTTTACTTTATCTACCCACCATTGACGCACAGAGTCATTCAGCGGGTCGGCTGTTCTCATTCTTGCTAATTCGATCGGGGCACTAAACCTTGCCGTTAGGTAAACTTTTATACCATAGGGACGAAATGCATCCGCAAGGGCTTTTACTTTCTCCAGCCAGTTTTTTGTAAGAATGGTGGCATTTGCATTTACATTGGTAAGCACAGTGCCATTGATACCAACAGAGGCATTGGCCCTTGCATAGTCAATATATCTTTTGTCAATATAACCAGGGAGTGTGTGCCAGTTCCATATCGAGAAGCCGGCATAACCTCTTTCCACGGTGCGGTTCAGGTTGTCCCAATGATTCAGCAGGCGCAGTTTAAGCTTGGGAGATGAAATTATCCGAAGGTTATTTATTGGTTGATGTGTTTGCAGTAGCCGTAAAAAATGAAAACTGCCATACAACACACCTACGTCACTGTTGCCGGTGATGATAATACATTTTTTACCGGCTATTGTTTTGGTAAGAATAATAAATCCTTCCTGGTTTATTTGCTTTAATTCATTTTGCAAACCAGCTTTGGCAATTTGTGCAGACGAACTGTTGCCGATAATAACCGTGCCATTGTTGACAAGTGATGTTAACGGAGTCTTTCTTTGCAATAGACCATTTAGTCCGTTCAGCATTTCTTCTTTGGCAGCCAGCAGGGTGGGGGATGAGCCGCTGAAGTGTATGCCTGAGATCTGCTGTTTATAAGTGGCCAACAAACTTTTGTTTTCAATCTGGTTATACCGCAGCCATAAATTATAGCCATCTTCAGCATGCAACTGTATAAGAACAAAGAAACAGGTAAATATCAGTACAACTTTTTTCATACTGGCAACAAATAGATATTTAATAAAACTATTTTCCCTTTTTCAGAGACGATTTTCGGACGATAAGGTTGGAACGGACTACAATAGTATTGGTGTGTTTGATATTGGAAAGGCCTTTCAGGTGGTTGATCAGGTTCCGGGCAGCAATCTCACCCATATCAATGCCCGGGTAATCAATCGTGGTAAGCTGCGGCTCGATGATTTTTCCGATGGCGTCATTATTAAAACCGACCACTGCGATGTCTTCCGGTATCCTCACCCCATGCTCTTTTAATGTTTGCATACATACGGCAGCAGAAAAATCGTTGGTGATGAAAGCCCCGTCCGGCAATGGTTTCATATTCATTATCTGCAAAGCCGCTTCCACCCCGCATTGCTCACTCAGGTCTTTGATCAGCACATAATCTTTGTTGTATAATATACCATTGTCAAAAAGAGCGTCAGAGTAACCCTGGTGACGCTGGGCGTAAACGTTTCGTTTTAAGCTGGCGGTGACCAGTACAATACGTTTGCATCCCTGTTCGATGAGGTGTTGCGTTGCCTGGTAACCGCATTTATAATTGTCAATGATCACTTTGGTGCTTTCGCTTTGTTCTTCCACCCTGTCAAAGAAAATAACAGGGATACCTTTTTCTTCATACTCTTTAAAATGCTCAAGCCCGTTGGTATCAAATGCGAGGGAAGCGATCAGGCCATCTACCCGTTTGTGAAAAAGGTTAGTGGCGTTGGCGGCTTCCTTTTTATAGCTTTCTGAAGAGTGGGCAATGATAAGGTCATAACCGGCCTCCGTAGTAACTTTTTCAACACCGGCAAGAACAGATGTAATGAAGTTACTGTTCAACTCATGAACGATGACACCGATGGTGTTGGTCTTTTGTTTACGAAGGCTGCTGGCAAATGTGTTGTGGCGGTAGCCCAGTTCTTTTGCCGCCTCTTGTATTTTTTTGCGGGTATTCTTATTAATAGCAGGATGATCTTTCAGGGCCCTGCTTACCGTGGCCGAAGACAAAGAGAGCTTTTGAGCTATATCGTATATGGTCACGTCTTTTTTGAGCTTCATGCTGCAATCGGTTGCATAAAAGTCGCAAAAAAAAGCGAATTACAAAGTTTTGTTTTTTACAGACGATTCGCGGATGATCAAATCAGAGCGGAGGATGATGCTGTTTGTGGTTTTTATGTTGAATACACCGTTCAAATGGCTAATGAGTGCTGTTACTGCTGCTTCACCCATACTGTAACCAGGATAATTAACGGTGGTAAGATTCGGTTCCACCACTTTGCTGATAGGATCATTATTAAATCCAACAAAGCCAATATCATCAGGTATACGTATGCCGGCATGTTTCAACCGTATCATACAATGTGCGGCTGCTGTATCATTGGAAGCAAACACCGCATCAGGCCGTTCATTTACAGGCATGCTAAGAATGTGTTCTGCCGCATCCAGGCCGGCTTGTTCATTCAGCCTGCTTACATACAATAGCTTTTCGTCAAATGCAATTTCATGATCCTTTAGTGCCTGCTTATAGCCCTTTAATCTTTCGGAATAAACATCTCTCAGCATATTACCGCCCAGGTGCATGATCCGGCTGTAACCCTTGTCCAGTAAGTGTTTTGTGACATTGTACCCGGCCTGGAAATTATCAATGCTGATGCTGATGCAATCCTCATTTTGAAAGACCCGGTCAAAGAAAACAAGCGGGATACCCTTGGTTAAAAATGGGGTCAAATGGTCAATGTTCTGCGTGTCGAAGGCAAGTGAAACCAGCAGGCCATCCACCCTTTTATTGAACATAATATGTGCATTGGCCACTTCTTTCTCGGCGCTTTCCAGCGAGTGGCTGATAATTAAATTATATCCCTCCCGGTTGGCGGCATCTTCCATTCCGGCCAGCACCGTGGCTACAAAATAACTGTTTAACCGGTGAACGATCACCCCAAGTGTATGAGTCTTTTTGCTGCGCAAACTGCTGGCAAACAAATTAGAACGATAGCCAAGTTCTTTTGCGGCCTCAAAAATTTTTTTTCGGGTGTTCTTATTAATTGCGGGGTGATTCTTCAGGCCCCTGCTCACTGTTGTGGCTGAAATATCCAGGTGCCTGGCTATATCATATATGGTAACCTCCTTTTCTTCAGCCATCGTTTGTTCGTGTTCAAACAAAGGAAATCATGTTTTTTTAAAAAAAAAATTGCAATCGGTTGCAATTTTTAAAAAAATCTCTTTACATTCGATTTATCAATTGCTTATTCATGCTTGTCGTATTAAGAAAAAAATTTTATCTCTCACAATTAAAATCCTTGCTCAGTCTGAGTTTCAAAGGATTTTTTTATGCTCTAAAAGACAGGTACTACTTTTTTTCTGACTCCACTTATGTTACTGCAAGCCGGATCAGTAGTTTTCATTTAAGAAAATATTCAGGACAGAATCTATTAAATATAAATAGAGGAAGACTGTTTGTTGATAACAATTTATCCGTATGAAGGCTTTTGGCCCGTCAAACGGCCAGCATAGATAAAAGTTGATCGTCAACTTTAAAACTTAAAATTTTAAAACTGCTGTTTATGAATGTTCCTTTGCAAAATGCTTTGCGAAAAGCCCATTTCCGGCAAAGCGGTTCAATGAAAAATTTATTGACCCTTGCTTTTTCTGTTTTGCTCATCTTGTTTTTATCCTTCCCGGTATTTGCACAAAATATCCTTGTTAAGGGCCGGGTTGTCACCGAAAATGGTCAAGCTGTTTCCGGTGCCTCCATTACTGTCAAAGGTGGTTCTATCGGTACAACGGCTGACGAGAATGGTAACTTCGAGATCATGGCTCCTCCCAGGGGTGTATTAGTGATCACTGCAGTAAATTTCACTGCTCAGGAAATAAATGTGAATAACAGGCAATCGGTAAATGTCGTAATGGAGACATTAGAAAAAACCGAAAGTGAGGTTATCGTTATCGGTTATGGTACGCAGCGAAAAAGAGATGTAACAGGCTCTACAGTTTCAGTGGGTGGAGAAAGATTAAATGAAATTAAAGCTCCAAACATTTTCAATCAGTTGCAAGGAAGAGCTGCCGGTGTGGATATCCAAAACAACAGCAGTAATATCGGGTCCACCGGTCAGATACGTATCCGTGGTAATCGTTCATTAACAGATGCCGCTAATAACCCATTGATAGTGGTAGACGGGATGGCATACGGAGGAAGCTTAAATGATCTTTCACCGGAAAACATTGCCAGTATCGACATCCTGAAAGATGCTTCTGCAACTGCAATCTTTGGTTCCCGCGGGGCCAGTGGGGTAATCATCGTTACTACCAAGCGAGGCTCCAACAGACAACCTGTTACCACCTATAATGGCTATTTTGGTATATCAAGTGCGATTGATACGTGGAGGTTGTTCAATGCTACGGAATGGGCCCAGTTTAAAGCAGATGCAGCTGCAGGTAATTCTAATTCACCTAATTCAAATCCTTATGCACTTAATGCGGATGAGATAGCAAACCAGGCCGCCGGTGTGAATACAGACTGGCAGAAATTAGTGTTGACGACGGGAATCAGAACAAGCCATGATGTGGGAGTAAGGGGAGGAAACGATAGAACACAGTACTTTTTTGGATTGGGATATTTTAGAGAAACGGGTATACTCCCTGACCAGGAATTGAACCGGTATTCATTAAATGTGAATTTTGATCATAAAATGTCTGAGCGAATCAAGGTTGGGTTTTCCAGTTTCACTACACTGAACCGTTCAAACAGGACTGGTTTTAATAATGCATTCACAACAAGGTTGGGCCCCTTATACAAACCCTATAAAGATGACGGAACGCTTAACTGGCAGCCGGCTATTCTCCAGGGGGTAGATAATACCACACTCAACCCACTCGCTTTTGTCGGTAATAATGACAATTTTGTGGCTTTTACCAGGAGAATGCAACTCCAGAATAATTTTTACGGCGAATTGAAATTAATGAAAGGCCTTACATTCAAGTCAACATTTGGTTTTGGCTGGTCGCAAACAATAAATAACAATTTTAATAATCCGCTGCAGTTCCCGGGGCAAACTTTAACGGTAGCCCAGGCTACGCTAAGTCAAAATAATGCAGAAGGGTGGCAGTATACTGTTAATAACTCTTTTGAATACAACACGACTTTTGCCGGAAAGCATAGATTGCAGGCGCAGGTATTACAGGAAGTACAAAAGAACTGGTTCCGCGGTCAGCAATTCAATGGTACAGGCCTTCCTGCAGGGTTTATGCAAGATTACAACTGGCTCCAGGTTAATCAAATTACACCACAGGCAGGCAGTTTTAATGAAAGAGGCCTTATCGGTTATATGGGACGTGCCGTTTATTCATTTGATGATAAATACGTTTTTACAGGCACTATCAGAACAGATGGAGCTTCCGTATTGGCACCGGGTTATCAGTGGGTAACCTATCCCGCAGTCTCTGCAGCGTGGAATCTTGATAATGAAAAATTCATGCAGAATGTAAAACTGGTTAATAGCTTAAAATTAAGAGTAGGTTGGGGTATTAGTTCTAATCAAAATATAAATCCTTATCAAACTTTGGGTACACTCAATACCAACTTTTACAATTTTGGATCGGGTAGTACTGTTGGTACTAATTACGTGGCAGGTTACCTGGTGGGTAGTGCTCCTAACCCCACTCTTTCCTGGGAAAAATCGGCAGGGTTGAATATTGGGGTTGACTTTGCAATCCTGAACAACCGCTTGTCCGGTACCATCGAATATTTCAATGTTCAGACCAGTGATATCTTATTAAACAAACTCCTACCCCAAAGTACTGGTTTGACTCAACAACTGACTAATGTGGGAGAAACAGAGACTAAGGGGATGGAGATCACTCTCAGCAGCGTTAATGTAAATAGTAAGACCGGTTTTAGATGGACTACAGATTTCAATCTGTTCTTCAGCCGGGAAAAAATTGTACAATTAACAGATCCTAATCTTAAGGTAGATATTTCGAATGGATGGTTTGTCGGGCAACCGATATCTGTCATCTTTGATTACAAAAAAATAGGTATCTGGCAAAGCAGCGAAGCAGCGCAGGCAGCAGTATATGGAGTACAACCCGGGGATATTAAAATAGAGGATGTGAATAAAGATAATCTGATTAATGCTGCTGACAGACAGATTATTGGCAGTTTTCAACCAGATTTTGTAGCCGGGATGACCAATCGTTTTGAGTATAAAAATTTTGATTTGAATATTGTGTTGTTCGGTCGGTTCGGACAAAAGGTGGTGGCTACTTACCTCACAGGAGGTGAGGGAGGAGGTAGCGGTTATGGATTTTTTATGAACAGCCGTGTGCAGCAACATAAAGTAGATTACTGGACGCCAACCAATCCTACCAATGCATTTCCTCAGCCTGATGCCGGCAGGGATGCGTTAATGTTCACCTCCACATTGTCATATAGGGATGGTTCATTTATCAAAATCCGTACAATTGATCTTGGTTATAATTTCTCCAGCAAATTGCTTGGCAAAGCAGGTATCCAGTCTTTAAGGGCTTATGTGTCTGCTCAGAACCCATTCATTCTCTGGGCGCCACTGGTGAGGGATGGTTTAGGTATTGACCCAGAAGGTAATGGTACCGGTAACTCAGTACCCACGCAGGGAGGCGGTGTTACTTCTGTACCGAACAATCGCACCATTACTGTTGGCATGGGTGTTCCTCCTTCACGCCAGGTCATTTTTGGAGTAAACCTGAGATTTTAAACTTTAAAAATTATTACGATGAAACATAAAATTTTCATATACAGCCTGCTGTTCGGTATTTTACTTTCAATAAATACCGGCTGTAATAAGATATTGGAAGAAAATCCCAGGACGAGTTTTACACCTGAGTTTTTCAAAACAGCGGATGGCCTTAAAGGCGCAATAAATGGTATATATACCAGTTTGCGGAGACATTGGGGAACACAGATTTTTCTGCAATTACAAAGTGCCGGCACAGATGAGACACTTAGAGGTGCTGCAGCTGACGTTCAGGAATGGTTCAGGTACAATAACCCTGTGATAAAATCCAACCTGAATATAATGGAAGGTTTTTGGTCGGGGATGTTTGGCAATATCAACACGGCGAATGGAGTTTTAGAATTTATAGGAGGAGCTTCAGTAGACGCAGCCACTAAAACTCAAATAACTGCTCTCGCAAAATTTTTCCGCGGGTTTTGTTATTATTACCTGGTGACTACATTTGGCGCCGTTCCCGTGCGTACAACCTTTAATACTTCAGCCATAGCTGCTGATGCGCCGTCTCCTTTGGCTGATGTGTACGCCCAGATCATTAAAGACCTGAATGAAGCCTCTGCTGATTTGCCCAACACGGTGCCCACCAGTTTAGGCAAGCCGGTTACCAAGCCAGTTGCTTTATACCTTTTGGCAAAAACTTATCTCTGGAAAGGCTGGTCTTCTATTGGATCGGTTGCAGATTTTACCCAGGCATACACCATTGCAAAAAATGTGATTGATAACAAAGCAACTTACAACCTAGACCTTCTCCCTCAATTCGGTGATGTTTTCAAGGAAGGACAGGAGTATAGCAGAGAGGTTTTAATGGTTATAGATCACACAAGGGACCAAAAGTTTGGTGAAAATAATGCCCCCGGTACAGGTGCTGGTGGTCCGGGTGCCAACCATTCCAACTTTATGTGGCGTCCTAATTATCCAACTCTTAATGCGAACTATCCTGCCGGTGGCGGTTCAAGTGTTACCGTAAGAGATATAAGAAATGGTCGTCCTTTCCAGCGCATCAGGCCCAATACACGATATATTATTGACAGAGCTTTTGCCAACAGGGCCACAGATTCCCGCTTCGATGGAACTTTCCAGACAGTATGGCTTTCAAACAGTTCTCAAATGGCAGCGGCCGGATCTCCAGGAGCCACAACTCCACGGGGACAATTAATTAATGCTGTTGATACTGCAATCTGGATGAGGGACAGGGTAGTAACACCTGCTGAGAGAGCTGCTTTTAAAGGGATCATGTTTGAGCCCGAGCATTTGCCCGGTGCTACTGTTCCCTATACGCCAAGTTTTTTCCCGAACGTAAGAAAATTTGATGATTCCACCAGGGTGGACCTCAACGATTATTCAGACAGGCCGTATATTTTGTTCCGCTTTGCAGAATTGTACCTGATTGCAGCTGAAGCCGCCATTAAAGGTGGAGGAACGCTGCAGCAGGCAGCAGATATGATCAATGTATTAAGAACAAGAGCAGCGTTAAAACCTTTCCATCAGACTCCCGCAGAATATGCAGCCGCACTTATTGCACAACAGGTTACCGCTGCCGAGATGAATATTGATTTTCTGTTGGATGAACGCAGCCGGGAAATGTTTGCAGAGGATTGCCGCTGGTGGGATCTTTCCAGGACACAGAAGCTTGTGGAAAGAGTGAACCTATATAATACGGAGCAGATTGCACCCGGGGTGCAGCCTTATAATATGCTGCGGCCTATTCCGCAATCACAAATTGACAGGGTAAGCGAAGGGCCGCCATATCCGCAAAACCCTGGCTATTAATAAAACTTGAAAGTTAAGTTTAGTCTGATATAAGCAATCCAAGTTGAAAACCGGGGAATATGAATTACTCCTCGGTTTTCTTTTTTTTTAAAAACGATACCTAAGCTATCAAAAAAAAGACTGACGATCCTTACAGCGCAATTGAGTTTATGCATTGCTGATAAAGGGCTTAAATTTGAAGGAAATTATTTTTCTTTTGCTTATGTGTTTAGGAGATTATCTGACATGAAGAAGCCTGTTAGAAATAGAATGTTCAAATGGTTACTGGTTGTTCTCTTTATTTATGGATGCAACAGCAATAAACAAGTAACTGATGAGCCCAGGGGGGCAGAAAACATGGCCTACAAATGGGGTAAAATTGCCCTTGAAGCTACAGCGAACGATACAGAAAAATTCAGGCCACGCCCCACTGTCACTTCCAGGATCCTGGGCCTGGTATGGACTGCCGTATTTGACGCCTGGTCGAGATATGATGACAAAGCTATACCGGTTTATCTCCAGGGTGTAGAACGGGTTCCCGAAAACGAAAGAACATTAATGAATAAGGAAACGGCAATCAGCTTTGCTGCTTACCGGGCTATGCTTACTTATTACTTTTCAGATTCGGTAATGCTCCGTCGTAAAATGATAGAATTTGGATTTGATCCTGATAATACTTCACTTAACCCCACAACAGCTGCCGGGATTGGTAACCTTGCCGCAAAGACTGTGATTGAGGCACGGATGAATGATGGCTCGAACCAGGCAGGAACGATGGCAGGTCCTGAAGGAAAAATGTATGCTGACTACACCGGTTATCGGCCGGTGAACAGTGCTGATACCTTAAATGATGTCATTCGCTGGCAGCCTAAGTATTTTTCGGATGACAAAGGTGGAAAATTTGCCCCGGGATGTTTAACTCCGCATTGGGGAAAGGTAAAACCGTTGTTGTTTGATTCAGGAAGCCAGTTTCGCAGTCCGCCTCCGCCTGCTATTGGGTCAGAGCAACTGGCAAAAGAAGTAAAGGAAGTTGTAGACATGCAGGCCAGTATCACAAATGAACAGAAGGCTTTGGTGGAATTTATGCGTGATGGACCTAAATCTGTTCAACAGGCAGGGCATTGGTTCATTTTCGCACAGGATGTTTCAGTAAGAGATAATCATACACTGGACGAAGATGTCAAAATGTATTTTTTAGTAGAAGCCGCAGCCATGGATGCGTTCATAGCCTGCTGGGATACAAAGATGGAATATGATTTTGCCCGTCCCTACACGTTGATACACTACTATTACAAGGATAAAAAAATTAAAGGATGGGGTGGCCCTGAAAAGGGAATGATTGAAATGTACGGGCAGGAATGGCGTCCTTATTCTCCCGAAACTTTTTTATGCCCTCCTTTTCCCAGTTATGTTTCAGGACACAGCACCGTCAGTGCAGCTTGTGCTGAAGTGCTAAAGCTATATACCGGTAATGACCATTTTGGCATTGAAGTAAAACGTAAACCAGGAGAAATGACTGAACCGGATAATATTGGCCCGGAAGTCACCCTGAAATTTCCAACCTTTACAGAGACAGCTAATATGGCTGGCATTTCTCGTGTGCTGGGTGGCTATCACATTCAATGTGAAAACCTGGAAGGGTTGAAGATGGGAAGAAATGTGGCGGCCACCATCTGGAAAAAATATTTATATTATACGGGCCAACAAATCTGAATAGTTTAAAACTGTAGTATGAATTCAAAGAGATTGCTTTTTGTACTCACCGTACTTTTCCTTGCAATTTTCACCACAACAGCCATACCTGGCTGTAAGGGAAAAAATAAAGAAGCGGCCGATACTGCTTCTATTGACCCGGTATTCAAAAAAGTTTCCTCCTCTCAAAGCGGCATTGAATTTACAAACCTGGTGGATGAAAATTACAAGCGAAATTATTTTGACACATTTGCATACGTGTATAACGGCGGTGGGGTAGCAACCGGGGATATCAACAATGACGGGCTGATAGATATTTATTTTACCGGCAATGAAGTGCCCAATAAACTATACCTCAATGAAGGTGGCCTGAAGTTTAAGGATATCACCTTATCGGCAGGCGTTGATGGCGGTAACGGCTGGCACAATGGCGTCACAATGGTGGATATCAACAATGACGGGTGGCTTGATATTTATGTTTGCCGGGGTGGATTCAGGGATACAGATGATGAAAGGAGAAATCTGCTGTACATCAACCAGGGTGATCTCACCTTTAAAGAACAGGCAAAAGAATATGGCCTGGATGATGATGGCTATTCCCAGCATGCCGTTTTCTTTGATATGGACAATGACAATGACCTTGACATGTATTTGAGCAGCCGGCCTGATTCATTTTATCTCGGGTTATCAAGAATGGTTTCCGGGAAAAGGGACCCTCCTGAAAAATGCAGGAATAAGCTTTTCAGAAATGACAACGGGCGGTTTGTTGAAATCGGTAAAAAGGCAGGCATCGGCAATTCTTTTGGTTATGCATTGTCTGTGATAGCTGCTGATCTGAACAATGATGGTTGGCAGGATATTTTTATTTCCAACGACTATGCCGATAATGATTACTTTTTTATGAACCAAAAGAACGGCACTTTCAAAGATGAGGTGAAATCAATGACCAATCACCTTTCCCTCTTTTCGATGGGTGCAGATATTGCCGATATCAATAATGACGGGTTTGAAGATATTATCGTAATGGAAATGCTGCCCGAGAATTATAAGCGGTCAAAAGTATCGATGCCGCGGATGGATGTGGAAGGCTTTTGGGCCATTGTGGATAGCGGGTTTCATAAGCAATACATGCACAATGCACTTCACCTGAATCATGGCAATGGTTTTTTCAGCGATGTGTCGCAAATGGCGGGTGTTTCAAAAACAGAATGGAGCTGGGCAACACTGGCCTCCGATTTTGACAATGACGGCAACAGGGACATTTTTGTTGCAAATGGTTACCGCAGGGATCTGTTTGATGGTGATATAGGGCAAAAGCAGGAGATGTACATCAGGGCTAATATGAATAAGTACAACTCTCCTGAAGAAATGTTTGAAAAGGGCTTTAAGGACTATATAAATATTTATGACCCCATTAAAGTCCGTAACTACCTTTTCAGGAATAAAGGAGGATTGAAATTTGAAAATGTGTCGGAGGCGTGGGGTTTCAGGGACAGCACTTTTTCCAACGGCGCTGCTGTAGCTGACTTTGATAATGACGGCGACCTGGATATTGTGATCAATAACCTGGATGAAATATCAGAGTTATATGAGAATGTAACAAATTCAAAAAACAATTACCTCAAGATCAAACTGGAAGGACCAGATAAGAACAGGGATGGCATTGGAGCTAAGATTTCGTTGTATTACGACGGGAAGATGCAGCAATTCTTTCAGCAGAAAACAGTAAGGGGTTATCTTTCCTCTAATGACCCGGTTGTTCATTTTGGCATTGCGAAAAAGGAAAAGATAGACAGTGCTGTTGTCGTATGGCCGGATGGCAGATCAAATACAATACAAAGTGTTTCGGCCAACCAGGTATTGAAAGTAAACTATAAAGAATCTGTTGAGGGCTTTGATTATTTCCCCCGGTATTCACCTCTATTTGCTGAAGCAACAAATTTAATAACAGTGCCATTTATACATAAAGAGAATAAGTATGATGAATATGCCGACCAGATATTGTTGCCACATGAGTTTGCCCGAAGCGGGCCATTTATAGCCACCGGGGATGTAAATGGCGACGGGAAAGATGATTTTTTTGTCGGTGGTGCCAAAGATCAGCCAGGTAGTTTATACCTGCAGCAGAACGGCAGGTTGGTGAAGAAAGAAATAGCGGTTTTTGAAGCAGATAAGAAATACGAAGATATGGGAACCATATTTTTCGATGCCGATGACGATGGCGATTTTGATTTGTATGTTGTTAGTGGAGGAAGTGAGTTTGATGAAGGTTCGGAAATGTACCAGGACAGGTTGTACATCAATGATGGCAAAGGAAATTTTAGTAAGACAGTTTTACCGCCAACTGTCAGCAGTGGTTCCTGTGTGGCGGCTTATGACTTTGATGGCGATGGTGACCTGGATATTTTCAGGGGCGGTCAGGTTGTTGCACATAAGTATCCTCAGCCTCCTTTAAGCTATTTATTGGTAAATGAAAAGGGCAGGTTTATTGATAAAACAAATGATTTGGCCCCCGGCATTGAAAGGGTTGGTATGGTAAAATCAGCTGTATGGGCCGATCTCAATGCTGATAAAAAGGCTGAGCTGGTAATTGCAGGGGAGTGGATGCCGGTAAAAGTTTTTGCCTATTCCGCAGGTAAAATGAAGGATGTTTCATCAGATTACGGTTTTGAATTCACGGAAGGCTGGTGGGATAAAATAATCGCTGATGATATTGATGGGGATGGCGACATTGATCTGATTGCAGGCAACCTGGGAGAAAATTATAAGTTCCAGGCAAGCAGGGAAAAGCCGTTTGAAGTCTATGCAAAGGATTTTGATGGCAATGGCACTAACGATATATTTCTCGCCAAGCATTTGAAAGATATTATCGTGCCGATCCGCGGACGGGAGTGTACTTCACAGCAATGCCCGATGATTGCACAGCGTTTCCCTACCTATTTATCTTTTGCAGAAAGTGATCTCACCGGCATTTTAGGAGCAGAGGAAATGAAAACAGCTCTGCATTACAAGGCACATCTTTTTTCGACTGTGATCTTTGTAAATGAAAAGGGTAAATTCTCTCCAAAGAAGCTGCCATTGGAAGCGCAGCTTTCCACCGTCACCGGAATCATTGTTAAAGATTTTGACGGGGATGGAAAGAAAGATATCCTTATCGCCGGTAACAAGTTTGATGTGGAAGTAGAGACAACACCTGCAGATGCTTCACCCGGTGTATTACTCAAAGGAATTGGCAACCTTGAGTTCCAAAGTCTCAAACCACTGGAAAGCGGGTTCTTTGTCCCTTATAATGTTAAAGATATCCAGGCTGTAAAAATGGGCGACAATTGGGCGGTTGTAGTGAGTTCCAATAATGACCGGCTCAGGATTTTTACTGGAACGATGAAATAAATGCGGTGAGCGCAATTGAAAAAAATGATAAGGGAATTGTTAACTGGCGGTGTGTTTTTATTGTTGTTGTTGCTCGCTGGCTGCAATGGTGACGGTCCTCAAAAACAAAACAGGCTGGCCAACGCTTCAAGCCCCTACCTGAAAGAACATGCTGATAACCCTGTTGATTGGTATGAATGGGGGCCCGAGGCACTGGAGAAAGCCAAAAGAGAAAACAAGCCTTTGTTGATAAGTATTGGATATGCCTCATGTCATTGGTGCCACGTTATGGAGAAGGAATCATTTATGGATACCACAGTTGCCAGGCTTATGAATGCTTCATTTGTTTGCATAAAAGTTGACCGGGAAGAACGGCCCGATATAGATAACATCTATCTCCACGCCTGCCAGCTAATGAATAATGGCAATGCCGGCTGGCCGCTCAATGCTTTTGCCTTGCCTGATGGTAAACCTTTTTTTGCCGGCACTTATTACACCAAGGATAACTGGATAAAATTACTGGAACAGGTTGCTGATAGCTATGTTAACCAGTATAACAAGGTTGTATTACAGGCAAATTCGCTTACATACGGCATCATTGATAACGACAGTCTCTTTTTACAAGCAGAAAACCCGGCAACAAGGGCAGGCAAAGAATTGTATCAATCTTATTTTCAAAATGCATATCCGCAATTGGACTTGAACAACGGTGGGTTAAAGGGCCTCCAAAAGTTTCCGACACCTTCATTGTGGGAGTTTCTTTTGCAGTATCAGTACCTGGCAAAAGACAAAAGGGCTTTGGATGTAACGATTCATACACTTACCAAAATGGCTTTGGGCGGTATATATGACCATATTGGCGGTGGTTTTGCCCGATATGCAACAGATAGTAACTGGCGGATACCTCATTTTGAGAAAATGTTGTATGATAATGCACAACTTATCAGTTTATATGCCCATGCTTTCCAGGTTACAAAAAATGAATTCTTTAAAAATGTGGCGCAGGAGACAATAGGGTTTATTGAAGATGAACTTACCGCTCCCAGGGGAGGATTTTATAGTTCGTTGAATGCTGTGACAATCGAAGGAGAAGGTGAATTTTATGCCTGGACTTATGAGGACATATTGAAAATAGTAGGGAATGACCAGGGCAGGCTGATGGCAGAATATTTCAGCATAAAACCTGATGGCAACTGGAAGAAAGGTAAAAGTATTTTATATGCCACTTATTCACCGGAACAGTTTTCAGCAATGAAAAATATTGCCGTTCATGATTTAATGAATGTTTTTTCCCGGGCAAAAACTAAGTTGTTGGAAAAAAGAAATTCACGGGTTAAACCGACAGCAGATGATAAAATATTGACATCATGGAACGCTTTGATGCTAAATGCTTATACAGATGCCTATGCAGCTTTTGGTGACCCGGATTACCTGGAAAAAGCATTGTCTCTGGCCGCTTTTCTGGAAAAGAATATGTTTCAGGAAAACGGGCAATTATGGCGGGTTTCACACAATGGAATTGCAACGATCAGCGGGTTTTTGGATGATTACGCTTATTTGGCCAAAGCGTATATAAAGCTTTATCAGATCAGCTTTGATAAACATTGGTTATCCCTTGCCGATAAGATCACTGGCTATGCATTAGCTGATTTTTACGATAGCAAAACCGGGCTATTTTTCTACTCTTCAAAAAAGTCAGAAGAATTGGTGGTGAAAAAAAGAGAAGTGCTGAATAACGTAATGCCTTCATCAAATGCAGTGATGGGAGAAGTATTGTTTGCATTAGGTACATTCTTTCAAAACGAAGAATACCTCGACAAATCCGCTTTGATGATGTCGAAGATGGCAGGCAAGACCGGCGAAGTTATCACCGGCTCGCCTGCGTGGGGCTACCTGGCGGGATTGATGTCATATATGAACTATGAGGTGGCAATATTGGGCAAAGATGCATTGCAAAAGAATGCAGCGCTTCAGAGAAATTATTTGCCCAATTGTTTTTTTATGGGAGGAAGGGAGGAGAATTTGCCTCTATTGGAGAACAAGCTGAGCGATTCCAACACTATGATTTATGTATGTACAAACAAGGTTTGCAAGTTGCCCGTTGAGGAGCCTGCAAAGGCCTTACAGCAGATAAAGTGAGTGAGTTTGGAAAGTTGATGAATAAGCGAAAGCCAGCATAATATAGTATCAGGTATTAACTGGATGTTTCATGAAATGATATTTGATGAAAAGAGAAATTATTTTTTGTGCAGATAGATATGATAAAATTGAATACGCAATTAAGCATTTAAAATGTATCACTAGCTATAGGGCTGGCAAATGAAAAAATTGAATACTTATATTACTTGTTGTTATTTACTGTTATTGGTAGTAATTATCGGGGCCTGTTCAAAAAAAGGCGGGAATAGCAACACAGGTGACAACATTGTTACGGTGGACAACCAGGTAGCAATTGTCGCAACAGAAACTCACCAGGTAATAAGGGGTTTTGGTTGTGCCACTGTATTCAATCCCCCTGGCACCACTGCTTATACAGCAACTGAGTTTGACAGGCTCTTTGGTTCCGGCAACGGGCAGGTGGGATTAAATATTCTTAGAATCAGAATTTCATCCGATGATGCATGGAGGGCAACTGAGCTGAACCATGCCAAATGGGCTGTTGATCGTGGAGCAAAAATCTTAGCGAGTCCCTGGAGCCCGCCTGCAAGGATGAAAACAAACTGCAACATAGTGGGAGGCAAATTGATACCTGACAGTGCGGCTAACTACGCAAAATACCTTAATGATTTTGCGCTGTATATGGCTACAAACGGGGTTCCATTGGAGGCCGTGTCAGTTCAAAACGAACCTGATTGGGATCCCAGCTACGAAGGTTGTGTTTGGACAGCATCTGAAATGCGGGATTTTTTAAGAGACCATGGTGCCGCTATTACTGCTTGTAAACTGATGGCGCCGGAATTGGTAAATAATAACCAGGGCTACGTCAGTACTATTTTGAGCGATGCGGGGGCAGTTGCAAATCTTGATATTCTCGGCACACATATATACGGAGGTGGCATTGTGGATAACCCTACTGCAAAGACGTTGGGAAAGGAAGTCTGGATGACCGAGCACCTGGATACAAATATCAGCTACAGTGCAAATATCAATACTGCAAAGGAAATTCATAACTGCCTCACAGTTGCCAACTTTAATGCCTATATATGGTGGTATGGAAAAAGATTCTATGGTCCTATAGGTCAGGACGGGATAGTTACCAAAAGAGGGTATATTATTTCTCATTTTGCAAGATTTATTAAACCGGGATCAGTCAGGATAGGCACTACAGGAAACGGAAGGGCAGATGTACTTGTTTCTGCTTATCAGAATGGAGCAAAGAAGGTTATAGTAGCTATTAATACAGGGGCAGCCAATATAAAGCAGAAATTTATTGTGCAAGGGGGCAGCATCGGGGAAGTGATTCCGTACACTACCACCGGCACTGTCAATGTGCAAGCTGCCACTGCAGTTAGTGCTACTGATAATTCATTTAGCTATATATTGTCGCCAAACAGTATAACGTCATTTATAGAACAATAAAATCAAAAATAAAAACATACAACTGTTCATATATGTTTTCTCGGGCAGTCTCATAGCAATCAGAAAGGAAGGGTGAATTCTTTCATTCTTCCTTATTAAAAAGCAATAAATTTAAACCCGCAAATGCTACTATTGGGAATAGATATCGGAACTTCTTCTGTCAAAGCTTCAGTTGTTGATGCTGCTACCCACCAGATCATTGCTTCCGGTCATTTTCCCGAAAAAGAAGCTGATATTATTTCTCTGCAGCCCGGGTGGGCTGAACAAAGTCCCGACCAATGGTGGGAGCATGTGAAGCAGGCTATCCTGAAATGCAATAGTCTTGGCAAATATGATCCGATGGATATTGCTGCTATTGGCATCGCCTACCAGATGCATGGCCTGGTGCTGGTAGATAAGAACCAGCATGTGTTACGCAATTCTATTATCTGGTGTGACAGCCGTGCTGTTGAAACAGGCGAAAAAGCATTTCATGAAATAGGGGAGGAAAAATGCTTGAGTCATTTGCTGAATTCACCCGGAAATTTTACAGCAGCTAAACTGGCATGGGTTAAAGAACATGAACCTGCCGTGTATGAGAAGACATATAAGATGATGCTGCCCGGCGATTTTATTGCCATGAAACTGACGGGGGAGATCACCACAACCGTCTCTGCACTATCTGAAGGAGTCTTCTGGGACTTTAAGAATAATTCCATAAGTGCTGAGGTAATGAATTATTTCGGTTTTGATGAATCATTGATCCCTGAAGTGAAAGAGCTTTTCTCCACGCATGGTTTTTTGAAAGAATCAGTGGCATCCCGCTTATCACTAAAACCTGGTATCCCGGTTTCTTACAAAGCTGGCGACCAGCCCAATAATGCTTTATCACTAAATGTACTTCAGCCGGGCGAAGTAGCCGCTACGGCAGGCACATCCGGTGTGGTGTATGGCGTAAGTGATGAATTGTGCTATGATATCCAGTCACGCATCAACAGCTTTGCACATGTAAACCATACAGCAGCCCATCCGCGGACCGGGATATTATTATGTATAAACGGTGTGGGCATTTTCAACCGCTGGATAAAAAATATTGCAGGCGCTAATCTGAATTATGAAGCTTTAAATGAAGCGGCAGCGGCTGTTCCCATAGGAGCAGATGGCCTTATGGCTCTGCCATTTGGTAATGGGGCAGAGCGGATGCTAAACAACCGGATTATTGGCGGGCACTTTCAATATCTCGATTTTAATCTACATTCGACGGCGCATTTGGTGAGGGCGGTCCAGGAGGGAATTGCTTTTTCCTTCCGCTACGGGTTGGATATTATGAGAGAAAATGGCATACAGCCAACTGTGATCCGGGCGGGAAAAGCTAATCTTTTTCTCAGTGAGGTTTTTACCAATGCTTTTACAGGGGTTAACAATGTGGCTGTTGAGTTTTATGAAGGTGACGGAAGTTTTGGAGCGGCAGTCGGAGCAGCCATCGGCGCCGGAATCTATGCATCAGCTGATGAAGCCACACACAGCCGGAAACCATTGGCAATTGCCGAACCGGTACATACCCGGCAATATGATGAATTTTATCATAAGTGGAAAGAATTACTGAATGTTGAATTAAATAAAGTGAATGATCCAAATATGTTAGCATTGAGCTGATTAAAATTTTTAAACCAAACCAATTAAAAGATGGCAGTTATTACCGGGCAGAAAGAGTACTTTAAAAATATTCCTGCAATAAAATATGAAGGAAGGGATACGGACAACCCGCTGGCGTTTCGCTGGTATGATGAAAATAAAGTGGTGGCCGGAAAAACAATGAAAGAATACCTGCGGTTTGCCTGTGCATACTGGCATTCCTTCTGCGGCAGCGGCGCCGATCCTTTTGGTGAACCCACTCATTTGTTTGCCTGGAATGAAAAGGCGGATGCCGTTGAAAGAGCAAAAGACAAAGCGGATGCAGCCTTTGAATTTATCACCAAACTGGGCTTGCCTTATTATTGTTTTCATGATGTGGATGCTGTGGATTATACCAATGATGTAAATGAAAATGACAGGAGATTACAGGCGATCACAGCATACCTTGAGGAAAAACAAAAAGCGAGTGGCGTAAAGCTTCTCTGGGGAACGGCCAACCTGTTCTCCAACAGGAGATACATGAATGGCGCTTCCACCAATCCTGATTTTCATGTGCTGGCTCATGGGGCCGCACAGGTGAAAGCGGCCATGGATGCGACGATAGCACTGGGAGGAGAGAACTATGTTTTCTGGGGTGGAAGAGAAGGTTACATGAGCCTGCTTAATACGAATATGAAAAGGGAGAAAGAGCATATGGCCCGTTTCCTGCATACAGCAAAGGATTATGCCAGGAGAAATGGCTTCAAAGGGAAATTCTTTATCGAGCCCAAGCCTTGCGAACCGTCGAAACACCAGTATGACTACGACTGTGAAACTGTAATTGGGTTTTTAAGACAGCATGATCTTTTAAATGACTTCAGTTTGAATATCGAGGTAAACCATGCTACATTGGCCGGGCATACTTTCACCCATGAGTTACAGGTGGCCGCCGATGCCGGTTTGCTTGGCAGTATTGATGCCAACCGGGGTGATTACCAGAACGGGTGGGATACTGACCAGTTTCCCAATGACATCAATGAATTGACAGAAGCCATGCTGATCATTCTGGAAGCAGGTGGCTTTAAAGGCGGTGGTATCAACTTTGATGCAAAGATCAGGAGAAACTCTACTGACCCTGAAGACCTGTTCTATGCCCATATCGGTGGTATGGATACTTTTGCCAGGGCATTGATTACCGCAGAGGCTGTCCTGAACAATTCGGATTATAAAAAGATCAGGGAAGAAAGATATGCTTCTTTCGACAGTGGAAAGGGAAAGGAATTTGAAGCAGGGAAATTAACGCTTGAAGATTTAAGAACTTATGCTATCGAGAACGGAGAACCTGTTATGAAAAGCGGCAGACAGGAGTATCTGGAGAATATCATCAACCGCTACATTTAAAATAGTCATATGAATAAATTTGCCACACTTGACTGGGCAGTCATTGCCTTTTATTTTGTTATTCTTGCTGCCGTTGCTATTTGGGTAATTACCCGGAAACAGAAAAACACGGCTGATTACTTCCTGGCAGGCCGAAACCTGGGTTGGTTTGTGGTGGGAGCATCCATCTTTGCTTCCAACATCGGATCCGAACATATTGTCGGACTTGCGGGTTCAGGAGCCGGCGGCCGCTTTCCATTGGTGATTTATGAATTGCATGCCTGGCTGGTGATAACATTGGGCTGGGTGTTTCTCCCGTTCTATTTACGAAGTGGTGTGTTTACCATGCCGGAATTTCTCGAACGCAGGTTCAACTCCAGCACAAGATGGTTTTTAAGTGTCTTCTCATTACTTGCATATGTATTGACCAAAGTGTCTGTAACGGTTTATGCCGGAGGTATTGTAATTTCTACTCTACTGGGAATTGATTTCTGGACCGGGGCCCTGGTTACTGTTGTACTTACCGGGGTGTATACAATTTTAGGCGGAATGCGGGCAGTGGCTTATACCGAAGCCATACAAACTGTGATATTGGTGGTTGGTGCGACAACATTAACTATAATAGGTCTGAATGCTGCCGGGGGATGGAGTAATGTTAAAGCTTCGCTTCCGGATGGGTATATGAACATGTGGCGGCCAAACAGTGATCCAGATTTCCCGTGGATACCCCTGGTGATTACCAGTTCCATTGTGGGTATGTGGTATTGGTGCACGGATCAATACATTGTGCAACGGGTGCTGGCAGCAAAGAATATAAAAGAAGGAAGAAGGGGAACTATTTTTGGTGGTTTGTTGAAATTGTTGCCTGTATTCTTGTTCCTCATGCCTGGCGTCATTGCCTTTGCATTAAAGAACCAGGGTCAACTGGAATATGAAAGTGCAGACGGAGCATTTGCTGCATTGCTGATGGATAAAATGCCGGCTGGTCTCCGGGGCCTTGTTGCTGCGGGGTTATTGGCTGCGCTGATGAGTTCGCTGGCATCTGTGTTTAATTCCTGTTCAACATTGTTTACTGTAGATGTTT
This sequence comes from uncultured Chitinophaga sp., assembly GCA_964412375.1. Lineage (GTDB taxonomy): Bacteria > Bacteroidota > Bacteroidia > Chitinophagales > Chitinophagaceae > CADEDV01. The sequence goes on along the minus strand of CAYPOD010000024.1, from coordinate 7,653 downwards.
ACAAAAAATTATACCCGAATACAGAAGAGCGAAAACTGGTGAACATTGGAAGGGTGGCAACAGGTTTTGTTGTGATACTAGGTATTGCATGGATTCCGATCATGCAGGGAATTTCACCGGCACTGTATGAATACCTACAATCTGTTCAGTCTTATATCGGGCCGCCTATAGCTGCAGTTTTCTTATTGGGTATTTTTTCCAAACGGATAAATAGCAAAGGCGCAATGGCGACTTTGATCGGGGGGCTGATCGTGGCTATCATCCGACTGTCGTTAGAGATTGGCCGGAATAGTCTTGAACCCGGTTCCGTCTTCCATACATTAGGAACGGTTAATTTTTTAACGTTTGCTGCCTGGTTCTTCCTGTTTTGTGTAGTGGTTTGTGTTACGGTGAGTTTGTTAACGAAACCACCAAGACCGGAGCAGATCCAGGGATTAACTTATGCAACATTGACTCCAGAACAAAAAGCGGCTAACCGGGCAAGCTATAATTGGGTGGATGTTGTGTTATCACTAATTGTTATTGCTGTTGTTGCCTTTGTGATGCTAAGCTTTACTGGTTAAGGCAGAATACAAGATGATAAATCTTCGGATATGTTAATGGAACAAACGATGCGTTGGTTCGGGCCCAATGACCCGGTCAGTTTAAATGATATACGACAGGCAGGATGTACAGGTGTGGTTACAGCTTTGCATCATATACCTGTTGGTGAAGTTTGGACTGTTGAAGAAATCAATAAGCGAAAAGCGGCAGTTGAGGCGGCGGGAATGACGTGGACCGTTATAGAAAGCTTGCCTGTGAGTGAGGATATAAAGAAGCAATCGGGTAATTACCAGCGGCATATTGACAACTACAAGCAAAGTCTTCGCAATGTAGCTCAATGCGGATTGAAAGTAGTTACTTATAATTTCATGCCCATTCTTGACTGGATGCGGACAGATATTAATTACAATATGCCCGATGGAAGCAAAGCCCTGCGGTTTGAACGTTCTGCATTTATTGCATTTGATGTGTTTTTATTAAAAAGACCCGGTGCGGAAATGGATTATACAGAAGACGAGATCAGAAAAGCACAGCAGCGGTTGAAGTCTATGACCGATGAGGAAGAGGAAACCTTGTATAAAAATGCTTTGCTTGGGTTGCCCGGTAGCGAAGAGAGATTTACAGAAGAACAGATATTGAAGGCATTAAGAACTTATGCAGGGATTGATGCAAAGAAACTGAAGCAGCACTTGTTTTATTTTTTGCAGCAAGTGGTGCCAGTGGCAGAGGAGTGTGGTCTGAAAATGGCCATTCATCCTGATGATCCGCCCTATCCAGTACTCGGTTTGCCAAGGATTGTCAGTACAGAACAGGATGCAAAGGAATTGATTGATGCAGCGCCATCGCCGGCAAACGGCCTGTGTTATTGCACAGGATCATATGGCGTGAGACCGGATAATGACTTGCCGGGAATGATACAGCGCTTAGGAGATCATATTCACTTCATCCACTTGCGCAGCACGAAGAGAGATGAGGAAGGAAATTTTTTCGAAGCTGATCACCTTGATGGTGATGTGGACATGTATGCAGTAGTCAAGGAAATTGTTTTATTGCAAAGAAGAAGGAAGCTGTCCATCCCTATGCGTCCTGATCATGGCCACCAGATGCTGGATGACCTAGAAAAGAAAACTTATCCCGGCTATTCGGCGATCGGAAGGCTGAGGGGTTTGGCAGAATTGAGAGGTTTGGAGTTAGGTATTGCAAGATCCATGTAGGGAATAAAAAGAAAGGTAGTTTTTTTAGTTTAGTAGGCATTATTATCACCTTTAAAAGTGACTAATATGGTTAACATGATAATGCGGATATCAAGCCATATACTCCAGTTTTCCATATACCAGATATCATGCTCAATTCTCTTCCTTAACTGATCTTCCTGTCTGATTTCTCCCCTGAAACCATTTACCTGTGCCCATCCGGTAACACCAGGTTTTATAAAATGCCTGATCATGTACTCTCGGGAGATTTTAGAGAAATCTTCAGTGTGTTTCAACATATGAGGTCTGGGGCCTACTACAGACATGTCACCCATTAAGACGTTAATAAATTGAGGCAGCTCATCAATATTTGATTTTCGTAGAAACTTCCCTATACTTGTGAGCCTGTTATCGTTTATGCTGACTTGCTTAATATCCGCATCAGGGTTAATTCGTAGTGTTCTGAATTTGTAGCAGCGGAAAGGTTTGTTGTTTTTACCGGATCGCAACTGGGTGAAAAAGACGGGACCTCTGGAAGTGAGTTTGATGATAATTGCCATAACCGGAATAAGCCATGACAACACTAGGAGGATAATAAACGAGCTGAAAACTATATCAAAAGCTCTTTTCTGAATCCGGGCCGTCATATCTTCCAGCGGTTCAGACCGTAACGAAAGAATTGGAATATCTTCTACAAAATCAATGTGAACATTTCTGTTTACAAAAACTTGGAAATCGGGAACAAATTTAAATCTGATCATGTTGGTTTCTGCCTGTTGGGCGAATTCATATACGTATGGATTAGATTCCGGGGGAATAGTAGAATATATTTCTGATACTTTATTCTCAATAGCATAACTCAAACAGTCATGCCGTTCGCCAAGTATCGGAAATGTGGATAGTTCATTTACCTGGCGCTGGTCTTCAAAATATCCTTCTATTGAAAGACTTTTATTATGAAGCATAAAGTGATTCACAAGTCTTTTAGAGAGGTCGTTATATCCAAGGATTACAACTTTCCGGTTCAGACGGCTTGCTTTGATTATATAAAATGAAGTTAGCAGAAAAAGAACCCTTGTCATTAAAATGGTAAGGCCAAACCCGGTAAAACTTAGCATTACAAAAAGTCTTGAGTATGCATAATTGTGCAGAAAAAAGAATAATAGCATTAGGATGCTGAAAAGGGCAAAAGCACTGAGGGATCTTTTTGCGAATCTTTCAAAATCAAAGTTGGCATCATTAATATAAACAGCATTCAGGTAAGCCGAAATAAGCCATACCATATTATTTACCAGAAAAAGAAGAACATACTCAAAGTTGTTTGCATTCACCCTGTCCATCATCATGATCAGAAGAAGATGAACAGCGTTCAGTGCTAGCAAGTCCATGACTGCAAAAAAGAACCGAAAAAGATTTTGTCGTTTAGTTGCCATACGAATAAAATTTAGGGTACACAATAATGGCTTTTGAGATATGGCTCACAAGGAAAGCAGAAATTTTTCCCACTTTCTCATTATGATTTCTTTCGATAGAAATTGGAGTGCATATTGTCTTGCCCTGGTTTTGTATGCAGAAAGATCTAAATGGATCGCATATTCAATGGCGTTTTTCAGGGCTTTTGGGTTTTCAGGTTCAACAAGAATTCCCATATTATATTCATCTATAAGCTGATATAAGTTACTGCCCGATGATGCAGTTACTATAGCACAGCCTCCGGCTGAAAGTATGCCGGTTAGTTTGCTCGGCATGACAAGATCGGCGGCTGATTTTTTTTCAAGAACAAGGTGTATATCAGCAGTAGCAAGCAGGGCCGCCAGCTTTTCATAGGGTTGCAAAGGAAAAAACTTTACATTGGAAAGTCCCATTTCATGAGTTAATTCCTTTAAACGGGAGGATGCGCCCCCGCTACCCACAATCAGGAAAAAAATATTTGTTCTTTGTTTCAATTCGTTGGCCACATCCAGTATATGCTCGAGGCCTTGCTTTTCTCCGATATTACCAGAGTACATAATCACAGTATCATTCAAGTCAATACCAAATTCTTTTCTTAGCGATTCTTCCTTTGGAATCGGCCGGATATAATTTTCATCTACCCAATTGGGAAAAAGGACCACATTTTTTCCCGGTCGTTTTAATAATATTTTAGCGGCCATTCCAGTGCTTATCGTGGAAAGAGCATTACTTTTTCTGAGCAGAAATTTTTCAAGACGGAATAAAAGACCCAAAAGAAATTTGTTTTTTATAAGACCCAGTTCTTTAGCTGCATCTACCTGGAGGTCCTGGATATGAGTTATCATTTTTACCCGCTTTAGTCTTGAGTATAAGTATCCATATATGCCAATGTGAAATGGCGGGGATATACAGATAAGTGCATCCGCTTTTTTTTGGAAAAGGGTTTTAAGAAAAAATGGAAATATACTTGTCATAAATGAGAACTCATGCACTAGGCGGCGAAATGATGTTACTTTTCGGGGCACATACAGCGGACAACGGTGAATCGATACGTTTTCTGTTTTTTCTGTATGCCACCATCTCCATTTATATTTTTTATTCTTCTTCCATTCTGGGTAGTATGGCATTGCAGTAATAACTCGTACATCAAAATTTCTGGCAGCCAGCCAACTACACATTTCTCCGGTATATTTTCCGATACCGGTTAATTCCGGGGCATAGTTAATGCCGTAAACTATGATTTTTTTTTTCTTCGGATTACGGGATATTGGCTTCATCAGTCTTTTATATGATAATTGCGAAGGGCTTTTTTCTGTTGTTGACGCTTATAGGCCTTTACCGATTTATTATACCGCATGTATTTGTCATGGTATTTTTTTCTGCCAAGAAGCATAATAAAAAACATTAACGAAAGACCGGCAAAAGCTCCTGCAACACCCCATAGAACATCTTCCCAATCAAAAACACGGGAACTAATCAATAATTGTCCGGCTTCTGCAATCAGCACGACCATTGAAAGAATTAGCCACGTAAAAATCCAGGATTTTATCCTGTCTTGCTTAGAAGCCAACAGGGTTCCGCACAGAATACCAAGCAATACAAATGGTACGGCTGTTCTTAAAGTATAGTGCGCATTGGTCCATTTACCTAACCATTCTGGGATGAAAGGTTGTTCATTGAGATCTGCATCAGAAATCCAGCTTAGATAAAATATCAGCAGGAAGGTAATGGCTAAGATGAACTTTAGAGCTTTCATTGTCACTTTTAATTGTCTCTAAATGTTACAGAATGCATGTTACTGCCTGGTTGCAACAAGGGATATACAAAAGCCAGGATAGCCTGTAAGTTTAGTTATGAGTTTATCGAGCAATGGTGGAAAGATCCGAAACGGTAGCGTTACAATAAAACTAAATACCGGATTTATTTTATTCAACTTCCGAAATAGCCAGGTTATTTTTTGACTTAAGAAGCCGCTCACATAACCGATTTCTTCAACAGAAAGACCGGAAGTATCACATAGTCTTTTTAAATCTTCTGGAGTGTAACCTTTTCGGACATGCCACCCTGTTTCGACCGGGTGAAAGGGTCCCCTGTCTTCTTTGGTTATGGGGCGGTAATTAAAGTTAGGAGTTGTCAGAAAAAGTTTTCCACCCGGCTTCAGGCATTTTGACATATCTTGCATAAGTTTGGTGTCATTTAAAATGTGCTCAATATTTTCAAGACATAATATCCTGTCAAACTGGTTAACGAACTCTGTTCGTTCATGAAGATTTCTTACGTCCTGGATACTGAAACTTGCTTTTGGGGCTTTGCAAATTTTGGCTCGTTGAACCGCTTTTTGCTGATCATTTTCATCCCAGGTCAGTCCAAGAGAACTATAACCCCGTCGGGCAATTCCAATGGAGAATGCACCGGATCCGCAGCCAACATCAAGAACGCTGACTTCAGTTTTAGTTTTTAGAAATCTTTTCTTCACCCAATACCAACGGTCAAGCATCAGTGTGTCACCATGAATCAGGGTAGCAGGAAATCCGAAAATGCGTACAAGAAAATTTTTATTCATAAAGGTTCATTCATTTTGTCTTTTTGAAGCAATTCTTTTGTTTTTATTACTATTAAATATTCATAGATACACTGCAGCCTTGTATAAATAAACCCTGCTTTCCCGTCAAGGAAAGCAAAGCGGCCAAACATCATATACAACCATTTAAAAATAGGTCTTCCGGGTATTTTATAAAAAAGACCTTTTTGATGATAGCGGCGCTGTGCCGGATCTTTTGAAAATATTGCTTTCAGAAAACTAAATTTCAATTTCCCCTGTTTTTCTTCTACCCACCTTTTAGCTTCCAAGGTGGAATAACGGTTGTGTTTATCCAGCCAATGAGCGTAGCCTTTGGAAAAGGGGAAATGATCAAAATACCCTTTCATCGTTTTGATCTCGCCGTTTACCTCAATTACTTCATTAATTTCCCGGTGATAGAGGGCTTTCCCTTTTCGTACAATCCGGGTATAATACGGGGTAATTTGAGAGAATCTCAACCATTTATTGCCTAGGTAATCTCTCCGTTTTATCCGGAAGCCACCGGTGCTGCTATCAGCGCTTTGAACATCATGTTTAATTACTTCAGTCTGGGACGTAGGGATTCTTTCGTCTGCATCAAGTATAAGTATCCATTCGTATTTAAAATCAAGACCTGTTAGAGCTGCATTTCTCTGCGAAGCATAACCGTCAAATTTTCGCTGGGTTACTTTTGCGTTATTTGCAACAGCAATATTTATTGTTGCATCATCACTATATGAGTCAAATACATGGATATCATCAGACCATGAAACTGACTTAAGACAGCCCGGAAGATCTGTTTCTTCATTTTTAGTAAGTATGAGAACTGATAGCATATTACGCTAATTATCCTTAATCACTCTTAGTTTAACAAATTCAGCAGGGTTTCCGCGAACTATGGTCCATGGGTCTACATCTTTAAAAACTGCTGATCTTGCAGCTACAACAGCTCCTTCGCCTATTGTAACACCAGGGCCGATAAATGCATCAGCGGCAACCCATGCCTGGCTTTCAATCACTATTGGTTTTGTGATCAGTGGGTGCTTTCTGTCAGTTATATCATGGCTGGAAGCACACAAGTATGTTTTTTGTGAAACTACAGCACTTTCTTTAATTGTTATTTTTCCCTGGTTATAACAATCAACATTTCTGCCAATACAGGCATGGGCATGCATCTCAAGGTTCCATGGTGCCCACACCCGGGCACTTGCATAGATGACAGAAGAATAGTTTATTTTTCCTCCAAACAATCTTAAAATGAATATCCTCCATTTTCTGAAAAAAGGCAAAGCGAACGGCCTGAACAAGAAAATATATGATATGTTCCAGATGACACGGCCTGCTTTATTTCTGAAAGAAAATTCATTTTTATATTCAGAAAGATCAACTTTAAGCTTTTCCATTGTGGAGTGATTTAAAAAGATTGATCCATTGGGAGCTGATATTTTCCAGTGTAAACTGGGTCACAGCAGACAGTGCTTTTTCAGACAATCTATTTCTGTATTCTTCGTTAGTCATTAGTGACTCAATTTCTTTGCTGAATTTTTTACTGTCGAAAGGCGGGTTAACTACAACAACTGCTCCGCTGCTGTCACGGATGTCATACACACCGGCATAACTGCCATATACAACAGGAACAACACCAAAGGCCATTGATTCTGTTACCACCAGCGGGAAGCCTTCGTATTCTGATGCCAGCAGAAGAATGGAAGCCCGTTTGTAATGCTCAACCGGATTACTAAATCCTATAAACGTTACATTTTTTATATTCTTGGCTGTCACTTTTTTTTGAATTCTTTCTTTATCAGGGCCATCTCCAACAATTCTCAATGTCCAGTCCGGATGTTTTTCGGCTAAATGCTTCCAGACATCAATAATACGTTCCACTCTTTTCTGATTGTGATC
>CAYPOD010000023.1:0-54139 GCA_964412375.1 uncultured Chitinophaga sp. | reverse complement strand
ATAACAGCCAGGTCGGAACTCAGCTTATCATCACCAATGATGTAGATATAATTGAGAGAGTCTTTTGCATCTTTCTGGTATTCCGATCCCACCCTGCCGATCATATCAATGTTCAGGTCAACCGTAGTTTTTTCTAAAGGAAAAACGGGATTATCTGCATAGTATTTACTACCCCATAATCCTTTTTCTTCGCCGCTGACCGTCATAAACAAAATGCTGCGGCGTGGACCTTTGCCTGCTTTTTTTGCAGCTGCAAATGCTTTTGCCAGTTCCAGCACTCCTGTGGTGCCGCTGCCATCATCATCAGCACCATAGTAGATAGTGGTATCATTTCTTTTGCCCACATGATCATAGTGTGCGGTGATCACTACGTATTCATCCTTGAGATCAGAACCTTCGATCACTCCCAGCACATTCGATACTTTGGTGGTTTGTGTGATCTTAGAAAAACCCAGGTCAATTTCTGCAGGATAGGCTTTGCTTTCAATGCTGTTATTCTTTGCCAAATCAAAAATGTTTTTTCCGCTTTGGCCCAGCAAGTTTGCTGCTACATCACCAGAAATAGTAAACGTAAAAGCAGGTTGTGAAGCCCGGTAGCTGCTCATGCTCCAGTTACTAACTGTGGTTCCGCTTCTTCTGGGAAAGCCAGTGCCAACAATTAGTACAGCCGAAGCCCCCCTGGTCATTGCCGCATTCATTTTTCCAAAAGAAGATGAAGGAGAACGAAAACCCTGTTGTGAAGGAGTGTAGCCGGACGGTGTACCATCCAATATCATCACCAGTTTACCGGCAACATTCAGATCTTTATAATCATCTCTTTTATCAGCGTCGCTGATGCCATAGCCAGCAAATACCACTTCAGAAAAACGCATTTCAGCAGAATAATTATTTGGTTGCGGCTGAAAATCTTTATTTATTTCAAAAGATTTTCCGTTCACCTTCAAGGTGGCGCCTGCCACCGAATCTTTATATAACGGGTAAAACTGGCGAAAGCTGCCGTTATTTCCCGGTGTCAGCCCGATAGAGGCAAAATAATCTTCGATATAGTTAGCTGCTTTTTCCAGTCCCGGCGAAGGAGTGTCTCTTCCTTCCATTTCTGCGCTGGCGATGATATAAAGATGTTTTTTCATCTCATCAGCACTGATGGTCTTTGCCATTTTTTCAGCAACCTTGTCTTTTTTCTGTGCAATAGCAATGCCGGCAGGCAGCCACAGCAGCAATACAATAAGTGTTCTCAGCATAGATTTTATTTGATGTTGATAAGCATTAAAAATAGCCCGTTTGCAATATCAGGCCATAAAAAAATGATGATTGGTTGAAATCAGGCGCAGGCGATCTTTTGCACCCGGTTGCCATGCCGCCCGCCTTCAAAAGCAGTGGTCATAAATATACTGACCATTTTTTCCGCATCGCCTTCCCTTACAAACCGGGCGGGAATGCAGATGATATTAGCATCATTATGTGCCCTTGATAACTTGGCCAGTTCTTCGCCCCAGCAGACAGCAGCACGGACACCCTGGTGTTTATTGGCAGTGATGGCCACACCATTGGCGCTACCGCAAAGTAAAATACCAAAGGCATACTCATCGTTTTCCACAGCGCTGGCCACCGGGTGGGCAAAATCGGGATAGTCAACTGAATCTTTGGAATGGGTGCCGAAATCTTCAAACGGCAGTCCTTTCCCTTCAAGAAATGAAATAAGTTCTTCTTTATAATCATACCCGGCATGATCGCTGCCGATGGCAATGGGTTTGCTGAGGTCAAAGGGAGAATTCATAAAATATGCAATTGGATAATGGGAAACTTTGAAATTGCCACTCAAAGTTAGGAATATTATATAGTAGAAGAGGAGTCAAATTTCCCGAAGCTAAAATTACAATCAGCTCCACTCATTCATTTCTTTCTCCTGCCGCCTGTTGATGCGGGAAGCAATAATGATACTGGCTTCAAAAAGAAGGTATAGAGGAATGGTGACGATAGTGAGGCTGAACGGATCGGTGGAAGGGGTGATGATCGCTGCTGCAATGAGGATAATAACAAAAGCATGACGGCGGTATTTGCGCAGAAAACGGGCTGTGATGATGCCTATTTTAGTTAGCACCATGACGAGTAATGGCATTTGAAATAAAATGCCAATTCCCACAGTCGTATAGATCAGGTTTTCCAAATAATCCGAAAAAGAAGGCATAATGGTAATCTGCGAACTAAGCTTATAGTTAAAATAGAAGTTCACCATAAACGGGGTCAGGATAAAATAGCCGAAAGTCACACCTGTAAAAAACAAAAACGAAACCCAGAAAATGACACCGCGGGTTCTCTTCAATTCTTTTGGCGAAAGAGCCGGTTTCACAAACCGCCAGAACTCCCAGAAAATATATGGGAATGCGATAATGAATCCACCCATAAATGCGAGGGTGAAGGAAGCGATAAACTGCCCCGTCATTCTTGTTTCCAGGAAAGAGGCGTTTACCTGCTCAAAACAAAGTGTGTTGCCAATGCCAATACTTTGTCCAAAACTGCATAGCCAGCGGGAAGAGATGAAGTCGGTTCGGGTGGGAGCAAAGAGGATGTTGTCAACAACAAAATCAACATTGATGAAAATAACAACGGCGCCGACAATTACAGCGATCACCGACCTTATCACATGCCAGCGCAACTCTTCGAGATGGTCAATAAACGACATCTCGCCTTTGTCTTCTTTCTTCCTTTTATTAATAAAATCCAATAACGCCATAATCCTGAAAGGTGCCGCAAAGATAAGGAGCGGCGGCACGTCGGTAATAGCTTTGTACGGATTATAGTATGAAGGTTTTTGGAAAGCAGCGGCATCCCGCAAAGGAAGTTACCTAGATGGGCAGTTTTTCACGTCTCTGTCTATTCCTGAAACAATCGTATTTTAGAGCCCCGGGATTTTAGATTTTCAAAAGAGTAGTTTATGATAGCGGCGTATGTTCAATCCACCGTAAAACATGGTATCAATAGCATCGAGTTCTATCATCCGCAAAGCAATTCATTGCCCGGTTCATTGCTGGCCGAACTGGCCAAAGCTATCCGGCTGGCCGGTGATGATGCGGAAACCAAAGTGATCATTCTTCGTTCAGCCGGTGAAAAAGCCTTTTGCGCCGGCGCTTCATTTGATGAACTGGTAGCAATAAAAAATGATAAAGAAGGACTTGAATTCTTCAGCGGCTTTGCTCATGTCATCAATGCGATACGAACCTGCCCCAAACTTATTATAGGCCGCATTCATGGCAAATGTGTGGGTGGCGGTGTGGGACTGGCTGCAGCAGTGGATTATGCAATTGCAGCGGAAGGCGCCGAAGTGAAACTGAGCGAACTGGCTGTGGGCATTGGTCCTTTTGTGGTGGGGCCGGCAGTGGAAAGAAAGATCGGAAGTTCAGCTTATTCTCAGTTGGCCATTGATGCCAGCATGTGGCGCAATGCCGACTGGGCCAGGCGAAAGGGATTGTTTGCTGAACTGCATCCTGATATTCATGGAATGGATGAATCTATCGCAAGACTGAGTAATACATTGGTGCACGCAAGCCCTGAAGCAATGGCTGAAATGAAAAAAGTGTTCTGGCAGGGGACAGAACACTGGGATCAGTTGCTCATCGAACGGGCAAAGATCAGCGGACGTTTAGTGCTGAGTGATTTTACAAAGGAAGCCATTGCCAAATTCAAGAAGAAATGATCCTGACATTTAATGATGATAATTTTCATCCTACTTGTGATTTATTAATTAAAAAAGATAAAGACCTCAGAAGAATCATTAAGGAACATGGCTACCCGCCCATGTGGACAAGACCAGCTACTTTTCAAACATTGATACTGACCATACTCGAGCAGCAGGTGTCATTGGCATCGGCCTATGCTGCTTTTAAAAAACTGAAAGATCATGTTGGAACGATTAATCCGGAGGTTATCCTGGGCATGTCGGATGCTGAATTAAGGGCCTGCTATTTTAGCCGGCAAAAAATAGTGTATGCAAGAGAGCTGGCCATGGCCATTCAATCCAGGCAACTGCAGTTGAAAAAACTTTTTTCAATGCCTGATGAAGAAATACGGCAGGAAATGAAGAAGTTAAAGGGTATCGGCGACTGGACAGTAGATGTGTTCCTGATGCATGCTTTACGGCGCACCGATCTTTTTCCGCTAGGTGATATAGCACTGGTCAATAGTTTAAAATTTGTGAAACAACTGCCAAAGGATGTTAGCAAGGAAAAAATGCTGACGATAGCTGAACCCTGGCGGCCGTATAGAACAATTGCCGCAATGATCTTATGGCATGATAATATCAAGAAGCGCAACATAAAACTGGAAACATAAAAAAAAGAGTTGTAACCAACTCTTTTTCTCTCCTTTAATCTCTTAGCTCTAAATATTCAACCCCCCGCAAACACTGATCGTTTGCCCCGTGATATAATTTCCCCATTCGCTGGAAAGAAATAAACAAACATTGGCAATTTCTTCTGCGCTGGCAAACCTGCCCAGCGGAATTCCGGCCTTATATTTCTCTGCACCTTCCCCTTCTTTCAGGTAGCTGGTCATATCTGTTTCCACAAAACCCGGTGCGATGGCATTGCAGCGGATATTGCGGCTGCCCAGTTCTTTGGCCACGGATTTGGTGAAACCAATAATACCGGCTTTGCTGGCCGCATAGCTGCTTTGCCCGGCATTGCCCATTTCGCCGATCACCGAACTCATATTGATGATAACACCGTTTCTTGCTTTCATCATCGGTTTGATGACCTGCTTGGTCATATAAAATACACTGTTCAGGTTTATTTTTATCACATCATCCCATTGGTCGGGGGTCATGCGGAGCAATAAATTATCTTTTGAAATACCGGCATTGTTGACGCAGATATCCACGGTGCCAAATTCTTTCAGCACATCATTCACAAAAGCTTCGCACTGTGCCACATCGCCGGCATTGCTTTTATATCCTTTAGCCTTTACACCCAAAGCGGTCAGCTTTGTTTCCAGGGCGGCAGCCTTTTCAGCACTGCTGTCGCTGACATACGTGAAGGCGATATTAGCGCCATGCTCTGCAAACTTCAAAGCAATGCCTTCGCCTATACCACGGGCAGCTCCGGTGATGATAGCCACTTTTCCTTGCAATAGTTTCATGTGTCGTGTTTTTATTTGAGCAAAAGTAGAGGAATTGAGCAATCAATGTTGCTGGAGTATTTCCTCAAGATATTTTCTGTCATTGCTCAGGCGTGGTACTTTGTGTTGTCCTCCAAGTTTTCCCTTGTTGCGCAGCCAATCATTGAATGCTCCCTTTTTCAGGACATGAACCACCGGCATCCGCAAGGCAATATCTTTATGCCGTTTGGCTTCATAATCACCATTCAGTGCTTTTAGTGCAGCATCAAGTTCACGGGTAAACTTCTCAATATCTGCCGGCTCATGTTCAAATTCGATCAGCCATTCATGAGCGCCATTGCTGCTGTCGGAAAAATAAACCGGGGCTGCAGTGTAATCGTTTACAATGGCGCCGGTTTTTTCGGAAGCAATAGCAATAGCTTTGTCCGAATTGTCCACAATCACTTCTTCTCCAAAAGCATTGATATAATGTTTCAGCCTTCCTGATACTTTAATGCGAAATGGCTTCAACGAAATAAATTGAATGGTATCACCTACAATGTATCTCCATAAACCACCATTGGTGCTGATGACAAGTGCATAATTCTTTCCTGTTTCCACATCCTGCAATCCGATGGTTTGCGGATGTTTTTTACCATATTCATTCACCGGCATGAACTCCATGAAAATGCCGTGGTCTATAAACAGCAGCATGCCCTCTTCACCGGGCTTGTCCTGCGCAGCAAAAAAACCTTCACTGGCATTATACATTTCGAGGTAGTGAATGTCTTTGCCGATTATCTTTTGAAACTGTTCTTTATAAGGCGTGAAGGAAACGCCGCCGTGCATATACAGTTCCAGCGATGGCCATACTTCACTCATTGTTTTTTTGCCGGTGATCTCCAGTATGCGTTTAAATAAAACTAAAGTCCAGGTGGGCACACCTGAAATAGAGGTCACATTTTCTTTGATTGTGCTGGCCGCCAGTTTTTCAATTTTACTTTCCCATTCATCCATCAGTGCAATGCTGAGATCAGGAGTACGCAACCAATGCCCCCAGAAAGGTGTGTTTTGCAGCAGCACAGCGCTGAGATCACCATACTGTGCATCGCTGTTCATCGGGTTGATATTGTGGCTACCGCCGATCACCAAACCTTTACCTGTCAGCAGTTCTGAATCAGGATTGAACTGGTAGTATAAGGTCAGCACATCTTTGGCAGCTTTAAAATGACAATCTTCCAGGCTTTCTTCGCTGATAGGAATGAATTTGCTTTTATCACTGGTGGTGCCGCTGCTTTTAGCAAACCAATAGATAGGGGTGTTCCAAAGAATGTTCTGTTCACCCTGCATGATCCGTTCTATATAGGGTTTCAGGTCATCGTATTCATGAACCGGAACAGCATCTTTAAAAGCCTTTATATTGAAAAGCTGTGAGAAATTATATTTCCTGCCAAACTCCGTGTATTGGGCAGATGTGACCAGGTCCTGCAGCACTTCCCGCTGGGCATCGGCAGGATGGTTCATCCATCCTTCAATGCGCCAGAGCCGCATACGGGCCAGCGATGATATGGCGGGTGAAAGCAACTTCATGTCCCGGGCAAAATAGAAAAATTAAAGCAATAGATGAAACTTATGATGATTTCGGAATGGAAGAAGCTTTAATGGCTTCTTCATGGAGCCAATCCTTCCGTTTGAGTTCAAAATTTCTGCCAAGGTAAAGACGTCTCACTTCGTCATCAGCGGCCAGTTCTTCGGCCGTACCATGTTTGAATATTTTTCCTTCAATCAGTAAGTAGGCCCGGTCGCAAATGGAAAGGGTTTCGGTCACGTTGTGATCGGTGATGAGAATGCCGATATTTTTATACTTGAGCCTGGCCACGATGGCTTGAATATCTTCTACCGCTATGGGGTCAATACCCGCAAAGGGTTCATCCAGTAAAATAAATTTAGGATCGACAGCTAATGCCCTTGCTATTTCTGTTCTTCTCCTTTCACCACCGCTGAGCACATCTCCGTTGCTTCTGCGCACATGATGCAGGCGAAATTCATTCAGCAGTGATTCCAGTTTTTCTTTTTGCTCTTTTTTAGGCAGCCCTGTCATTTCCAAAACAGCAAGGATATTGTCTTGTACACTCAGCTTGCGAAAAACAGAAGCCTCCTGCGGCAGGTAGCCAATACCCATCTTAGCCCGTTTGTACATCGGCAGTTTGGTGATATTCTCTTCTCCCAAAAAAACTTCTCCTTCATCAGGTTTCACCAGGCCCACCACCTGGTAAAAGGAAGTGGTTTTACCGGCTCCGTTAGGTCCCAGCAGCCCTACAATCTCTCCCTGGTTGACATCAAAAGAAACATGATTGACTACCACACGTTGTCCGTATTTTTTCACCAGGTCTTTTGTATGGATGGTTAGCGGCATTGGGCAAAAATAAGTGAAGCCATTTAATAGCGCATTTATAGTTCAAAATTTAGCAATCAGGTATGAATTAAAAACCTGTAACTACAAACCAGCTTTTGATATGATGGTCTGCCGCTGTATGTTTGCAGGAATTTTGAAGCGTCATGAAGGTTATAGACCATATCGCACAGGCTAAAGACACCCTGATTTCATTTGAAGTTTTGCCCCCGCTGAAAGGAAAAGGCATTGAAGCTTTATACAGGCACCTTGATCCCCTGATGGAGTTCAAACCATCGTTCATTAATGTAACCTACCACCGGAGTGAGCATGTTTTCCGCAAAAGAGCTGACGGAACGTTTGAAAAAGTGGTCATCCGCAAACGACCCGGCACGGAGAGCATTTGTGCGGCCATCATGAACCGTTATACAGTAGACACCGTACCACATCTTATCTGTGGTGGATTTACCATTGAAGAAACAGAAGACGCATTGCTGACACTGAGCTACCTCGGCATTGACAATGTGCTGGTGTTGCGGGGTGATGCTGCTAAAAATGAAACAGCGTTTGAACCAGAACCGGGCGGTCATAAATATGCCATTAACCTGCTGAAGCAGGTGGTGGATCTCAATCACGGTATTTACCTGGAAGAGGAATTAAAAGGAACGGCAGGCACCAAATTTTGCCTGGGAGTGGCAGGCTATCCTGAAAAACATATCGAGGCACCCAATATGCAAACCGACCTGCTGTACCTGAAAAGAAAAGTGGAAGCCGGGGCCGAGTATATTGTCACACAGATGTTTTTTGACAACAAGAGTTATTTCGAATATGTGAAACTTTGCCGGGATGCCGGTATCGAGGTACCTATCATTCCGGGTTTAAAACCTATTACCAGCAAAAAGCAACTGTCTGTTGTGCCGAGAACATTTAATGTAGATATACCCACAGAGCTTTCCAATGAAATATTGGCCTGTAAGGATGACAGCGATGTAGAAAAGGTGGGAACCGAATGGCTGATTGCCCAGTCAAAAGAGCTGAAGGCTGCCGGTGTGCCCGTGCTGCATTATTACACGTTGGGCAAACCTCATGTTATTGCCAACGTGGTGAAAGCAATACGATAATCAGTATTCCGGTAAAACAGGTTTGGTCTGAACGATCTCCTCAATTTTTTCCATCACGTCTGCCGTCAGTTTGCCTGCTGCTTCCAGGGCGCCTAAGTTTTCCAGCAATTGTTCTTTTCGGGTGGCACCCAAAATGGCGGTGCTGACATTTGGATTTTTGATACACCAGCCAATACTTAGTTGCGCCATAGTGATGTCCAGCTGCTGCGCCAGATCAGCCAGCCTCTTTGCTTTGTTTAAAAAGCTTTCCTGCATCCAGCGGTCTTTGAGCCAGTCAAAACCCGTAAGAGCAAAACGGCTGCCTTCCGGAACACCGTTGTTGTATTTACCGCTGAGCAGTCCCGATGCCAGCGGACTCCAGATGGTGGTGCCCATACCCACTGTTTTAAATATCATCAGGAATTCATTCTCCATCTTATTTCTTTCCAGCAAATGATATTGAGGTTGCTCCACAGAAGGACCTATTAATCCATATTGCTGTGCAATTCGATGTGCTTCCATGATTTCTACACCACTCCATTCGCTGGTGCCCCAGTATAAAATTTTTCCCTGCGAAACAAGGTTATGCATTGTCCACACAACTTCTTCTATTGGCACATTCTTGTCGGGCCGGTGACAGAAATAGAGATCGAGGTAATCAAGTTGCAAACGCTGCAGCGCTTCGTGACAGGCTTCCATGATATGCTTGCGGCTGAGACCTGTCTGGTTAGGCTTGTTTTCTTTTCCTCTCCATCCCCAGAACACTTTCGATGAAACAGTATAAGATGTCCTGTCCCAGTTTTTCTTTTTCAGCACCCGGCCCATCATTTTCTCACTTTCACCCAAAGCATACACTTCGGCATTGTCAAAAAAATTGACACCATTATCGTAAGCAATGCCCATCAATTCATCGGCAACACTGTCATCAATCTGCTTGTGAAAGCTGACCCAGCTTCCGAAACTTAACACACTTAACTGCAGACCCGAACGGCCCATACGACGATATTCCATAGAGAGTTTTTAGTTTGTGGTTTGTAGCTGAATGAACGTGTAGCTAAAGTTAGCTCTTTGCTACTGATAGCAAAGACAACAAAATGAATGGAGGAAAGTTTATTGAAGGGAACCGCTTTCTGCTACCTTCACTGTTCCCGTTGGCTTTTTGAAAACGATACTACTAAGATCCTGGGTGGCTTCCAATCCCTCACCACCGTAAATATTTTTATTGATGCCGTGATAGATAGCATATTTATCTGTATAAAATTTCCCGGTGTTCTGGTTCCACCAGAGATCAGGAGCCTTTAGTGTGTCACCCTGAATATTGATCACTACCACACTGTCCCGCAAGTACACTTTGTTCAGTGCTTCATAATATTTTCCGTATTTACTGTCGAGGCGGGTTTCAATAACAGTGTCTTCATTGTAAAAATCAACATGCAGGCTTTGGGGGAATTCAACATAAAGCGTATCCACCATAGACACGGTCCGGATCATCAGCGGGGCGGTCAGCCTTGCTTTCATCCTGCCTTCCTGGCTAAGGAATGTTTCAATATCTGTTGCTTCCTCGGTCATCAGTTTGTCTTTTGACCAGTCATCAATCATTTTTTGATCGTTTTCACAACCCAAAAGAAAAAAGCAGCCTGTAATAAAAGCTGCTATAAAATGGTTTTTATATGCAACACGTGTATTAATCATACTTGCGTTTGATGAACCACAGGTCGGTGAGGGAGAAGCCCAGTGAAAAACGAAACATGTTTTCCCGTAAAATATTATCATTGTTGCCCCGCCTGATGTATTCAAGAGCTACATTGACCATTGTTGACTGGTTGGGTGTTCCATACCGCATGCCCTGGTTAGATAAAGGCAGACCCAGGCCGAAAGTCAAACCATAAACGGGTAATTTGTTTTTAACACTGATATAATCAGGACCAACAAAAAAACCGGCACGGTATCTCACATAGCTGAAATAGTTTTTTGTTGGAGCAGGGTAAAGTTCTCCGCCTACCCGCAGTTCCCATTTATTCTGGACGGAGTCCGCCTGGCCGTAAAAACGATAATCATCCCAGTTTGTCTGTTGAAAATCTACTCCCAGCAACCATCCACCCTTTTTTTGTTCAGGTAATCTTTCAATAGTAAACCCGGCTGTAAAACTGCCCGGGTAAATTACTTTTCCTTTAATGTCCTTTTGAATGGTAACACTATCTAACTGAACATCCCCTAAAGTCGGATCTGCATAAAATGTTTCCCGGATGATGTCCTGCGTTGCATTAAGGTTACGGCGCAGGTTGCCATATGCACCGACTGTTAAAGAAAGATTTTTCTTGATCTGCGCCCGGTACAGTAAGCCGCCGGTTACAAAAAGGTTTCCAAATGTAGACTGGGATTCAAAATTTGCCCGATAGTATTCTACTGTATCATTGACAAAAGTTCTTTTGGTGCTGTAATCCTTACTGCCAAAAAAATAGCCTACATTGACACCCAGGCTCAGTAGTTGTTTTTCTGTAGTGATCAACTTTACGGCAACACCACCGGAAGCGAGGTAAGAACCGCCATCGCCCTGGTACTCTGTGTAAGCGCTGTCAATGGGCTGACTGGTGATGGGATCAATCAATCTTTCATTTTTTCCGATCTTATAACTAATCCTTGTCATGGGCCTGATGCCAAAGCTGATACCCCATCGTTGACTCACCGGCATACCTACCTGCACATGAGAAAACAGTGCATTGGACGCTTTGAATTTTTCCGGGTTGCCAGGCTCCTGCAAAGTGCGGTTATCAATATTGATTCCCACGTCCAGCACCGCCCGGCCGGCTGCCAGCTTTCTTTTTGATTTGGGTTCCGGGGTTGCCTGGAAACCAACATATGAAGCCGGGTTATTGAAGTTGATAGTAAGACCGAAGGGATCAAGATAACCCGCTGAAATGCCACCCATGCCACGGCTGTTGATATTGGTGGAAGGTACCAGGTCGCCTAATCCATATCTAGTGTAAGGTGAATTATCCTGTGAAAAAGCAGGGAAAATGAAAGCAATCAGTATGATGGTTAAAACATAACGACCAAGAGATAAAACACTGATTCTCTTAGGTGTTATTGACTTCGCTAATAGCATAAAGACCTTTAAAAATTAAATCAGGGTCTGCAAATATCTTGTTTTTAAGGTGCGAAGCCAAATACACTATATCACCCCCGGTTAAGACGACGTTAAAGTTCCGGTACCTCTCTTTGTAAGCTTCAATAAAACCATCCATTTCTTTTGCCATGCCCAGCACTGCCCCGCTTAGTAAATTGGTATTGGTATCGTAGCCAATGAGTGGCACATTACTGTCGGGTTTTGCATAGGGCAGTTTGGCAGTGAACTGTTGCATCGCTTTGAGCCGCATTTCCAGTCCCGGTGAAATGGCGCCACCGAGAAACTCATGATACTTGTTGATGAAATTATAAGTGATGCAGGTGCCCATGCCGATGACAAGGTTATTTTTTTTAGGATAAAACCTGACAGCAGCAGCACAAAGGGCAAGACGATCCGCACCGATGGTTTCCGGTTTGCCCACCGGGGTAGTAAAGGCCAGCCGGGTGAGGTGACTCAGTTTGTGAAACGAAGAATGCGCTGCCAGCAGTTCATCAACAGCCGGGTTGTGGTCAATAACAGAGGAAAGAATGGATTTTTTTGGTTTATACCGGTCAATCAATTGCTGAATAGTTTCAGCAGCATCATCTTTCAGCACAATTGCTTCGGCCAGTTTTGACTTTTTGAAAACAGCCACTTTTTTTCTTGTATTGCCAAAATCAAAACAGAGAGTGATGGGCATGGAATTTTGTTTTGGTTTAGATCAGCCTTCAATATTAAAACCTGATAAATTTTTAAAATGGCCATTCAGTTTTATTTTTTCTTTTAATTGCTCCATTCCGGCCACCATCGGTATCACTTTGGCAAGATGACGTTTCAGGTATTCTTGTCTTTGTCTTTCATCAGGAAGCTGCAACAGTTCATATTCTTCCTCGAGAGATAGGCCAATATGATGCGCCACTTCGTAACATTTGATTTCTTCATCAGGTTTTTTGAAATCTTTGGTCACTTTCAGCAACTCATGCAGGTCGCGGATGCCCTTCATCACCTTGCGCATCATTTCGGGGTTACCCCCGTCATAGCTTTCGGGATAATTCACAATGGCGCCGCTGTATAATTTATCAGGCACTTCTTTTATCAACTCCAGGATGCGGAACACCCGACCACCTTTTGTTTTAATATCCATTTCGCCATTCTCATGCACTTTGGAAATTTCCAGTATTTCAACCAGGGAGCCATAGTCCTGCACTTTGTTGTCAATCACGGTCGGGATGCCAAATGGTTTTTTTTGTTGGTGGCATTCACTGATCAGTTGTTTATACCTCGGCTCAAAAATATGGAGGTTCAGGTTTTCACCGGGAAACACAACAATGCCCAACGGGAATATCGGGATGAAATTCGTCATGCCCTCAAAGTTATCAGTTTTCAGGCTTCAACCATTTCCACCAGCAGCAGGTAATGAAACAATACAGGAAGACGCCGTACTGCACTTCAAGAGTAGTGTCCGTCATAAAACCCAATACAGCCGTGGAATGAAAACTATACCAGCCAAATGCTTTCCCGGCAATCCGGGTGAAAAAAGGCAGCACCATTGCCAGTGTAAACAACAACAGACCTGCCCAACCCGAAAAACCTCCATGCACCAGCCACTCATTGCTGGGGTATAGCTTGTCAGTGTCCTGCATTTCCGGGATATTTTTTTCATACCAATTATTAGTGATTTTGCGCAGATCACCGGCTCCCACACCCTCGGGATTTTCCAATAAAATTTGCCAACCGGCTTTAAATGAGAAAAGGCGGTTACCGTCTGTAGCGCCGGGCAGGTAACTGCTGTTCTTTACATAATCGAAATCATAGCGCAGGTATTTGAAACGGTTCTGAAAAGTTGGAAACAAAAACCAGGCGATAACCGGTAATAAAAGGCCTGTTGCGATAACCAGCATTGTGATCTTTTTATTTTTTACACGGACAAGCTGGTAGATCAGAAAAGCTATGAGAAAAAGGTAGCATGTAAAAAGTCCTGTCCGGGCAGCCAGCAGATGCAGGTAAGTGATAAACCAGCCGGCCAGGATCAGCAGAGGAAGGTTCTTTTTATTTACTGATCCAGTAGTAATGGACATGAGTGTAATTATGATGGCTATGGCCACACACCAGCTAAAGCGAACATGATCTCCCTGCATGGGCACAGGCATTGTTTTCGCTTTCAGGTAGGCTTCATGGATGGCAGCGCTGTCGGTAAGATAAACAACGGTGCTCCATATTGTTCCGGCAAAAACGACAAGCAGGAAACACGAAAGCAGCAATCGCCAATGTTGTTTATGCAAAGACCAGCAACCGGCAAAAGCCAGCGGTAGAAACAGGAAAGGCAGTTTCACTCTTATCACTTCCAGCCAGGTGGTTTTGTCTTCACTCCATACACCGGAAACAAGAGGGATAAAGAAAAGTAAACTCATGCCCCATAAAACAGGAGTACTAAAAAAAACCTTAACTGTTGTGCTGCTGTTTTTATTCCATAATGAGGTGATAATAAAACCCATCATGCTGACGGACAGCATTGCACGGGAAACCAGCAGGGAAGCCAGCATCATCAGGAGAAATCCCAAAATCAAACGGTTTCTCCACCCGGGATTTACCGGATCATTTGGTAACTTGTCGGGCATACTTTTGTAAACGTACAACATCCGGTTCAATCCATGTGGCAGCAATTATTACAGCAAATTCAGCAGGGCGATGTAAAAGCACTGGCAAGAAGTATTTCGCTGGTGGAGAATGAACAGGCCGGTTATGAAGAGCTGCTGCAATCACTTCCTGTTTCTACAACAAAGATCATCGGCATCACCGGTCCGCCGGGAGCGGGAAAGAGCACTTTGGTTGATGCATTAATTGGTTTATTGGTGAAGGCGGGGAAAAATGTCGGTGTACTTTGTGTTGATCCTTCTTCTCCTTTCAACCTCGGCGCAGTGCTGGGCGACAGGATAAGAATGAGCGACTGGTATACTCATCCGCATGTTTTTATCCGTTCGCTGGCTACAAGAGGTTCAATGGGCGGGCTGCATCCAAAAATCATCGAAATAAGCGACCTGCTGAAGGCTTTTCCGTTTGATCATATCATTGTGGAAACAGTTGGTGTGGGGCAAAGCGAGATTGAGATTGCGGGTTTGGCAGATGTGACTGTTGTTGTTGTTGTTCCGGAAGCAGGAGATGAAGTGCAAACCATGAAAGCAGGACTCATGGAGATCGCTGATGTGTTTGTGGTGAACAAAGCTGACCGCCCGGATGCAGATATGTTTGTAAAAAATCTGCGGCAGATGCTGGCGCCGACTTTCAAAACACATTACCATGAAGTGCCGGTTTTGAAAACCGTAGCTTCTCAAAAAGAGGGAGTAGCTGAATTGCTGGATGCTATTCTGCTATTGCTGCAAAAAGCGCATCTCACCGATAAGCGTTTCTGGTTGCTGGCGGAAAAAGCTTTTTATCTTATTGAGCAAAAGCGGATGGCGGATATCAGCAAATCAAAATTGAAAAAAGAAATTGAAGCCGCCTGGCAAAGAGGAAATTTCAATCTTTACCAGTTCGTCTCTCAAAAATAAGATCTCCGGGTTACGATGCGCCTGCCGTAAAACTCTTTCTCTTCTTTTCTCATTATTCTCTTAGCCCCCTTTCTTCGCTACCATCGTCAGTATCGTAGCCACACCCACTACCGGATCTTCTGTTCCATCCAGCATTTCCACCAGCCATTTTACAATGCCTTTGTCAATATCATCACCTCTTTTGACCCCGATAGCTATCGGGGCTTCCGGTTTTTCAACCACTCTTTTATCAGAAGACAATTTTTCTTTGCAGGTAAACCGGATCTGTATCTCCGTGCCGGGATAAACCGGTTTGGTGAAACGCAGTTCATCAATGCCATAATTCAGCAACACCGGGTTCTTTTTATAGCTGTCCACGAACAAACCCGCTGCTGCACTCATAATAAAATAACCATGTGCCACTTGTTGCTCGAACATGGTGCCGTTGAAATCAGTGGTTTTGATATGCGCATAGAAATGGTCGCCACTCAGGTCGGCAAAGCGGTCAATATCTTCTGATGTGATGACTCTTTTTTCTGTCAGTATCTGATCGCCTATTTCCAGCTCTTCAAAGTATTTTTGAAAAGGATGTTTGCCGGGATCTTTTCCTTTAGCATTGGTTTGATAAACATTGGTGATGGCAGTGATGGTTGTTGGTGAACCTTGCAGAGCCGTACGCTGTAAATAATGTTTCACCCCGCGGACACCTCCCATTTCCTCACCACCACCGGCACGACCAGGACCGCCATGCACCAGCAATGGCAACGGCGAACCATGACCGGTACTTTCTTTGGCGCAATCCGCATTCAGCACCAAAATTCTACCATGATGTGTGGCAGCGCCGATCACATAGTGTTTGGCGATTTTATCATCACCCGTTACAATGGAAGAACACAAAGAACCTTTCCCTTTTTTGCTCAGCTCAATCGCTTCATCCATGTTCTTATACGGCATGATCGTACTGACCGGGCCAAAGGCTTCCACTTCATGAACTGCTGCTGAGGTAAAAGGTTTTTCATTGACCAGCAATAGCGGCGAAACAAAAGCTCCTTTCTGAGGATCAGCATCTATCACTTCCACACTGTCAAGAGAACCATATACTATTTGTGATGAAGCCAGTAATTTCTGCACCTGGGCTTTCACCTCAGCCCGTTGCGATTCACCTGCAAGAGAACCCATTCTCACTTTTTCATTCAGCGGGTTGCCGATGGTTGTTTGGGCCAAAGCAACAGCGACAGCTTTCCATAGATCTTCCATTTTATTCTCAGGCACAAATATTCTGCGGATAGCTGTGCATTTCTGCCCGGCTTTCACCGTCATTTCTTTTCTCACTTCTTTAATGAAAATATCCCACTCAGGTTTGCCAGGCGTCACATCGTCACCCAGCACAATACAATTCAGCGAATCAGCTTCCATATTGAATGGAACGGATTCACTCAAAATCTTTGGATGACTTTTCAGCATCAAACCAGTGGATGCTGATCCGGTAAATGTGACAACATCCTGTGAGCCGACATGATCCAGCAAATCACCCGCAGAACCGCAAAGCAATTGCAAAGACCCTTCCGGTAAAATTTCAGCAGCGATGATTTCTTTTACGACAGCTTCTGTCAGAAACGAAGTGACAGTAGCCGGCTTCACAATTGCCGGCACTCCGGCCAATAAGTTCACAGCTATTTTTTCCAGCATACCCCATACCGGGAAATTGAAAGCATTGATATGAATAGCCACTCCTTCTTTCGGCACTAAAATATGTGTACCCATGAAAGTACCGTTCTTGCTGAGACTATGACTTTCACCATCAATACAAAAACTTTCATCAGGAAATTTTCTTCGCAACGAGGCATTGGCAAACAAATTACCGATGCCGCCTTCAATATCAATCCAGCTATCGGCTTTGGTGGCGCCAGTCCGGTAACTTATTTCATAAAATGCTGGCAGGTGTTTGCGCAAATGCAAAGCCAGTGCTTTCAACATATTGCCTCTTTCATGAAAGGTCATTTTCCGCAGGGCAGGATTACCCACCGTTCTGCCATATTCAACGATGCTTCTGAAATCAAGACCTTTGGTACTTGCAGCAGCAACGACCTCACCCGTCACTGCATTATACAACTGCTGTCCATCTCCGTCACCGGTGATCCATCGCCCCGTGATATAATTTTCTAATTTGTTCATACAGCAAACATATTTACGAGTTGCGAATTTACTTGAAAATGCTCAGGTCATTCTATCTTTGCCACCGGTTAACAAACTGTTTACTTAACTCATCTTTTATGAAAATGATATTTTTCCCGGTAATTGTTTTGGTGCTATTGGTTGCTGCCTGCAACAATGCAGGTGAAAAAAAGGATAAAGACCAGGCCCTGGCCGATACATTAATAAAAGAAGTGATGAACGGACATGACATCGGCATGGCCCGGATGCCTAAACTGGATAAAGCTCAAAAACAAGTGCAGCAGATACTGGATTCAATCGCCAAACTTCCTGCAAAAGCACAGGCCTCTTCCCAGGAATTAAAAAATGGGATGGAAAGCCTGCTGAAAGACCTGAATTATGCTGATTTTGCTATGAACAAATGGATGAACGAGTTTAACTATGATTCTGCCGCTAACAATGTGCAGCAGCGCATCAAATACCTCACAGACGAAAAGCTAAAAGTGGAAAAGATGAAAGAAGCTATTTTGGGAAGTCTTTCAAAAGCAGATTCACTGCTGAAAGGGAATCGCTAAGTATTCAACGGCTCCACGCCAAACTGACGCAGGTGGTGAAGTGCATGTTTATAGAGCAGTTGCACATTTTCTTCAAAGTTCAGGTCGCCAAAGAAAGGATTGCGGGTGATCAGTTGCGGATTTTTTTCAAATGCTTCAAAGAAAAGAATCAGTTCCTGTTGAAGGGCGCCAATGGCTGCCTGCACAGTTTTAAATCGTAATGGCGCAGGTTCTTCACCCAGTAAAGGGTTTTTGGTATTTTCCTTAAAGGGTTTTTCGCTCATCATAAAATCACGCATCCGCTGCAGGTTTTCTGGCGGGGTGATGATTTTTTCCATTTTCAGTCTTCCGCTGGCTGTTCGCAGGGCATCACCGGCAAAATGTTCTATCATTTGCTGCACATTCATTTTTCCCCAGCGGGGCGGTGTGGCGGGATTCAACTGTTGCAGCAGGGGAACAAAGCGGGTTCTCAAAAAATTTTCTTTCTCGATACTCATGTGCAGGTTTGAGACCGGGCAATTTACAAAACCCGTATTGCTTAACTAAATTTCCCGCAATGCTTTTTTTAACTGCGGGATCCCAAACCGGTTCTATGCCGGGTTATCTATTTCATTTTTTTGTCAATCACCGCACAGACAGAACTGAATATATCATCAATGCTGCCTTCGCCTTTCACCGCTACAAATTTTTTTGCCTTGCGATAGTGATCGGCTACCGGGGTGGTCTCGTTGCTGTAAACTGCAAAGCGTTTTCTTATCACTGCTTCATTGGTGTCATCGCTGCGTCCACTTGTTTTACCCCTTTCCAGCAACCTTTTGACGAGTTCTTCTTCTCCTACTTCCAGTGCCAGCACAAGGGCAATTTCTGTCTCTTTTAGTTCAAGCAGTTTATCCAGCGCCACTGCCTGGGCTACGGTGCGGGGAAACCCGTCAAAAAGAAATCCGCCGTTGCGGTGTTTGTCAAAATAGGAATCCACCATCCCGATCACCACTTCGTCGGGGACCAACTGGCCTTTATCCATAAAGCTCTTAGCCTCAAGACCCAAAGGGGTTTTTTGTGCTATTTCCTCTCGCAATAAATTTCCTGTGGAAAGATGAACAAGGTCGTATTTTTCTACCAGCCTTTCCGACTGTGTGCCCTTGCCGCTGCCGGGCGGGCCAAACAGGATCAAATTAAACATAAGCTTGCTTTGCTTGGTGAAGTAACAAATATAATATACACAGCCTGAAAACAGCTGCTGAGATTTAGTTTTATTGACTGATTAATCCCGGGCAAATAAATGTTAAGTATCCCTGCCTCACCGCAGTTTGGCAAACTGAGCCAACCTTGTTGTCGTACATTTGTTATAACAAATAATCATGTCCTTTATAAAAAGCATATTAGTCTTTTCCCTCGTTGCCCTGCTGCAACAATGCAGTTGGTCGCAACAGAAATCTGCTAAAACAAATAATTCTCCTAAGATGGACAGTATTAACAAGAAAAACAATCCCGTTTATTCCAACACCGACACTGCCAAAGTGGAGTTGAGTGAAGAAGATTGGAAAAAAATTCTTCCGGCAGATGTGTATTACATTGCCCGGCAAAAAGGCACGGAAAGACCCTGGAGCAGTCATTTTGAACACTTCAAAGAAAAAGGTACTTACTATTGCGCAGCTTGTGGCAATGCTTTATTTAAAAGTGACACCAAGTTTGACAGCGGCTGTGGCTGGCCCAGTTTTTATGAGCCCATCAGCAAAACCAGTATTATTTACACTCCCGATCATTCCCATGGTATGGTGAGAACAGAAGTGCAGTGCGGACGCTGCAAAGGTCATTTGGGGCATGTGTTTGAAGATGGTCCGCCGCCCACCGGCCTGCGCTATTGCATCAATGGTGTGGTGCTGGATTTTGCAAAAGCAAAAGAGGCGGAGAAAAAGTATAAGGAAAAGCCACAGCAATAAATCTTATTTTCCTTTTATGATGCTAAAACCCCGTTTGTCAAAAGCGGGGTTTAATTTTTTTAAAGCAGCCCAATCTCAATAATTTTACTGTCCCAAAAACAAAAACCTATGCAAATATTCAAAAAAACCTTCCTGTGTCTGTCTGCCTTGCTGTTGATCGTTGTCATTGGCTGGTCGCAGATTGACCCCTCTCAAAGGATACCTGTAGATCCCAAAGTGAGGATCGGCAAACTTTCAAATGGCCTCACCTATTATATCCGTCAAAACAGCCTGCCGGAAAAAAGAGTG
The DNA here is from genome assembly GCA_964412375.1 of uncultured Chitinophaga sp. Taxonomy (GTDB): domain Bacteria; phylum Bacteroidota; class Bacteroidia; order Chitinophagales; family Chitinophagaceae; genus CADEDV01. The sequence continues at coordinate 33,987 of CAYPOD010000023.1, read as the reverse complement.
GAGCTGAGGTTGGTGGTGAATGCGGGATCGGTGATGGAAGACGATGATCAACTGGGGTTGGCCCATTTCGTTGAGCATATGAATTTCAATGGCACAAAGCGGTTTCCCAAAAACGAACTGGTGAGCTACCTGCAAAGTATAGGTGTGGAATTTGGCGCTGACCTGAATGCCTACACTGGTTTTGATGAAACAGTTTATATTCTGCCTGTGCCGACAGATAAACCGGGTTTGTTGGATAAAGGACTGGAAATACTGGAAGACTGGGCACACAATGCCACATTGGATTCACTGGAGATCGAAAAAGAAAGAGGAGTAGTGATAGAAGAATGGAGGCTGAGCCGCGGGGCAGATGAAAGAATGATGCGGCAAACACTGCCTGTTCAATACAAAGGTTCAAAATATGCGAACAGGTTGCCTATCGGCACAAAAGAATCACTGGAAAACTTCACCCATGCCGCATTGAAACGTTTTTACAAAGACTGGTATCGTCCCGACAACCAGGCCATCGTGGTGGTGGGTGATATTGATGTGAATGAAATGGAGCAAAAGATAAAAAACATTTTTGGCGATATACCGGCGCCGGTTTCTCCCAGGAAACGGGAAGAGTTTCCCGTGCCTGATCACAGCGATATATTAACAGCTGTGGCAAAGGATAAAGAGAATGCATTTCCGGTCATCGAAATTTTATTTAAAAAAGATCCGCAACCTGAAAATACGGTAGGAGATTATGGACGGTATATAAACAGTGTGCTGTTCACAGGAATGCTCAACAACCGGTTTCGGGAACTGGCCCTGAAACCCAACCCGCCTTTTATCGGGGCAGGTTCTTATTATGGTCGCAGCTATGCAAGAACCAAAGATGCATTTCAGCTTTTCGCCAATGCCAGCGACACCGGCATCGGCAAATCCCTGTATGTGATGATGGAAGAGGCACGAAGGGTATTGCTGCATGGATTCACTGAATCAGAGTTTGATTTACAGAAAAAACAGGTGCTAAGCAATTATGAAAGAGCATTCAACGAAAGAGAAAAGCAGGAATCATATAAGTATGTGGATGAATTAGTCAATAATTTTTTAGTGAAAGAACCGGTGCCCGGGATAGAATGGGAATATGATTTTGTGCAACAGCATCTTTCCGCTGTCCGGCTTGCCGACATCAACAAACTGGCTTCGGATTGGGTCACACAAAAGAACCTGGTGGTGACCATGAATGCACCGGAAAAAGAAGGAGTGAGGATACCTTCTGCAGACGAAGTGAAAGATATTCTTACAGCAGTGGAATTGGCTAAAATCGAACCGTATAAAGAAAAGGTGCTCGCAACTTCATTGATGGATCCTTCACAACTAAAGCCAGGAAAGATCATTTCCTCCAAAGAAGATGAAGACCTTGGTGCAACCACTTTAAAGTTATCCAACGGTGTGACCGTCATTTTAAAGCCTACCGATTTTAAAAACGACGAGATCATGATGAGAGCTTTCAGCAAAGGCGGGCATTCACTGGCGAAAGATGAGGATTACTTTTCGGCTACCAATGCGGCCGCTATTGTGCAGCAAAGTGGTGTAAGTGACTTTTCTGCTATTGACCTGGGGAATATGCTCAAAGGAAAGAACACAAATGTAAGTGTTAGTATTTCACAAACCAGCGAAGGAATGTCCGGCAGCACCATGCCCAAGGAAACAGAGACATTACTACAGTTGATTCATTTATACTTCACGTCGCCCAGGAAGGATAAGGATGCCTTTGACTCCTATGTGACAAAGCAAAAACAATTGTATGCAAACCTGGTGGCCAACCCGCAATTTTATTACAGCGCCGAGTTCCAAAAGTTAATGACAGGCAATCATCCCCGCGGCGGGGCATTGCCCAAACCCGAAGATTTTGATAAGATCAATTTTGACCGGGCCATTCAGTTCTATAAAGAAAGATTTGCCAATGCCGGTGATTTTACTTTTCTGTTTGTTGGCGCCATCAACATGGAAACCATCAGGCCGTTGTTGGAAAAATACCTGGGCAGCCTGCCGTCGGCAGGTAATAAAGAAATATTCCGTGACCTCGGTATTCGTCCGCCGGCCGGTAAAGTGGAAAAGGAATTTCTGAAAGGCGAAGAACCACAAAGCCTGGTGAATATTGTATTCACATCACCTGTTCCTTATAATGCCAAAGATGCCTATGCATTGAAAAGCCTGGGCGAGGCCGTTAGCATTAAACTAATTGAACAATTGCGGGAAGAAAAAGGAAGTGTGTATGGTGTTGGCGCTTTTGGCGGAATGCAAAAGATACCTTACTCATTTTATACTTTCAACATCAGTTTCCCCTGTGCGCCGGAAAATGCTGATACCCTGACAAAGGCTGCAATTGATGAATTGCGAAAAGTGATCAAAAGCGGTATCAGCGCAGAAGATGTTGCAAAAGTGAAAGAGCAGCAAAAAAGAAAACTGGAAGTGGACCTGAAACAAAACCAGTTTTGGATGAATAACCTTTATGAGGCATATTTCAACAGCAATGATCCAAAGCTGATCCTGCAAAAAGAAAAGCAGATCAATGAACTTACAGGAAAAATGATGCAGGATGCTGCTAAAAAATATATCAACCCGGCTAAGTATATAAGGGCGGTGCTGAAACCGGAAGCCAAACCCGCCGCCCCCCTGAAACCGTTTTAACCTGTTACTAATCAGCCAAAGCCGTCCATAAAAAAGGGCGGCTTTTTTTATACTGGTTATCCTGTTATAAAAATTAAATTTGTAGAAGATGTGATTCCTGTGTCGTCGGCAAAAGATTAAAACCGGTTTTATGAAATTACTGAAATCGCTGGCTGTATTTTTAGTGATCGTTGTCGGGATAATCACCATCCTGATGCTGGTGATGCCGGTAAAGCAAACTACTCAACGCAGCATAGTGATCAATGCAAAGCCGGCCATTGTGTATGAATATCTTTCCATGCTGTCCAATTTCAACAAATGGGCGGTATGGAACCAGGTGGATAGCAGTCTAATCAATACCATAACCGGAACGGACGGTACATTGGGCGCCATCAATAACTGGAAAGGGGAGCCCTCACTGTCCGGTGAAGGCCGGATAGAGATCACATCGCTGGAGATAAACCAGGAGATAGAGCATCGTATTGAGTTTATCTCGCCAAAGCAAATGAATGCGGAAGCGGAATTTGATTTGGTGGAAGTAAATGGCCAGACAAAAGTGGTATGGACATTTGAGCTTTCAACACCGCGGCCCAAAAACATCTTCAATCTTTTCAGCAGTCTTGATAATAAGATGGGCAACGATTTTGACAAAAGCCTGCAAATGCTCAAGAGTAATATTGAAAAAAATACCGGGGCCATTCAACCCAAATCATACGAAGTGATGCCGTTTAATTTTCCAGCAACAACATTTGCATATCGTCGTCAGCAATTAAAGTGGACGGAAATTCCTGCATTTATGGAGCAACAGCTTCCTTATTTGTATGATGAAGCGATAAAATTGAAAGCTACCCCGGGTTCTCCATCCGGTTTATATTTTGTTTGGGATGAAACCGGTCAGCAAACAGATATGGCAGTGGCGGTGCCGGTAGCGGCCGGGACTGTTTTTGCAGATACAACCATAAAAGTGATGACACTGCCAGGATCCAAAGCGCTGTATACAGATTACTATGGAGCCTATGATAAATCAGCGGATGCCTATGCAAGCATTGATAAATACATCGCTGCAAATAAGCTCACACAAAAGGCACCGGTAATTGAACAGTATATCACTGATCCGAAAATGGAGAAGGATACCACAAAATGGCTGACGAAAATAATATTCCTTGTGGAGTAACGATGTTTAATACAGTTGTTCAAAACTGTATGCAAATCTCCGCCTTGTCATCCGGGTCATTAGCTTTACTTTTGCCGCAAAGAGCAGGATAATGAAATTGTCGCATCTTTCCGAAACACTGATAGGTTCTGAAATTGTTAAGCTGGGTGGCGAAATAAGAGAAAAGATCCGCCAGGGTGAAAAGATATACAACTTCACGGTAGGTGATTTTGATCCTGCTGTTTTCCCTATTCCCAAAGAACTGGAAGATGCTATTGTGGAAGCTTATCGCAAGCATTTTACCAACTATCCTGCCGCTGAAGGCAATCTTGATCTGCGTGAAGCAATCATTTCGTTTTTAAAAGATGAAGAAGGGCTGAACTATAACCTGAATGAAGTGCTGGTTGCTTCCGGCGGACGGCCGCTTATCTATGCATTATTCAGAGCTGTGTGTGATAAAGGTGACAAGATCATCTATCCTGTCCCTTCCTGGAATAATAATCATTATACGCATTTTGTAAGCGGTGATCATATTGTGGTGGAGGCAACAGCAGAAAGTAATTTTATGCCAACCGCAGCATCTATAGCGCCATATATCAAAGAAGCGAAATTGATTGCCTTGTGCTCTCCGCAAAATCCAACGGGCACTACTTTCAAAAAAGATGAACTCGCTTCCATTTGCGATCTTGTCATTGATGAGAATAACAGAAGAGGTGACGGGCAGAAAAAGCTGTATGTAATGTTTGACCAGATGTATTGGCATCTTACCTATGGTGAAATCAAACATTATGATCCCGTTTCGTTGCGACCCGCCATGCGGGAATACACTATTTATATAGATGCGATCAGCAAAGTGTTTGCGGCTACCGGAGTTCGAGTCGGCTGGAGCATGGGCCCTGCCACCATTATTTCAAAAATGAAAGCTATTCTCACTCATATTGGTGCATGGGCTCCGATGGCGGAGCAAAAAGCAACAGCATATTTTCTTGGGAAAAGAGAAAGTATTAAAAAATTTCTTAACGGTTTCAGAAGGGAGATTGAAGAAAGACTTCGCCGCATTTATGATGGGTTTATTCAATTAAAAAGTGAAGGACTGGCTGTGGATGCGATTGCACCCGAAGCTGCTATTTATCTTACCATTAAAATTGACCTCGCCGGAAAAACAACAGCGGAGGGGAAACTATTGCAAACCCAGGCGGATGTTACAGCTTATGTTTTAAATGCAGCTGGACTGGCTGTGGTTCCTTTCTATGCTTTTGGCGCAGATAAAAGTTCGGCCTGGTACCGGCTAAGCGTAGGCACCTGCAAAAAAGAAGAGATTGATGAAATGATTGGGAAACTCAGGCAAGCCTTAAGCCGGGTGTCTTAATTCTTATTAATCAAAAACCAAAAAGCAGGCAGGCGGGTATAACATATTGCCTTTTCAATTTTTTTCGGGCGGGAAGTGATTCTGTTGCGGTGCACTAGTTCAGTTGCGATGCAAAATGACTCAAATGTTTCTGTATGGTGAAGGATTTCGTTTAAATATTCCACTTCCTGTTCAATCGCTTTACCGCTGATGAACTCGTTTCGCATTACAACAAGAATATCCCTTTTAGTGCCAGCCATAACCTTTCTCCTTTAATAACCTGTCATTCCTTTGGTGTTGGGGCAGCCACAATTCTTACCGGCTTTGCCCGTGCCGGAATAATAATTCCGGTTGCAGGCAGTGATAAAAACAGCCAGCACCAACAACATCGCTATCAGCCTGAATGACTTCATAATCGGGAGATTTCTAAATTAAAACTATTTTACAAACAAATTAGTATCCGGTTCAATGAAATCGGAAAAAAATTAACATGAATCAGCCTGTCTCAGCAAAAATTTCAGGGAAAACCCGTGTGCTTTTGGCGCCGCTTGACTGGGGCCTGGGCCATGCTACCCGCTGCATCCCCATCATCAGGGAGTTGCAAAACAACGGTTGTGAAGTGTTTGTGGCCGGGGAAGGCATGCAGCAAGTTTTATTGCAACAGGAATTTCCGGGGCTGTCATTTTTGCCTTTGCAGGGATACCGGGCAAAATATGCCAGCACAAAAGCAGGCCTTTTATGGCAAATATTTTTACAGTCATTCAAATTTTTACGAATAATAAAAAAAGAAAATGTATGGTTAAGTAAGTATTTAGAGAAGTACGCATTTGATGCAGTCATCTCGGACAACCGCTATGGATTGTATAGTGATAAAATTCCATGTGTTTTTATCACCCACCAGTTGTCCATCAAAAGCCCGTTTGGCAGGTGGAGCGAAAAACTGTTGCAAAAAAGCAATTATAAGTATATAAGCCGCTTTGCAGCCTGCTGGGTGCCCGATGAAGAAATGCATGGCTTGGCCGGTGAATTATCTCATCCTGAGAAAATACCACAGGTGCCGCTGGCTTACCTGGGCCTGTTGTCAAGATTTAACCAGCAAGAGAAGGCTGACACAATCAACAAGCCGGAAAAAGAGCAGGTACTTATTCTTCTCTCCGGCCCCGAACCACAACGAACAATTTTTGAAAACAAGATTGTAGAACAGTTAACAGGATGCAATGACGATATAGTAGTGGTGAGAGGATTGCCGGGGCATGCTTCCGTGATCCCGTCCGGTGACAGGATCAGGTTTTACAATCATCTTCCGGCTGATGAACTGGCAAATGAAATGAAAAAGGCAACATTTATCATCAGCCGCAGCGGTTACAGCACGGTGATGGATATTGCTGCCCTGCAAAAGAAAAGCATCCTGGTGCCGACACCGGGACAAACAGAACAGGAATACCTGGCCTCCTATTTATCAGGAAAAAAATTCGCTTATACAGTTTCACAAAAAAACTTTTCCCTGCAACCTGACCTGGAAAAGGCGAAAGATTTTTCATACCACCTGCCTGCGATTGCAAATAATGGCAGACTGCGGGAGGTTATTCAGTCTTTCCTGGCAACTTTGCGCTGACAGATTCCCATTACCTTTGCGCAAAATTTTTTCTTTCTGACAACGATAACAGCCCGGGCACATATTGCGGTTCTTTTTACCAACCTTTTTTTTGCAAGCAACTTCAGCTTAGTCAAATTTATTTCACCTTCCGTAATAGGACCGTATGGTTTAAATATGATAAGAGTGGGAGTCAGCTTTATACTGTTCTGGTTTCTTTGGGCAGGCGGTAAATCAGTCCGTGCAGAAAAAACGGTGAATGCAGGTATTCAAAAGAAACACTGGTGGCGTTTTTTTCTTTGCGGCCTCACGGGTGTAGCCGTCAACCAGCTATTGTTCATCAAGGGGCTTACGATGACCTCCACCATTCATGCTTCGCTGCTGATGTTGTGCACCCCATTGCTCATTACACTGCTTGCCTTCTGGATATTAAAAGAAAGAGTGACGATTGCCAAAGCTGCCGGGTTGGCGCTGGGTATCGGCGGCGCTGTATTACTCATTACCTCCAAAGAAAAAAGCGGCACGGCATCATTAACCGGTGACCTGCTCATTATCCTGAATGCGATCTCATATACCTTTTATTTTATTTTGGTGAAACCACTCATGCAGGCTTATCCGCCGCTGCATGTGGTGCGGTGGGTGTTCAGTTTTGGCTTATTGCTGATCATTCCTTTTTGCTGGGGACAGTTTTCCGCCATTGAGTGGTCAGTTTTTGAATGGACACATCTTGCCGCTCTTTCATTCATTGTTTTTTGCGGCACTTTTCTCGCTTATACATTCAATGTGTATGGCATCCGGCACCTGGGGGCAGGCATCACGGGTTCTTATATCTACACACAACCTGTTTTTGCTGCGGTCATTGCCATTCTTTTCCTGAAAGAAGGTTTTACCGTTGGCAAAGCAGTGGCCGGGCTGTTGATCTTTGCTGCCGTGTTTTTGGTGAGCAGGAGGAATTAAATTCGGTCATTGACTTTTCGGGTAATCAAAAAACCAAAACTCTTTTTTGGCATGTTTGAAATCCACCCAATGTTTGCAATCGGCTGTTACAGCAAAAATGCCGCAGGTGGGAATATTATCAATCCTGGCGTCGGTCAGTTGATTAGCAAAATCGGTGATGCCGGGATTGTGGGAAAAAACAGCAATGCTGTCAAATTTGTCTGTTGTTTTGTCCAGCACATCAAAGAAAGTTTCTGCCGGAGCAAGATATAATTCATCAACAAGAATAATGTCTTCCTTTTTTTGTTCATATTCTTTGGCAAAAATAGCGGCTGTTCGTCTTGCTCTTTTGGCCGGACTGCTGACGAAGGCATCAATTTTAATTTTCTTATCCAGCAGGCGATGGGCCATCACCGGTGCATCTCTTTTTCCTCTTTCATTAAGCGGCCGGTCAAAATCGCTAAGCGATGCATCGTTCCAGTCGCTTTTGGCATGGCGGATTAACAGCAGTGTTTTGCCCCCATTCCCTGAAAGGGGGGTATTAAAAGATGCAAATGGGTTATTGATTTTTTCCATATCCAAAATGAAATTACGAAATGACATCCATGTTCGTAATCCCCCTTCAGGGGATAGGGGTTTCTAATATCCTCTCACATTCTTTCCTTCCATGTAATTCATAAAAGCTTTGTTCACCACTTTGTTGCCGCCGGGTGTAGGGTAGTTGCCGGTGAAATACCAGTCGCCTAAATTATTTGGACAGGATTTATGCAGGTCTTCTATACTTTGGAAGATCACATCCACCGGGATGTTCAATCCCGCCGGTGTGATGAGCTGTGCGATCTTGGCGGCAATTTCTTCGGCACTAAAGGGTTTATAGAGTTGTTTCACCACATTCTCTGAATGCAGTTGATTGTTCCGGTCCAGCTTTTTGCATTTATCAGCCAGCTCTGTCAGCAATGGAGCTTGCCCTCTTTCCTTCAGCAGTTCCACGGCTGCATTAAATGCGATGAAATCGCCCATCTTGCTCATGTCAATGCCATAACAATCGGGGTATCTTATTTGCGGCGAAGAAGAAACGATAATGATGCGTTTGGGTTTCAGTCTTGCCAGCATCCGGATGATGCTTTCTTTTAGCGTTGTTCCCCTTACAATGGAATCGTCTATCACCACCAGGGTGTCTTCGCCGGGCCTCACTGTACCATAGGTGATGTCATAAACGTGTTGCACCATTTCATTGCGGCTTCCATCCTCGGTGATGAAGGTGCGCATCTTCACATCCTTGATAGCGATCTTTTCAATGCGGAGACGGCGGTTTACCATTTCGCTCAGCTTTTCTTCATCGAAGTCTTTTCCCCAGCTAAGTATTCTTTCTACTTTCACCTTGTTCAGGTAAGCTTCCATGCCTTTCAGCATGCCGTAAAAAGCCGTTTCTGCTGTATTGGGGATGAAAGAAAAAATGGTATTCTTCAGATCATGGTTGATGGCATTCAGCACCGGTTCGCTGAGGTTGTAACCAAGTGCTTTTCTTTCTTTATAGATCTTTTCATCACTGCCCCGTGAAAAATAGATACGTTCAAAACTGCAGGCTTTTCTTTCTTTGGGCTCCAGCACCTGTGCAATTTCAACATCGCCATACTCATCCACGATTAATGCCTGCCCGGGCATCAGTTCCTTCACCTCATTTTCTTCAGCATTAAAAGCTGTTCTGATGGCTGCTCTTTCAGAAGCTGCCACCACCACTTCATCATTTTCATAGTAATAAGAGGGCCGGATGCCATGAGCATCACGGAAAACAAAACCGATGCCGTTACCCGTCATACCGCCAACGTGAAAACCGCCATCAAACAAAGGCAATGCTTTTTTCAGCACTTTCTTAATATCCAGTTTCTGAGGTGACTGTTCATCTTCTTTGCAAAGAAAAGTGTGTACCAGTTCTATCATCGCTGCCAGGTCGCTAAAGCGGAGGGTAGGATGCGGTTCTTTACCAACCAAAGCAAATAATTCATCCGAATTGACCAGGTTAAAATTGCCTGCCAATGCAAGATTGCGGGCAGGAATGGTGTGGCGGTTGATAAACGGATGACAGTATTCTAATTTGTTTTTTCCCTGCGTGCCATAACGAAGATGGCCAAGCAATATTTCACCTAAAAATTTTACATGACCTTTCATCAGACCGGGATGGTTACGTATGTTGGGATGGTATTCTTCCAGTTCGCTGATCTCTTTTCCGATCTGCTGAAAAATGTCGGCTATCGCCTGGGGTGCATTGCTGCGGATGCGCTGCATAAAAGGATAGCCCGGTTCCACATTTAGTTTTACAGCGGCTACCCCGGCGCCATCTTGCCCGCGGTTGTGCTGTTTTTCCATCAGCAGGTATAGTTTATTAAGGCCCCAGAGCACTGTGCCATATCGCTGATGATAATAGGAGAAAGATTTTTTAAGCCGGATGAATGCCAAACCGCATTCGTGTTTGATCGGATCGCTCATGAAGGGTGATTCCTTTTTTTGAGTAGCCTGCTAAAGCAGGCCGCAAAGTTAGGCGAAAGCAGTCATACGTTCAGAGGGCCATGTGCAAATGATAATTCTGCTATAATAAAAAAGCTGCCGGTAAAGGCAGCTTTCTAGTAGTATTTCATTAATACAAATGTCAGAAACCTTTTGCATCTGTGGCTTTATATTTCTGTAATTCAGGGCAATCGGCAGCTGTCATATTGTCTACCATGATAAAATAGGACGGGATCATCATTTTCATCCACTTATCAATAGCCAGTGTCTTTTTCTCCTCCAGTGCAAACTGGGCAATCTTGCTGTAGTCATCCCTCAGGTTCATGATATGAGGTTCTGTCCGGGATTTGAGATAAATGATACGGACTGCCTTCTTATTGCTCTGCGGGTCTGTATAGGCGACAGGCTGTGAAATATCACCAACATTCATTTTGCTGAGAGTGGCTACCATGTCCTTGTCCAGCGCATCAATAGTCACATAGGTGGAGCCATCATTTCCAACAATAAAGGGACCCAGGTATTTGGCAGACTCATCTTCACTGTATTTGGTTCCGGCTTCATTAAAACTTAAAGTACCAGCAATGATTTTGGATCGTATCGTATCCAGCTTAATAATGGATTGCTGTATTTCCTGGTCGGTGACCGGTGGTGTACGAAGGATATGACGGACAATGGCATTGTCACCACTGCGTTGCTCCATCATGATAATATGGTAGCCAAATTTTGATTTTACCGGGGCTGATATTTCACCCTCTTTCAGGCGGAATGCAGTGGTTAGAAAAACAGGATCCCAGCTTCTTTCCTTCCGGTTGATTTCATAAAGACCTCCTCTTTCCTTGCTGCCGGGATCTTCAGACACCCGCATAGCCAACTGGGCAAAAGTGGTGATACGGGTTTGCACCTGCCGGCGATAATTGTTCATTTCGCTGATGATATATTCTTCGAGGTCCCTGGAAGCTTTGGGATAAGCAACGATCTGTCCTATTTCCAGTTCAGACTCATAGTAGGGAAGACTGTCCTTTGGAATTTTTTCAAAATAGGCTTTTACTTCGGTTGGGGTAATCCGTACATTCTCCACGATCTTTTTCTGCATAGCTTCGGCCAGCATCTGCTCTTTCACAGACTCCCTTGCATCATCTTTGATCTGGTAAATGGTTTTACCGGCAATTTCTTCCAGTGCCTGCTGTGTTCCGTACATCTGTATGAAACGGCGAATCCGGTTGTCAAGATTGGCCTCCACTTCATCATCAGTTACGGGTAAAGAGTCTTTTTGCGCCTGCAGCATCAGCACTTTGGAGATCAGGGCTCTTTCCATCAGCAGGCATTCTGCATCTTCCGGCAGTTTTTCTCCCTGCCGCTGCATATCAAGAATAGAGTTGCGGATATCTGATTGCAAAATGATACGGTCGCCAACTATGGCCACAATTTTATCGGCTACTGCCTTCATGGGTTGTGCGACAGCACAAAAGCTGAAACCAAAGACAAAAAATAAAGCAGTGATTATCTTTTTGAGGTAAAGCATGACTTCAAAAGTAATTTCCTTAAAAGGAGGATTGAGTAAAAATGGACGTATTTAACAAAAGTTTGATGAGCAGCTCAAATTGCATGACAAATAACTACAGCGTTCTTTTTACTTCTTCTTCTTCATACGCTTCCACTATATCTCCTTGTTTAATATCGTTATAATTCCTGATTGTCAACCCGCACTCCATACCTGCCTGTACCTCTTTGGCGTCGTCTTTAAAGCGTTTCAGCGAGCCCAGTTCGGCCACAGCACCTTCGCCAATTGGGTAAATAACGATACCATCGCGGATGAGGCGAATCTTTGAATCTCTTTTGATCTTTCCGTCTTTTACATAACAACCGGCGACGGTTGCCTTATCAAACCGGTAAACTTCTCTTACTTCGACATTGGCAATGATCTTTTCCTGCATTTTCGGTTCCAGCATTCCCTCCATGGCGCTCCGGATCTCGTCAATGGCAGTATAGATGATAGAGTATAGCTTGATCTCCACACCTTCGTTCTCAGCCAGTTTATTTGCCTGACCTGAAGGACGCACATTAAAACCAATGATCACTGCATCAGAAGCAGCAGCAAGCACAACATCACTTTCTGATATCTGGCCCACACCTTTTAATATCACTCTAACAGCTATTTCTTCTGTAGAAAGTTTTTGCAGCGAGTCGCTCAGGGCTTCTACTGAGCCGTCCACGTCGCCTTTAATGATCACATTCAGTTCTTTGAAATTACCCAGCGCCAGGCGTCGGCCAATTTCATCGAGAGTGATATGTTTTTTGGTGCGGATGCCCTGTTCCCTCAATATCTGTGCACGGCGGTTGGCGATTTCTTTTGCCTCCGCTTCGTCTTCATACACTTTGAATTTTTCACCTGCCTGCGGAGCACCGTTGAGACCTAATATTACCGCTGGCGCCGCAGGTCCGGCAGCTTCCTCCCGTTTGTTTCTTTCGTTGAACATTGCCTTCACACGGCCATAGTGCTGGCCGCTCACCACCAGGTCGCCGGGATGAAGCGTTCCGTTCTCCACCAACACGGTGGCTACATAGCCCCGGCCTTTATCCAAAGAAGCTTCAATGATCGTACCGGTAGCTTCACGGTTCGGGTTAGCTTTCAGGTCAAGTAGTTCTGCCTCGAGCAATATTTTTTCCAGCAGCTTGTCAATATTCAGCCCTTTTTTGGCTGCTATTTCCTGGCTTTGGTACTTCCCACCCCATTCTTCCACCAGCAGGTTCATTTGCGAAAGCTGCTCATATATCTTTTGCGGATTAGCCCCGTCCTTATCAATCTTGTTGATGGCAAAGATCATGGGTACACCGGCAGCCTGCGCATGGCTGATGGCCTCTTTGGTTTGCGGCATCACCGCATCATCAGCTGCAATAACAATCACTGCTATATCAGTTACCTTGGCACCTCTTGCCCGCATGGCTGTAAAAGCTTCGTGGCCGGGTGTATCGAGGAACGTAATTTCTTTTCCATTCGGTAGCGTTACCTGGTAGGCACCGATGTGCTGGGTGATACCCCCGGCTTCACCTGCCACCACGTTAGCGCTGCGGATATAGTCGAGCAGAGATGTCTTACCATGGTCAACGTGGCCCATGATCGTAACAATGGGGGAGCGGGGTTCCAGTTCGTCTTCGCTATCCTCTTCGTCATCTTCTTCCTCCATTTCCATTTGTTTTTCCATATCAATGAACTCGACATCAAAGCCAAATTCACTGGCCACCAGCTCTATCACCTCTGCATCCAGTCGCTGATTGATGGACACCATGATGCCCAAAGTCATACACTTACTGATGACTTCGGCAAAACTTACATCCATCAGGTTGGCCAGTTCGCTTACACTGATAAATTCGGTTACCTGCAGTTTATTATCTTCTGCAGTGCTGCCCATCGCCTCCGCCATTTCCTGTCTTTTCTCCCGGCGCAGTTTTGCCTTCATGCTTTTACCACGACCACCACCGCCGGTAAGTTTGGCTTGTGTTTCTCTTATTTTTTCCTGTATCTCTTTTTCATCAATTAGTTTTTCTTCCCTGGTACGGCCGCCACCGCCACGGTTATCACGACGTCCGCCGCCACCGCCTCTGCCTCTGTCACCCCGCTGAAAACCATCACCGCCTTTTTCTTTGTCAGGGATGGCAGTTTGTTTGTCTTTTTTCTCTATCGGAATACGTTTCCGTTTTCTTTTCTCATCCTTTTTGGGTCGGGTATCATTATCAACTGGCAGGTCAATCTTGCCCAGGATTTTGGGCCCGGTCAGTTTTTCGACAGAAATATTTTCAATAACTTTTGCCTGATCCTCATCTTCTGCAGCAGTTTCCTCCAATTGCGGTTGCTCTTCAACTATTGCCTTTTCTTCCTTCTCTTCTTTCTTAGTCTTTTTCTTTGCTGGTTTTTCTTCTGATTTTTTGGCCTCTTTTACTTTTTCTTCCGCAACTTCTTCTTTTTTCTTTTTAACTGTTTTTTTCGGCCGGGTGGATGATTCAATGGATGAAAGATCAATCTTATCAACTACTTTGGGTTTTTCCAGTTCCGGTGCTTCCAGTTTCACCACTTCCTCTTCTTTCTTCGGCTCTTCTTTTGACACTACTGGTTTCACTTCTTCTGCTGCAACAGGTTCTTCTTTCTTCGCCGTCTTTTTTTCTTCTTTTTTGAAAACGATCTCTTCTTCTTCTTTCTTTTTCTTTGCATCGCCGGTGCTTCCTTTGGGAATTTCTACCTGGTCAGCTTTATTTTTTGCGGCCTTATCGCTCTGAAACTCTTGTTGCAGGGCACGGTACATGTCTTCCGACAGTTTGGATGTCGGCTTCAGCTCGTCTTTTGGAAATCCTTTACCGATCAGGAATTCAATCAGCGTTTCCTGGCCAATGTTGAATTCCTTGGCGGCGGCTAATAATCTCGGAAGTTTTAATTCTGCCATTCAGTTTATTTATATTGTCAATGGTCAATTGTGAATGGTGAATGTGAACAGCATTGATATTGACCATTCACCATTCACCGCTCACCCTGCTATTCTTTTTCAAATTCTTCCTGCAGCACTCTTCTCACTTCATCAATTGTTTCTTTTTCCAGGTCGGTGCGGCGCTCCAGTTCTTCTGGTGTCAGTTTCAATACGCTTCTGCCGGTGTCGCAACCAATGCGTTTCAGCTCATCAATCACCCAGGTTTCTATTTCATCGCTAAATTCATCCAGATCAATATCAAATCCTTCTTCCTCTTCTTCGGTATCACGATAAACATCGAGTTCATAACCGGTGAGTTCAGAAGCCAGTTTGATGTTGACTCCGCGTCGGCCAATGGCCAGTGAAACCTGGTCGGGTTTCAGGTATACATTCGCATGTTTCTTTTCATTATCCAGCTCCATACTGGTGATCTTGGCGGGTGTCAGCGAACGCTGGATCAGCAACTGGATATTGCTTGTCCAGTTGATGACATCAATGTTTTCATTCTTCAGTTCACGAACGATGCCATGAATACGGCTTCCTTTCATCCCCACACAGGCGCCAACCGGGTCTATGCGGTCGTCATAGGATTCCACAGCCACTTTGGCCCTTTCACCCGGATCTCGGACAATTTTTTTGATAACGATAAGGCCATCAAATATCTCCGGCACTTCAATTTCCAGCAATTTGGCCAGAAAGTCAGGTGAAGTTCTGGAAAGAATGATTACCGGGTTATTATTTTTCATGTCCACTTTCTTCACCACGGCACGGATATTCTCTCCTTTTTTGAAATAATCCTGTGGTATCTGTTCGCTTTTGGGAAGTATGAGTTCATTGCCTTCTTCATCCAGCAGCAAAATTTCTTTTTTCCACACCTGGTAAACCTCGGCGCTGATGATCTCGCCAATGCGGTCGCCATATTTTTTGGCCAACACATTTTTCTTCAGGTCGCTGATGCGGCTGGCCAGTGTTTGCTTGGCAGCGAGGATGGCCCTGCGGCCGAAATCATACAAATCAATTTCCTGGTACAACTCTTCCCCTACTTCAAAGTCAGGCTCTATCTTGACGGCGTCTGAATAGGCCACCTGCGCCAATGGGTCTTCCACCTGCCCGTCTTCCACGATCATCCGGCGGCGGATAATTTCCAGGTCACCTTTTTCTGCATTCACGATCACATCGAAATTCTCATCGCTGCCATATTTTTTACGCAGCAGGGTTTTAAAAACGTCTTCCACCACTTTCATCATGGTGGGGCGGTCAATGTTTTCCGCATCTTTAAACTCCTGGAACGCCTCAATTAGATTTATACTTGCCATAACTCTCAGTTTTTGAGCTTCAGGCTATGAGCAGGGCTCACAGCTTTTAGAATTTGATTTGAATTTTTGTTGTTTTAATTTGATTAAATGGAATAGTATGCTGAATGATCTCTTTCTTTTTGCCTTTCCCTTTTTCTTCTTCCAATAAGATATCTTCCTCTGTCACTGAAATCAGTTTGCCCTCTTTTTTCATCCCTTCAGTTAACAGCACCTCCACATGGCGGCCTGTGTTTTTCAGGTATTGGCGGTGCAGTTTCAGGGGTTCATCCAGCCCCGGTGATGAAACTTCCAATGAAAAATCGCCGTTGGGAAAGAATCCGCTTTCTTCCAGTTCTTTATAGAACTTCCGGTTGAGCTGCACCAGCTTTTCAATACTAACTCCCTGGTCTCCATCCACAAACACCTTTATATTGTTGGTGGGTTTGATTCGTATGTCCACCAAAAACAGGCCTGGGTCAGCGCTGATCTGCGCCATTGCCACCTGTTCCAAAGCCTTGATCAATGATTCGTTGTTCATCCTGTATAAAAGAAGAAGGGAACGGCCTCGTTCCCTTCTATCGTCTTTTTCCGCTGCAAATGTAAGGGAATTACCCTTTACAAGCCAAATATCGCTTGCCGGCTGAAGAAGCGTTAAAATCCGGTGAGAGCCCCCATATTCCCGGTCAATAAAAGAGCAACGGGTCTATCTTTACAGCATGAAATACGTTTTGTATGCAGTGCTGGCCTGGTTTCTTTACCAGCTTATCTTCAAGCTGGTGATACCGGTGTACAAAACCACCCGGCAGATCAAGAAAGGTTTTCGGGAGATGCAGGAAAAAATGAATGCTGAGTATCAGCGTCAGCAACAGGCCTATTCCTCACAAACAAATCAACATACCGGCTCACAACAACAAAAATCCCCGGCAGGTGATTATATAGACTTTGAAGAGGTGAAATGATCATTTCTTTCGTTGCGCAAATAGCCAGTCAGGCAGTCCCGGTTCAGCAAAGGCAGGATCCCAGCTATTGTGATTGGCATTGGGGTAAAGAGTGAATTTGACGGATGCTTTTGCTTTCTTTAATGCTTCCACCATTTTTTCGGAGAATTCAGGCAGCACCACATCGTCTTTGCCACCATGAAACACCCACCACTTTGTTGCTATCAGTTTTGAAGCCGTAGCCGGATGCGCCCCGCCGCAGATAGGAATAGCCGCAGCAAATATTCCCGGTTTTCGCCGCACTATTTCAAAAGTTCCCATACCGCCCATGGACAAACCCATTACATAGACCTGTTTTTCCTCTATCGCATAGCGGGTTTGTAAATTATCGAGCAGGCCCATTACCATTCTCATAGCATTGGTGGGCTCGCCGCCAGGTACAAAATGAAAACTACGCTTCCCGTTTTTGGTGGTTGTTGAAACCATCTGCACATTGCTCCAGTAATCAGTAGCCGGGCATTGCGGAAATACAACTATCGCCGGATTTTTTTGACGGATGCTGTCACGCAGAAATAGTTTAGCGCCATGCACCAATTGTTTTTCATTGTCAGTGCCGCTTTCGCCCCTGCCATGAAGGAACAATACTAACGGGTATTTTTTTGCAGGGTCATAGTTTTCCGGGAACAGGATGCGGTAGGGCATTGTGTCGCCATATTGCATGAACCAATGCTTTTCATACAGCGAAAGATCCTGTGTGAAACCTTTTATAGATAAAACAACCAGGAAAAAAAGAAATAGTTTCTTCATGTTATTTGTCTTTTACACAACGAAAACCGGTATGCTCAAGTCCGGTGTCCGGAGATGTTTTCATTCTCGATGTGACACGATAGCCCTTGCAATACGATGCATGACACATAAAGGAGCCGCCCCGCACCACTTTTTTAGGAACGGTTGGCTCCATCGGATCATAACCGGATGATGGTCCCTTCGGGTTTATCGTTGTTTCATTTTTTATGTTTTCATAATGATCGTTTCGATACCAGTCGCTGCACCATTCCCACACATTGCCTGCCATATCATATAAACCATATTGGTTGGGTGCAAATGATTGCACAGGAGCTGCCCCAATGAATTTATCCCAACCTGTGTTTCTGTCAGGAAAACTTCCCTGCCAGGTGTTGGCTTTAGGTTTTCCTTTCTCCGGGTCTTCATTTCCCCAAAAATATTTTGTTGGCTGGCCCCCTCTTGCTGCATATTCCCATTCAGCTTCAGTGGGCAATCTTTTCCCGGCCCATTTGCAATAAGCCATGGCATCATCCCATGAAATATGAACAACGGGATAATTGTCTTTTCCTTCAATGCTGCTGCCGGGGCCCTGCGGATGTTTCCAACTGGCGCCGGGTTTCCAGCTCCACCATTGCGACGCATTGGTTAATGATATAGGTCGGGTGGGAGGAGTAAATACCAGTGAAGCCGCCACCAATACACTCTCATCAGGTTTGGGTGTGCCCGCAGGCAATTGTTTTTTCAGTTCTTCCCATTCAGGTTTTCTTTCTGCTGTTGTGATATAACCCGTGGCCTCTGCAAATTTTTTGAACTGTTTATTGGTCACTTCAGTGGCATCCATCCAGAATCCATCCACTTTCACTTTGTGCTGTGGCGATTCATCGGGTCTTCCTTCGCTGTCATCGGTGCCCATCATAAATTCACCAGCTTCAATCCAGATCATTCCTTCTGTTGAACTTTCAGACGGGGTAATATCAAGACTGTCTTTTACAACAGCCAAACGTGAGGGTAAATTGCCTTCGCAGGAGATGGCGCTGTCAGCATGATTAACAGCAACATCTTCTACATTATTGTTACAGGAAATTAATATGGGCAATATGAATAAAACAATTCTTGTTTTCACTTTGTAAACCTAATACGTTCCCCTGTATAAATTATCATTGCGGTGGTTAATTGTTTTCTTCAGCGGTATCTGCAGACCGTTGGTTTCTTTCAGCCAGTTAAATAGTTCATCTTTCAACTGAAGGCCAATTTTCCGGTAAGCAGTATCCCGGATAAGATTGTTCATCTCATACGGATCATTTTGCAGATCAAATAATTCATTGATATCCCAAACGCCATTATAGTAAATGTATTTGTAGCGGTCGGTACGAACAGCGTAGGTAGTGGGAGTTTGGGGAAAAGCCGATTCCCAATAATATTCATAAAACACTTTGTCCCGCTGCCATCCTGTTGGGGAACCTTTCAGCAGGTTAGTAAAAGAAAATCCCTGCATTTGTGTTGGTTTTGAAACAGCAGCGAGTTCAAGAAATGTTGGCGCCAGGTCCACATTCATCACCACTTGCTCCACCACTGAGTTGGGTTTTACCATTCCCGGCGCCCAGACCAGCATCGGCACCCGCATGGATTCTTCGTAAGCATGACGTTTATCAATCAAGCCGTGTTCACCAAAAGAAAAACCGTTGTCACCCATATAAACAACCATCGTGTTCTTATCAAGTTTGTTTTCTTTCACCCAACTGATCACACGATCAATACTTTCATCCACTGCCTGCAATGTTTCAAGATAGCGGCGATAAAAATCATCAAACACAATTTGCCCGTGATACATATAATCCACACCATGCCAGCTATGGCGCTGGTTTCTCACCCACTGTGGAATATCAGCATAATTCACTTTGGTTTCCGGTGCAGTGACTGTACCGAAAGTTTTGCTGCCCGCTGTGGCTGTTACATACATCGAAGGAGGACAAATGATCGGAATGTTTTTGTAGATACCTGAATGTCGTTTGGCCGGTTCAAACTCAGCATGAACACCTTTATGTGATAAATAAACAAAGAAAGGTTTCTTGCTGTCTCTTTTATTCAGCCAGTCAAGAGTATGATCGGTGAGCAGATCGGTTACATAACTTCCTTCGGGTTGCGGCACCCGCTGACCATTGATGTTGAAGACAGGATTATTATAAACTCCTTGTCCGCGGAAACTGAGCCAGTGATCAAATCCCGGCTGCGGCATATCATCTGTGTTGCCCATATGCCATTTGCCAAAGAAAGATGTCTGATAGCCGTTTTTCTGTAAGTACTGCGGAAAGAAAACAAGATTGGCTGGCAGCGGTGCGTCATTGTCCACCACAGTATGTGTATGAGC
Organism: uncultured Chitinophaga sp.; assembly: GCA_964412375.1. Classification (GTDB taxonomy): domain Bacteria; phylum Bacteroidota; class Bacteroidia; order Chitinophagales; family Chitinophagaceae; genus CADEDV01. Next base: position 13,967 of record CAYPOD010000023.1, on the reverse strand, counting down.
ATACTGCCCGGTCAGAATAGAAGCACGGCTGGGAGAACATAAGGCCGTGGAGACAAAGGCATTTTTTATATGAGCCCCTTCTTTGGCCATACGATCCATGGCGGGGGTTTTCAATCCGGGTATTTTATTCATGAAGCCAATTGCATCATAGCGATGATCATCAGAAAGGATGAAGATGATATTCATTGGCGGCTTACCTGTTTGTGAAAATGCAGGTAAGGCGATGACAATAAATAATGAAACAAAAAGTCCTCTCATATTCACTGTAATTTAAAGTCAACCTCTTTCACGTTGCTGCTGCTGGTGCCGATGAATATTTTAAAATCCCCGGGTTCGGCCACCCATTTCAAATTACTGTTATAAAATTTCAGGTCATTCACTTTGATAGTGAACGAAACTGTTTTTGATTCACCGGGTTTCAGTTTTATTTTTTGAAACCCTTTCAGCTCTTTCAATGGCCGGGTGATGCTGGCCACTATATCCCGGATATAAAGTTGCACCACTTCTTCTCCCTCATAGCTGCCGGTGTTGGTCACTGTGACAGAAGCTGTGATGTTTTCGGCGGAACGCATACTGTTTTTGCTGAGCGAAATATCACTGTAAGAAAATGTAGTGTAGCTCAGCCCATACCCAAAAGGATATAAAGGTTCGTTCGGTGCATCTATGAAATTAGATTGAAATTTTGGGGAATTGGGAGCAGAAGGACGACCGGTGTTCTTCATGCTGTAATACACCGGCACCTGTCCCACATTCACCGGGAAACTTGCAGTGAGTTTGCCGGATGGATTATAATTACCAAATAATACATCGGCAATACCATTGCCTGCCTCAGTTCCGGAATGCCATGTTACTAAAATTGCATCTGCCAGTTCTTTTTCCTCAGGAATTGCCAGCGGTCTCCCGGTCATCAGCACCAGTACCAGTGGCTTTCCTGTTTTCGCCAATGCCCTGATTAATTTCTTTTGGCTTTCAGGAAAGGATATATCGGTACGGCTGGCCGCTTCACCGCTCATTTCAGATGCTTCACCAACAACAGCTACGATAACATCCGATTTGCTGGCAACATCGAGAGCTTCGTTCAGCATTTCATCGGGTGATCGTTTGTCAATATCTATTCTTGTACCAAACACATTCACTTTTTTGGCAAACAAAGTATCGTCAGAAATATTGGCGCCTTTTGCATAGATCACATTCACACTGTTGCCCGCCACATTTTTGATTCCATCCAAAACAGGGATGGATAAATTTCTGTCGCCTGATACCGCCCATGTGCCGTGCATATTGCTTTTGTCATTGGCCAGCGGGCCAATCAATGCAATGGTACCGGATTTTTTCAAAGGCAATACCTGCCTTTCATTCTTCAGCAACACACTTGATTTGGCCGCAAACTCTCTTGCTTCCTGCCTGAACTGTGCAGAGAGAATGGTTGTTTTTGCTTTTTCTTCATTACAATAACGGAAAGGATCATCAAACAATCCAAGTTTGTATTTGGCTTCGAGTATTCGTTTGCAGGCCTGTTCAATTTGAAGCAGTGTGACTTTTCCTTCTTGCAACGATTTTTTCAGCGTAGTTAAAAATCCTTCACCCACCATGTCCATATCCAAACCTGCTCTTAAAGACAATGCAGAAACCGCCTGCAGGTCGCCCATACCATGTGCGATCATTTCATTTACGGAAGTATAATCACTTACTACAAAACCTTTGAAGCCCCATTCTTTTCGCAGCAAGTCGGTCAGCAACCATTTATTGCCAGTTGCGGGAATGGCATCCACATCATTGAACGAACTCATCACACTGCCCACACCTGCATCAATAGCCGCTTTGTATGGCGGCAGGTAATCATTATACATTCTCACCCTGCTCATATCAACAGAATTATAATCACGGCCCGCTTCTGATGCGCCATACAGTGCAAAATGTTTTACACAGGCCATCATCGTATTGTCTTTGCTGAGATCATTACCCTGGTAGCCTTTCACCATAGCAATGGCTATTTGCGAACCGAGATAAGGATCTTCACCGGCGCCTTCTGCTATGCGGCCCCAACGGGGATCACGGGCAATATCAACCATGGGAGAAAAATTCCAGTTCAGTCCGTCCACTGTTGCTTCAAGGGCTGCAATCCTTGCACTGCGTTCCATCAGTTCCATATCCCAACTAGCAGAAAGACCTAGTGGTATCGGGAAAATGGTTTTATATCCATGAATGATATCCGAACCAAAAAGCAGCGGGATCTTCAACCGGCTGCCATTGACAGCGATCTCCTGCGCTTTTCTCACTTTTTCAGCGCCAATCACTCCAAAGAGTCCACCCACTTTTCCTTCTTTGATCTTTGTTTCCACCCCTGAACTCACTACGGCGCCTGTCGCTACACCGCCACCCGGTGTCAGCAGGTTTAACTGACCGATCTTTTCGTCTAATGTCATTTTCTTCATCAGGTTGCTGACATAGAGATTCATCTTTGCCTGCTGCGTGGTTTGCGCAAAGCAGGAGACGGAGATAGTCATGGCTGCGATAAAAACAAGTTTCTTCATCGGTTGTGTTTTATTCTTTCAGTAAATGGGGTTCTATTGCTCTTTGCCAGATGGCATATCCTTTCACATTCATGTGCAGGCTGTCTTCTAAGAAAATTTCACTGTATGGTTCACCGGTCTCATTCAGCATTTTTGAATGTACATCCACAAAACCAGTTTTTTCTTCATTGGCCAGAAAATCACCGATCATCCTGTTGCCATCCCGCATTTTAGGAAATAAATGCCGCCTGCTGGGACTTGGTTTCATGGAGATATACAGCACCGGAATATCATTGTATTTCTTTCGTATCAGTCGAAACAATTCTATAAACCGGTCAAATACCATGGCTCCGGTCACTGTGTCGGAAGCAGCGAGGTCATTCTCCCCGCAATAGATAACAATTTGTTTGGGATCATAAGGATAGATGATATCTTCTGCATATTGGATAAGATGCGTTAGCGATGAACCGCCAAAGCCGCGGTTGATGATGGTATGCCCGGGAAAATAATCCTGCACATTTTGCCACAAAGTGAACGAGGAGCTGCCAATGAAAAGAATGGCATTTTTTGTCGGTGCAGAAACAGAGTCCTGCTTTTTGAATGCCTGTATGTCGTTCCGGAAAGCAGGAACGGGTTCTTCTTTGTTGGCTTTTTGATCGCATGAAAAAAACAGCATTGCTGACAACATGCCTGTAACAACTGATAGCTGGAAGAAAAATTTCCGTCTCATTTTATTACGGATTTAAACAGAACGTTTTTAATGATGAACCGGTGGGCAGGATCATTCATGTATTCATTTACATAGGGAGAATAGGTGGAGACATTCACCAATTTCTTTTTAAAATTTAAATCTATGATGCGCAACCAGCCATTACCGCCCATCACTGATCCTTTCACACCTTGCTGGTAATTGGCGAGCATCTGGTAAACCAGGTATCCGGCATCATTGATGCTCACCAATGTGCCAACGCCGCCGTTCAGCACATGACCAGAAAACACAAATCTTGTGTTGGGATGTTTCTTTACTAATTTTTCCCAGATCTGTTCGCCATCATTCACAGCAGCATCTGCTGTATCTTTTCCCACACCATAGGCCTGTGGCCGCCAGTTATCGCCGGGCCCCTGCCGGGTGCTGTCAGAATACATATAACTATGTGTGTTGATGATGACGGAATGTTTCGGATATTTTTCGATAATATCATTAGCCCAGCTGATAATACTGTTACGGGGGCCAAACTCTAATGTGATAACCAACCAGTTTATTTTACCTGTTTTGAAAAGGTAGTAAGCATTATCCATCTTTCCGTCTTCTGCTGCGCCGCCAAAACCGGGAAGCGACGACATTTGAGAAAAAGGAAAATAACTATTGAACAAAGTGGAGTTGCGGACATCCGCAAATTTTCCATCGGCGCTGCCCATATCATGATTACCGGCAGCCAGCACATAAGGAACTTTGCCGTTCAGTTTGCTGAAAGCATCAAGGATCACCTTCCATTCTTTGTCGTTGTTGTTTTGCGTAAGATCTCCTTGTTGCATTACAAAAGCAATCTCTTTGGCATGACGGGCCACCCAATTTATTTGTGAGTCGAGCACTTCGGGATATTTTTCAGCATAAGTCTGTGTGTCGGGCAGCAACACGATTCTTGCCTGCTGCATTTTTTTTGAACAGGAAACTAACACTAAGCTGATGATAACAAGAGAGAAGGCAAGCTTCATGAATACTGTTATTACTATTTTAACCACGGACTTTCAAATCCTAATTTCTTCAAACCCTCTTTTATTTCTGGACAACTCATAAACAGATTCCACAACAAACCGCTGCGATGGTTTTCCATCATTACCACGATCGGCCCCTGATCAATGGCGAGGTAACGGGGAGTGTACCAGTCATGATGCTCACTGAAAGCATCAAAAAAACCATAAGGTCCCCACACTTTATCTTTTAAATTATTGTACCAGTATTTCATCGCAGCCATAGATTCTTTGGGTGTGTAGGGAAAAGAAGATAACGCCGCAGTGGGGGAGATCACTCCCAGGTCCCTTCTTGTTGTGGGAGCATGACCAGAATAGCCTCTCATCGAATAACTGGATGTAAGTCCCCAGCTGTTGGGGCCATATCCTTTATAGCCATTGGGGTTATTGACACACCATTTATAGTGAATGAGTGAATGACCTTTGTTGTGCTCCCAATAATCTGCATACTTGTCTTTCAACCCTCTTGGATCGAGACCGAGATAAGAATAATGTGCCCAGAACAAAGGCCCGGCAGCGCCTTCTTTGTTGTGATGATTCATTTGTAGGTTGATGTCTTCGTACTTAGCCGGGTCTTTATGGATGTCGCCATTTTTGGCCCATCCTTCATGATATACTTCGGCAGGAACTCCGTGAGTAGGTGATGAAGCAGCCAGCACATACATGATGAGGCATTCATTATAACCACTGACTGCAAAATTCTTTTCCCATCCAAAATTGGGACTCCAGTGCCAGAACAAAACATTTTTACCATTGCGGTACCAGTCAAACTCCACTTCTTTCCAAAGTTTATCGGTTCTTGCGGCCAATGCTTTTTCTGCGGCATTGCCTTTTTGGAAATACTGGCGGACACACAGCAGTCCCTGCAACATGAAAGAAGTTTCCACCAGGTCGCCGCCATCATCATTACGGCTGAAAGGTTTTGTCTTTCCTGTTTCGCCATTCCACCAATGTGGCCAGGCGCCGTGAAAACGATCGGCTGTTTCTAAGAAGTGAACTATTTTTTCTAATCTCTTTAGTCCTTCTTCTCGTGTGATATAGCCTCTTTCAATTCCAACGAGGATCGCCATCACACCAAACCCGCCGCCGCCGCTGGTGACAACCATCTTGTCATTTTGCGGGTACACATTGTCAGTATGAAAACGTTCTCTTGCCAGCCCGCTGGTTGGTTCGGCGCCATCCCAGAAATACTGAAAGGTTTGCTGCTGCACTTCGTTGAACAGTTTTTCTTCGGCATCGCTGTCAAATATCTTTTGAATGCCGCTTGTTTTTTGGGAAGAAGTGCAACCCGCAATGATGAAGGCAATGAAGGAGGTTAATAGTAAATGCATCGGGAAAATTTTAAAATGAAAGGATATTGCAAAAAATAAAAAGCACACAGACACAGGCGGGCCGCATCTGTGTGCTTTAAAGAGAAAATAATTATTTGCCGGCTTTACCCAGGTTGTTCAAAGCCTTGATATGTGCATCTGGCAGCACCCGGTTAAAGACCCTGATCTCATCTACCTGGCCTGTCATAGGGGCAAAATTTACATCGGCGTTCACCGCCATCCCGGGAATGCCGTTATAGTTAGAGCCGATGATAAACTCATTAGGCTCCCAGCATTTGAAATTGTTGTTGCCCGTGCCCCTGTTGGGGAAATTACCGACCTTTCTTCCATCCATCCAATTGTTAAATACACCTGTCGCAAAATCGTAGGTAAGAACAATGTGAACCCAGTTATTCAGGTTCGTTTTGTCCTGGCCTGCAGCATTGTTCAGGTTATCCTGTGTGCCGCCACCAATTGTTGTAAAAGTGGGTTGAATGCGGAGCGCAGAATCGTTAGTTGCAGGGAAACCATTTGTATTCAGCGCAAAATTGATATTCCCGTTAAAAATTCCGGGTCTTGCCATTTGCATTACCATGGTTCTTTTCGAACCGTTGTTCTTTACCTTCACCCACACACTGATGGACCAGTTCTTCAATGAATCGGTTGTGAATTTGGGAAGCTGGGCAGCATAATATAGATACCCGGCTGTTAAACTCAACGCCTTTCCTTTTACCCCACCGGCAACAATTGCATCACCGGCAGTTTGCGTAGGGGCGGCTCCTGATTTGCTTTCATTTTTTGTATCCTCGAAGCCCCAGTAAGCAACCAGGTTTTGCGGAAATATCTCATCGGAACTGTTATAGCCATCAATCAAACCCAGGTAATCGTCCGGTGAAACAGAAGGCAACTTGTTGGGATTGCCATCTTTTTTGCAGGAAGCAGTCCCTATCAATGCGAGAGCAGCAAGGCCCGCAATGAAGTTTGTTGTATTTGATTTTATCAATTTCATTTTTTTCAGTTTAAGGAATGAAGAATCAATAACCCGGATTTTGTGTCAGCACACCGGCGCTTAAGTCAATTTGCGTTTGAGGTATCGGCAATAACACATCACGGTTTGCATTGAAATTAGGCTTGCCTGCTGCATTCATCACTGCCTGTGAAACGCCCCAGCGAACCAGGTCAAAGAAGCGGTCATGCTCCATAGCCAATTCAATGCGGCGTTCATGACGGATGGCGTCTCTCAGCAGATCCTGGTCTGTGGTAGTAACATCAGGAAGGGTTCCCGCTGGTGCACCTGTTCTTGCTCTTGCTCTAACTGTGTTCAGCGCAACCCTTGCCGCATCAATATTAGCAGCGCCACCTACTTCATTTGCCGCTTCAGCAAACATCAGCACCACATCTGCATAACGCAGCACCCGAAAATTCATCCAATAACCAAAGCGGTTACCGATGGAATTTCTAAGAGAAGGGTTAGTATAGACTTTATTATTATACCTGGGATTAGGCAAACCTGTTGGAATATTCTCTCCATAAATCGTTTGATAAATGGTGCTGCCTGTGCTTGTGTAAAGAATGGTTCTGTTTTTTCTGGGATCATTTGTTTCAAATGCTGCTTCCAGGTAAGTGCTGGGTGTGTTCCATCCCCAGCCAAGGTCCCAAAGACCAGCGCCGCGGATACCTTGTATTTGCGCATATTGAACACCATTCGCTGAAGGGATAGCCGTAGTGGCTGTGGCCTGCACTTCAAACACCGATTCTTTACTGTTCTCTCCTTCTTCCCTGAATATTCTGTCAAAAGGCGTTGACAAATTATACTGCGCTGATGTTATCACTGCATTGGCAGCAGCCATGGCCTGCGCCCATTTTTGCTGGGTCAGGTACACTTTTGCCAAAAGGCCGTTAGCAGCGCCTCTTGTTGCCCTGCCTACAAACTTGCTATCCCAATTAAGAGGGAGGTTGGCCACAGCATAGTTCAGATCGGCTTCAATGAAAGCATAGACGGCTGCAGGCTGGCTTTGCGGCACATTGCTTTGCGAAGCAGCCTGTGTAAACACAGTGTCTATGATCGGCACTCTGCCAAACAAACGAACCAGCATAAAATAGCCATAGCCACGGATGAACCGTGCTTCGGCTTCTGACTGTAATTTGACATCAGGCGTTGCTACGATGTCAGCATTGTTGCGAACCTGGTCTATGGCAATATTGCATTTGTTCACTAAGCTGAAATAGCCAAGCCATAGTGCATTGGCAAAACCATTATTGGGCTGCACCGGGAAGTTATCCATGTCAATAGCGTTAGCGCCGCCATCGGCAGGTGTGCTTCCTTTGTCTGCATCATCACTGCGGATGCTGGTAGCTGTTATGAACGACTGGCTGTGCACATTGAAATTCCTCAGTTCTGAATAGGCGCCGAAAAGATAAGTGTCATACGGGCCCGACCCACCTGGGTAGGGATAAGTTTCCTGGGTATATTGACCCTGCGGATTCCTGTCAAGAAAGTTCTTTCCGCATCCCGCAATAAAAATCACAACCATAGATGACAAAGCGGTCATCCATAAAATGCTGCGGTGATTGATCTTTTTCATTGTATGAAGTTTTTTATTTATTAAAATGTCACGTTTACGCCAAAGGAATAAACTGCCGGAACAGGGTAGGTTCCGTTGTCTGCTCCTCCTGCAATGGGATTGCCGATTGCTACTTCAGGTGTATAACCGGTGGCCTTGGTAAAAGTTGCTATGTTTTGCCCGCTGATAAAAAACCTGAGACTTCTCACAGGTGTTCCTGTCAGCATCCGCGGCGAAAATGTGTAGCCGAGTTGCAGCGTACGAATACGGAAATAATCACCCGGTTCAAGATAGTAGCTGCTGAGCAGGAAATTATTACCACGGGTGTTGTCTAATATCGGCTCCACATTGGAAGTGCCGGGGGCTGTCCATGCATTCAGGCGGTTGGTCTCGTAGTTCAATACGGCAAAGGTTGCAGTGCGTCGTTGGGTATATATTTTGTTTCCAGCTACACCCTGCCCATCAATGATCAGGTCAAAACCTTTATAGCCAAGAGTGATATTTCCGCCGAAATTATAGGTTGGGAAAGGAGAACCAAGGTTGATCCTGTCGGCTGGGTCAATCACACCATTGCCATTCACATCCTGGTAGGCGATATCGCCGGGCAATGAATTCGGGAAGCTGGGTATTTTGTCAAAATCAGCTACCACCTGGTAAACACCTGTTTGCACATAGCCCCAGAAATGACCAATGGACTGGCCGGTTATTGTTCTGTTCACCGTGCCATTTCCTAATATCTGGAAATTGAAATTATCACCAATAGACACCACTTTATTGGTGTTGTGGCTCATATTCGCAGTAACGCTATAGGTAAAATCTTTGCCCACCTTATCATTCCAGCCAAGGGACAACTCAATTCCTTTGTTGGTGATCGTTCCCAGGTTGGTGCGATAATTATAACTACCGGCTGTGCCTGGCAGTGTAATAGTGGTCAGGATGTCTTTTGTCGTCCGGTCATACCAGGTGATCTCAGCGTTTAAGCGGTTATTCAATGCACGGGCCTCAAGACCAATATCAATACCTCTTACCACTTCCCAGCGAAGATTGGGATCAGGCACATAGGCTGGCGCTACGGAACCATAAACATTGTCGCCAAACACTGCTACATTGGCTGTGTTCAGACCGGGCAGGTAAAGATTGGGAGGTAATCCAAGTCCACTTCCTACAGTGCCCCATGCGCCTCTCAGCTTCAGGAAGTCAATATGTTTGACGTTATTAAAGAAATCTTCCTGGCTGATGACCCAGCCCACACCAATACTTCCAAAATTACCCCAACGATTGGCAGGTGAGAATTTGGAACTGCCGTCACGACGAAAACTGGCGTTGAGCAAATATTTACCACTGTAGGAATAGTTGATCCTGCCAAGGAAAGACATATAAGCTTCCTCGCCTCCGCCACCTGCATTGGAAATGGGGTTGTTAAGGTTGGCAATACCCAAGTACCAATAATCCGCGGCTCGTGGGATGTTCAGCAACGTGTCTGTCCGGCTGCCCGAAACATTGGAACTGCCCTGGAACAAAGTAGTGAAACCTGCCAGCGCCGTTACATTATGGTTTGAGTTAAATGTTTTGTTGAAAGTCAGTGTGTGATCCTGCTGAAAGCGGCGGGATTCAGACTGGCTTTGGCTCACACTGGTCCTTGCGGCAGTGTTGAATGTAGTATCTGTCGGAGCAGCGCCTTCTCCTAAGTTGATAAAGCGATAGGGCAGGGGGCTGTATCCGCGGCCGCTGTTAAATCCAAGATCGCTGTAAAATGTCGAACGCCAAGTGAAGCGGCGCAGGAATTTCACTTCAGCAAACACATTACCTACAAACCGGAAAGATTTGTTGATATTATTATCGGTGCTGAGGTTCAGTCTTCCTACAGGATTACCTACCTGTGCCCGCTGAAAAGAAGGCATGCTGTAATAAGTGTTATCATCAAACTGAATGGGAACGATAGGGGCAGCCCACAAAGCATTGGTTACATCAGCATCGCTTTTAGAATTTTCCTGGATGGAATGAAAACCTGTAATGTCGCCACCGATCTTGATATTGTTGCTAAATCTTATTTCGTGGTTAAGACGGGCAATATAACGCTGGTGCCTGTCATACTTCAATACTCCTTCCTGGTTGTTATAACCAAGACTGAACAGTGTTGTGCTTTTCTCAGCGCTGTTTGAAATGCTGACAGTATTATTATTGATCAGCGCATTTTGAAATATCTGCTCCTGCCAGTCGGTATTGGCGGTATAGTTGGAATAATCAAATGGAGCAGCATTCAGGTTGGCCAACTGGGCAGTGTATAATTGTTTGAATCCTGCGGCATCTGTAACCTTTATTTTATTTACCACTTTTTGCACACCCACGAGGCTTTGGAATGTGATGCGGGTTTGTCCTCTCTCAGGTCGTTTTGTGGTAACAATTATTACGCCGTTTCCACCCTGCAATCCAAAGATGGCAATGGAAGAAGGATCTCTCAGCACTTCAATGGATTCAATATCGGCAGGGTTCAGGTAATCAATATTGGTTTGAAAAACTCCGTCCACTACATAAAGGGGATCAGTATTGCTTGTGCTGTTCACACCACGGATGCGGACAGTGGGGGAAGCTCCGGCACGACCGCTGTTCACAATGGTCAGACCTGCCACTTTTCCCTGTAGCGATGCAACGGGGTTTACTGCAGGCATACGGGCCACTTCTTCACCTTTCACTGAAGTGACCGAGCCGGTCAGGTCTCTTTTTTTCTGTGTACCATAACCGATAACGATCACCTGCTCCATAGACTGTTCGGCAGGGCGCAGGCTGATATTGATGACAGAACGGGCATCCACTCTTTCTTCAATGCTTACATAGCCTACATAAGAAAATACTAATATGGCGCCGTCCGGTGCAGAAATATTATAAACGCCTTCCGCATTAGTAGTGGTTCCGGTAGTAGTTCCTTTCACCGAAACGGAAACACCGGCCAGTGGCAGACCTTGTGCATCGGTCACTTTGCCCGATACATCCCGGAAAAGCGGCGCCTCCGGTTCCGCAACAGCAGTTTCAGGAGTCTCTGTCTTTTTTCTTACAATAATGGTGTTGTCTGTAAGAGTGTAGCTGAGCGGCTGATCACGGAAGCAAAGGTCCAGCACTTTTTCCAGGGATTCTCTTCGCACCGAAAGAGAAACAGGTTTCGCATTCTTCAGTGCATCATCGGCATAGAAGAACTGAACACCGGTTTGTTTACGGATCTCCAGGAACACTTTCTGGAGGCTTATATTATCCTCCCGGATGGTTACTTTTTGTGATAACCCCTTTGCACTTACCTGCAGGCAGGTAATGATCAATAAAACTGTAGTAAGTTTCATCAATTTAATGTTTTGAGCGGAAAATCCGGGGTGAAGAAGTTTGGATTTTCGCAGAGCAGTTAAATACATAGATTTGTAATGTTTGCGTTAAGTGATAAGCAGTCTTGTACAGATAGCGTTTGTCATCAGCGTTCAAACATCCGCCGGGGACTGTTGCAACCAGTACCCGGTTTTTGTTTAAAACAAATTTGCCATTATCCATCGCTGCCATGTGCACTAAAACATTTTTTACTGGCTGGCATAGCATTAGTTTTTGGGTGAAACAATTATTTTCCTTCCGTCTATTTTAAAACTCACTTCATCTGTAAGAGCTAATTTTTCAAGAACCTTAGAGGCGAATAAACTTCGGTTGAGTTGCCCGGTAAACCGCATGTTCACTTTGCCGCGATATTCCACATCCACATCGTACCAGCGTTCTATCTGTCGCAGGATGGCGCCAATGTCAGTGCTGTTATACTGGAAGCGGCCATTGATCCAGGCCAGCGCTTCTTCCGTATCTGCATTATTTATTACCTGCACTTTTCCCGATCTGTGTATGGCCGATTGCTGCCCGGGTGATAATGTTTTTACCGTTTTATCGGGAGCATGAACTTTCACCCGGCCTTCCAGCAAAGTGGTTCTTATTGCTGTTTCATTATCATAAGCATTCACATTAAAATGTGTGCCCAGCACTTCTATTTCTGAATCTCCCGCTTTTGCCCTGAAAGGCATGGCGCTGTTTTTTGCAACTTCCAGGTAAGCTTCGCCTGTGATCTCTACTGTTCTTTCATCACCAGTGAACACAACCGGAAAACGTATGGACGAGGCTGCATTCAACCAAACTTTGCTGCCATCTGAAAGGGTGACCTGGTATTGGCCACCGCGGGGAGTGCTGATGGTATTATAGGCGATTTCCTGGGCAGCAGACAACTGGCGGCCATTGATTTCGTAAACCACTTCGCCGTTTGCCAGTTTTACCACTTTGATATTATCCTGCAGGCTGATGATGCCTTTGGAGGCGCTGTCGAGCACAATCACAGAACCGTCCTCAAGGGTCAGCAATGCTTTATCTCCTCCCGGTGCAAGGTCCTGCGGAGCCGGTGTGACGGCAGTTTCTGTTTCAGGTGGCGCTGCTTTTGACGCAGAAGTTTGAGTCAGAAAATATGTTCCGAGGATAACGGCAAACACTGCAGCTGCAGCGGGAATCACCCATCTGCGGTGACGAACCCAAAAAGGGCGGCTGTCTTCTTGGGCAATGCTTGCAAGAATCTTATTTTTTATAAATGCTGAAAACTCTTCTTCGGCCAGTTCTGTTGTTAAGGTGATTTCTGCCTTACTGTCATTAAAGGAGTGATACCAATGGTTTAGTTCCTGCATTTCCTCGGAACTGATGGAGCCCGACTGGTACTTCTCAATCAGCAGCAAAATGTTTTGGTGGACTTGCATACTTGATCAAGTATGCAGAATCAATCACATCCCCTACCCGGATACAAAAAATATTTACAGGAAAAATAAAAGAAGAAAACTGCTGAGTACAGACCTCACTGCCAGCCTGATGTGGCGCAGCGCTTTGCTGAGCTGGTTCTCTACGGTTTTGGGTGAAAGATGAAGTTCTTTGGCAATTTGTTTAACAGGCATTCCTTCCTGGCGGCTGTAGCGGAAAATGAGGCGGCATTTTTCAGGCAAATGTTCCACCTCAGTTTCGATGACCTCCAGGATGCGTTTATAATGCACCGTTTTTTCAATGACGGATTCTTCAGAAACCGTTTCAAGAACGGTGGACTTTCTGTAGGTTTGTTCTTTTTCTCTTTTTTTGATCTTAACCAGCACAGAATATTTCACTGCGGTGGCCAGGTAGTTTTCCAATTGTTCTATATGGATATGCGACCTGCCCGCCCATAGGCTGACAAAGACATCATGCACGGTATCTTCTGCGGATTCTTTTTCTTTGAGACGGTTGAAGGCGATCACAAACAATTTTTTCCAGAACCGGTCATACAGCTCTGTAAACGCTTCTTTATCGTCCCGGGCTAAGAGGGCAAGCAGTTCCTGGTCACAGTATGTCTTATAGCATCTCACGTTAAACAAGCAAGCGAATATAAAAGTATAAACTTTGGCAGATATAGCCATTCATTGTGCAAGTTTATTTGTAAAAGCTCAAATAACCTTCCGGGATAACCGTTTCATAGAAATTTAATAGTGAGCAGGGTAAGGATAATATAATTTTTAATCTGAAGTTTTTGCGAAGCATTTTCATGGCTAACCTCAAATATTTAGTCTGCCAAATACGCTGCTTTTCTCTATTTTTGCAGCCGCCCGCAAAGGCTGGACCCTTACCTGCCTGCCGGCAGGCAGGGCTCAGATAATTTGTTCCTATGCAATCGGGAGTTAGAGCATCCCGGCAAAGACGGGAGGGTGGTTGTTTGGATCAGCTCTTTTTATATTTTGTTTGTATTATAACAGCAGGACCCTTAGCTCAGACGGTTAGAGCATCTGACTCATAATCAGAGGGTCGTT
>CAYPOD010000022.1:0-54520 GCA_964412375.1 uncultured Chitinophaga sp. | reverse complement strand
TGACGTATCCGGCCCTTGAGAATGTCGCTTTTGCACCACAAACCTGAGAGAAATGACAACTATGTTTGCATTGTCAATCCGGTAGTGTCCCGGTTTGAAATTTTGCCACCAACCTGCTTGCGGGCAGGCAGGGGCACAAAGGCACGGAGGAACACTAAGTGTTCTTTGTGAATAAGTAGTGACTTAGTGTCTTCGTGGCATATTTTTAAAATTTTGAAACTGGTACACAACCGTCCATCCTGATTCATCCTTAAAAATGATAGTATGCAAAAGATCACTCCCTTTCTTTGGTTTGACGGCCAGGCAGAAGAAGCTGTTAAGCTTTACACTTCTATATTTAAAAACTCAAGAATCATCAGCATGAAATACTGGGGTGAAGGAAGTCCTTTTCCCAAAGACCAGGTGATGACTGCCTCTTTTGAACTGGACGGTGTGCAGTTTTATGCTTTTGATGCGGGCCCGCAGTTCAAATTCAGTGAAGCCACTTCTTTTTTTGTGGAAGCAAAAACACAAGAGGAAATAGATTATTTCTGGAATGCCCTGACAGCAGATGGCGGACAGGAAAGCATGTGCGGCTGGCTGAAAGATAAGTTTGGAGTAAGCTGGCAAATCATTCCGCCACAGTTGATGCAATGGCACAACGACAGTGATAAAGCAAGAGCCGGCAGGGTGATGCAGGCCATGATGCAGATGAAAAAGATTATTATTGCTGATCTGCAAAAGGCGTATGATGGTTAAGAAAGGAATAAAAAAGATTTGTACAAACGGGCATGTATTTTATAAAAGCAGTGATTGTCCTGTTTGCCCCCAATGCGAACAGGAAAAGAAACCGGGCACAAATTTTCTTTCTGCACTTTCCGCACCTGCACGACGGGCACTTGAAACAGCCGGGATAACAACATTGCAAAAGCTATCATCTTTCAGCGAAAAAGAGATACTGGAGCTGCATGGCATGGGTCCGTCTTCCATACCTGTGCTCAGAAAATTAATGGCAGCAGTGAACTTATCTTTTAAGAAATGATGAAGTTTACATTTCAACAGTTCATTCCATAAAATTCACCGTTTAAACATTAAACTATTTCTGTACCTTCCTGTTGTGGTTAGGTTTGCAGTGACCTGGATGTTTTTTACAGGTATCATTTATAAATCTTTAAAACAATAGAAATGGCAGACAAAAAAATCATTGTGGTATTTGGCGCCACCGGTGCACAGGGCGGGGGACTGGCCCGTGCAATTTTGAATGATCCCAACAGCGAATTTGCGGTGAGGGCTGTCACCAGAGACACAACATCCGATAATGCCAAAGCGTTGCAGGCAATGGGAGCCGAACTGGTGCAGGCTGATATTGATGATGTGGAAAGCATAAAGAAAGCATTGCAGGGTGCATACGGCGCTTTCTTTGTTACATTCTACTGGGCACATTTTTCACCGGAGAAAGAAGCAGCACAGGCAAAGAACATGGCAGATGCTGCGGGGGGTGCAGGATTAAAACATGTCATCTGGTCAACACTGGAGGATACCCGCAACTATGTGCCGCTGGATGATGACCGCATGCCCACACTGATGGGCAAATACAAAGTGCCGCATTTTGATGCGAAAGGTGAATCAGATAACTATTTTACAGCAGCAGGAGTGCCCACCACGTTTTTGCTGGCTTCATTTTATTGGGAAAACCTCATCTATTTTGGTTCCGGTCCCAAACGAGGAGAAGACGGTGTGCTGGCTATCACTTTCCCGATGGATGATAAAAGAATGTCGGGTATTGCTTCAGAAGATATCGGCAAATGTGCCTATGGTATTTTCAAAAAAGGAACAGCACTTGTTGGAAAGCGTATAGGCCTTGCCGGGGGAGAACCCACCTTGCAGGAAATGGCTGACGGGCTCGCTAAAGCATTGGGTGAAGAAGTGCGTTACAACAATGTGTCACCGGCGGTGTACAGGAGTTTTGGATTCCCCGGCGCCGATGACCTGGGCAATATGTTCCAGTTCTACCGGGATTTTGAGGAGGTGTGCCGAAAAACAAGAGATGTACAATTTTCAAAAGAACTTAATCCCGAACTGCAGTCTTTCGATGAGTGGCTGCAAAAGAATGCTTCAAAAATTCCGTTGGGATAGTTAAAAATTCAATGATACAAAAACACCCGGCGCATCATCGTGATTGTCGCCGGGTGTTTTATTTACAGGTAACGGTAATGCCTATTTTTTCTTTGCAGCCTTTTTCTTTACCGCTGTTTTTTTGGTGGCAGTCTTTTTAGCCGGAGCTTTTTTAGTGGCAGTTTTCTTTTCCTTTTTGCTAAATGCTCCGGGCATTTCCGCCTCAATCATTTTCTTCACATCATCCAATGTGAAGGTTGCCGCTTCTTCGGCAGTGTATTTAGTGTCATCTGCTTTCTTCGGGATCTTCAGCATCTTTTTGCCAAACCGGATGAAGGGTCCCCAGCGGCCATTTTCAACAGCGATCTTTTCTTCTGCCCAACGCTGTATATAGCGGTTGGCTTCTTTCTTGATCTTTGATTCCACCAGTTCATTCATATCGGCCTGGGTGAGCTTATCAAAGTTGTATCGCTTCGGCACATTGATAAACATACCATCCCACTTTATATAAGGGCCAAATCTTCCTTTGCCTTTGGTGATGGGTTTATCATTATAAAAACCAACCGGTGCATCTGCTTTTAGTTTTTCTTCTATCAGTTGAATGGCCCTGTCAATATCTACAGAGGCAGGATCGGTGCCCCTTGGAATGGAAATGAATTCATCACCCCATTTCACATAAGGTCCAAAACGACCAACACCAATCGAAATATCTTTTTCTTCATACTGACCCAGTGTGCCCTGCATTTTAAAAAGATCCATTGCTTCTTCATACGTAATGGTCTCAATGCTTTTGCCGGTGGGCACTTTGGCAAAACGGGGCTTTTCTTCATCATCGGCATGGCCTATCTGCACCATCGGGCCATAGCGACCCATTCTTGCCACCACAGGCTTGCCGCTTTCTGGATCAGTTCCCAATTCTCTTTCGCCTTTTATTCTTTCCGCAGTTTCAATTGTTTTCTCCACATCCTTTTTAAAAGGATCGTAGAAGTCATGGATCATTTCGTTCCACTTCATCTTGCCTTCGGCCACTTCATCAAACTCCTGTTCAATGCGGGCCGTGAAGCCATAATCCATGATGTCATCAAAATATTGTTTCAGAAAATCTGTCACCACAAGTCCCAGGTCGGAAGGAAAAAGTTTTGATTTCTCTGCGCCGGTTGTTTCCTGTTCGGTCAGTTTGCTGACAGTATCTTTCTTCAATACAAAGACCCGGTAATCCCGCAGCACACCTTCTTTATCTCTTTTTTCTACATATCCTCTTTTCAAAACGGTGGAGATGGTGGGTGCATAGGTAGAAGGACGTCCAATACCCAGTTCCTCTAATTTTTTCACCAGTGATGCCTCTGTGTAGCGGGGCAGGGGACGGCTAAACCTTTCGGTGGCTTTCATTTCTCTTAAAGGCAATTGCTGGCCAACAGCAAGCGGGGGCAGCATACCTTCATTGGCTTCTTCTTCCAGTTCTTCTTCGTCCTTGTCCTCCCGGTAAACTTTTAGAAAACCATCAAATTTCAGCACTTCACCCGATGCAGTCAATTGTTCCTTATTAGTTGATATTTCAATCTTTGCAATGGTTTTCTCCAATTCTGCATCAGCCATCTGGCAGGCCATTGTCCGTTTCCAGATCAGTTCATACAATCTTGCCCATTCCGGTTCCGGAACCGTTGAATTGCTCATATAGGTTGGCCTGATCGCTTCGTGGGCTTCCTGTGCACTTTCATTTTTGTTTTTGTATTTACGGAACTGGTGATACTCTTCACCATACATGCTTTTCACCGTGTTGGTGATGTCGCCCAAAGCCGTATTGCTCAGGTTCACACTGTCGGTACGCATATAAGTAATGTATCCGTTCTCATACAGCCGCTGGGCAATCTGCATGGTCCGGGCCACACCATAACCTAGTTTTCTTGACGCTTCCTGTTGCAGGGTGGAAGTGGTGAATGGCGGGGCAGGGGAACGTTTGCCCGGTTTCACCTGTATATCGGTCACTTTGTAATCAGCGCCGATGCAGCTTTTCAGAAAATCCTCTGCATCTTCTGCATTATCGTATTTGCTGCCTTCGGCTTTAAAACTGATTGGTTTATCTGCCGTGTCTTTGGCAGTAAACAATGCTTCTATTTTAAAACTACTTTGTGCCTCAAATGCATTGATCTCTCTTTCCCTTTCGGCGATCAGCCGCACCGCCACACTCTGCACACGGCCGGCGCTGAGGTTGTTGCGCATACTCATCTTGCGCCATAGCACGGGGCTGAGTTCAAAACCAACAATACGATCCAAAACCCTTCTGGCCTGCTGCGCCATCACCAGGTTCATATCGAGCCTTCTTGGATTTTCCACCGCTTCTTTGATCGCCGGTTTGGTGATCTCATGGAAAACGATACGCTTGGTTTTTTTGGGATCCAGGCCCAGCACTTCACACAAATGCCAGCTTATCGCTTCTCCTTCACGATCCTCATCCGTTGCCAGCCACACTTCTTCACTTTTATCAGCCAGCTTTTTGAGTTCCGCCACCACTTTTTCTTTTTCCTCCGGAACGATATACTTCGGTTTGAAATTCTTTTCTATATCAATCCCCATCCCGGCCTTTTCGAGGTCACGGATATGGCCAAAGCAACTCTTGACCTGGAAGTCTTTTCCAAGAATTTTTTCGATGGTTTTTGCTTTCGCAGGGCTCTCAACTATTAACAGGTTTTTCGCCATATTTCACTCCATATATAATAATACAAAACCGCTTTTCAGCGGCCGCAAGTTAGAGCAAGAATAATAAATTTTTTCTGAAACAATATTTTATGTGTACCCGGTCAGGTGTTTTTACAAGCAGGTTTGCTGCATTTTCCCTCTGAAACTCAGCTAAATTTTACTTTGAAAATAATTTGCAACGCTTTCGGCCCAGCGTCGGTATTCTTTTGCCGAAGGATGCAAACCATCGGCTGCCAGCAATGCCGGATCAACCGCCGCCTCTCTTGTCCAGGGAGTGATGTCAATGTAGTGAATAGCGTAGCGCAAACTGATCTCTTTATTGGCCGCATTGTAAGCATCAATGTCCGCAGCGATTTGGGCTCTGTCATGATCCGCTGCAAACGGCGTAACACCCCAGTCTGGTATGGACAATACAACCACTCTTTCCGGCCGGTTGCCGGCATACTGAATCGCTTTTTGCAGCAATGCCTCAAACTCCTGTTTATAATTGTCAACCGGGCGGCCGCGGTACTGGTTATTTACACCAATTAATAAGGACACAAAATCATAAGAGTTCAGCAGGGGTTCGGCATGATTGGCAGCTATGATGCCTGTTTTCAGTTCATCAGTGGTCCAGCCGGTTTTGGCAATGATGCGGGTGATGACCATGTTGCTGTCCGAACTCATCATTCTTGCAACCTGATTTGGAAAATTGTCCGAAAAAGGCACAGTTTCTCCAATCGTATAGGAATCGCCGATAGCCAGGTACTTATATTGCCTGGATGGAAAAGCGGATGCTGCCATTATTGTAGTGTTGAATTCATAAAAGGAAATGCTGGTTGCAAAGAAATAGCATATTGTCAACAACGCTTTCATAGAAAATCTACAATCGAACGGGTCACTTTGTTGTCGCGGTAGATGCGACGATGCCCCAGACCTTTGGTAATGATGAATTGGATATTGGGATAGTTTTCTACTTTCACTTTAAACACATCGGATAATGGAGTGATCTCATCTTCTTCATCATGCAGCCACAGCACTTTTGCCCTGATGTGTTTCATGGCCCGCCGGATAGAATACCAGGATGAACTGACACCTCCTTTTTGCACAATGATCCTTTCAAATTCCTGGCGCAACGAAGGATCCAGTTGAAGGAATTTAAAAAATGAATCAATGGCTGTTGGCGTTTCAGTGGCCGGGGCAATCAGCGCTAAGCGATAGTCATCTGTGTGATTCATTTCCTCTAATGCAAGACACACGGCCAGCCCGCCAAAGGAATGCGCCATAAATGACTGAACCGGGCCAAAACGATTACATATTTCAAGGATTGTTTTTTTGTACAAAGGCGCCGTTATCGTTTTGCTGCCGCTTCTTCCATGCGCCGGGGCATCAAAGGCCAGCACTTCATAGCCTTTCCGCATCAGCGGCTTCACATAGCGGTCAAAATTGATGGCCGATGATTCAAAACCGTGCAGGATGAGTGCTTTTCTTTCAGCGGGATGATTCCACCGCCAGCCTTTTATACTGATCCCATCCAGGCTGAACTGCAATTTTTCCGCCTGTTCAAAAATCTTAGGCAGTTTCTTTTTATGGCGATATTGCGGTGTGCAAAAGAGTTCAAATGCTTGTTGCGCTGCTTTCTTTTTGGAGATGGACGAAAGAAGTTTGAATTTTGTGCGGATATATTGAAGGGCTAAACGTTGTGTCAATTTCATTAACATAAAGATAAAGATGGATATTGTAATCATCGGTTCAGGAAATGTGGCAGCGGTGCTGGGAAGAAAATTCAGGGCTGCAGGTCATCGCATCATCCAGGTATATAGCCGGAATGCTTCGGCGGCCAGTGCTCTTGCTTATGAGTGGGACATTGAATCCACCAATTACAAAAGCCTTATCCGGAATGATGCGGAATTGTACCTGATCGCTGTGCCGGATGATGCCATTGATGATGTGGTGAAAGATCTTTACCTGCCGGGAAAGGTGGTGGTGCACACAGCGGCTTCGGTGCCCAAGGAAATGCTGAAAACGGTTACCGATCATTATGGTGTTTTTTACCCGCTGCAAAGCCTGCGCAAAGAAATGACCGGCTTGCCGGACATGCCTGTTTTTTTTGAAGGCAGTGATGAAATGACCCGTAAAAAACTGGATGTGCTGGCCCATTCCATTGCCGGGGATAATGTGACCGAAGCCAGCGGCGATGCAAGACTGAAACTGCATGTGGCGGCTGTTATGGTCAGCAATTTCACCAATCACCTGTATGCGTTGGCAGACGAGTATTGCAAAAGGGAAGGGCTTGATTTTCGCCAATTGTTGCCGCTGATTGAAGAAACAGCCGGAAGAATAAAAGATATGGCTCCTAAAGCAGCGCAAACCGGGCCTGCCATTCGCCATGATAAGGAAACAATTGAGAAACATTTGGCGCTGCTGCAAAACCATCCTCCCATAAAGAACATTTATTTACTGATGACGGAAAGCATACAGCAGCTTAAATAGCTTTTCTTTTCCCGAACGAGTAAATCTCATTAGCGTTTTTCCAATACTTTTGCACCCGAAACGAAAAAGACGAGATGTATACGATCAAAATAAAATTTGAACAAAAGGACCTGGCCCCGGTGACCCTGGAAAATGTTGAACCTGGTCAATCCCTGCTGGAATTAGCCCTTAAAAACGATATTGAACTGCACCATAACTGCGGCGGTGTTTGCGCCTGCACCACCTGCCACCTTTATATTGAAAAAGGAATGGAGCATATTGACGAACTCAGCGACCGGGAAGAAGATTTTATTGACCGTGCCGTCAACCCGAGACTGAATTCAAGACTAGGCTGCCAGTCGCTGTTGCTCGACGGAGATGGTGAAATAGAAGTGCTGCTGCCCGACCAAACACAGTTTTTAGGAGAATAAATAATTTCATTATCAGACAATGTGCTGATTGGATATTGAAATAGCCCGGAAAATAATTAGTGTATCAGCACATCAACACATAAGCAATTTAACTTATGAGCCAATTTGAACCCCCCATTCACTGGAACGATTATGAAGACATTGCCCTGAAACTCTATGAACGTTTCGGAGATGACTTCAACGAAGGAAAAATATATCGTATCCGTTTCACCGACCTGCTGGAGTGGGTGCTGCAGATTCCCGGTTTCGCAGGAAAAAGGGAAGAAAGTAACGAAGGCCACCTGGAGATGATCCAGAGCTCATGGGTGTACGAGTGGCGGGATAACCAGAAATAACTATTGCCAGCGGGCAAAAGCAGATTATCTGTATTTTCATGCCATGAGATTGACAGCAGCATTTCTGAAACTGGTACGACTGCCCAATCTTTTCTTTATTGCTCTCACCCAGGTACTCTTTCATATTTGTGTTTATGAAGCCCTTTACAAAGAGTCTGCTTCTCAAAAGGATTTTCTGTATTTTCTCCTGTTAGTGCTGGCTTCTTTGTTTATTGCCGCTGCCGGCTACATTATCAATGATTATTTTGACATCAATATTGATGAGGTGAACAAACCTCAAAAAATGGTCGTTGATAAAGTGATCCACCGCCGCTGGGCCATTGCCTGGCATTTTATGCTCAGTGTCAGCGGCATTTTGCTGACAGCGCTGGCGGTTCCGTTCTTCCGCAACTGGTATCTCATCATCGCCAATATGTTTTGCGTGGCGCTGCTGTGGTTTTATTCCACCAGCTTTAAGAAAAAACTGCTCATCGGCAACATCGTTATTTCCATGCTCACCGGCTGGACCATCCTTATTGTTTTTCTTTCCAAATTTTCATTGCAGGATGCATTTGGTATGGGAGGAAGTACACATGATAAGTTTTTCCGTATCACATTTCTTTACACCGGTTTTGCTTTTATCAGTTCACTTGTCCGGGAAGCCATCAAGGACATGGAAGATATGGAAGGCGATAGGAAGTATGGCTGCCGCACTATGCCCATTGTTTGGGGAGTGAATGCCACAAAAGTGTATACAGCGGTCTGGCTGGTGGTGCTGATTGGTTTGCTGGTGGTGGTGCAGGTGTATGTGTTGCAGTTTAAATGGTGGCTGCCGGTCGTGTATAGTATTTTGCTGATTATATTACCATTGCTGTTTATTTTTTTCAAATTGTTCAAAGCAAAAACAAACAAAGATTTTAACCGGCTCAGCAACTGGACAAAGCTGGTGATGCTGACCGGCATCCTTTCCATGATCTTCTTTTATTTCTACCTATGAATAAAATAATTCTTGCTTCACAATCTCCCCGCCGCAAACAATTGCTCGAATGGGCCGAAGTGCCATTTGAAGTGGTAGTGAAGGAAACCGATGAGCATTTCCCGCCGGGACTAACTCCTGAAGAAATAGCAGTTTATATTGCCCGCAATAAGGCGCTGGCTGTTCAGCAGGAACGAAGCAAGGATGAAACTATTTTAGCAGCTGATACCATCGTGGTGCTGGGTGACAATATCATTGGCAAACCGGTGCACCGGGAAGAAGCCATCAGCATTTTACTGGCATTGTCGGGGGAGACTCACCAGGTCATAACAGGTGTTGTTATCAGGAAAGGTGAAAAAGAAATTGCATTTGCAGATACCACAGAAGTAGCCTTCCATGATCTTACATTAGAACAAATAGAGTTCTATGTCAACAAATACAAACCCTACGACAAAGCCGGAGCCTACGCCATACAGGAATGGATCGGTGTGGTTGGCATCAAATCCATTAAAGGAGATTTTTATAATGTGATGGGGCTGCCGGTGAGCAGGGTGGTGAGGGAGTTAGCGAAGTTGACAAGTTGATACCTTGACAGGTTGAAAAGGAAATATTCAAATTCGAAAAATCCTTATTAACTTTTCAACCTGTTAACCATTCAACCTCACCCCATGACCGAACGGTTGCTGCAATTCATCTGGCAGTTCCAGTATTTCAACAAGAGTGAACTGCTTGTTGTAAGTGGAGAACCCCTGCAGGTGCTGCATCCGGGGCAGCATAATTCCAACCAGGGCCCCGATTTTCAAAATGCGAAGATCAGAATTCAAAAAACCACTTGGGCCGGCAATATCGAACTGCACCTGAAAACCTCGGACTGGTTAAAGCACAATCATCAAAACGACAGCAACTATGGAAATGTAATCCTGCATGTGGTGTGGGAGCATGATGCGGTAGTGAATGACCTTCCCGTTCTGGAACTAAAAAACAAGGTTCCAAAAATCCTTCTGCGCCGCTATGAAGACCTTATGCATGCCGCCGGTTTTATTCCCTGCGAAAAAAGTATTCAAACTATTCCTGCCATCACCTGGAGAAGCTGGAAAGAACGATTGCTGGCAGAAAGACTGTTGCGTAAGGCTAGCATTGTAAATACCTTTCTTCAACAAAACAATTATCACTGGGAAGAAACCTTCTGGTGGTTGCTGGCCCGCAATTTCGGGATGAAAGTGAATGCCGACGCATTTGAGGCAATAGCCCGTTCTGTCCCGCTGAATGTTCTGGCCAAACAAAAACAACAAATTCACCAGTTGGAAGCTTTATTGTTGGGGCAGGGTGCTTTGCTTGAAGAAAAATTCAAAGAAGACTATCCTAAGTTGTTGCAAAGAGAATACCGGTTTCAACAAAAAAAACTTGGTATCAAACCAGTTGCTCTGTCGCTTCATTTTTTGCGGATGCGGCCTGGAAATTTCCCAACCATCCGGCTGGCACAGTTAGCGATGCTGGTGCATAACTCAGCCCATCTTTTTTCTAAAATCAAAGAAGCTGCTTCTTCAAAGGAAGTAAAAGAATGGTTTGATGTGACAGCTAATGATTACTGGCATTATCATTACCGGATAGACGAAACATCTGCATTCAGAAAAAAGAAACTTGGAGCTGCTATGATTGACAATATCATTATTAATACTGTGGTGCCGGTCATATTTGCCTATGGCAGTTATCACAAAGAACAAAAATATAAGGATAAAGCTCTGCAATGGTTAGAAGAAACCGTTGCGGAGAAGAATGCTATCACGAATGGTTTTACAAGGCTGGGTATTGAAAATAAAAATGCGTTTGACAGTCAGGCATTGATTGAATTGAAAAATGAGTATTGCAGCAAGAAGAGATGTTTGAATTGCGGTGTGGGTTACCTGTTATTGAAAGAAAGCTAAATCATATACTTTATTCATAGTTATGCATTGAAACTTATAAGTTTAACTAATCATATAATAGCTATATCTTTTATTGGAAATTACATAGAAAGTCATTCCATTCATTTTTAAATAAGGCCAGTAAGGTATTTTGAATTTAATCTGTAACCTGTAGAAAGTGCAATAAAGTAAGAAGGTCGTTCAAAGGTTTAGTAGGCAAGCAATGGCAAAATGAAGCGAAAAAAATAAAATTTATAAATAATTCTTAAATTTATTAAAACGATAATATATAAGTGAGATCTAAATCTTGCAAAAAAGAACTCAATACTATTTTATGAGAAGTAAATTTATAAAGATATTAACCATCCCAATTGTTTTACTTTTGATTATTACTGGGATTATATTATGGGAAGTCTTTATACCTAAAGGCTATTTGCATTTTTCTACAATTACTTTTCCTGATGATTTGCGTAAACATGGTATAAGTGAAAATTATATTAAACACGAGATAATCAACAGCATTCAATCTAATATTGATTCCGCATCAATTAAAGTAAATCAAATATTTCCTTCAGATAGAGAGATTTTAGATATCAAGGAAAATACACCTTTGGTTAGCAAAGTTTTGAGAAAATCAGATAAAATATTCGAAGAACATCGATTTCAAATCGGAATTAAGGAATATAAGTTTTCATACGGGGAATTAGTGAAATTTCTGAGAAAGAAAGTTGGAAAAAGAGATGTATATATTAATATCTCATTTATTAAAGACAGGAACAAACTTTTTGCAAATGCTTCTTTCGATAATTTTCGGAGAGTTCCAAGATTCAAAGAATTTTCTATTTCATATGATTCACTAAAAGTATCACTGAAAGAAGCTTTCAAAATTCTATGCGATAAAATAAGTATTGCTCTTGCAGAGGAGTATGACCATTTTGTTTCAATTCTATCTGATTATAATTTTTCTATTAGCTATGATGCTGACAGTAAATCATGGAAGCATTCCAATTATAGTTTGGAAGACAAGAAAAAGATTTTAACAGAAATTGCGGGTAATAGCAAAAATAAATATCAGGCTAAATGGAGTAATTTATTGCTAGCAAGTATCAGCCAAGAGATAAGTTTCAGTGAAAAAAATAAAGACGCATTATCTGAATCAATAAAATTTTATAGCAATGCACTATTGGTTGATACTTTTTATTCCGATGTTATCAGAAGTAATATAAACTTAATTAAAGATTATTCTACTGGCAACGAGTTGGAGAACCCATATTTGCAGCTTTTACAAGCAGTAATCATGAATAATAAAAAGGCAGGAATGTCGGATCAAATCTTATTATGCTATAATAAAGATTCAAAAAAAAATGAAGCATCACTTGTAGGTTTTGAACGAAAAAACGATTCTTGGGTTATTGTATTTCCAGAAGTGGAAGTTAATATAGGGACAAAAGGGTTTGCGGAATTCCAGAAAAAAATCGAAGGGGATATGAAAATTCCAACGGGAGTGTTCCCTATAGGATATGCGTTCGGATACAAAAGAGATATTGTCTCAAAAATGCCCTTTATTGTACTTACAAATAATCATATCTGGATTACAGATCCAGAATCGCCAAAATACAATCAAATAATTACTGATCAACCTCAAACTCCAAAATACGAAAAAATGATTGAGCCAAATAGACTTAACAAGTATGGAATAATTATTAACTACAATATGAACCCTGTACAAAAGGGTAAAGGGAGTGCAATTACCATACATATTCAAAGGAGAAAAAAATTTGCAACTGCTGGCTGTATCTCACTCGATGAAAGCAATATTAAAAAATTGATTGAGTGGATTGATCCAACAAAAAAGCCAATAATTGCAATGGGGACTATTAATGATTTAAAGTACCTCAGACTTAATTTTTGATTCTTTTTTAGCGGACTAGGAAGATCATTGTACAAGAGGTGTGCTACTTTCAGTATCAACCCCAACTTCCCCAATCCACCTTCACCTCAATATCCGGGTGGATGCTTAACATCACGGGGCAGGTTTCGCCGGTGTTTTTTAGAATAGCTTTTGTTTTTTCCTCAATATCTTTCAGCGAATCGGGTATATGAAATGTTAATTCTATGCCACCTACCCGCCGCGGATCGGCTTTCATTATTTTCAGCATGTCAATTTTTACTCCATCCAGGTCAAAACCCATTGACCGGGCTTTGATCCCCATTACGGTGATCATGCAGGTGGCCAGGGAAGTGGCCATCAGGTCGGTGGGTGAGAAACGTTCGCCTTTCCCGTTATTATCAACCGGGGCATCGGTTTCAAAAGCAGAACCCGAACGAAGATGGGTGCAGGTGGTACGGAGCCCCCCGTTATACACAACAGTGGATGTCATTATTGAATTTTTGCCCTAAATTTACAGCATAGCTGAATCCAAAACGGCAAAACAACGGATACCGCCATTTTTTAAACTTTTGATGCAGCGGTTTGTCTTTTGTAGTTTTCAGTAACCTTCTTGATATATTAAACAGTATTGTGTGAAAAAACTCAGTTTGCTGGCCTCAATAATCTTGATTCTAACCTGTTTCCAACTGGCAGCACAGGATGATTCCAGAAAAGAAAATAAGCAGGACCGGAAAGAAGCCCGCCGGGAAAAGGTCAATAATCTTATCAGGCAGTCGGAAGAAGGAGTGCTGGTTTTCCGCAAACAAAGCATTTTCGGCATACAGGCCCGCACCAATGGTTATGGCATCTATTATGAGTTGGGCAAAATGAAAACAAACCGGAAAACCAATATTTACAGGATTGATATTGTTGAAACCAAAAGCCCGAAAGAAGAAAAGCTGGTCAATGCCAGTTCCTTTTTTGGTAATCCCCTCATATATGGCAAATTAAATTATTTCTATCCCGTAACGCTTGGTTTTGGTCAGCAATTGATACTGGGACAAAAGGGAAATAAAAACGGGGTTGCCGTTTCTCTGGTATACAATGGTGGTGTCTCACTGG
Source organism: uncultured Chitinophaga sp. (assembly GCA_964412375.1). Lineage (GTDB taxonomy): Bacteria > Bacteroidota > Bacteroidia > Chitinophagales > Chitinophagaceae > CADEDV01. Next base: position 40,661 of record CAYPOD010000022.1, on the reverse strand, counting down.
GATTATTAAGACCCTATTATGTATCAGCGCAAGATCCTAATATTGGCCAGGAAAGAATTTTCAAATATTCGCAGGAAGACAGTGCACTTTTTCTCGGACCAACACTCACCGGCAGCGGTGGCCTGGGAAAGGGCTGGGATGGTATAAAAGTGAAACCCGGTGTTTTTGCCAAAACCGCCATGCGGTTTGATTATGGCCGGTTTAATGAAGCAGTATCTGGCCTGGAAATAGGAATGAGTGCAGAGGCGTATGCCAGCAACATCGAGATATTATTTGGGCAAAAAGAACAAAGACTTTTCTTCCAGGGCTATATTGCCATCCTGTTTGGCCGGCGAAAGTAGAGGCCGTAAATTTGCCGGATGATTGAACTCCCCGTAGTACCTGCTGTTTCACAACCTGAGGGCCGGGCCAAAAAACCTGACTGGCTCAGGGTTAAACTTCCCATCGGTGAAAGTTATAAGCATGTCCGTCACCTGGTAGACAGTCATAAACTGCACACTATTTGTGAAAGCGGCAATTGTCCCAACATGGGTGAATGCTGGGGTGCCGGCACTGCTACATTCATGATATTAGGCAATACCTGCACCCGCAGTTGCGGATTTTGCGCCGTGGCAACAGGCCGTCCCGAAGCAGTTGACTGGGATGAACCACAACGGGTGGCCGAAGCCATTCACCTGATGAAGGTGAAACATGCTGTTATCACATCTGTGGACAGGGATGAACTGAAGGACGGTGGCTCCACGATCTGGCACAATACGATCAAAGCGGTGAAATCGCTTAATCCAGGCACTACTCTAGAAACACTGATCCCCGATTTCAAAGGCAAGAAGGAAGATATTCAACGGGTGATTGAAGCCGCACCGGAAGTGATAAGTCACAATATAGAAACAGTGGAAAGATTGACAAGACAGGTTCGTATCCAGGCCAAATACTGGCGCAGCATGGAAGTGATCCGCATACTGAAAGAAGCAGGTATGAGAACCAAAAGCGGTATCATGCTCGGGTTAGGTGAAACAAAGGAAGAAGTCATACAGACCATGAAAGACCTGTATAATAATGGTTGTGATGTTATCACCATCGGTCAATACCTGCAACCCACCAAAAAACATCTCGCTGTGCAGCGATTTGTGCATCCTGACGAGTTTGCTGAATACCGTGAGATTGGCTATGGTCTTGGTCTTGACTATGTGGAAAGCGGTCCGCTGGTACGTTCTTCCTATCACAGCGAAAGACATGTGTTTGCCGGATTGGGAAGAAAAGAATGGGAGATGGCAAAACAAACCGGGGCTATGTCATAATCCTTTTTTATAGTTTGCTAAATTACAGTTTCACCACACTGGCAGTCTCCAATGAAAACTGTTTATCGAACATTTCTGGTATTATCTGCCCTTTTCATGGCTGCTGCTGCAAATAGTCAACCCGGCACTTACATACTTAATGGCGCTGCAGTTCAAAACACCTGTAATTGTTACACACTTACCGGAGAAGTGAATACACAGAGTGGCAGTGTGTGGAATGCAAGCAAGATCAGCCTCAACGATCCCTTTGATTTTGTATTCAATGTTTTCTTGGGCTGCAAAGATGCGGACGGGGCTGATGGGATTGTATTTATACTTCAACCTATAAGTACCAGTATTGGCACTGCAGGAGGAGGTATGGGTTTTCAGGGCATCGCTCCATCAATAGGCATTGCTTTAGACACCTGGCAAAACATAGACCTCAACGATCCCGTCTTTGATCATATCAGCATCCAGGCAAACGGCAACAGCACCCACGGCAGCGACCTGGCAGGTCCTGTACAGGCATCGGTAAGCAATGCAAATATTGAAGATTGCCAGTGGCACACATTTCGGATCAGTTGGGATCCTGCGACACAAAAATTGCAAACCTATTTTGACGGGCAGTTCAGGCTGGAAACTACAATTGACCTTGTTGCAGATATTTTTAATAATGACCCGATGGTATACTGGGGATTCAGCGCTGCAACAGGAGGCTCCAATAACCTGCAGCAGTTTTGTACCGCACTCAATCCCGGTTTCAATGCAAACACAACCGCCAATGGTGTATGCCTGGGCACCCCTGTAGCATACACCAACACTTCTGAATCTTTTGCGCCAATTACTAGTTACTATTGGGATTTCGGCGACGGAACCACGAGCATCTTGCCTGATCCTGCACCACATCTTTACAGCCTCCCCGGGGCGTATAATGTGAAACTGGCGATCACGGGACTGGATGGATGTTTCAGCGATACACTGCGCCGAACGGTTTATGTCGGCGATTTTCCAGTGGCAGCTATTGAAGTAATTGATACCTGCGCAGGCTCTTCACCCCGAATAAGCGATCTTTCAACTGTAACGGTAGGAAATATCAACAACTGGACCTGGAACCTGAATGGCAACCCATTTACTTCTGCGGCAACCCCAAACCTTCAACTGAACGGGCTTTCTGCCGGGACTTATGACCTGGAACTTACAGTTACCAGTATTTTCGGATGTACATCGCAACCAGCAACGGAAACATTAAACATGTTACCCCGCCCGTTGATACAGGCTAACGGCGATGATGGTTGTGCTGGTGTCCCGGTTTTGTTTTCCGCAAACCAGTTGGATAACGCCACTTTCATTTCACAATGGAACTGGCAGTTTGGTGATGGGCAGGTCAGTACAATACAAAATCCGCAGCATGTTTTCGCAAATACTGGAACCTATGCAGTACAGGTGAATGCAATGGCAGATAACGGCTGCTCTTCTGAAACGGTCAGCATTCCCGTTTTCATCAACAGCGCTACTGCAAACGCAGGTAATGATACATTGGTGGTCAAAGACACGCCGTTTCAGTTGCAGGGCAGTGGTGGCACAGCATACAACTGGTCGCCTCCTGTTGGGCTGGATAACCCAACTATTGCCAACCCGCAAGGTTCGTTGCAGGATGATGTTACTTACACCCTCACTGTTACAACACCCGAAGGATGCACTGATACGGATGAAATAACCGTGACAGTTTTTAAAGGTTCGGCGGTGTATGTGCCAACAGGATTTACTCCTAATAATGATGGGCTGAATGATTTGTTGCGTCCTTACCTGCCGGGTATTCAAAAATTGGAATACTTTACAGTCTATAACCGGTGGGGACAAATTGTTTTCACCAGCAAAACTATTGGCGAAGGATGGAACGGATGGTATAAAGGGAAAGCGCAGGCATCCGGTTCTTATGTGTGGACACTGAAAGCCGTTGACTTTGCGGGTAAAATATATCAATTGAAAGGTACAACCACATTAATAAGGTGAACATGAAAAGAATACTGGTTGTTGTTTTTTTATTCATTGCCTGCCATAGCAACGGGCAGGTTAAATGGGAAAACGTTGATTCGCTTTTCGGACCTTTGCCTGCTTCCGTTCATGTATATAAAACAACCAGCGAACTGGATGGCAAACCCAATATCGCCTATTATGTGGAAGCCGGCCTGAAAAATAAAGCGCTGAAGTTTGACGTAGACACAACTTTGGGAAGAAGACTGAAACCATCCGAATATTACGAACGAAACAAACAACCTGTTGTGGTAGTAAATACAACTTTCTTTTCTTTCGCCAGCAATCAAAACCTCAATGCTGTTATCAAAAAGGAAAAACTGGTGGGTTATAATATTCACTCCATAGCAGGAAGGGGAAAGGATACGCTGACTTACCGTCACCCGTTTGGCAGCGCAATCGGCATCAGTAAGAAAGGAAATGCTGATATAGCCTGGCTGTTTACGGATTCTTCCAGGAAATCAGCCTATGCCCTGCAAACTGAGCAGGCCCCGGTAAAAGATTCAATTCCGTTTTTTACGTATGAAATGGCCAGACAGCATAGCTCAGTGGTTTTTGATGGCGGTTCCCTTCCCACTTTAAACAAGTGGAAAATGAAAACGGCTGTCGGCGGCGGACCAGTGCTGGTTCAATATGGGCAGGTAAGAATCACTAATGACGAGGAATTGAAATTTGCAGGCAAGGCCATTGATGATAAACATCCCCGCACGGCGATGGGATATACCAAAGACAACAAACTTATCATACTGGTGATTGAAGGCAGAAATCCCGATGTGGCAGAAGGTGCATCCCTCACACAAACAGCTAAAATGCTCAAAGACATAGGATGCTGGGAAGCGCTGAATCTTGATGGCGGTGGCAGCAGTTGCATGCTGGTGAATGGAAAAGAAACCATAAAGGTTTCTGATGCAACAGGTCAGCGGCCGGTTCCTGCAGTGTTTATAATTAAGGCAGCTAAATAACGCAACTGGCACAATTTTCCCTGTAAAAAACGTAAAATCACGGTTATGAGGAAACTTATCATTATTGCAGGCGTTGCATTATCCGTACTCATCTTTATTATTACAGCCTGCCAAAAGAGCAACAATGAATCAGGAAATACTTACCTGAAAGTGAGGCTGACCGATAGCCCTTTTGATGCCTCGGAAGTGAATGTTGAAATACTCAACGTAAGAGTGAATTTCAGAAACGACTCAACTGGCTGGGTAGATCTGGCTACTAATGCCGGCATTTATAACCTGCTGGACTTGCAGAATGGAGTGGATACTTTATTGGCACAGGGGCCGGTTCCCTCTAATGATGTGAAGGAAGTAAGACTAATTCTTGGCACACAAAACAGTATTGTCATTGACAGTGTTTCTCACCCGATGATGGTACCCAGCGGCAGTCAATCGGGATTGAAAATAAAAATTGGCAGACAACTGAATGTAGGACTTGATTCACTGATCGTTGACTTTGATGCTGGTCTTTCTGTGGTTCGCACAGGCAATAATAATTATATACTCAAGCCTGTGCTAAAAGTGCTTTGAGTTTTCATTTTTAGAAATTATGAAAATCCCGGGCTGAAAATCATCAGTCCGGGATTTTATTTTTTGATAGTAATTGTAACAGGATTGTCATTTCATTTCCCAAACCAATGCACTGGCGCCAAGAATTGCTGCATCGGATTCTTTCAAATGACTGATCAATAGTCTCACTTTATTTTGAAACACCTGGATCAGGTTGGCTTCCATATGTTCACGGGTGGGTTTTAAAATAAGATCACCAGCCTTGGTAAGCCCGCCGAATAATACAATGGCTTCCGGGCTGGAGAACATGATTGCATTTGCGAGGGAAAGCCCCAGAATTTTTCCGGTAAATTCAAAGATATCCAGCGCCAGTTTGTCGCCTTGTATAGCTGCATCATAAACCGCCTTTGAATCTAACTGGTCTTCCGGAATTTTCCGCAACAGACTGTCTTCAGAGCTGTTATTGAGAATTTCAAGTGCTGTCAACCGTACCCCGGTAGCTGATGCATAACTTTCCAATGATCCTTTCTTACCTGTTCCGGCATGTAACCTGCCGTCCGGGATCACAATAGTATGGCCCAGTTCACCGGCAAAACCATCATGACCGTAGATCAATTTCCCGTTGGCCACAATGCCACTGCCTACACCTGTGCCAAGAGTAATCATGATAAAATCTTTCATGCCTTTGGCTGCGCCATACATCATTTCACCAATGGCGGCAGCATTGGCATCGTTGGTGAGTACAGTCGGGAGGTTAAATTTTCCCCCGATCAGTTTTGCCAGCGGAATGATACCTTTCCAGGGAAGGTTGGGGGCATATTCGATGGTGCCGGTATAATAATTTCCATTGGGTGCACCAAGCCCGATCCCTTTCATGCGACCGATACCCCCGGCTTTTTCAATTAGTGAAGTCAGCTCCTGGTACAACTCATCAATAAAACTTTCAACTTCTGCATGTTTTTTCGTGGATATTTCTCCCTGGAACAGAACATTACCGTCACGATCCACAATGCCGAACTTGGTGCCGGTGCCGCCGATGTCAATCCCGATTGCAAGTTGTCTTGATGCTGCTTTAGCCATCGCTAGTATTTTTAAATGTCACGCAGGGGTTAGCTACGGGGCAATAAATGTACGAACGAATTAATATAACCGGACAGAGGAGTTGGCAGAATAATTACCGATTAAAATTCTTTATTACAATTACTGATTCTTCATTAAGTTCGGGAAACATTTGGTCTTTATGAGTACATCCCCGGCAGCGAATCACAGAAGAGATTTTATCCTTCCCCTTGTGGTCATTGGTGCTTTGTTTTTCATATTCGGATTCATCACCTGGGCCAACAGCCAGTTGATTCCTTATTTAAAAGTTGCCTGCGAACTTACAACCACGCAATCTTTGTATGTAACTTCTGCTTTTTTTGCCGCCTATTTCATCATGGCAATACCATCATCTTTGATTCTGAAAAAAACGGGCTACAAGAAAGGTATGTCGCTGGGTTTATTTGTGATGGCGCTGGGTGCATTAGCTTTTATACCCGCGGCACAAACCCGCAGCTATCCCTTATTCCTGGGCGGTCTTTTTGTTATCGGAACAGGACTGGCTTTATTGCAAACAGCTTCTAATCCCTATGTTACTGTTTTGGGGCCTATCGAAAGTGCGGCACAGCGTATCAGCATCATGGGAATTTGTAACAAAGTGGCAGGAATACTGGCTGTATTTATATTGGGCAGCATTGTTTTAAAAGATGTTGACGCCTTGAATGAAAAATTATTACTGCTTGATCCTGCCGGAAAAGCTGCCGAACTAGATAAGCTGGCTGCCAGGGTAATCAATCCTTATATTACTATTGCGATTGTATTGGCGGTTCTTGCCGTGATTATATACTTTATTAACCTGCCGGACATAAAGGAAGAAGAAGAAATAGTTGATGCCGGACATCCTAAGCCGCATACCAGTGTTTTTCAATTTCCACATTTGATCCTGGGTGCCATGGCCATCTTTTTTTATGTGGGAGTAGAGGTAATAAGCTATGATACATTTGCCGGTTTCGGTGAATCACTCGGCTATCCACTGGAGAAAGCTTCCATGTTTGCTTCTTACACAGGCTATGCCCTTTTATTGGGGTATGTTCTGGGGATCATTTGTATTCCGAAATATATATCTCAGCAAAAAGCTCTTGTGGCCAATACGATTTTGAGTATTGCATTGGTTTTACTTTCTATGTTCCTAAAAGGAATGCCGGCCATCGTTTGTTTTGCTTTGCTCGGTTTTTCCAATGCAGTAATGTGGCCCGCCATCTGGCCATTGGCTATTGATGGGTTAGGGAAATTTACAAAGATCGGCGCCGCCTTATTAATAATGGGTATTGTTGGCGGTGCCATTTTGCCCCCGATATATGGAAAGGTTACTGAATTGATGGATTCTAAACAGATGGCTTATGTGATGATGATACCGTGTTACCTATTCATCCTTTATTATGCATTAGCAGGATACAGGGTTGGAAAAAAATAATATATGGAAGTTATTCATGTAGCGGCAGAATGTTATCCGGTGGCCAAAGCCGGGGGCCTGGGTGACGTTGTAGGAGCCCTGCCTAAATACCAGGCCCAACTGGGACATGTGGCCAAGGTGGTGATGCCCATGTACCGCACAAAATTTCTTTACGATAACCAGTGGGAACTGGTGCATGAAGGCGGGCAAAACTTAGGCCCTTATCATTTTCATTACAGTGTGATCAAAGAAAAGACCAATAAACTTGGTTTTGATCTTTATCTCATTGACATCAACGGGTTGCTGGACCGGGAAAAAATTTATGGCTATGATGACGACAACGAAAGGTTTTTGGCTTTCCAGGTGGCACTTTGTGACTGGCTCAGTAAATGGCAGCATAAACCCGATGTAATACATTGCCACGACCATCACACCGGTCTCATTCCCTTTATGGTGAAATATTGCTATGCTTTCAGTCAAAAACTATCAGATATTCCAACTGTTTTCACCATTCACAATGCCCAATACCAGGGGTGGATGGGCTGGGACAAATATTATTATATCCCTGCTTATGATGCATGGAAATGGGGTATGCTTGACTGGAACAATATGATCAACCCGCTGGCATCCGCAGTAAAATGTGCCTGGAAAGTGACAACTGTCAGCAATAGCTACCTGGAAGAAATGCGGTATTCAGCCAACGGACTGGAAAATCTCTTTGAATATGAAAAAGGGAAAAGTATCGGTATCTTGAATGGCATAGATAACCAGGTATGGAATCCCGAGACTGACAGCATGATCGTCAAGAACTATGACAAGGAATTGGTGGAGAAAGGAAAATGGAAAAACAAAAAAGAACTGGCTGGGCAATTTGGTCTTGATCCGGACAAACCGCTGATCACATTTATTGGCCGGTTAGTAGGAGAGAAGGCTGCTGATCTTTTGCCTGATGCCATCAGCCAGTCCATTTACCAGCATCATGGCAATGCAAATTTCCTGGTGCTGGGATCCGGTGAACCCAACCTGGAAGACCGGCTTGACCAGATGAAACACCAGTTTAAAGGATATTACAATTCTTACATAGGCTATAATGAGCAACTGAGTCACCTGATGTATGCCGGTTCAGATTTTTTATTGATGCCAAGCCGGGTGGAACCCTGTGGCCTGAATCAAATGTATGCGTTGCGCTATGGCACTGTGCCGATGGTGAGGAGTGTGGGCGGCTTAAAGGATACGATCACTGATTTTGGCGACTGGCAGGGCTTTGGCATCCGGTTTAATGATCCCTCTGTCTGGGATATTACTTATTCCGTTGGCAGAGCTATTGACCTTTACAATAATAAACAAGACCTTTATTCATGGATGCGCAGCCATATGATGACGATCGATCATTCATGGGACGGGGCAGCGCAGCAATATATAGATCTTTACAAGTCACTCAAATAAAAACTGCTTATCATGGCTATCAGAACAATTACCCACTCAAGAGAAATACTTTCCGTTATCCTGGGCGGAGGTGCAGGCTCAAGATTATTTCCCCTGACAGCAGCCCGGTCAAAACCTGCTGTACCAATTGCTGGCAAATACCGGCTTGTTGATATACCGATTTCCAACTGTTTGAATAATGGTATCGGGAGAATGTTTGTATTAACTCAGTTTAATTCCGCTTCCCTTAACAGGCATATTAAAAACACCTATCATTTCAGTGCTTTTAGCAAAGCCTTTGTTGATATACTTGCCGCGGAGCAAACACCCGATAATCCCACCTGGTACCAGGGTACTGCTGATGCCGTTAGACAAGGGTTACGTCATATAGAGCCTTTTGACAGTGATTATGTGCTCATTCTATCCGGCGACCAGCTTTACCAGATGGATTTTGCCGAAATGCTCGATAATCACAAAGAACTGGGAGCTGATATTTCTGTTGCAACCATTCCCGTTGCCAGCAGAGAGGCGCCTGAATTTGGTATTTTGAAATCTGATAAAGGACTAATCACTTCCTTTATCGAAAAACCTAAAAAAGAGGTGCTGGGTGAATGGGTCAGCGACACAGGCGATGCCATGAAGGCTGCCGGAAGAATTTACCTTGCTTCCATGGGTATCTACATATTTAACCGTAACCTGCTGTTTGACCTGTTGCAATCTGAATTTAAAGACGCCACCGATTTCGGAAAAGAAATTATTCCGCAATCCATTGCTAAATATAAAGTCGCCAGCTACCAGTACACCGGTTACTGGACAGATATCGGGAATATTTATTCTTTCTTTGAAGCCAACCTCGACCTGACGAAAGACATACCAGATTTCAACTTGTTTGACAGTGACCGGACAATTTATACCCGCAGTCGCATGCTGCCCCCGGCCAAGATCAGCGGTACCACGCTGGAAAAAACCCTGGTAGCGGAGGGTTCTATCATCAATGCCTCAAGAATTGAGCATTCCGTGATTGGTATCCGGTCCCGGATAGGCACCGGCAGCACCATTGTCAGTTCTTATATCATGGGTAGTGATTACTACGAAACACTCCCAGAGATTGCCAAAGCACAGTCAAAAGGTATTCCTTTGCTGGGAGTAGGTGATCGCTGCTATATAAAAAATGCCATCCTTGATAAAAATGTAAGAATAGGAAATGATGTACGCATCAACGGAGGTCCTCATCTTGAAAACCAGGATCATGCATTGTTTACGGTCAAAGATGGTATTGTTGTCATAAAAAAAGGTGCTGTCATCCCGAATGGCTTTGTGATATAGTGGCATATTAGCTATCGTTGCTCCCGGATTTTAGACATTATGTGTCGGCGATACATAAAAATCCTATCTTCCCTTTTCAGTTTCTGAAAAACGATTGCTATGTCAACTGCTTCCGCCAGCTTAAAACCACGGCTGTCTCTTACCCAGATCATCAATATGAGTGTAGGATTCTTTGGAATCCAGTTTGCATTTGGGCTTCAAAATGCTAATGTCAGCCGGATATTTCAAACGCTTGGTGCTGAGATAGAGAAGATACCAATACTTTGGATTGCTGCTCCTATCACCGGGCTCATTGTTCAGCCCATTATCGGGCATATGAGCGATAAGACATGGTTAGGAAAATTGGGGAGGAGACGTCCCTATTTTATGACAGGTGCCATATTTGCTTCTTTGGCACTATTTATTTTTCCGGGTGTGAAAGCATTATGGGTTGCTGCCGTTATGTTATGGTTACTGGATGCTTCCATCAATATTTCCATGGAACCTTTCCGTGCATTTGTCGGTGATATACTACCCGATTCCCAGCGAACCTTGGGTTTTGCCATGCAAAGTTTTTTTATCGGCATTGGCGCAGTCATTTCCTCTGTGTTGCCTTATTTATTGACTTCATTTGGTGTTGCCAATGAGGCACCGGAGGGAATAATACCTGATTCGGTGCGTTTATCTTTTATAATTGGAGCTGTAATATATATCCTGGCCATTAGCTATACTGTTCTAACAACAAAGGAATATTCTCCTGAACAATTAAAATCTTTTGGCGAAATAAGTGATGAAGAGAATAAAGTGATCATTAAAACACCGGCAAACATTTTTAAGAGAAAAGGGCAAGTATGGGCAGTCATAGGTATAATACTAAGCCTGGGTCTTTATTTTTATAACAGCCGTAGTTCACAACCCCTGGAAAAGGAATTGTATGTACTGACAGGCGGCATCACAACATTTGGATTATGCCAGTTAGTAGCATCCATGTTTGCATCTGCTAATAAAACCAATGGCTTTGTTGAAGTAATGGATGACCTCAATTTTCTTCCCGTAACCATGAAGAAGCTTGCTGTAGTACAATTTTTTTCCTGGTTTGCCCTTTTTGCCATGTGGATATACACAACCCCTGCGCTGGCACAGCACATTGCGGGAACAACGGATGCTACATCAGAAGCTTACAATAAAATGGGCAATTGGGTAGGTGTATTGTTTGCATTTTATAACGGGTTCGCTGCCTTTTTTGCATTTCTGCTACCTGTTCTCGCCAAAAAATATTCGAGACCGGCTACTCACATGATTGCTCTTATTGCCGGAGGGGCAGGTTTTATTTCTCTTTACTTTTTCAAGAACGAGGATATGCTGATCATCAGCATGGCAGGAATAGGGCTGGCATGGTGCAGCATTCTGGCCATGCCTTATTCAATGCTTACAAGGGCATTGCCAGCCCATAAAATGGGAGTGTATATGGGCATTTTTAATTTCTTCATTGTAATACCACAAATACTTGCTGCTACATTGTTAGGCATTTTCACCAAACATCTTTTTAATGGAAATGCAATACTGACTATTGTTACTGGCGGGGTGGCTATGATTGTTGCTGCCTTTCTTACACTTCGTATTAAAGAAAAATAATTGCTATGAAAAAAAGCATAGTGGTTGCATTTGCACTCCTCAACTGCCTGGTTTCTTTTTCCCAGAAATTCTATCCCACTCATTGGTTCACCGGCATGAAGGAGCCAACTCTTCAATTAATGATCCACCGGGAAAGAGTGGCAAATGAAAAACTTACCCTGGTGCCATATCCGGGTGTAAGGTTGCTTAAGCAACACAAAGTTGAAAATCCAAATTACCTGTTTATTGATCTTTCTATTGATAAATATGCCAAACCTGGTAAGATCAAATTCAGGATTGATAATCTTCAATCTCCTGAAGCGGTAGCGTTTAAGATCATTGAGTATGAATTAAAGCCCCGCCACTCACAAAACGGTGTCAGCCGGGTGCAGGGAGTGACAGCAAAAGATTTTATTTACCTGTTGATGCCTGACCGGTTTGCGAATGGCGATCCGTCCAATGATATTATCAAAGGCTACCGCGATGAAACCAGCGACAGGAAAAATATGTTCTCCCGCCACGGCGGCGACTTCAAAGGCATCAGCAACCGGCTGGATTATTTTAAAGAACTGGGAGTGACAACGCTCTGGCTGACACCGGTGATAGAAAATGATATGCCCCTGATGGAGGAGTGGGGTAATAAAGTAGCCGGGTATCATGGCTACTGGTTCACCGATCACTATGAAGTAGATAAACGTTTCGGTGGCAATGAAGGTTATAAACTATTTTGCGAAACCCTGCACCGCAACGGAATGAAAGTGATACAGGATGCAGTCTATAATCATGTGGGTAATCATCACTGGTTTGCATTGGACAAACCAATGAAAGACTGGTTCAATACTTCGCAGGGTGACAGGGGGCCCAATCACCGGGAAGAAGTGTTCTTTGATCCCTATGCATCACAAAATGATCGCAGAGCCATGCTCGATGGCTGGTTTGTGCCGCATTTGCCCGACCTGAACCAGCGTAACCCATTCGTCGCAAAATTTCTTATTCAGCATGCTGTCTGGACAACGGAGGAATATGGTATTGACGGCTGGCGGGTGGACACTTATAAATACTGCGAAGAGAAATTCCTGAATGATATCAATGCAGCGCTGCAGAAAGAATTCCCAAAACTTACGGTTTTTGGTGAATCCTGGGTCAACAGCACGGTAGCCAATGCATACTTTACGCAGAACAATATTAGCTCTCCATTCCGTCACAATGCAAAAGGAATGCTCGATTTTCAAACAGCCTTTGCCATGCTCAGTGGCATGAATGACAAACCTGAATGGATGAACGGGGTCAATAAAATTTATACAACGTTGGCGCAGGATGTACTGTATAAAGACCCGATGAACAACTGTAATTTCCTGGACAACCATGATATGGACCGGGTTTTTTCTGTGGTGGGAGAGGATTGGGGCAAGTTGAAAATGGGATTAAACTGGCTGCTGACTATGCGGGGTATTCCCCAGCTTTATTACGGCACTGAAGTGCTGATGAAAAATAAAAAGATGAATACTGATGCTACAGTGCGGGAAGATTTTCCCGGCGGGTGGAATGAAGATGTTGTGAACAGGTTTACTGAATCGGGAAGAAGCGCAATCGAAAACGAAGTGTTTAACCATATCAGCAGGCTTGCCAGGTTCAGGAAAAATTCATCAGCCATGACAACCGGTACAACCATGCAGTTCATTCCCAGGGACGGGCTATATGTTTACTTCAGGTATAACGACAAACAAACGATAATGGTCATTGCACACACAGGCGATAAAACCGTTATTCCCGATTGGAATGTGTATGCAGAAAGAATAAAAAACTTTACCAAAGCAAAAGAAGTTACATCAGGTAAAATAACAGGATTGACCGGCTTTGAAATTAAGCCGGGTGAAAGTTTTGTATTTGAATTGCAGAGATGATCCGTCAGATCAAAAAATTGATGATAAGTTTGTTGCCATAACTTCCCCATTGCCGCAACACTTTTTCAAGAGACCTTGTCATTTCTTCCCTTGTTACTTTTTTCCCTTTTGTGGGAGCAGCTACAGGTTTCATGCTTACATCAAACACCTCCACCTTAGTGGCAAACCAGGTCGCATGCAACCTGGGTATACCCATGCCCAGTATCATACCAGGCAGCCCGTTCACGCCTTCGGGTCCTCCGGGAACCATCAACTCATCAGTGTAAAAAGCAAAAATGGCAATGGTATCATCCATAATGCCAATGGCTTTTCGGCAGTCAAAGCCGGCAATGGTGCGTATGTCACCGGTGATCTTCCATTTTATTTTGCGCAGGCTATCCTGCACCAGGAATGTTTCTTCGTACACCGGTTTTTGTGAAACCGTAGTACCTGTTTTAAAATCGGTATAAACAACGTTTTTATCCGCTACCGGCCTGTAAAAACTGCGGTTATCAACCGGCATTTCTTTGCCCGGTTTGAATATAGAAGCGGTACTGTCGCCGATAAACTCATAATAATTCAGGCTGGTGACCGGCAACCTGTCCTTGACCTGTTCATACCATCTGTCATCATCACTTTCCAGGTCTTTGTATAACTGGCGGACACTGGTTGTTTTTTCAAACTCCACTTTGATCCTTCCGAAAAACCGATCCTGAGCCTGCACATTGGCAGCGAAACAGGCCATGCATATGAAGATCAGCGTTATTCTCATTTTTTTTCTCCTCCCGGCATTTTATTAAACGACCATTCAAAACGCAGCAGGAAGTAGCGGCTCACCCGCTGAAAACGGTCGTCGGTGATGAATGTGTTGCTGATGGTACGGGTAAACCCTTTATTTTCATTCAGCATGTCATTGGCATCAAAAATGATCTTGCCCGATTTGTCCTTAAATATTTTTTTGCCAATGGATGCATTCCAGATCACCAGGTTCACATTTGAAGCAAAGGCCTGAATACGCTGCCGCAGGTCTGCATTCAAACTTGTGTTCAGCTCAATTTTTCCCGGCAGCATGACAAATGTGTTCAAATTGCCACCATAGCTGAAATAATTATTGTCGATAGCTGTGCTCAATGATGCTTTTGAAAAGTTGTAGGCGAGCCTGGGGCTGATATTGAAGCTGTATTTCTCTTCTTTAAAAACACCGACGTTAGGTCCAATAGAAACAGAACCAGAATTGGTCACCACTTTTTCACCATTTACAAAATTGATGAAGCGGCTTCCGTTTCCATTCAGGTTTAAGCCAAAGTGCGGTTTGCCTTCTCCACCACCTTTATTCCAACTACTCCACCAATACCAGTTGTTATTGCCATTTACATTCACAGGATAATAAGTTCTTTTACCTGTGCTCTCATCGATGGTGTTGAATTGTGTAATCGCATTTTCCTGGATAGTGTAACCGGCATTGAGCCAGATGCCACGTTGCTTCAGCACTTTATAATCATTGAAAAACATGGAAATGTTATGGGTAAACCCGACTTTCAGATCAGGATTACCCTGGTATTCATTCAGCGGGTCGGTATTGTCTCGCAGCGGCTGCAACTGGTTGATGGTCGGCTGCCGGTTATTTCCCCGGTAACTGAAGCTGAGATTTGTTTGTGCTTTGATCTGGTAGCCTATCTGTGCCTGTGGTGTAAGATTCAGGAAATTGTAGCGGCTGTTTTGTTGTGCATCTTTGTCTTCCAGCAACAGTTTTACAGCTGAAACTCCTGAACCCATGGCCATTCTTAATTTCTTCCAGTTATAGCGGAGCAAAGCACTGCCGCTGTTGGAATAAGCATCCAGTTCAAAGTTGTTGCTGAAAGTAGGGATCAGCACTTCATATTTACCATCTATATCTTTTTCAAAAGTATTGCGGAAAGAAAGGGAATGATTTTTATTGAATGCATAATCCAGCACCAGGGTAAAGCGTTCGCTGAGCGGCTCGCTGAAAGTGGTTTTGATTCCCATCGTAGTAGATCGTCCGTCAAAGACTTTCTGCTGGTCTATCGTATCTGCAAAGTTGAATACACCACTGTTATAATAGCGGATCACTGTATTGTTGAATCCCTCATTTTCATCATCGGTGATGCCATAGCGCAAAGTGGTTTGCCATATCCTGTTCTTCTTTCGGAAAAGTTGTTTGTATAAAAACTGGTTATCGCTCTGGTGTCGTTTGGTGTTATTAGTATAGTTGCGAAAACCCTGGTTTACAAATTCTCCGTCGGCATTGAGAAATTCGCTGTTATTAATACCTGCCACATCGCCAGTGCGGTATTTATAAGCGGTGATTAGCCTGAAAGAAACAAGCGAATCGGGTTTCCATTCATATTTGCCGTTGAGGGCCTGTTGCTGGTTGAGACTGTTCACGGTGCTGAACGTGTTGCTGTAGGTGAGTCCGGTGGGAAGAATGTTCTGCATCAATGTGTTGCCCTCATTGTTTGTTTGCAGCCTGTTGAAGCGGTATGAAGTATTCACACTGTGTTTGTCTTCATTCCACTTATCAATTAATAAAGCTCCGCCGGTTGTGGCATCGGGAAGCCCCCGCAGGTTCCAGTTGTTGAAATCATCACCTCCGCCAAAGCTGAAATAATAACCGCTTATTTCATCGTATTCATAATCTTCCTCAATGCCGAGTTTTCGTTGTTCCTCCCAGTCAAGACTGCCTGCATTTACATTTGTTTTGGTCAGGTATGCAGACATTTTCTTTTTCCCAATAAACCGGTTATACATGGCCCTGCCATCATGGTAGTTGCCGTCATCGGTTCCCGCATTGATCTTTCCAAATGAACCTTTCTTATAATCCTCCTTGAGTTTTATGTTCACAGTTTTTCCTTCATTGCCGGTGGTGATACCCGTTAGCTGTTGCTGTTCGGTTTTGGTTTCATACACCTGCACCCTGTCCACTGCTTTACCCGAAATATTTCTTGTGGCCATTGTCGGATCGTCGCCAAAAAATTCTTCACCGTCCACCAGCACTTTGTCCACCCGTTTGCCTTGTGCTGTAATTTCTCCCTTGCTGTCAACTGAAAACCCGGGAAGTTTTCGCAACAGGTCTTCCACGGTGGCACCTTCACGCAGTTTAAAGCTGTCGGCAACAAATTCAGTTGTATCGCCTTTGATGCGGATGGCACTGCCCGACCGGATCACTACTTCTTCCAGCACTTTGCTTTTTAATGTGAGGAAAATATTTCCCAGGTCCATATTTGCCTGTATGTCTATTTTCTCCATAAAATCGGCAAACCTGGGATAAGTGATAAAAAGTAAATATTTACCCGTATCGGTCACCGGCAACGAAAACTGCCCGTTTGCCGCTGTCCGGGTAAACCTGACCAATGTCGTATCTGCACTTCGCAACAGGGAAACCGTTCCATATATTAAATTTCTGTTTTCGAGGGAATCAACGATCTTTCCTTTGAGAGTAAGTTGCTGCGCCTGTGCGGCATAGGAGAGGAACAGGAGGCAGATAAGGCCAGCTGTAAATTTTCTCATGGTTTGTTGGTTGGTTTGCCGGCAAGGCTTTCGCAGTCAGGATCAAACAAAACAGCCGGTATGTGGTTTAATGGTTTTCGTAGATTTAATTTATAGCCAGCTAATTTCCTTTAAATTTATAAAGGCATACTAACCGTTCATGTAATATTACGTTAAAGCTGTAAGCTGTATATGAAGCAGGTAAAACAGGATTCCACAAAAAAAAAGAAGAAAACTCCGTCCGGGGCATCGGTCACGGCCACCGCTACACCGAAAAGATATGAAGATGAAAATTTTGTAGATACATCACTGCCTGTTTGGAATTATTCCCTGCTTACCGATGAAGATATCAGCAATTTTCAAAACGGGACCAACTACAGGCTTTACCACAAGTTTGGATCACATTCCATCCAGGTTAATGAAATATGGGGCATGTATTTCTGTGTTTGGGCCCCAAATGCCACCTCTGTTTCGGTGAAAGGGCATTTCAACGACTGGAAAAATCATGAATATGAACTGTATCCACGCTGGGATAAGAGTGGTGTTTGGGAAGGTTTCATCCCTCATTTTCGGTTAGGCGAGGCATATAAATACCATATCGTTGGTTTTGCAGACCGAACAGTTGATAAGGGTGACCCCTTTGCCAATTTCTGGGAAAAACGTCCACATACCGCCAGCATCACCTGGGATATGTATTATGAATGGCAGGACGGCGACTGGATGAAAAAAAGAAAAAAACACAATGCACTGGATGCACCGTGGAGTGTGTATGAAGTGCACCTGGCCAGTTGGCAACGTCCTGATAAAAATGACGAAGAATCTTACAACACTTATGACCAGATAAGAGAAAGACTTGTTCCGTATGTGAAAGAATTGGGTTTTACCCATGTGGAACTGATGCCGGTGACGGAGCATCCTTTTGATGGCAGCTGGGGTTATCAATGCACAGGTTATTTTGCCGCCACATCACGGTTTGGTGATCCGCAGGGACTGATGCGGCTGATTGATGCTTTTCACCAGGAGGATATCGGTGTGATCCTCGACTGGGTACCTTCACATTTTCCTTATGATGCACATGGCTTATTCATGTTTGACGGAACGCATACCTATGAGTATGCCGATATGCGGAAAGGATTTCACCCGGACTGGAACAGTTATATTTTCAATTATAAAAGGGGAGAAGTAAAATCCTTTCTCATCAGCAGCGCCAGGTTCTGGTTTGATCTTTTTCATATAGATGGCATCCGGGTGGATGCGGTGAGCTCCATGCTGAAACTGGACTATTCAAGAAAGGAAGGCGAGTGGGAGCCTAATGAATTTGGCGGTAATGGCAATCTCGAAGCCATTGCTTTTATCAAAGACCTGAATGAAACGATTTACCGCGACTTTCCTGATGTGCAGACCATTGCTGAAGAAGCTACTGACTGGCCGGGAATTTCCAAACCTACTTTCCAGGGCGGATTGGGGTTTGGTATGAAATGGATGATGGGCTGGATGCATGATACACTGAACTATTTCAAAGCTGACCCGTACATGCGACAGTTTATGCAGGATAAATTTTCTTTCAGCATGATGTATTATTATGATGAAAATTTTATGCTGCCGCTGAGCCATGATGAAGTGGTGCATGGCAAAAGCCCGATGATCTATAAAATGCCGGGAGATGAATGGCAGAAATTTGCTAACCTGCGATTGCTGTATACCTATATGTGGACACATCCCGGCGGCCGTTTGCTTTTCATGGGCAATGAATTCGGGCAAACCACCGAATGGAATTATAAATCAGAACTGGACTGGGGCCTGTTACAGTTTGATTGTCACCGGCTTTTGAAAGAATGTGTGGCCGACCTCAACAAATTGATGCGGGAAGAACCGGCGCTTTACCACAACCAGTTCAATGAATATGGTTTTGAATGGGTGGACCTGAACCACCGGCAGGAATCGGTGATTGTGTTTCGCCGCAAAGGAAAACGCAAAAAAGATGACCTGCTGGTTATTTTGAACATGACACCTGTGGTAAGGAATGACTGGCAAATTTTTGTAAGTGGAAAGGCTTACAAACAGGAAATATTCAACAGTGACAGGGCAATATACTGGGGCGCCGGCACCGTTTATAACCCGGAGATACGTTCTGAATTAGTTGACAGGGAACAAAAAAAATACAGGCTGACCGTAAATTTACCGCCCCTGTCTGGAATTATTCTGAAATAACTACTATTTTGGAACAGTATTGGCTGATAATTACAGCATTAAGGTTCTGATTTGAAAATCTAAATTATATCTTGTGTACTGTTATCTGAAGAGTACCCTATTAAAATCATCCCTATGATCCGCAAAACAATTTCTTTTTGTATCCTGCTGGTAGTATCAACACAGGTATTTTCACAAACCTCCTTTAACAACATCAGGCTTGCAGACAGTGCCGATTTCTTTTTGCAAAAAGGGCTGGAGGAAAAAGAAAAGGGCCGCAGGCTCGAATCATTAAAGCATTTTGAAAAGGCCAGTAAATACGATGGCAGCAACAAAAGCGTAGTATCAGAACTTGCCTCAGCCTATTTCGATCTGCGCCGGTACAGCCAGGCAAGAGAGACTTACAAAAAATTAGTTGAGCTGGGCGATGAATCAGCAGCTACCTACAAACAACTGATGAATCTTTCTTTCCAGATGAAGCAGCATGATGATGTGATCCTCTATGCCAACAAACTAAGAAAGGCTGATCCTTCTGAAAAGATCAGTTACTATATCGGCAAAGTATATTATGACCAGGACAATTATGGCGAAGCTATCAAGTACCTGAATGCAGCGGCCAAAGAAGATCCGCAAAATGCAGAAGTGCCGTATATGCTTGCCCGCAGTTTTGCTGATATGATGAATTACAAGCAAGCTATCCCATATTTTCAAAAGGCCATTGAACTTGATCCGTCAAAAAATTACTGGGTCTATGAACTGGGGCTGATCTGCTATGCCATGCATGACGACAAAAATGCCCTGAAATACATTTTAGAAGCCGGTGAAAAAGGCTATAAGAAAGATAACGATTACCTGGAAAACCTTGGTATTGCTTACCTGAATGTTGGCAAACTGAACGAAGGTGTAGAGATACTCAACGAGATATTGAAAAGAAAACCCAGCGATATCAATATCCTGAACATGGTAGCCGAAGCTTATTACTACGGCGGCAAATATCAGCTGGCGATTGATTACTGGGACCGGGTGCTGGAATATGATAAAAACAATGCTTCTACTCTTTATATGATCGGGATGAGCTACCAGAAAAAAGGAGAGAAGGAAAAAGGTGTGGCCCTTTGTGATAAAGCGATAGAGATGGATCCTTCACTCAGCAATTTGAAGCAAAAGAAAATGATGGCGGGTTTATAGGACAGCCAATACCAATATGCTTGGAGGCAGGTGTTTAAAACACCTGCCTTTTTTTTAATAAAGCTGACGTGGAAAGGAATATGTGTATGTAGATTTTGATGATCCTGATGATTTACGCTGATTTAAAATCTTAACTTATCATAACTATCATATGTATCTGTGTTCTAAAAAAAATAAGCCCCCCTGTAGAAACAGCGGGACTTAAGTAATGGTTCTGATTAGACTCTTTGATTATTTATACTGAACCGTGTTAGTTTTTTCTGCCATTGCAGTGATAGGTTCAGCTTTAATTTCTTTTTTGGTCTCTTTTGCTACTTCGCCTTCTTTAACCGTTTTCAATTGGGCCAGGCTCGGGGCGATGACCAAAGATACAATGGACATCAATTTAATCAAAATATTCATTGAAGGCCCGGAAGTATCTTTAAAAGGATCACCTACGGTGTCGCCGGTAACAGAAGCTTTGTGGGGCTCTGATTTCTTATAATACATCTCCCCGTTGATCTCCACACCTTTTTCAAAAGATTTTTTGGCATTATCCCAGGCGCCGCCGGCATTGTTCTGGAACATTCCCATCAGCACACCACTTACTGTGGCACCGGCCAGGAAACCACCCAATGCTTCAGGACCCAGCAAGAATCCGATCACTAATGGGGAGATGATGGTAATGGCCCCGGGCAACATCATCTTTTTGATAGATGCCTGTGTAGAAATGGCCACACATTTATCATATTCAGGTTTACCTGTCCCGTCCATGATGCCGGGAATACTTTTGAACTGGCGGCGAACTTCTTCCACCATCGCCATGGCAGCTTGTCCAACAGCTTTGATGGCCAAGGATGAGAAAATAAAAGGTATCATGCCACCCACAAAAAGGGAAGCCAGCACATCTGCTTTGTAAATATCAATACCATCAATACCGGCCACACCCACAAAAGCAGCGAACAAAGCCAGTGCTGTCAGCGCAGCCGAAGCAATGGCGAAACCTTTACCGGTAGCGGCTGTAGTATTGCCCACCGCATCCAGCACATCAGTTTTTTCCCGGACATCTGGGGGCAGTTCACTCATTTCCGCAATACCGCCTGCATTATCAGCAATCGGACCAAATGCGTCAATCGCCAACTGCATGGCTGTGGTGGCCATCATACCGGCTGCAGCAATCGCCACCCCGTATAATCCGGCACATTCATATGAGCCCCAGATACCCCCTGCCAGCACCAGTATAGGCAAAAAAGTAGATTCCATACCTACTGCCAGGCCACCGATAACGTTGGTGGCATGACCGGTGGAAGATTGCTTGATAATTGATTTCACCGGGCCTTTACCCATGGCTGTGTAATACTCCGTAATAATGCTCATCAATGCGCCTACCGCCAAACCGACAGCAATTGCACCCAACACACCCCATTTGGTAAATTCAAAACCGCGAAGGTTCATGTTTTCAGGAAGAATCCAGGCTACAAGCCCGGCTGAAGCAACTGCTGTAAGTATGATTGAACCCCAGTTGCCCATGTTCAGGGCTTTTTGCACATTATCTGTATTGATACCGGCTGCTTCGCTGATGCGGACAAACCAGGTACCGACAATAGAAAAAATTATTCCGATACCGGCGATCAGCATGGGGAGCAGGATAGGAGAAAGACCTCCCAGGCCGTCATCACCTGATACAATGGTTTGCTGACCCAAGACGATTGTAGCGAGAACAGTAGCTACATACGAACCAAACAGGTCGGCGCCCATACCAGCCACATCACCTACGTTATCACCTACGTTGTCGGCAATCGTGGCGGGATTTCTCGGATCATCTTCCGGAATGCCTGCTTCCACTTTGCCTACAAGGTCTGCACCGACATCGGCAGCCTTGGTATAGATACCGCCACCTACACGGGCAAATAGGGCAATGGATTCAGCACCCAAAGAAAAACCGGTCAGCACTTCAATGGTTCTGATCATCTCATCACTGTTAACCGGAGCATCCGCAGCGAATATTTGCTTTAAAACGATGAACAAACCACCCAAACCCAGCACCGCCAGGCCAGCTACACCCAGTCCCATCACAGCACCGCCGGTGAAAGAAACATTCAGGGCTTTTGATAAACTGCTGCGGGCAGCCTGCGCCGTTCTTACATTGGCTTTGGTGGCCACTTTCATACCGATATAACCGGCAGTGGCGCTGAATACGGCACCCACTACAAATGCACCGGCAATGAGCCAGTGGGAATGAGGATTGGCCGAAGCCATCACAGCAAGCAGGATACCTACGATCACCACGAAGTATCCAAGTATCTTCCATTCAGCTTTCAGAAAGGCCATCGCACCTTCGGCGATATAGGTACTGATCTCCTTCATCCGGTCGTTGCCGGCATCTTGTTTAGCAACCCAGTTGAATTTGATAAAAGTGTAGAGTAACCCAATCAGCCCCATCACGGGAACGAGATAGATCAATTTGTCCATAAGTGTTGATTCTTAATCAAAATTTAAAGGACGGTTTACCGCCCAAAGGGTGGCAAAGATAGGGGATGAGGGGGAAATTTCAGACAGTGATTTTGAAACCAAATCTGCCAGGATTCTGACCCTAAAACGCTGATAATGCTGAACTTTATAGTTAACTTGTCAATCCCCAAGCACCGTCCATGCAGCTGAAACTAATTGCGATAGTATTCCTCTTTTTTATTGGTAGAATAAATGCACAGCAACCTCTTTATTCCCACTTCAAAAACTTAAAAGTGGAGGATGGTCTTCCCCAAAGTTTTGTAAGCGGGTTGCAACAGGATAAAGATGGGTTTTTATGGGTGGCAACAAGAGATGGTTTGGCAAGATATGACGGCAGATCATTCACCGTTTTCAGGCATCTTGACAAAGACAGCAATAGCATTCAGTCCAATGTCATCATGGGGCTTTATATGGATCCGCAAGGACTTTTATGGATAATGTACACCAATTCAGAATTTGAATGTTTCGATCCGGCAACGTTGAAAGTGATACGAAATCCCGAAACCCAAACTATCAGGAAAATTTTAATTCAATACGAATCCAGCCGTTTTATCAGGGATAAAACCGGCGTTTATTGGGTAATAACGAACAGGAAGGGTGTGATCAGGTATGATCCCTCGACCAGGGAAACAACCGTCTTTAGCACAAAAAATAAAACGCTATACTATGATGGTCACTATGACCTGGTAGAAAATCAGCAAGGAGATATTTGTCTTTATGGAGATTTCGGAATAGAGATATTGAATGAACAGGGTTGCCGGTTTTTCCCATTTAATGATGATTTGAATTTCAAATCAGCTAAAGCCGTTACCTATAGAATGGCAGTACTTACCGATGATATTATTGCCCTAAATGAAATAAACCGGCTTTTGTTATTTGATCCACTTAAAAAAACTTTCCGCTCCGTTCCATTACCGGTTAAAGATTGTAATATCCGTCATCTTATTCCGGGGCCTGATAAACATTTATACATAGAAGCAAATGGGGTGGTTTATCGCATGGATAAAAATTTTCAGATCGCCAGGCTATGGCAGTATCCGGGTAATCATAACGATTATGCTATTTCACTACTAATGGATCAGTCAGGGGTTCTTTGGTTTGGCAGCAATGCATCTGGAATATATAAAGTTGATACCCGTACGCTGCCATTTCACTCCGGCCCTTATACAGTAAATTTTACGCATGATATTCTTGCCGGAGAAATGAATATTGTTTCAGCATTTCCCGCTTCCATTAAATCAGCAAGCTGGTCTTATGGGCTCAGATATTGTAATACACCTGGCAAAACATTTTGGATCTCGCAGCAGGAATCTGAAGAATACAGGGGTGGTAATACCATTTATACACTAAGTAATAGATCATTGGCTGCGGTGCCATTTCCTGAAGGTAAATATCCTCCCATCCGGGGACTTAGTCTTGCTCCAACCGGGATCATGTATGCAATGGATATTCTGGGAAATACCTGGAGTTGGGAACACAACACATCAATGCCCCGCTACACTTCTTCGGCTATTTCTTTTCCACCAACCTGTACGGTGGTTGATCTGGAAACGGATGAAAAGTATCAGTGGGTTTCTACCAATAAAATTGGTCTATATAAAATTGCAAACAGCCAAATCGTTGAACATTTTTCAACAGCAGATAAAAAATGGAACTGGCCGTCAGATATGTTAACAGATCTATGTAATGATCCTTTGGACAAAAATATTCTATGGATCGGCACATTGGGTTATGGGTTAATTCGTTTGGATAAAACAACCGGAAACATACGAACCTTTACAGTTGAGGATGGACTTCCAAACAATACCGTTTACGGAATTGTTCCCGATGCCAAAAACAATCTTTGGATAAGCACCAACAAAGGAATATGTCGTTTCGGAAACAATGGTAAAAGCATATACAACTTTGATATTAAAGATGGTCTGCCAGGAAACGAGTTCAACCGCTTTCATCATTTAAAGCTACCGGACGGCCGCATTGCTTTTGGAGGAATTGACGGCTATTCCATATTTGATCCGGCAGCATTTGCCCCGGATACATTTCATACATCGGTAGGATTAACAAAAATAGTGGTCAATAATAATCCCATAGATTTTACTGATGGGATGAAAGGGCTGCCCAGCCCGATCAATCAATTGGAAAAACTGGTATTGCCTTATAACAAAAATTTTCTCCAGTTCGAATTTGCCGGTATGCAATTCAATCAGCCTGAAAAAATATCCTATCGCTATATGCTCAAAGGATATGATAAGGAATGGATCAATACCGGCAACCGGAATATCGCTGTTTACACAAGACTACCGCCGGGAGTCTATACTTTAATGATAAATGCCTCCAATACTTCTGGTGACTGGAGTCCGGATATTAAAGAAATAGCTATCCGTATTCGTCCGCCTTTGTGGGCCACCTGGTGGGCCTATTGTCTGTATGCAGGTGTTGCTTTGTTATTAATAAGACTTTACTGGAAGCACAGGGCAACCCGGATGAAGATGCAGCATGCAATTGAATTGGAGCAAAGCAAAGCCAATCATCTGAAAGAAGTGGATGAGATAAAAGACCGGTTCTTTTCCAATATTACCCACGAACTCCGAACCCCTTTGACTTTAATCCTTACACCACTGGAAAAATTACAGAAGAGTAATGATTTTTCTTCTGCTGATAACCTTGTCCTATCCAATGCGTATAAAAATGCAGAACAGTTGTTGCGGTTGATCAACCAGTTGCTGGATATTTCTAAAATAGAATCCGGCCAGATGAAGTTAAATCCGACAGTGGGAGAGTTGTCAGAATTTGTATCAAACTGTGTACAGCAGTTTACGTTGCAGGCAAAACATAAAAATATACAGCTTGACTTTTCCAGTTCTGGAATATCAGGACTTTATTTGTTTGATGAGGAAAAATGGGAAAAGATCATTTTTAATTTATTAAGTAATGCAATAAAATTCACCGGAGAAACAGGAGAAGTAAAAGTGTCAATTGATTCGTTATCCAACGATGAGCTTTCTGATACAATGGTACAATTGACTGTAGAAGATACAGGTTACGGAATACCCGAAAAGGACATTCCAAAACTCTTTGACCGTTTTTATATGGCCGATGATTCTAAGACCCGCAAACAAGGTGGCACCGGTATAGGATTGGCATTGGTAAAAGAACTGACAACGCTGATGGGTGGTGCTATTAATGTTTCAAGTACGGTAGGAAAGGGAACAATATTTACTGTGGAACTACCGGTTGCAAAAGCCATCCGGGATTCTTCTCAGGTTAAAAAACATAACCTTGAACACGACATTCCGGTAAATAACACGATAAGTTCTTTTGAAGATAACATAGAGAAACCCTTGGTTCTGGTGGTGGAGGATAATCCCGAACTTCTTTCTTTTCTTGTTCAAAGTCTTGCTGTAAAATGGAGAGTGATACAGGCAAATAATGGTACGACAGGATGGGAAATGATCCAGGAAGAGTTGCCGGATCTTGTAATTAGCGATGTGATGATGCCGGGAATGGATGGTTATGAACTTTGCAGCCGGGTAAAAGAAGATACCAGGACAGGACATATCGGTTTTATACTACTAACAGCACGGGCAGCACATGAAAGTCGTTTGAGCGGATTGAAAAAAGGGGCAGATGCTTACCTGACCAAACCCTTCCACCTGGATGAACTGGAGCAGCAGTTGCATAACCTGATTGACCAGCAACAACGATTACGGAAACATTTACAGAAAGAATTGCTGCCGGAAACTCCTTTGCGGAAACTACCGCATGTCAATGACCTTTTCCTGCAAGAACTTTACAAACAAATGGACGAAAAACTGGATGACCCCCGTATGTCAGTTGAAACATTGGCCCAATCCGTAGCCATGAGCCAACGGACGTTGAATAGAAAACTTAAAGCCATTTTAAATATAACGCCGGTAGAGTTTATACGTCAGTACCGGCTCCAGAAAGCCGCTGTGCTGTTATCGTCCGGACAGGGTATCAGCGATATTGCCTACGAAGTTGGTTTTGAAACAGCCTCTTATTTTTCCAAGTGTTTTAAAGAACATTTTGGGAAAACACCCACCGAATTTGCCGCACAAAAAACAGCCTGACATGATTTAATATCTTGCATAAATCATTGATTCACTGCTTTTAAAAAATAATTATTGCAGTGGCGAAAATTTGATAGTTTTTGTCAGAATAGAGAAAGCCTGAATTGGATGGTCATTTTAAGTTTGATAAGCAACCCTTACTTATCAAACCATTCTTTATGAGACTTAAGATCATCCTTCTATTGTTCGTAATATGTTCAGGGACTGCCGGACATGCTCAAAAAAAGGTAAGCTACGACGGTTTGTATCATACTCTTTCTGACACCCTGAACCCATTTCGTTTTTACCTGAGATTTTATGATGACGGCGCTGTAATCGGGTATACTACTGCCGGAAACCCGCAAAACCTGGTGCCCTGGTTCAGCAAAAACCATAATTCTCCCTCCAAAGGAAAATATCTGATCAAAGATTCTACGGTGAGTTTCACGTTGAAGAGCCAGGAAGGACTTGTTCAATATGATGGAATTATACTTCCGGATAACCGGCTTTTCCTGCATGTAAAAAGCCTGATCAACAAATATGAAGGAAAGGAAGAATACTTCTTCTGGCCCGTAGCCAATCTGAAATAGCCTTGCGTCCAGCCCTTTTGAAAATGGTTTGCTTTTAATGTTTTTTAGCTTTCTAAACTACCTGATATGAAAAAAATATTCTCCTATTGCCTGTTTAGCCTGTTGTTCGTTGATTGTATTGCCCAATACAATAACAACGAAGATCATGAGTCCACACCAACATTGGTGGCAGAAGTGACCAGGCTGAAAGAAATGGTAAAGCAATTGCAGCAAAATGAATTGCAATCTGATAAAGTAAAATACCAGAAGAACTACCAGATCATCGTTAACGGGATCGAGATCATTAAAGAAATGCAGCAGGGTGCTATGGAGATCACCGGCGCCAGGAGTCAGAATATCCTGTACAAAAAACTCATTGACATCAATAACCCAACCAGTGAAGCCCTGGGATTCCAGTTGCAGGATGTCATCTTAAAAATGCTGGAAGAAAATGTCGGCATGCTTCCGATACTGGAACCAGAAAGAAAAAGACTCAAAGGGCAGGTATCCGGATTTTTAGAAGGATTAAAAAGAAGCTTTCCGCCGGTTCAATTGATCACCGGTGTTTTTTCAAGCTTATCTTCTTTTAACTCCTACAGTGCAAGGATTGAAAAACTCAGCCGAAAAGCGGATTCTGTAATTGTAGATGTTACCAATCCTATTACCAAAGAATTTCTAACAAGGGTCAACGGCCAGCTTCAGCCATACATCGTGTTTTATAATGATCTTGACAGGGTAAACAATGCATTTGAAAATGCCCTGTACCAGCATGAGATAGAATACCGGGACTATCTCGAAGAGATCAAACACCTGAAAGACGAGATTGCAAAGAAGATCAATTTTAATGGGTCTGTCAGTGCACAGATCATTGAGTTGTTTGATCTCACTAATTCATCTGCACCCGATTTTAATTTTAAAGAGATCTCCCAAAAGGAAGGCATCAAGGAATTAGTGGGCCAATGTGCCAGTGTGTTTGAAATGGTGGAACGGTATAAAAAATTCACCAATGACTTTGTTATCATACAGGATGATTTTTACAGGAATAATATCCTGATACTGAACAAAACAGCCAAGAGTCTTCCCGTCAAGGATCTTTCGAAAATTGATCACCTCATCCAGGATCTCAACCAGTTAAAAAATGGAAA
The DNA here is from genome assembly GCA_964412375.1 of uncultured Chitinophaga sp. GTDB lineage: Bacteria > Bacteroidota > Bacteroidia > Chitinophagales > Chitinophagaceae > CADEDV01. The sequence continues at coordinate 11,965 of CAYPOD010000022.1, read as the reverse complement.
TGCAACAGCGAATACTTCAGGCTTTGATGCCAGCTATAAGCTGCGGCTAAAAAGTATTCTTGAAAAATTGTATACGATTAATAAACTACGAGCATAGATATCATAAAAAGCATCTCAACTATTCAACTAAAAATACTCTGCTATGAAAAAGATATTTGTTGCTTTTATTCTTCTTTTATTATTCAATGATGTTTTTTCTCAAACAGTAGAAGAATTAAAAACCAAAATGCTGGATGCGGTGGAGAAAGTCATGAATGCCGGATCTATCAGCATCACAAATGTAGAGTTATCAGGGTCCGGCCTGTCAAGAACATTAACCGGACGCTGTAAAATGTTTAATGCCATTGACGTGGATTTCATTGGCGCCTTTAACAATGATAATACGCTGGCCTCTTTTTCAATAACAGATAGAATAGGACAAAAGCTTTCTGATGTAAATCTGAAATCAATGCTGCATTCGCAGGAAACGGGTAGCCTTTTTCTACCGGATGATATCAGGGTAGCGATGGTACTAAGTAAATACAGCATTTCTTTTACCAATGGAATGTCCAGTTCAATAAGCGCTGAATTAAGTATAGGGTCACCGCTTCCTTTGTTTGGAATGGATAACCTGAAACTGAGTGCTGTCCGGATCGGGTATACGGTCAAAAATCCGTTGACCAAACCTGAATTGTCAGGGACATTTGGTGCATCTATGGCATGGGGCAGCACGACAATTACTGCGGAAAGTAACCTTGTGGCGAACAAAAAGGATTGGGAAATATCATTTGGATTAAGCAACCTGAGTTTTAATGATGTGGTAACAAGACTGGGAATTCCACCCAATAGTCTGACCATTCCCTCCAATGTTAATAATCTGCTCACATTAACATCCGCTAAACTCACCATTAAACCTGCAGCATACAGTTTTTTGTTTGATGGTTCTTCGCCATTGGGCAAAGTAAATTTTGTTGTAAAAAGATCAACGGTTGAAGGGAAACCGGTGACTGGCGATACGATGAGTCTGAATACGTCACTGACCGGATCGTATGCCACCAATAATACCTCTACCAGCTCATCGGGATTGAATACGATGATGACCGGGTCATATGGAACATCAACCGGAGGTACAACATCTACCAATACGGTCACTTCAACAGGTTCTTATGAGTGGGGAATTATGATGGGCTACCAATTGCCTGAATCAAATGAGAATATACCTGCTATAGAAATAATGCGGCGCATTGGACTGACCAACATAGGGCTGGTTGTTTCATCCATGGATGATAATATTGAAACGACACTTCCGATATTTTCAAAACTTGGAACAGGTAATACTACGGTAAACAAAGGGTTCACTTTTATTGCATGGGTACCGGTAAATGACCTGCTGACAAAATATAAACTGACTCAACCACTCAGGGCTTTTGCACCGGATTTTATGAAGTCATTGTCACAGGCCAACCCGGTAGAAAATGTAATGTTCAGAGCCAATGTTCCTGTTGATATCACCAACTTCAGCCTGGAAGCAGCTATCAATTTCAACGATAACATGAAATTGATACCGGTTGAGGACTATATCATTCTTCGCCAGTTGAAATTGCAAATGAAACCGGTATCTACCAGTCCGGAATTTTCAATTGGCGCTGACTGGGAAATGAATATTGATCCAACCCGGCGTGATAAACCATTGTTGTTTGATGCCAATATACTGGTCAAAACAACCGGAACGACAGTCACTTTAGCAGTGGGAGGTTCCATGCGTTCAAGTTGGGAAAATCCCTACGGCATGAAGGGTCTGGCTATTAACAGTGTGAGGTTACAGGCAGGCTTCACTTTTCAATGCGATGCCTATTGTATCCCGATACCAGATGAATTATTTTTTACCGGTCAGTTGATGTACGGGAAAATAATGGGTGATGTAACCATGGCGTTTAACTATAATGAACTAACCAAAAATATGCTCGTTGCCCGAACCTGTAACCTCAGTATGAAAAATGTTTTGGATCAGTGGTTACAGGGTGCCGTAAAAACAGAATTCGATAAAAAGAAAAATACCTATCTCAACCTGCTTGACGAAGCAATAAATATGAAGATAGAGGAAGCCTATATAAAAGTAGTTCCGCCACAGGCTCCAACCTACATGATGGCAGGTTTGAGACTTGAAAATAATTATGTAAAAAACTGTCCGGATACTCCGAGACTTAAACTTGATAATACATGGATGCCAGGTTTAAGAATGGCCGCTGCAGGGACTTTTGCCGGATATAAGGGCATGTTTGATATCGGAGCGGAGGGAGATTTATCCAGCTTGCAGGGAGGTGTAACGGTTAAAGCCAAAATGGATCCTATAAAACTTTCCTCATCCGGATTTAAAATATTTCATCTATCCGGTGCTGATGGTAAGTCTCCCTTTGAATTATATTTTGACCTGAGCACTAATAGTCTTGTAAATGGAGTAAAAGGATTATTATCTGATCCGAATGCATCAAAAAGCGGCTCTGCCACGGTAAAAGCCGGCGTTCCATTCTTTCTGCAGGCAAAAAGCAGCGATAAGGTAATTGACATACCCGGGGCGAAAATGGAGTACAGTGTGCTAGTACAGCAGAACGAATGGAACAAAAGTGGTGCCCAGCAATTTGTTTTTGAACCACTCGGTGACGGGTATTATACCATTAAAAATGTAAACAGCGGAAAAAACCTTGATGTGCAAAATGGCATAGCGGCAAACGGACAGCCCATCTGGCAATACCTTCCGAATACCACACCGGCACAGCGTTTCAAACTGGTGCCAAAAGAAAATGGTTTTTATGAAATAGAATCAGCATTGAATCCTTCTTTGATTTTTGATTTTGGAAGTAGTACTGCGAATGGTGCGCAGCTAAAAATCACAACCAGGAATAATACTGCCGGTCAGCAATTCAAACTGGTTCCCGTTGAACAGTCGGGTGAACCTTTAGTATCCAATAGTGACAGGATATTTTACCTGACCGGCATGCTCACTATACTGGAAGCTGCCCAGGGTAAAGCATTAATTGAATTGACACCGACCGGCTATAAATGCCAGGTAAATGGTAAGATCTACAATTTTTTGGAAGGACGCATAGATGCCAGTATTGGCAATTTCGGTAGCCTGCTGACTACAACAAAGATTGAAGCTGAAATCAATACCGGGGCTATCTATGACCAGGTGGTTGGGAAATTACAAGATGTGATCAACGACCTTCCGTTTTTCAATGATCTGAAAAAAGGATTTAAACTAGAGAGGATTTATTTCTCCGGCCAACTTTCAGGATTAGAAAGTGGCACTGGAGTTATGGTAAAATATACAATAGCCGGTAAATCATTTACCGCGAAGGTTGAGGTAAAAATGAACGGGAATGTTGCGGATTTTGCTAAAAAAATTGCAGAAGAGATAAAAGAAATAAGCCGGGATGCAATCGGTTTTGCAAAGAAAACATTTTATGATTTTACCGATGCTGTTGAAAGTTTTGCCAATAATGCACTTTCAACTACCAAGAGTGGCGTATCCGTTGTGCTGACTAATGTGTCAACCACCATTTCAGGTGTATCTACAACACTGAACAATTTAAAAAATGACCTCAAGAGTCAGGCTGTAACAACTTTCAATAGCATTAATGGGGTATTTGCCGGGATAGAAAAGAAGGTCATCAAATTCCTTATTGACTTTGGCATTTTTACGAAAGATATGGTGGAGAAAATTTATAAAATGGCCATAGACAAACTGGAAAACGGCTGGGATAGCTTCTCAGGTTCTATAAAGACAGCATTTACAGGAGGGGACAATGAAGAAAGGAAAATGGTCAATGGCCCGGCTTTCAGGATCATTACCAAATATCAAAACCAAATTCTTGCGTCTCCTTCAGGTACCAAAAAGGATGTTCCTGTATCGGTAAAGCCCCGGGCTAATAGTTACTTAGAAACATGGCAACTGGTTCCTAATGACAAAAACAGTGAAGGTTCTTTCTATCTTGTTTCCGGTTACAGTGGTTTGCTGATCACCAAACCCAAACTAACTTTCCTGGTCTTACTTCCACATGAGGAAGATCATAAAGGCCGGGAGCGGATGGTAATGGAGTCGGTACCGAATGAACCAGGCTGGTACTATTTAAAATATCTTGATACGGAAAAGAAAAACGGGATCATTTATACAACGTTTGCCGAAGTTAAAAATGTAACAGCGTTTAATATAAACCAATCGTTACTGGTACCTGTAGAATATGCAGGTAATAATAAACCGGGTGATATGGGAAAATTCAAATTTGAAAAAGCCGGGGATATTGACTGGAAAAAAACACAAAACTTCCCGCCATATATGGCAGAGGCCACTCCGTTGAAAGAAGGAGGTCGCTACCAATTTAGCGGTGAGCCTGAACAATATATTTATTCCAATGGTATGTTCCGGTGGATACCGGATATGGAAACGCTGATTGCAGCAAAATTTGATGCTAAACCATTGAATACCCTTCCCAATAATCAACAGGTAAGTACCGTATTGGGCAAACCATATGCTACCTTGAAAAACGGGTCGGTGATACAGGCAGAAAATGATCCGGCTGTTTATATTATGCATAATGGAGTACGCCGCTGGATACCCGATCCGCAAACTTTTGAACTTTTGGGTCTCAACGGTAACATGATCCAGTTTATTTCAAAGAGTGATTTGAATGCTATTCCACAAGGTGAAAAGATTCCTTCAAAATTTATTCCTGAACCAATGCTTTATGAAAAAGCGTTGTACAGGCAAAATGGCAAAGACACCGTTTTTCTTGTTGTGGATAAAACGCTCCGGCCCATTCCTAATCCTGCTACATTGGTAGCATTAGGATATCTATGGGAGCATGTCAGGGAAGTCCCCGCCCAGGAGATCAATTTATTACCAAGGGGCAGCGCTTTGCCCAATATGGAAGATGGTAAACTCATTAAAGAAAGTGGCCAGGCTGCTGTTTATTTAATAGAGAATAGTGTGCTGCGCCATGTGCCGGATCTTGCTACGTTCAATATTCTTAGATTGAATAACATGGCCATTCAAACGGTCAGCAGTGCGGAATTTAAAATGATGACTATCGGTAAACCAATTGTGAGTTTAAAATAAACATTGCAACTGAATACCTGTTACGTTTTTATTGCAGCGATGTAAAAATGATTTTACATCGCTGTTTTATATAAACATTACATGTTGATGGCTTTGAAGGCTTGTCCCAAATGAAGTATAATATCACCCGCAATCATCGCTTCTTGTGACAGGTCTTTTGCTGCCAGATCACCTGCCAACCCATGGAGGTAAACACCGAGAATGGCCGTTTCAACAGAACTGTATCCCTGTGCCAGTAAGCCGGTGAGTATGCCTGTCAGCACATCACCACTGCCTGCCGTAGCCATACCCGCATTACCGGTTGCATTGAAATAGCCGTGACCATCAGGTGTAGCAATAAATGAATGATGGCCTTTCAATATGATGATGCATTTCAATTCTGTGGCCTTTTGCAAAGCCAGCAGTACCCGGTCGAATTCATTGGCTGTTTCGCCAAAAAGTCTTTCAAATTCTTTTGGATGGGGAGTGAGGATGGAACCGGCGGGTATCAGTTGAAACAGATCCTTTTGTGAAGCAATCATGTTCAATGCATCTGCATCAAGCACCACAGGACTCCGGTAACTGTCAAATAATTCCCGGAGCATCATCTTTGTTTCTGATGCGGTGCCAATTCCCGGTCCGATACCGATAGCATCATATTTCGTCAGGTCATCTTCTGTTTTTGTGCTGAAAGAAGAATTAAAATCTGTCATGACCATCGCTTCAGGAACAGCTGTTTGCAGTATTTCGTATCCGCAGTTTGGAATATGACAGGTGAGCAAACCCACACCGCTCCGCAAGCAGGCTTTCGCCGACAATACTGCTGCTCCCATCTTTCCATAACTACCGGCTACCAGTAGTGCATGACCATAAATCCCTTTATGCGCAAATCGTTTTCTTGGTTTATGTATCGAATGAATGATCTCATCATCCAGCAGCTCAAAACGGTTTTGCAGTGATTGATAATAACCTGTTATCAGCCCGATGTCAAGAATATGTATCTGCCCGATATTTTCCGCATTCTCTGCAAATAAAAAAGCTGGTTTGTAACATTGAAAGGCCAGCGTATGATCCGCTTTGATGATGGTCTTTCCTTTTGAAGACCTGTCTACAAACAGGCCACTCGGAATATCAATTGAAATGACCTCACAACCTGCATCGTTGATATGCGCCACTAATTGAGCTGTTACTCCTTCCAGGCCGCGGTTCAGTCCTGAACCAAACAATGCATCAATGACAATATGTTCCTTGGGAATGGGATGAAAGTTTTCCTCTGACTGAACAAAGTGAATATCAGCCTGGGGAAATTTGTGCAGTCTTGCCAGGTTGGTTTGAAAATCTTCTGTGCCTTTATGACCAAATTCGAGAATGTATATAGTAACAGAACAATTTTTTTCGATCAGCATTCTTGCAATAGCCAGCCCATCGCCACCATTGTTGCCCTTGCCACAGAAAATGGAGAAAGTGCTAAAACCGGGATATTGCTCCATGATCCAGTCCACACACCTGGAAGAAGCTCTTTCCATCAGGTCAATAGATGGAATCGGTTCATTCAGGATCGTATACTGATCCCATGCCCGTATTTCTTCTGCAGAAAGTATTTTCACTCCCTAAAGTTGGGAAACAATTTGCACAAAAAAGAAATGATTTTGTTTAGTTCTTGCCACCGGAGCCGCCTTCTGTTTCTTCTTCACCTGCACTATGCCATCTGTCATATTCACCAAATACGGAATAAGCTTTTATAGCAGCATTGTAAACGGTCCGGTTAAACTTATTTCCTAAAATAATGATCGTTACTTTTTCATCCGGCAGTTTTGAAAAAGCAGCATTGAAACCATGCCATCGGCCAAAATGATAAACAACTTTCTTCCCGTTAGGCAAAAGCAGGAGACGAAAGCCCAGCCCGTAATTATGCACAGAAGGTTTTTCAAAGCTATAGGGAGTGAAGGCTGAATCAAGTAATGCTTTATTGATAAGTTGTTCTGAACTCAGCGCCATATCCCATTTCAGCATATCACCCGGAGTAGAATACATGTTCTTGTCGCCATAAGTAAGATCAAGAAAATCGTTTTTCCAGAAATGACTGTTGTAATTAAATGAAGGAGCTGATCTGGCAGAGTCGGCATTGGTGAAAAAATAGGAGTGCTCCATTCCCAATGGCTGAAAGAAATTTTCCTGCATGTATTCAGGAAAAGGTTTGTTGTTCAGTTTCTCTATGATCAATGCCAGCAGCACATAGTTGGTGTTGCTGTAACTGAACCTGGTGCCGGCGCTAAAACTTTTGTTAGGTTTATGGCGGTACATAAAATCCACGACATCACTATTGCTCACATATTTTTTCTTATCCCATTTGCTGTTGGCGATAAAATAAACATAGTTGGGAAGACCGCTCCGGTGACTGAGAAGCATTTTCACAGTGATGCCGGGATAGGGAAACCCCGGAAAAAAACTTTCCAGCGGGTCATTGAGTGATAATTTCTTCTCCTGTATCATACGGAGTATTGCTACGGCTGTAAACGGTTTGCTTGACGAAGCAAGATGAAGAGCTGTGCTGTCTGTCAGCGAATCTTTCTTTTGCAAATGAATAAGCCCCTGGTATTTTTCATAGATTATTTCGCCGTCTTTGGCAACCAATATACCTCCGCTGAATCCGCTCCGGAGCAGGGTGGTATCCATCAGTGCAGAAACAGCCCGGTAATAATGCCTGAACAGTTGTTTCTGCATTTTGCCCGGCGCAGGCGGATAGAATTCCAATGAATCATCTTCCGCAGCTTTTGTGGAAGATGAAAGATTACAGCCACAAACAATCGTCAGTAAGAGTAAAGAATAAAAAAGGTTTTTCAACAAAAACTGGTTTTGACAAAAATAGAAGCCTGTGCAGGAATGAGGAAGTGTAACTTTTCCCCAATTATGAAATAATGGTAATAACGGCAGGGTTATATTTGTAATATGACAGGCAAGACAAGTTATCCCAAGGAGAAGATCAGGATATTATTCCTTGAAAATATCAGTGATATTGCTGTAAAGAATTTCAAACAGCATGGTTATGTGCAGGCAGAAAAGATCAGCAAAGCCCTGAGCGAAGATGAACTCATTAAAGAAATAAAATATGTGCATATTCTCGGCATCCGCTCCAAAACACAGATCACAAAAAAAGTGCTGGATGCAGCTGTCAAACTACAGGCTATCGGTTGCTTTTGCATTGGTGTGAACCAGGTAGATCTGAAAGCAGCTACTAAAAACGGGGTGGTTGTTTTTAATGCACCTTATTCCAATACAAGATCGGTGGCAGAATTGGTCATTGGGCTTGCCATCATGCTCATTCGTCGCATTCCGGATAAAAACAAAGCCGCACACGAAGGCATCTGGATGAAAGATGCAAAGAACAGTTATGAGTTGCGGGGAAAAACACTGGGCATTATCGGTTATGGCAATATTGGTTCACAGGTGAGTGTGCTGGCCGAAGCCATGGGTATGAAAGTGTTGTTTTATGATGTGGAAACCAAATTGCCATTGGGCAATGCAGTAGATGCAAAATCGTTGAAGGAATTATTGTCAAAGGCAGATGTGGTGACCTTGCATGTGCCTGAAACTACACAGACAAAGAATATCATCAATAAAGCCACCTTAAAACATTTCAAGAAAGGATCCATTCTTATTAATTATGCAAGGGGAGAGGTGGTAGAGCTGGAAGCATTGCGCAAAGCTATTCTGGACGAGCAGGTAGGTGGTGCTGCGGTGGATGTATTCCCGGTGGAACCGGAAAAGAACGGCGACAGGTTTCAATCTCCGTTGCAGGACCTTCCCAATGTTATTTTAACACCGCATATCGGCGGCAGCACCGAAGAGGCACAGCAGAATATCGGTGAAGATGTAAGCATAAAATTGTTTAACTACCTGGAAAAAGGGATCACATTTGGTTCGCATACCGTACCGGCACTGGCATTGCCACCGCAGGAAGGCTCTCACAGGATACTTCATATTCACAATAATGTGCCGGGGGTGCTTTCTGCCATCAACACACAGCTTTCAAAAAATAATATCAATATCGTAGGCCAGTACCTGAAGACGAATGAAGAGATCGGTTATGTGGTGCTGGATGTGGACAAACAGCTTTCTGCCAAAGCCCTGCAATTACTGAAAGAAGTGAAAGAAACAATCAAAGTGAGGATGCTGTATTAAGATCGATCCCAAAATAAATTTACATAATTTTCAAAATTTATTGAAAATTGCGTAAATTTGAGCTGTAAACAGCATGCCATGAAAGTAGTTATCGTTGGTGCTGGTTTTGGCGGACTGCGGCTGGCCCGCAAACTCAATAATAAAGCAGGCTTTGAAGTAGTATTGATTGACAGGTTCAATTATCACCAGTTTCAACCCTTGTTTTACCAGGTGGCCACAGCAGGTCTCGATGCCAGCAATATTTCGTTTCCGCTGCGAAAAGTTTTTCAGAAAAGCAAAAATGTAAAGATCAGGCTGGCCGAATTGAAAACGGTTTTAACTGCAGAAAAGAAGATTATTACCGATTCGGAAGAGATCAGTTATGATGTGCTGGTGCTGGCCACCGGCGCCGACACAAATTTCTTCGGCAATAAAGACCTGGAGCAACATGCTTTTCCCATGAAATCAACAGTGGAGGCGTTGCAGATCCGACACCGTTTGCTGCAGTTGTTTGAAGATGCCCATACAATAAAAGACAAGGACGAGCTGCAACGGCTGATGAATGTAGTGGTGGTGGGAGGAGGACCAACAGGAGTGGAGGTGTCCGGTGCATTGGCCGAAATGAAAAAATATGTGTTGCCAAAAGATTATCCCGAGCTTGATTTTTCCGCCATGAGTATTTTCCTGCTGGAAGGAACTGACAGGACACTGGCTGCCATGAGTGAAAAATCATCTGCCAAATCAAAAAAATACCTCGCTAAACTAGGAGTAACGGTTATGACCGGAACAATGGTCAAAAATTATAACGGGAAAAATGTCTTGCTGCAGGATGGACAAGAGATACCTGCTGCTACCGTGATATGGGCCGCCGGTATCAAAGGCAATGTGCCGCCGGGCATTGATCCGTCACTGGTAACAAAAGGGACCCGTATTAAAACCGACCGTTATTGCCGGGTTCAGGGACATGACAGCATATATGCAATTGGCGATCTTGCGTATATGGAAACACCCAAATATCCCAATGGTCATCCCCAGGTGGCGCCAACCGCCATGCAACAGGCCGACCTCGTTGCACATAACCTGAAACTCATGGAAAGAAAATCAAGCCGCAAGAATTTATTGCAATTTGAGTACTATGATAAAGGCTCGATGGCTACCGTGGGAAGAAATCTTGCTGTAGTGGATATTCCCAAACCAAAATTACATTTCGGCGGTTTCTTTGCCTGGATGATCTGGATGGGACTGCACCTGATGCTGATACTGGGAGTGAAGAACAGGTTTTTTGTTTTTTGTAACTGGTTATACAATTATGTGACCTATGACCAGAACCTGCGGCTGATATTTAAAGAATTCAACAGACCGGCAGAAGAACAGAAGATCAGTTAAAACAAAATTGGAATGAAAGAAAAGGTATTTCTTACAGCTGAATGGAAAAACCTGATTATGGCTAACTATATAGTTGATCCGGCCATTCTGCAACCTTATTTACCTGCAAAAACAGAATTGGATCATTGGAATAACAGGCATTATGTAAGTCTTGTAGGGTTTTTGTTCAGGGACGTAAGGGTAAAAGGCATGCGGATTCCTTTTCATATAAACTTTCCTGAAGTAAATCTTCGTTTCTATGTACGGTCTAAAAATGAAAATGAATGGAAGCGGGGAGTCGTTTTTATCAGTGAGATCGTTCCAAAAAGAGCAATAGCTTTTACAGCTAATACTTTTTTTAAAGAACATTATGCTGCAATGCCAATGAAACATGAATGGGAACAAGAGGAACAGTCATTATTCGTTACTTACAAATGGAAAAAGAGAGGAAAATGGAACAAACTGATGGTTAAAGCCAGCATGTATTCTGAAACCTTACAAAGTGGCAGTGAGGAAGAATTTATAACAGAACATTTCTGGGGATATTCGGCTTTCAGTAAGGATAGAACAGCAGAGTATCATGTTGAACATCCACGATGGAACATTCACCCGGTCCGGTCATTTACGATTGACTGTGATTTTGAAACTTTATATGGACAGAATTTCGGATTTCTTCAGCAACAGGCACCTTCCTCAGTTTTCCTTGCTGATGGTTCCGCAATAAAAGTGTTTTCTAAGAAAGTTCTTTAAGCACTTTTTTTGCCCTTGCCCTGAATGCTGCGGTTTCCAGGTCCCAGCGATCTTCAATAATAGTTCTCAGCTCTGGTTTAATATCAGGGTATTGTTTGGCCAGGTTTTGCAGCACTGTAAGGGAGAAAGCTTTCACGGCGGGTTTTTCTTTTGGGTCAATGATATAATCAAAGCACAGGTTCATAACCTCGCCATGGTATTTTTCAGGAATAGTAATTCCTTCCATCAGCCGGATGCCGTTTCTTTTTACCGCATCATGGATGCCCGGTTGCTTTAGCTTTTGTACAAGCTTGCCAAAATGCTTCTTGATCAGTTCAGGCCGGGTATTCACCACATAACTCAATGGCCAGGCGGCCCGCTGCTCGAGCAGTTTATCCTTGCCTGCAAATAGGGCAAACAATTCATCAAAGCGTTTTTGATCGCCACCGATCCATTTAATGATCTTTTCAGTTTGTGCCTTGGAATGCTCGGCCAGTATCGCTGCGCCTAGGTTCATGGTACAATATATATAGTATATCAAACAGACCCAAAAACCGGTATTCCTGTTTTCTTATAATTTACATTATGTTAAATGGCATAGGGAGAAAGAAAAAAAGGGACAATTCTATTAAAGTC
>CAYPOD010000021.1:0-54737 GCA_964412375.1 uncultured Chitinophaga sp. | reverse complement strand
GCCTTACATGCTATTTTCTTTTCCTTGCCATAATATATGCGGTTACAATAGCAGTAAGCAGGACGGCCGCTGCAAGTGAGCAAAAATAAAATACCGGTGAAACTCCTGTTGGCTGTGTGTTTAGCTGGTGCATATTCTTTCTTGATTAAAAATATAAACAGATGACTGGTTTCCGGGTGTAAATTTATTCGTTGTCAGGTATTCCGTTCGAAATACATCATTATATAACTTCATTACTGCGTATGTGCCTTTCACCGTCAAGCCGTTTCCTGCATAATGCTGAAAGCTTACCTTGTTTAGCAACTCTAAAAACTTTATGTTCCAATCAGGGTTTTAATCTTTTGTAAGGTTGAAACATGTCGGGTAGCTGCTGTTATTTCAGAATGGTTCCTGTTTTGTATTCAGCCGATCATTCAGTTCTTTGCTTTTTGTACAGATCATTTCATCGTAACATCGGTCTTCTCCAATGGTCCTTTGAATGATTCTGTATTAATGGCAAAATGCCGGGTATAGATATTATTTTGCTCAAATATTCTTTTGAGCCAGGCGGCGGTTTCCTTAAAACCTTTAGCGTCCCTCGCATCAAAGTCATTTAATTCAAGTCCATTGGCTTCTTTCATCATCCCCTGCGGGTCATCAAGATAATAGTATAGTACGGCCAGGTTGTAATAACAGCCATAACGGATTTTCCGGTCGTGGCGGTTATTGGATACATAGCGGCTTTTTATTTTTTCGAAATATTGAATGGCGGGCATCGCTTTTTCTTTTGCGTCCGGGGCAGGGGCAGTCCCGCTCAGAGAAAACAACACATCATTCATTTGCCTCACTGCATTACGCCAGCCGTCATACTCCGGATGTTTACGGCTGCCAATAACCCAAACCATATCATTGACCGTTACAGGTTCAAAGCCAAAATTCCGGTTTAGGCGTTCGCTTAGCCGGTGCATGGCCTGGGTTACTGATTCACGGAATAAATCTTTGGTAATGGCCAGCGAATTGGCCAGGAAATAACCGGATGCAATGATCCTGTTCGTAAACTCGGGGCTTTTGTACACTCTTTTATTGGTCCGGCTGACTAATTGTTCATCCAGTATATGCATTCCTTTAAAATCGGTAATGGTAGCTTCGGATTCAAAGCTGTACGTCACTTCCTGGTAATAATAGGTTTTGGTTCCGGTTACAATGCCGTTTCCGTTCTTTGTGGTTACCACCCGTTCTTTCACCTCGGCATCTCCCGGCACCAGGTCACCAATTTTTACTGTTACAGTCAAGTGCCCGTCTTTTGCTAACTTTTTCCATCCTTCCAGCCGGACAGAGTTTTCTGGTTGTAATTCTGCGAGCAAAGGATTCATCAGTTTGGTTGTTTCTACCTGTACATCATATGTTCTGTAGGTGGAGTCAATCCTCATTGTGGGCAGCGAACGGAATTGCACCGTAAAACGATACTTGTCGAGGTCAACATTTTTTTGTGCAAATGCAATGAAAGGCAGCAGCAACAACAGGGTGGAAAGGATTTTTTTCACAGTGTGGATTTTTTAAGTGGTAAACGGTACTGGCAGGGAAATATTTTCTGTTTGCCTGCGCTTTCGCTACAAAAATAACTTTCACATATCCGTTGAAAGAAGGGGTACTACTAAGTAAATTAACGGCTGACTATGCTGAAGCAAAGCCAGTATTGCCTGATTTGCCTATTGAACTACCTTATTCAATGCATTACCCAGTGTATTCAGAAATTCACTATCCTTTCCCGGCTGATCAATAAGTTTCAGCATTTCCTTTTTTTGTTCAGGGGTCAGGGAAGTGAAGATGTCCCAGAAAAGGCCTGTCATCTCCTCATAGGCATATTTCAGTTTTTTCTCACCTTGCTTATTTAACCGGCGGTGGCGGGCTGCACTGGGTTTTTCCTGCAACATGTTAACAATATATAGTTTCAAAAGCCCTTGCATGTTATCCAGCTCGGGCTGCAGTTTGGCCAGCACAGCATCCTTCCGGGCATTGATACTGTCCATTTGCGGGTTCGGTTTCTTTTCCTGGATTGCCGGCTGCTTCCATTTCATGACCGTGTCAGATATTTTTTTGCCATGAGCGGATAAAAAACTACGGTTTGAAACATTACTGTCATTCAACGCAACTTCCACGCCGTTCCAATGGCCGGTAGTGTATTTGTATTCATATCTTTTTCCATCAAACAAAGGAAGAGTGATCTGGTATATTCCTTTGCTGACATTCTGCAGCCGGTAGTTGGAATCGCCGGCATGCCAGTTGTTGAATGAACCGGCAATGTATATTTTCTGCTTATCGCCTGTTTCGGCAGGCACAGTCAAAGTAATATGTACAGCGGCTACCTGTGCTGAAATTCCGGAATTGAAGCCTGTGATAATGCAAAAAATGAAAATCAAATGCTGTTTCATGATTGTTACTTTCTATAAACTTACAAGGAATGGGTTGGCCTGCATATGACAGAAATCACCCTCACAGATAAGATTCAGTTTCCCGCCTGACCAGGATCAGTCACAGCCTGTGTTGAAACTGTAGTTTTGTAGTATGCAAGTAAAACATGATATCTGCAAACCCATATTGTGGTTTTCCCTGCCATTGGCGGCATTGCTGGCCCTGTCGGCTATTGTGGCAATAAGCACCCCGGAATTTTATGCAGCTGAAACGGCTAACTGGCAGGCACAATCTATCGGGCAGGATATGGTGAATCTTTATCTCGTTTTGCCCTGCCTGTTGCTCAGTGCCTGGCTGGCATCAAAAAATAAAAAAGGGTTTGCCTTTATATGGGCAGGGGTTGTCAGCTATCTTTTATACACGTTCATCATTTATTGTTTTGCCGTTCATTTCAATAGGCTGTTCCTGGTTTATTGTTTTGCACTTGGTCTTTGTTTTTTCAGTCTGCTCTGGTTTTTTTATGCTCAGTTGCGCCGGTCATCACCAAGAGATGATCACAGCCTGGTGCCCCGCAAACTAATTGCTTTCTATTTTATAATTCTTTCCATTGTTTTTTATTTTCTATGGCTTTCGGAGATCATCCCGGCCATTGCCACCGGCGAAACACCACTGTCAGTGAAAGAAACGGGATTGATCACCAATGCTGTTCATGTGCTCGATCTTTCCGTATTTCTTCCGCTAGTTTTCATCAGTGGCATTTTTTTATTACAGAAAAACGTACTGGGCTATATCATGGCCCCGCTGTTGCTCACTTTCTTCATCCTGATGAACATTACCATTGGCTGGCTGATCATACTGATGAAACAACGGGGTGCAGGTGGCGAATACCCGGTGGCAGTGGCAATGGGTGTGCTGACAATTTTCAGCCTCATTTTACTGGTGAGCTTTATAAAAAAAATCAGGAAAGCAGAATAGCCGTCGCTTCAGATTTGAGGGCCTGGCTGGCTGCTTGCAGTGAATTTTAATCCGGGTCAAAATTCCGGTTGCTCCTTTCCGGCCGTTTTGTACCTTTAAAGCCTTGAAAAAGACGATTGGTATATTGATGCTGTCGGTGTATATGCTCTCTTTTGCAGAGCTGCACCAGTTGCTGAAAATACCCATATTGTTTGAACATTATAAAGAGCACAAGGCCGAAGACCCGGAACTTTCTCTTTTTTCCTTTTTAAAAATGCATTATGCCGTTATGCTGGAGAAAGATGATGACTACCAGCGGGACCAGCAGTTGCCTTTCCGGGATGCAGATTGTTGCATCATCAGCAGTGCCAGTGTAAGCGAATGTTTATCTATCGCCATTGACATAAAACCCCCGGCAGAAATGACTCGGGAGTTTCATCTTTTTAATGAGACCAGCAAACCGCAACATGCGGCATTTGATATTTTCCAGCCTCCCCGTTGTGCCTGAGACGATATAATCCTATTATTTAAGGCACAAATCATTTTACATGCTACATGCAATTATTCGCTTTTCCGTAAGGAACAAGCTGATCGTTGGTTTATGTATGCTGGCACTTATTGTTGCCGGTATCATCAACCTGAAAAAATTACCTATTGATGCGCTGCCGGATATTACGAGCAACCAGGTACAGGTCATCACGGTTTCACCAGCCCTTGCAGCACCAGAAGTGGAGAGGCTGGTCACCTTTCCCATTGAGCAGGCCAATGCCAATATTCCCGGCCTGGAAGAGATGCGTTCCATTTCCCGGTTTGGTTTATCAGTGGTCACTGTTGTGTTCACCGATGAAACTGATATGTATTGGGCACGGCAACAGGTAGCCGAAAGACTCAACCATGTTAGGAACGAAATTCCTGCTGCTGCAGGAAGACCGGAACTGGCCCCGGCTACTACCGGTCTGGGTGAGATCTACCAATATGTGCTGCGTCCGAAAAAAGGATATGAAGGCAAACACGACCTCGCCGAATTGAGGTCCATACAGGACTGGGTGGTGAGGCGGCAGCTGCTCGGTATAGATGGAGTGGCGGATGTTAGCAGTTTTGGCGGTTATCTCAAACAATATGAAGTGGCGGTGATACCTGAACGGCTGAAGAGTATGAATGTGACGATTGCTGATGTATTCACCGCATTGGAAAAAAATAACCAGAACTCCGGCGGTGCATATATTGAAAAAGGGCCCGGTGCTCTTTTCATCCGCACAGAAGGTCTGGCTGCTACCACAGCAGATATCGGTAAAATATTTGTTCGTCATACCGACAGGGGCATCCCGGTTTTTGTGAAAGATGTGGCGGATGTCCGCATCGGCCATGCTATCCGTTATGGCGCTATGACCTACAAAGACAGGGGAGAGGTGGCCGGCGCCGTAGTGCTGATGCTCAAAGGTGCCAATGCCTCGCAGGTGGTGAAAAAGGTGAAAGAAAGAATTGAACATATCAAAACCACCTTGCCGGAAGGAGTGGTACTGGAGCCTTTTTATGATCGCACCAAAATGGTGAACAATGCCATCCGCACCGTAAAGACTAACCTGCTGGAAGGGGCGCTGATCGTTATTTTCATCCTGGTGCTTTTTTTGGGTAATATCAGGGCCGGGCTCATCGTGGCCTCGGTAATTCCGCTATCGATGCTCTTTGCCATCATCCTGATGAACCTGTTTGGTGTTTCAGGGAACCTGATGAGCCTTGGAGCACTAGATTTTGGTCTTATTGTGGATGGTGCAGTTATCATTGTAGAAGCTGTTCTGTTCAGTTTATATCACAGCAAAACATTTTCGGGTGAAAAGAAACTCACTGCTTCGCAATTGGATGAAGAGGTAACAAGGTCTGCTACCCGCATGATGAATGCAGCCGTATTTGGTCAGATTATTATCCTGATCGTGTATATACCTGTACTGACACTCACAGGTATCGAAGGAAAGATGTTCAGGCCTATGGCGCAAACCGTCACGTTTGCCCTCATAGGCGCCTTCCTGTTGTCCATGACCTATGTGCCAATGATGACAGCCTGGGTGATGAACCGTAAAATAAAGCAAAAGGAAAGTGTGGCCGACCGCATTATGAAAATAATACAGCGTTTATACAAACCTGTCTTGCACAAAGCCCTTGCTTTTCCTAAAACAGTGGTGGTTATATCAGTGTTGATGCTGGCGATGGCTTTATATATCATGAGCAGGCTGGGTGGTGAATTTATTCCTGAACTGGAGGAAGGTGATTTTGCTGTGGATGCAAGGATATTGACGGGTAGCAACCTGGATGAATCCATTAAACAATCCACAAAGGCAGCTGCGATTTTGCAAAGCCGCTTTCCTGAAGTGGAAAAAATAGTTACACGAATAGGGGCCAGCGAAATTCCTACAGATCCCATGCCGATTGAAATGACAGACATCATGATCACCCTGAAGCCCAAAGACAAATGGGTGTCTGCAACCAACTCGGATGAACTGGCCGATAAGATGAGTGAGGCACTGGAAGAAATACCAGGATTGACAGCCGGCTTTCAGTTCCCGGTGCAGATGCGCTTTAATGAACTGATCTCCGGTGCCCGCCAGGATATAGTCTGTAAAATTTTTGGAGAAAATCTCGACAGCCTCACTGCTGCAGCACATAAACTAAGTTCACTGATCCGCAACGTGGATGGAGCTACTGATGTATTTGTGGAAGTAGTAACAGGTTTGCCACAGATTGTTGTGCAGTATAAGCGGGATGCAATGGCACATTACCAGTTGGCGGTGGCCGATGTGAACCAGGTGATACGAACCGCTTTTGCCGGTGAAAGTGCAGGAATGATCTATGAGAACGAACGCCGCTATGATCTCGTGGTGCGGCTTCGGGGAGAACGCCGCAGTGATATCTCCGATGTGCAGCAATTACTGATACCGGCGCCTAATGGAACACAGATACCGCTTTACCAGGTGGCCGATGTCAGCATCAAAGAAGGTCCCAACCAGATACAGCGGGAAGATGCCAAAAGGCGCATCATTGTTGGCTTTAATGTGCGGGGCAGGGATGTAGAATCGGTGGTAAAGGAGTTAAGGGAAAAAGCAGGTCGGCAGTTAAAATTACCTGATGGATATTATGTAACCTATGGAGGACAGTTTGAAAACCTGGTGGAGGCACGCCAGCGTTTGTCCATTGCCGTTCCTGCAGCGCTGCTGCTCATCCTGGTGATGCTCTATTTTGCTTTTGGTTCCATTAAATATGGCCTGCTCATCTTTAGTGCCATTCCGTTGTCTGCCATAGGCGGCATTCTCTCCTTATGGATACGGGGCATGCCTTTTAGCATTTCAGCAGGGGTAGGCTTTATCGCCTTGTTTGGAGTAGCTGTGCTGAATGGTATTGTTTTAATAACAGAGTTCAATCGTTTAAAAAAACAGGGTATGGAAAATATCAGGCAAATTATTTTGACGGGAACACAACAACGGCTCCGGCCGGTGCTGATGACAGCGGCCGTGGCTTCCCTTGGATTTTTACCGATGGCATTGAGCCATGGTCCCGGTGCCGAAGTGCAAAGACCATTGGCCACCGTGGTAATTGGCGGGTTGGTTACGGCCACGTTATTGACGTTGTTACTGCTGCCTGTGCTGTATGCATGGTTAGAAAAAAGAACTAAAATAAAACCACCGGCAATGATCATTGCATTTCTCCTGATGACCGGTACTGCATCGGCACAACAAAACATTTCACTGGAACAGGCATTGGAAAGAGCAACCAGTAATAACCTTGCTTTGCAGGCCGCTAAAAAGGAATCAACCTACTGGAAGCAATTACAGGCCGGGGTGTTTGATCCGCCAAAAACACAAGTAGGAATTGAGCATGGCAATGTGAACAGTGTGGCAAGTGACACCTGGTTCACCTTGAATCAATCGTTCAACCTGCCTGTTGTTTACCGTCGCCAGCGGGAGCTGTACCAGTCGCAGGAAATATTGCAGCAGCAAATGGCCCAATGGAAAGAAGCGGAACTGCACAGGGAAGTGAAAAAGCTATTTTACCAGCTCACTGATGCACTGGAAAGAAAAAAACTGATGCAGCAATTAGATTCGGTGTACAGCCGTTTTCAACAGGCGGCTGCTTTGCGGTTAAAAACAGGTGAAACCAACCTGCTTGAAAAAACAACTGCGGATGCGCAACTGCAGCAATTGAAATTGCAGCAACAACAACTGAATGCGGATATTGTATTGCTTCAAAAAAAATGGCAATGGCTACTGCATACTGAAGAATTACTGCTGCCGGCGTATCATTCATTTAAAAAAGAAGCAACTGTTTTATTGCAGGCAGATACTAATGCAGCAAGCCTGCACCCGCAGGTTTTGTTTAACCGGCAAATGGAAAAAACTGCAGCAGCACAATCAGCAGTAGAACGTTCAAAGCTTTCACCTGATCTGGGTATCGGCTACAGCAATCTTTCTATTGTAGGCTACCAGAGTCCTGATGGGGTCAATAATAAGTATTATGGCTGGGGCGACCGCTTTCATGCTTTTAATGTATCTATCGGTATTCCTTTATTCAACAAAGCGACCAAAGCAAGGATCAAGGCTAGTGAAGTAAATGAAGAAGTAATGAAAATACAAACAGCCACCACCGCTTATATGTTCAAAAAGAATATTGAACTGTTGCGGGAAGAATGCCTCAAACAACAGAACAACCTG
This sequence comes from uncultured Chitinophaga sp., assembly GCA_964412375.1. Taxonomy (GTDB): domain Bacteria; phylum Bacteroidota; class Bacteroidia; order Chitinophagales; family Chitinophagaceae; genus CADEDV01. The sequence goes on along the minus strand of CAYPOD010000021.1, from coordinate 46,692 downwards.
CGTTTTTACGAGGAAACAGGTTTAGAGCAGGCAGCACTGATCACCCGAAATGCTGAACTGGCTTTCAAAGAGGGAGAGATCGGTTATATGGAATGGACCCTGCTGATGAACCAGGCTGTCGTCATGAAGCTCAGTTATTTTGAAGCAGTGCAGCAATTCAACCTGGCCCTGATAGAATTAGAATACCTAACCGGAAAATAACTTATTATGAAAAGACTGATTTATTTATTCATGACCACAGCAATGCTGTTTGCCTGCAATAGCAAAAAACAGGCAGCAGAAGAACAGGCAGATGATGAAAGCGATACCATCACGCTGACGGAAGAGCAATTAGCTAATGCCGCTATTGAAACGGACACAATCCGAAAACATAAACTCAACAGCGAACTACTGGTGAATGGTTTGGTGGATGTGCCGCCACAGAATATTGTGTCGGTTAGTTTTCCTTTAGGCGGGTATCTAAAAAACACCAAACTGCTCCCGGGCATGCAGGTGAAGAGGGGAGAAGTGATAGCAGTGATGGAGGATCCGGCACTGGTGCAATTGCAGCAGGATTACCTGATGGCAGTGAGCCGTCTTCGTTACCTGGAAAAGGAATTTGAACGGCAAAAGTTGCTGCGGGAAGAGAATGTCAGTGCTGAAAAAGTGTTTCAGCAAACAGAAGCTGATTTCAATTCACAGAAAGTCCTGGTGAAGGGATATTATGAGAAACTGCAGCTTATCCGTATCAATCCCGATAAACTGGATGAAAACAGCATTTCACGAAGTGTGGCCATATATTCGCCTATCAATGGGTTTGTGTCGAAGGTGAATGTCAATATCGGGAAATATGTTAACCCGGCGGATGTGTTGTTTGAGCTGATCAATCCCGATGATATGCATGCAGCGCTGACAGTGTTTGAAAAAGATATTGCCAAAGTGAAACCCGGCCAGCAGGTATGGGTCACATTTGTGGATGAGCCGGGGGTGGAATATGAATGTGATGTGCTGCTGGTGACCCGCAATGTGGATGATAACCGTAGCGCATTGGTGCATTGTCATTTTGATAAACAACCGGAGCGTTTGCTCCCAGGTATGTTTCTCAATGCAAGGATAAAAGTGAGCAAAGCAGAGGTATGGGCTGTGCCCGAGGCCGCCGTGGTCCGCTATGGCAGCCAGGAGTATGTGCTGGAAGCTGAAGCGGCCAGCCGTTTCAGCCTGCTACCGGTGACCACAGGCATGAAAGATGGCGGGATGACGGAAATCAATGCAACCACTGACCTGGGCGGGAAAAGAATAGTAACAAAAAACGCATATAGTGTTCTATCGGCGATGAAGAACAAAGGTGACGGGGACGATCATTAGCACCCGTTTTCCCTTTTACTCGGTTCAATGCACCGCAGAATAACCGGCATGCTGTGAAGCTGAAAACTCACTGTTTTCTTTGTTCTGACAAATTCAGTCAAACAATTTAAACTGTTCAACATGAAAAAATTATCATGTATAGCAGCAATATTAACACTGTCCTTGCTGACCTATGCGCAGGATACATTAAACGTATCAAATGGGAAAGAGCAAAAAGCAGCAGCAGATTATTTCCTGAAGATTGGGGGTGTAGATGGGGAAAGCAAAGACTCTTATACACTGCCGCCGGCGCCACATCATTTCACATTGAATGCAGGCGGCACCATGTCACAGACTCACAACAATAATTTCATTGAACGTTATAAAGTGCAATCAAAACCCGGGTTCAGTATCAGCGTAGGTTATGTCATTGAATTACCAAAAGGAAGATGGCAGATCGGCGGCGGTTATCAAAAAGGCGGTGTAAGAGTAGCCGTTGGTGATGTGAATGGTGATGGAAAAGATAATACCACTACTATTGATCTCGATTACCTTACCATTCCGTTGCAATACCAGTTTTATATGGGCCGTAACAGGAGGTTTCTTTTGGGTGGTGGGGGCTATGCTTCTTTTCTTATTTCATCACGGCAAAGTGGTAATCCTGTTTATGAAGAGGGGTTTGAAAAATTGGATGCAGGTGTAATGGCTGCTGCGGGGTTCCGTCTGAACTCAAAACTGCTTTTGCAGGCAGGATACAATTATGGCTTGATTGACGTGGATGCAGCAAGTGCCAATAAGGCCCGGAATGGCATGGCTTTCCTGGTGCTTACGTATTCGTTATCATCAGATATAAAATACGGGCCGGTCATTAAAGTCAAACCCAAAGGTTGATAGGGTTTTTGTAAATATCAGTTTGTACATACTATTCACTATTTCTTTTCGTTTCTCCCGCTGACCGGCGGGAGAAGTTTTGGCCGGCAAATCAAATTTTAACACACCTGACTATGCGTTTCAGTCTATTTATACTTTCAGCAACTTTATCATTGTGGCTTACAGCCTGTGCCCAAAACATTTCTGCAGATGATCTAAAAAAGTTCGCTGCTACGGAAATTTATCCCGATGATATTTTTTTGGACACCGTTTCCAATAAAAAGGCGCTGGTGATCGTGGCGCATGATGATGATGATTGTGCGATGGCCGGCACCATTGCTAAATTGAAGTCAGCCGGCTGGCAGATCAGGCAAGTGAGCCTGGTGACACATGAATTACGAAAAGGCAGAACCAGCCACCCGGCTACGATCATTTGTGATAGCAATGAAACCTTGCTGGCCGATGGTTTTTATCGTAAGGGTCTTGACACAATAAAGTATGCGTATGTGCCGATACAGAAAGCAGAAATGGAAAAGCAGTTTTTGCGGGAGAAGATCGTGAATGCCCTGTTGCAAAAGATCAACAGCTTTCAGCCTTCCGTGATCTTTACATTAGACAATGAAATGGGAGGATACGGTCACCCCGAGCATGTTTATATCAGCCAGTTGGTGGTTGATCTTTTCCGCAGTAAAACCATAGCAGTACAGCGTATTTACCAGTCGGTATTTACCAATCACATGGAAAAGGAGATCGTTGATACCTGGCTGTATAATAAAATGAAGAACTCCGGCTATCCCGATGCCACAGCAATGGCGAAGACGATGTATCAATTAAAAGATGGTATGCCTGAACCCAACGTACAGGTGAATATTGCTGCTCATGCAGAGGCCAAGATGGAATATTTATTAGCTTATCCCGAATCAGTAAGAAAAAACCTTCGGAAATTTATTCCTTATTATGAGAAATTTGATGCGCAAACCTATTTTTCTGTTTTTGACAGGGAGTTTTTCAGGGTGATAGATTAAAAGGTTAACCACTTTTTCGATAATCCTCCCTCACCGGGTTAAACACATCAATCACTTTGCAATCGGTAGCAGCAACAGCACTGTGTGGTACATTTGATCCGATAACATGATACATACCTGCTGCTAAAGGACATGATTCTCCGCCGATCACCATATCGAGCTGTCCTTCGAGGATATAAGTGATCTGTTCCTGCATATGACTGTGCATCGGGACGATGCTGCCTTTTTTCAGTTCCACATAACCAAAGGTCATGCTACTGCCATGGGCATAGTAACCGGCGATGCCCGGGGCCAGCTCTTTCGGAGGGATGTTTTTGATATGCTGCATATCTGGTTGTAAGATTTGTTTAACAAGGAAATTAAATAATTTCGGTCAATCAATTGAAATATTCCTGCTTAGTATGAAAAAAAGTATCATGTTATTTCCTGTTAGTTTTCTTTTGTTAATGGCATTGGCTGCTGCGCAAAACAAAGCTGATGATATTGTGGGACTGTGGTTAAGCAGCGGAAAGGAGCCTGCCAAAGTGCAGATATTCAAATCAGGTGATAAATATTACGGTAAGATCACCTGGCTGCAAAACCCGGTGAAAGACGGAAGGCCCAGGACAGATGCTAACAACCCAGATAAGAACAAAAGGAATAACCCCATCATCGGTTTGACAATACTTAAAAATTTTTCTTTTGACGGCGATGATGAATGGACCGGCGGCACCATTTATGATCCGCAAAACGGTAAGACATACAGCTGCTATCTCTATATGAAAGACAAAAACACACTGAAATTGCGTGGCTATATCGGGATCTCATTACTGGGAAGAACAGAAACATGGACAAGAACGCATTAACTATAACCGACACCCCTTGCCATCAGGCCTGCGAGGAAAGGTATCACAGATAGTATCAGCAGTTCCAGCCGGACCATCCTGATTAGTTTGGGCGGTATGGTGATCTCTTCATCCGGGTTTCCCTTACGCTGTTTTATAAAGAAAACAGTGGGATAGATCGAAAGCAAGCCGATGCAGACAAACAATCCCAGCTTGATATGAAATACCCAGTTGCTGCTGTAATAATCAGCAGGTTTGCCAAAACTGCCCAGCCAGAGCGTTAGTCCTGCAGCCAGTAAAGTAACAGAAGCAATTCCATATGCAGCATCAATCTTTGCCAGGCGGGCAATAGCAGCACGGGTCATTTTCTTTTGCAGAAAAAGATGCTCTGCTACCAATGCGGCTGCAATGGCAAAGATGCTGATGAAGTGAATGTAGCGAAGGATGATCTCAGTTGTCATGACGATAATAATATTTACTTACCTAAGATACTTCATAGTCAGATCAAACCTGCACCCAAAGCAATCGAAATAAGAATCAGCATCACTGCCACCAGCCGCTGGATAAAAGCCAGAGTTATCTTTTTCAGCAGCTTATTGCCGAACCAGGCGCCGGCAATGGCTGCCAGTGTTACCGGTATAATGACAGACAGGTTTTCACTGATGCCGGTAGCGGCAAAGCGACTGGCATATACTGATAGCCTGGTAAAATCAACAAAAGTGGAGACAACCACAGCAGTTCCGATAAAGGCTTCTTTAGATAAACCGGCTTTGATCAGAAATGCACTACGTAATGCACCCTGGTTGCCGGATAGTCCGCCAAAGAAACCACTGAGTATGCCACCAATGGGCAATTTATCTTTTCCAAACTGCAGTTTATTAAAATAGGGTATAAGTTCTATCAGTGCAAAGATGATGAGCAGGATGGCCACGATGAATTTCACCGGAAACATATCAAATGTTTTTCCATTGAACTGGTAACTGAACAATGGTTTTAGATCGGTGAGCTGCAATAAAAGCCATGCACCAATAAAGGCTGCAATCACAGCCGGGATGCCAAAACGGATAAGAACAGAACGGTCTGCATTTTTACCAACCAACACGAGTTTGAAAATATTGTTGAAAAAATGCACCACACCGGTAAGAGCAATGGCCAGGTCAACCGGGAAAAAGATCATGAACACCGGTGTGAGAATGGTGCCGAGTCCAAACCCCGAAAAGAAGGTGAGGATGGAAACAACAAAGGCAACGATACAAAGAATAACAATTTCCACCGATCAAGATTAGTTTAACGTAATTGAATTTCATCAATCGGGTTCAGCGTGTCCGGGTTCACTACTTTCATCCGGATGCTTTTACCATTGATATAAAAAAGACAAACCGCATTCTCCACACTGAAAGCCTTGGTGTGTGCACTCCAGGGTAATTTTTCCTGAGCATAATAAGGTGCGCCGGCAGCACCGTTATTGATCTGGTAAATGGGTCTTGACACATTCAGTTTTTTATGCGGGTAATTTTCCGGGTAGATGGTCACCTCTTTGGTCAGTTTTAAGCGGTTGTAATTATGTTCATCACCGGTGAGCACCGCCACCACTTTCTTGCTTTGATTGATGAGAATGTCCAGGTATTCATCTCTTCGTTCAATGATGCCTTTGTCAACAGGCTTGCCTGCGATATAGGTTCTTTTGTCATTGTTACCATGATACCACATGTCATCGCCGCTGTGTCCGCCATTGGGAAAAACAGGTGTGTGTTGTGTTAAAAAAATATGGTCAATGGCAGGGTTCTTTTCCAGTTGCTGGATGGTTTTTCGCAACCAGGCAACCTGGTTATCCATTAAATAACCATGCAAGCCGCCACCGGTGGACGTTTCCCGGCTCATGGTGGGGGCAAACCAGTAATCGCTGTTCAATACGATCATCGCTACATTGTCGTATGTATAGTAAAACACATTCTCTTTATAGGAAGGGAAATCGGTTTCCTCCGGGTTGGGGTCATATTTGTTATTATCTTCTGTATCAGGACCGTTTTCCGGGTTTACAAATGCATCCTTCATGGCTTTTTCTGCGGATTCCAATTCATAAGGAAACTTATCAATAAATGCTTTTTGAGCGCCGCTGGAATCCCGGAAAATATAACCCAATGCTTCATGATTTCCCTGCCCCACATAAAAAGGCATGTAGTGCCAGAACGGTTCGATTGCTTTTTTCCAGTTGCAGAACTGTACATGCATGTCTTCAGGATTGGATAAATACCCGTTCACCATATCTCCGGTGAACTGCATAAATGCAGCACCTTGCTGGTAAGCCAGCGCCGCTACTTTCTTCATGATATAGGTATTGGCGCCATAGATATTTCTTTCCCCGCCGCCGGTGGCGCTGCGGCTGTCGCTGGTGTAGGCAAACATAAACGGTTTGCGACTGCCGGGTCGTGGCGCTGTTTTGAAATGATAGCTTTGTCTATGCGTACCTGTTTGAATTGTATAACTGTATTTTTTCCCCGGTTGCAGTTTACTGAGTTTTATTTCATGATAACTGGCGGGGGATGTTTCTTTGATTGTTTTACCATCAATCAGCAGTGTTGCGGCAATAGCTTCCGTCGTATTAAACCAGATAGTGGCTTCCGTGTCGGTGATGTTGCTGACAAAAGGGCCTTCGTAGATGGTGGGCACTACTTTGAAGGGGCCGGTGCCGGTTACGGCCACTTCACCATCAAAGACCACAAGCCCAGTTTCAGTAGTGAGGCGATAGCCGATGGTAAAGCCTTTGTTGTCTGACCAGCCTACAAAATCATAGGGACTGCGAAAATCTCTTTTCATATTGATGCTTGCCTTGCCATCTTTCAATGCAGTGGTGAAACGAAAAATGGGGAGGGGATGGGCTGCCTGTCCGTAAGGTATCAGCCCGTAAGTGACGCTTCCTTTGAAATTGCCAAAATCAAGATCAATGCCATCATCTGTTCCTTTGGGATTGCCAAACAGTTTTTCAAGTGTATATCGGGGGCCGCTGGTATCGGCATAAAAACGTTGATTGTCTTTTTGAAAATACAGTCTCCCTTTTTCATCATAGTGAATGTTTGCATGAGACTTTGGAATATAATGTTGCTGCGCACTACATATAATGCCATTTCCAATAAACAGGAATGCTGTCAGAATACGTTTCATGTGTAAGAATTATTGGTTGTGTTTGCGGCTAAAGATACGGCCATCGAATGATAACCAGCCGCCGCCACGTATTAACAAAAATATACTGCCGAGCAACATGGACCAGTCGGTGCGGCTGCCGTGCATCATGGGCCAGAAACCTTCATTTTGCAATACGGCAGATTTGGTGGTGAAGATGGCCACCAGCATGATAATGATAAGCGGAATGGCAGCCAGTCTTGTGAACAGGCCTGCCAGTATCAAGGCGCCGCAAATGACTTCAACACTTCCAACAAAGTTGCCCAGGAATTCAGGATTGGGTAAACCAATTTTGGCAAAACGACCTGCGCCGAGTTTTTCTGCAAATAAAAATTTCTGAATGCCTTCGGATAAAAACACAGCACCTGTCATCAACCGGATGAGGAGAGTGGTTTTGGCATTGTCGGTATGAAGAATCTTGTAAAGCATTTTGTGAAAATGTAATCTGATTCTCCATCAGGAATTGGGAGTTTCAAAATAACACAAACTGCCACCTACCCATTCTTTGTCTTTATTGTATCGTACCCCGATCATCTTGCCTTTGCTAAGCCTTGCCAGGTTATTTGCAGGATGAGGTCTTGGTTCTCCATCTTTCCAGAAATAAAAAATTCTTATCTCAGCTTTGGCCGGCACATCGGGTGTTTCAATCACATCGGCATATTTCACTTTGCGTTGCAATATCCAGTTCTCCGGGTCTTTCACTTCGTCAATATCTTTTTGGGTCACATCAATTACCACACCCTGTCCGGCAAATGAGAAGAGTGGTTTCAACACATAATTTTCTAAATCGCCTGGTAATTGTTTCACTTCATTCAGAAAAAAAGTTTCAGGCACATAAGGGTGACCTATCAACGGCAGGGTGTATTTGCTGATGCGATAGAACCATGCAGGGTGGGGGCACCATTCTACTTCCAGTTCTTCAAAAAATATCTTTCCTTTTTCCTGCACTTCCTGCGGTTGCTGAAAAAGATCATCAAAGATGACACGGTTGTAGATGCGTTTCACTTCTGTTTTCTTTCCATTGTTCAGGTAAAAGAGTTTTTTCTCTTCCTTTATTAATTCAGTGATACAAACAGGTTTGATGCCAACATAGTCCTGTGTACAATAAAAATCAATCCTGGTTTTTTGCTGGTGGGGAAATATTTCCAGCAGTATCACATTCTCTGCCGGGTGATTGCCAAGAATAATCTCTCTCAATTCTTTGATGTAGGATTCTTTATTATGACCTCCGAGATATGCTGAATAATTACCCGGCACATCAAAATGATTGCGAAATACATCGTCAAGCAGTACTTCATAGGCAAATAAAGAAGGGAAGCCCTGCATCTCGATCAGTTGTGGTTCGTATTCACCCTTCTCGTTGATACAGATGCCAAAATCAAAAGCGATGAACTGGGTGTGGGCTGTTTCATTGGGGGCTTTCACTTGTGCCGGGATGGCATTTTTTGTGAGTGTTGTAAAATCATCCGAGCAGATGATGTCTACGATACTTTCGCAAGCATCGAGAATTTTATTGGTAAAATCTTTGGGGACAAACACCGCCGTTTCTGCCACCCTGAACTCTATGGCACCAGGATGAACATGATGCAATTCTTCCAAAAAGGCCTCGTATTTTTCTTTGCTGAAGGAGTTATTGAATTGTTTGCGTATTACCGGTACCATGAAAATGATTTATGCAAAGTAAGTTACTGAAGGAAGAATTAGCTACCAAATGGAAGCGGTATTGTATTCCTTTTCACGCAAAGACGCCAGGATGGAAAGACACAAAGCAGATAAGAAGTGCTTTGAATTCTTTGCTTCTATACTTCTATGCTTAAAGTTATTAAGCTTCCGCAAGTTCAAACAGCCCGACAGACTGGTTCAGAAAGTTTGGAAGGATATGGGAATGTGTCCACATGATCTTATCAGGGTCATTCAGGTGTTCCAGCATACTATTTAGTTTTTCCACACCATGGCTTTCGATAACCGTTTTTCTTTTCTCTTCAGTTTGCAGGTAGATACTCATACCGGATGCGTCGGCTTCAGGATGAAATTGAGTGCCGATCATGTATTCATTAAAGCGAATACCCATCACGGCTCTTTCATATGGCACATGCGGTCTTGCTTTTTCTATGCAGAGAACCTGTGCACCCAGGTCAGTCAGCAAATCATGATTGGGTTGAATCACCTGGTGATCCCGGCTGTCCACTGCATAAAAGGGATCACGGAGTCCATCAAATACCGGTTCGTCTTTGCCTCCTTCAAGCATGTGCACCGGGAAAACGCCAAAGGCAGTTGATTTTCTTTTGGTGATGATGCCGGCATTGAAAAAGCGACAAGCCAGTTGGAAAGAATGACAAATAAAAAAAATGTATTTTTTTTCTTTGGTAGGGTGGCTGTTCCAGCGCACCATATCATCGAGCCAGCGGCACCAGGAGATGTCCCAGTCTTCATAGCGACTCTGCAAAGGATCGCCGGGGCCGCCGCTGGAAATATAAATATCGTAGGAAGTGTCGGGAAGCTGATCTTTCAGTCGCACATCAAATTCGTCACTATGCACTGCAAGATTGTTTTGTTCTGCCCATTCGGCAATGATCTCACGGATACATCGCATGCCCTGGTTGGGTTTGCCTTCATAGAGGTCGAGGATCGCTATGCGTACAAATTTTCTTTCGGTCAGACTCATGCCGCAAACATAATGATTTTTTAACCTGCCGGGTTGTCGTAGAAACTACTATTTTGCCCACAAATGTGTATTACAGGTTTCCGGTTAGTCAAACAATTCACACTGCTGACTCAGATCACTTTATTCTTCCAGCGGCCACTGCGGATATATAGCAATGAAGGGACAAAAATGCAACTCCAGTAGAGCCATTCACTCATCCAGCCATAGGTGATGGGCAGAAAATAATATTCTGATACCAGGTACACATAAATGCAATACATGATGATGGCAAATAATTCGACATAGAAAGTAATTCTTGTGTTGCCGGTGCCGGTCACTGCATTCAGCATCACAATTGAAAATGACATGATAAACATGGCAACTGTCACTACCCGCAGCACAGGCAGCGCTTCAGTGACAAATTCCGGACCCTGGCCAAATACGCCGAGAAAAAATTCCGGGAAAAGGTTCAAACTGATGCATGCTGTGAGTGCAAAACCCGAACTCAGGCGGATGATCTTTTTCAGCAGCGGGTAAACATTTTCTTTTTTGCCCTGCCCGATCACATTGCTCACCATCGCATTGGCTGTGGCGGCAAAGGCCCAGGTGATGCAGCCAAATACACCAAACACATTGCGCATCACATTCGACACTTTCAACGCCATATCGCCGTGGTGCTCGGTCAGCAAAAAGAAAAATTGCCAGCTGATGATGCTGATGGCATGCTGAAACATCAGCGGGGATGACATGGACCATATCAGTTTATTGTTGGCTTTGCTCCATTTCATGTTACTGAACAAACCAAACTGGCGGCTGATACCTTTCCATTTTATGACGAGGTAGATCACAAACATGCCAATAAATTCAGCAATGACAGATGCGATGGCTGCGCCATTAAATCCCAGTTCAGGAAAACCCCAATGACCAAAAATGAGCAGGTAATCAAGACCGATATTGGCCAGCGTTTCCGCCAAGGTTCCGGCCACGAGGTATTTACTTTGATTGGTGCCCACCAGCAATGCATTTCGAAGCTGGTAGATATATAAAAAAGGCAGACCCCAGATGCGGATATTCAAAAAATTCACAGCTCTTTCCTGCACACCGGGATCATGAATGACCTGGCTGAAGATATACGGGGTGAAAACATAAGTGAGCATTATGCCCGCCGCTGCCACCAGCAGGGCGATAAAAACTCCCTGTGTAAATAATTTGCCGATCTCATCAGGTCTGTTCTCGCCTGCTCTTCTTGCTATCAATGCCTGAAGGCCGTTGTTGAGACCGTAACCGATGGCGGCAAAGATGAGATAATAAACGCCGGTGATGCCTGCTACGGCCAACGCATAGGGGTCGCTATCATAGTGGCCCAGGAAAATATTATTGGTGATGAAATTGATCTGTGGTACGAAAATGGCAAGACTGATCGGTAGTGCGATCTTCAAAATTTGACGGTTGCTGATTTCAACCTGTAAACGGACGGTGGCCATTGTGTAAAATGGCAGCAAACCTACGGATAATTAAAATTTGGCTATTATTGCACGAATTCAAACAAGGCTAGTGAATAAGTTATTTCATATTGGTGCAGAAAATAGCAGCAGTAATCCCATGGCAAATTCGCTTTCGCTGTTGACCGGCGAAAAATATACAGGACTTGCGATCACCAACAAGCAGGGAGATGAGTTATATGAACTGGCCTGGTATACTATCGACCGGTTGGAGGGTGATACTGTGGCAGACATTCCGGAACTGAACAATCGCCGGTTTGAGAAAGTAAATATTTGTTTCAGCACACCTCATAGTGTGCTGACGCCTGCTACACATTTCCAGGAATCTGCAGCGACTGCCATGCTCAGCAGTTTTTGCCTGGTAAATGGTTCGTCTGTTGTGACAAGCGAACAGGTGGAAGAAAAGCAATTATATAATACTTATGCTGCCGATAGAAAAGACCATGATTTTTTATTACAGCAATTCAGTCATGCCACCTGCAGTCATATTTACAGCCTGGGTTTGAAACAGCCTTCTGCAGAAATAGATAGCCTGCAACTGCATTTCAGTACGGATGAATTTTCCTTGCTGGCTTTTTCCGGCGAACAACTTTTGCTGGCACAAACATTTGAGTATACTTCGCCGGATGATGTGTTGTATTATATCCTGAAGGTGGTCAACCAGTTTGGCTTATCGCAGGAAGAAGTGCAGGTAACCATCACCGGGCTGGTAGATCGTCATTCGGCCCTGTTCCGTGAAATGTACCAGTATTTCCTGCATGTTTCCTTCCGCGAAGCTCAATGGCAAACTCCGGCGCATGAATACCCGGCTCATTTTTTTACTTTACTCAACGACCTGGCACAATGCGGATCATAGGAGGAGAAATGGGCGGACGAAAATTTAACCCGCCCAACAAGATGCCCTACACAAGGCCCACCACCGATATTGCGAAGGAGGGGCTCTTCAATGTGCTGCAGCATAAACTGGATTTTGAAGAATTGAAAACACTCGACCTGTTTGGCGGCACCGGCAGCATCAGTTATGAACTGGCTTCGAGGGGAGTGACTGATCTAACCATTGTAGAGAAAGACAGCCAGATGTATGAGTTCATCAAAAAGACATCCAAAGAACTCCGCATTGAAAACCTCAAGACCGTAAAAATGGATGTGTTTAAGTTCATAGAGAACTGCACAGATAAATATGATTTCATTTTTGCAGGCCCGCCTTATGCACTCACCCATATTGATGATCTTCCCAAACTTGTGTTTGAAAAAAAATTGCTGAACAAAGACGGCTGGTTTGTGCTGGAGCACACCCCCCGGAACGATTACAAGCAATACCCTTTTTATAAGTCGGAAAAAAACTATGGCACTACCATTTTTTCCATATTTATTGAGGACAGGGACTGAGTATTTATTCCTGTTCAGGCCATTCCCAACGAACTTTCGGCTTAAGGTTTTGTAATTTTATCCGGGAACTTTACATTTAAATATGGTTCAGACCATTTTCATAACGGGTATAGGCACTGGCATAGGCAAAACGGTTATTTCAGCTATCCTTGCCGAAGCACTGCAGGCAGATTACTGGAAACCCATACAGGCGGGCTATGATGATGGCACCGACAGCGAATGGATGACTTCCATGCTCAGCAATAACAAATCAAAAGTGTACCCGGAAGTGTATCGCTTGAAACTACCCGCTTCGCCACATCTCGCAGCGAAGGAAGAAGGCCGGGTGATCTCATCAGAAAAAATATTTTCTGCCTATGCGCAATACACGGCGCCGGGAAGAAGGCTGATCATCGAAGGGGCGGGTGGTTTGCTGGTGCCGGTCAATGACCACGAACTGGTGATTGATCTTATCCGTAAGCTGAATGCTAAAGTGATTTTGGTGAGCCGGCATTATCTCGGCAGTATCAATCATTCGTTACTTACAGCAAATCTATGCCGTCAGAAAGGAGTCAGGGTAATGGGTTGGATTTTTAACGATGAGTTCATGAATTATGAAGAAGATATTGTACGCTGGAGCGGTTACCCGAAGCTGGCATCGGTAGGAAAACTCGGCACTGTAAATAAAGAAGTGATAGCGTTGGAAGCGCAGCGGGTAAAAGAACAACTGCTGCAATTATTGTAGAACCATGCTCAAAAAAGAAATAAGAAAGTTATTCCGGGAAAAAAGAATGGCGCTGAAGGCAGCAGAACGTTCAAAACTGGACGACCTGCTGCTGATACAATTCCAAAAGGCTTTTCTTCCGATGCTGACCAATGTGCTTTCCTACTGGCCCATTGAAGAAAATCATGAACCCAATACACATTTATTTACCGCCTACCTTGAGTTTAAATTCCCGGAACTGCATATCCTTTATCCCCGTTCAGATTTTCAACAAAATAAAATGCAGGCTATCCTGGTAAATGAGGAAACAAGGTTTAGCAAAAATGGGCACCATATTTATGAACCCGAATACGGCACCATTATAGCTCCGGAAAATATTGATTTGGTATTTGTTCCGTTGCTGGCATTTGATAAGAAAGGCTATAGGGTGGGGTATGGCAATGGGTTTTATGACCGCTTCCTGCAACATTGCCGGAAAGATTGTGTAAAAACAGGATTCTCTTATTTTGAACCGCTTGACAGTATCAGCGACTGCGATGATTTTGACGTACCTTTAGACCTTTGTATCACGTCGCAAAACATTTATGTTTTCTAATTTCTTTCTGAGATCCTTTCGCATTCTTTTATTGCCTTTTGCCTTGCTTTACTGGCTGGTTATTGCTGTCCGAAACTGGCTATACGATAAAAATATCCTTGCATCCGATTCTTTTAACCTGCCGCTGATCTGCGTGGGCAACCTGGCGGTTGGCGGCACCGGTAAATCACCTATGGTGGAATATTTGGTGGCATTGCTGAAAAATGATTTTCGTGTAGCCACACTCAGCCGGGGATATAAGCGAAAAACAAAAGGCTATGCCCTGGCTGATAAACATACAACTGCACTGGAGATCGGTGATGAGCCGATGCAGTTTCATATCAAATTTCCGGATGTGCCGGTGGCAGTAGGTGAAGAAAGAACAGAAGCTATCCCGCAGTTGTTGCACGACCGGCCTGAGACACAGGCTGTGATTTTGGATGATGCTTTTCAGCACCGTGCTATCAGGGCAGGCCTGAATATATTGTTAACGGAATATGCTAACCTGTTTACCCGTGATTTTTATTTACCTACCGGTGATCTTCGTGACCTTAAGCGAAACTATAAAAGGGCACAGATCATTGTTGTAACCAAGTGTAAGCCTGAATTGTCAATACAGGAGAAAGAAGCTATCATTAATGAAATAAAACCGTTGCCGCAGCAGGCTGTTTTTTTTACGGCCATCCAATATGGACTTTTTTATCATTTAGGCAGCATGCAAACGATGCATCCTGATCCGCAGCAGGAGATTTTGTTACTGACAGGCATTGCCAATCCACGTCCGTTACAAAAATGGGTAGAAGAGAACAGTAAAGCCTATCACCTGCTGGCCTTTCCTGATCACCATATTTTCACCATTGATGACCTGCAGGAGATCCGGAAACGGTTTGATAGCATTGAAAATGGCAGCAAAATCATTCTCACTACAGAAAAAGATGCTGTACGGCTGATGAAGTTTCATAAGGAAATAATTAATCTGCCTCTCTTCGTAGTCCCCGTGCGGCATCATTTCCTGTTTAATGAAGGAGAAAAGTTCAACAGGATGATATCGGATTTTATCCGGAACTTTAAATCAATATCATAAAACCTTTGCATGGGAAGAAAAAACAGTAAAAAAAGGAAACAAAAGGAAAGACCGGGACACGGACATCATAAAATGCTGAAAGGAGTGCTTGACATCACCCGTTCAGGAACAGGGTTTGTAACTGTTGAAGGGCAGGATATTGATATTCTTGTTCGCCCCTCCGATTTTAATACTGCTTTACACGGCGATACCGTGAGGTTGGTGGTGAAGGAAGAAAAAAAACAGGGACGCCGCATGCAAGGTGTGGTGAAAGAAGTGTTGCATCGAAAGCGCATCGAATTTGTGGGCACTCTTGAAATGAATAAAGGCTTTGCGTTTTTTGTGCCGGAAATGGATAAACCCATGCCGGATATTTTCATTCCGCTTGCTAACCTGCATGGAGCGAAAGACAAAGAAAGGGTGGTGGTGAAGATCATTGAATGGGAGAATGGGGGTAAACGGCCTGTGGGTGAAGTGGTGGCATTGATGAACAATGAGCATCCCATTGATGCTGCCATGAAGGAAATAATGCTGGAGAATGGGTTCCCGCTGAAATTTTCGGACGAAGCAATGGAGGAGGCGGCCCGCATTCCGGGTATGATAACCGCCGGTGAGATCAAAGTACGGAAAGATGTGAGGGATATACTCACTTTCACCATTGACCCTATAGATGCAAAGGATTTTGATGATGCCATTTCATTTCGCAAACTAAAGAATGGCAATTACGAAGTGGGTGTTCATATTGCAGATGTGAGCCATTACCTGGAACCTGAAACGGTGCTGGATAAAGAAGCCTATGGAAAAGCCACCTCGGTTTATTTGCCCGACAGGGTGAACCCGATGTTGCCGGAACAGATCTCCAATGTGCTTTGTTCACTCCGGCCCAAAGAAGATAAGCTGACATTTTCTGCCATATTCCAGATTTCACCAAAAGCAGAAGTGAAACAATACTGGCTGGGTAAAACTGTTATTCATTCCGATCACCGGTTTACGTATGAAGAAGTGCAGGAGATCATTGAACAAAAGGCCGGGCTTTATGCTGAAGAGGTGCTGGTGCTGAATGACCTGGCGCAACGTTTCCGCAAAAAAAGATTTCAGCATGGTGCTATCAACTTTTCATCCCAGGAAGTCCGCTTCAAATTAGATGAACAGGGAAACCCTACCGGCATCATGGTAAAAGAAAGTAAAGAAGCACACCAGCTTGTTGAGGAATTGATGCTGCTTGCCAACCGCACCGTTGCTGAGAATGTGTCTAAACTGAAGTTTAACAACAAGCCGCTTCCCTTTCCGTATCGAATTCACGACGATCCGGATGAAGAAAAGCTGCTGCCATTTGCCGCCTTTGCCAAAAAGTTCGGGCATAAGTTTGATACCTCATCGCCGGAGAAGATAGCCGCTTCTTTTAATCAATTGCTAAAAGATGTGCATGGCAGGCCGGAGCAGCATGTGCTGGAGCAGCTAGGAATCCGTACCATGGCCAAGGCAAAGTATACAGTTGAGAATGTTGGTCACTATGGGCTCGGGTTTGAAAATTATTGTCATTTCACTTCACCCATCCGGCGCTACCCGGATGTGCTGGTACACCGGATTTTATTTGATATTCTCAACAACAAGGCGCAACCGGATAAAAAGCTGGAAGAGAAATGTAAGCATTGCAGTGAAAGAGAAAGGGCCGCAATGGAAACAGAGAGAGCAGCAAATAAATATATGCAGGTGTTGTATATGCGCAATTATCTTGGGGAAGAGTTTGAAGGAGTGATCAGCGGGGTAGCTTCCTTTGGTTTCTGGGTGGAGACGGTGGCTCATAAATGCGAAGGACTTGTCAGCATCAACAGCCTGCTGGAATATGATGAATTCCGTCATGTGGAAACGGATTATTGCCTCGTGGGTCAGCGCAGCGGCAGAAAATTCAGGATGGGGGATAAGGTGACAATAAAAGTGGTGGCAGCAAACCTTACCAAGAGGCAACTGGATTATGAATGGGTGTTATCTGTTACGGAAACAGAGGAGGAATCAAGACCCAGAAAGAAAAAGCGATAGCATCATTTTATGACAACTTCTTTGAGATAAAAACAATAACCATGCAATCATTTCAACTGCTTTCGGAAAAATTCAACCTGCATTTTGAAAAAAGACTATTTCCGGCAGAACCAGCCACTTTGTATGACCCGAATGAATATATCCTGCGGTTGGGTGGCAAACGTATCCGGCCTGTTCTCTGCCTCATGGGTAATGAACTGGTGGATGAGGTAAAAGATGATGCCTGGCATGTGGCAGCCGCCATTGAACTGTTTCACAATTTCACCTTGATCCATGATGATATAATGGACAAAGCACCGCTGCGCAGGGGGATGGAAACAGTGCATGTGAAATACGGTAACAACACAGCTTTGCTGGCAGGAGATGTGATGCTGGTAAAAGCTTATGAATACCTGGGCAAAATTGATACAGCCTACCTGCATCCTGTTCTGCATTTGTTCAACCAGACTGCAAGAGAGGTGTGTGAAGGACAACAGATGGATATGGACTTTGAGAAAAGAGAAACAGTTGCTTTGAACGAATACCTGGAGATGATCAAACTGAAGACTTCCGTATTACTGGCAGCAAGTTTGAAATTGGGAACCATCCTTGCAGGCGCCGGTCAGCGCAACCAGGACCTGATTTATGAGTTTGGCAAAAAGCTGGGTATTGCTTTCCAGGTGCAGGATGATTACCTGGATGCTTTTGGTGACCCGCAGAAATTTGGGAAACAGGTTGGCGGTGACATACTGGCCAATAAAAAAACATTCCTGCTCATCCATGCATTGGAAGCAGCCACTGCAGCTCAGAAAAAAGAATTGCTTAGCTTAATAAATAGCAATGAGCCGGGTAAAGTGGAAAGAATGCTGCAACTATTTTGTGACTGCAAGGCTGATGAATGGGCTCTGCAGTTAAAGAACAGGTTTTTAGAGGAGGCATTGGCACATCTTGAAGATGTTGCTGTATTGTCCAAACGAAAAGAGCCGCTCAGGGAGCTGGCTCATTTTCTCATAAAAAGAGAGTATTAAAACGTGGACGGTTTTACATATTAGTTATAAACAGGGCTCATATTAAAACCAGTTGCTACACAGATCGCAATAATCACCACATCAATCAGCACACTGAGAAAAAAGACCGGGATCGTTATTTTTGTTGGCATGGCTGCCAGGTTTACGATCAGGCACATAGCCATGGCCCCGATGGCAAAAGGCCAGAAAATAAAATTATTACCGGCAAACATGATGGCAAACATGGTGATGATGGTTAGCACACAGCCATGACCAGCCAATGAAATGGCCAACCAGAGCATCCTGTTGCTTTCCTGGCCATTTGACCACCTGATGAATTTTTTCCACAGACTTGTTTCTGTGTTACTTACTTTACTGATGGCTTGTGCCGGGTGTTGAAGAATTGTATTCATGATTGGTTGATTTGACAGCACAAAAATCCAGTTTGCCCGCCAGCCATCTGCTGACGAAAGTCTATTCACAAGTTGATTTTTGTCAGGTACACGACCGGAAGATTCAGGGCCCGGACTTCGATGGCTTTTGCAATTGATTTTTTTCCTATTTTGAACCGATAAACCTCCAGTATGGAACAAAACGAAACCAGCGGTTTCAAACATCCCAGTTTGTTACAAGCCCTTATTCCCATAATTGTTTTAGTAGGCCTGCTTGCCCTGAATGTGATCTATTATGGCGATATGGCAACTGCCGGTGCCAACCAGATTGCGCTGATCCTCGCTGCCGGCGCCGCGGTATTGGTTGGGTTATCTTTAAAAGTTCCTTTTAGGTACATGCTGGATGGTGTGATTCGTAGCATAAACTCTTCCATGGGTGCCATCCTGATCTTATTGATGATCGGCGCCCTTGCCGGCACCTGGCTTATCAGCGGTATTGTTCCGGCCATGATCTATTATGGCCTGCAGATTTTAAATCCCACTATATTCTTGTTTGCCACCTGTGTGGTTTGTGCTATTGTTTCTGTGGCAACGGGCAGTTCATGGTCAACAGTGGCTACGGTGGGTATCGCTTTGTTGGGAATAGGAAAGGCAATGGGGTTACATGAAGGAGTGATAGCAGGAGCTGTAATTTCCGGAGCCTATTTCGGTGATAAGATTTCTCCTATGTCTGATACCACCAACCTGGCACCGGCCATGGCAGGTACAGACCTTTTTACACACATCCGTTATATGATGTACACCACGGTGCCTACTATGAGCATTACCCTGCTTATTTTCCTTGGCATAGGTTTGTTTTCCAACCACAGTGGTTCGGTGGAAGATACAAATGCATTATCTGCCGCCATCAAATCAAAGTTTAATATCAACCCGCTTCTTTTTATTGTTCCGGCAGTAGTGATATGGATGATCATCAAAAAGGTAAATGCGATAGCTGCATTGCTGGTGGGTTCGCTGCTGGGAGGAATATTTGCAGTGATATTTCAGCCGGATATCATCAATGAGGTTGCCGGATCGGCCGGAAAATTTTCACAAAACGCCTACATGGCTGTAATGAATGCGATGTCAACTGAGGTAAAAGTGGGGACTGATAATGAAATCGCAAATGGATTGCTGAAAGCAAAAGGCATGTATGGTATGCTGAATACCATTTGGCTGATCCTGGCTGCTATGTGTTTTGGAGGAGTGATGGAATCTGTCGGATTATTAAGAAGGATTACAGAGCCGCTGGTGAAAAAAGCAAAATCAACCGGTTCATTAGTTGCCACCACTGCGGGCAGTTGTGCTTTTGTGAATGTTACAGCTTCAGATCAATATCTGGCAATCGTAGTGCCCGGCCGCATGTTTGCACAAACCTATAAAGACAGGGGACTGGCGCCGGAAAACCTCAGCCGCACATTGGAGGATTCGGGAACCGTCACTTCTGTGCTGGTGCCCTGGAACACCTGTGGCGCCACGCAACGGGGAGTGCTGGGTGTGGAAACGCTTACTTACCTGCCTTATTGTTTCTTTAATATCATCAGTCCGTTTATGACGATCTTCTTCGCTTATGCGGGGATTAAGATCAGGAAGCTGGCAAAAAAAGATTAAGCCTTGTAAGCCTGCAATGGTTTTCATCCGTCACACACGTAGCTTTGCAAAATGAAATACCAGATAGGTGACAGGGTACTGCTTCTTCATTCCAATGAAGAGGGAGAAGTGGTGGACATCATAAATAATAAAATGCTGATGGTGGATGTAAAAGGTGTGACATTCCCTGTTTACATGGACCAGGTTGATTTTCCTTATTTCAAAAGATTTACAGAGAAAAAAATGTTTCCTCCCAAAAAGGAGAAGCAATACATTGATGATGTAAGAAAGGAAAAGCAATCCACTGCGCAGCGGGTGGAAGATGCTGTATGGCTCAGCTTTTTGCCCGTGATGGAAATGGATGAATTTGGTGATGAAGTAGTGACGGAACTGAAATTGCACCTGGTGAACCGCACAGCCACTCCATACAGGTTTGTTTACCAGCTTAGTTTTTTTGGAAAACCTGATTTTGAATTAAAGAACCAGGTCAACCCGTTTGAAGATTTTTACCTGCATGATATACCATTTGCCGATCTGAACGATAACCCTGTGTTTGCATTTGATTTTTCCCTGCTTCAGCCCGATAAAAAGATGGCAGATCATTATGAAGCCTCGCTTCGGTTAAAACCCAAACAGCTTTTCGCAAAAATTGAAAAGTTGCGGGAAAATAACCAGGCGACCTTTTCACATTGCCTTTTTGAAAAATATCCTCAAAAGTCAGTGGAAGAAAAGATAGAATTGGGCCCGCTGACAGCAAAGGGGTTCATGATGTATGATGCAGCAAAGGGACGTCAACATCTGGAACAGCCCCGCAGCGTAGTGGACCTGCACATTGAGAAAATCACTGATGACTGGAAGCATTTAAGCAATTACGAGATAGTTTCTCTGCAGCTGAAAACTTTCGAAAAATATTATGAACTGGCCCTGGCACACTTACAGCCTTCTCTCATTGTCATTCATGGAGTGGGAGAGGGAAGGCTAAAGGATGAGATACATGCTATTCTACGGCTTAAAAAAGAAGTAAAATCATTTGTGAACCAGTATGACCCGCGGTTTGGTTACGGAGCAACTGAAATTTTTTTCCAGTATTGAGCGTCTTTCCATCCTGTTTGTTTTACAATTCGAGATCAGTATTGCTTTCGTTGTATATGATCTGAAGCCCGTCAATATCAAGAGACAATACAAACCTGGATACAGGTGCAAACAGGATACAGGCCAGCACACCGGGTTTCACCGCATAGAACATTTCCCTTGTTATTGGAAGCATGGGTTTTTTGGCCGAGCCTGTTTTTAAAAAGAAACTGTCAAAATAAGGTGTTTTGTAGGCCGTGGGATAAAACCAGGAAACCGTCTTCAAGCCTTTCTTAAGATCACGGGTATAAGGTAGCACCGTTTTAAAATAATAAACAACAAAGAAAACTGTAAGGATGATAAAGGAAATGACAGCTAGAATAGCAGAGCCGCGGCGTTGCCGTTCCATTTTTTCCTCTGCTATATAACCTGTTCCTACCCACCCGGAAAGATAAATAACGACCACAACAATTGCAATTAGAGCTATATATGCACCCAGCAGAAAAAATGTTTTCTTTCTGCGCATTGCAGTCAAAACAGACCGATCGGCCGGGGTGAGTTCTATCTGTTCCCTGTAAATGATCTTCACGTTTTCAGCTTTGTTTTTTGTGAGTATGCCGGTGAGGATCTGTTCAGTCCTGGTTCAATCGAAACCATTCTGTGTAACTCATTTCAAATTTAGTTTCATTATTGCCATGAGTACCACATTCTGTCCACCCGGCCTTGCGGTAAAATAATTCGGCACGGGTGCCGGGGGCTGTACTGAGCCAAATATCTTCCGTTGAGTGAGAAAAATACCAGTTCAGCATTGTATCGTGCAGCATTCGGCCAATGCCCTTTCCTTCAAACCCGGGCCGCACAAAGAGGGCCCAGACATTATGCAGCTGCAGATCGGCTACTGCAAAACCGGTGATGATGCCTTCCATTTCGCAAACCCATCCTTTGCCCCGGCGGGTAAGAAATTCTTCATAGTGATCCGCATTGATCAGCGCCGGATCAGACAATGCATTTTCTTTAACCGCATTCCTGATCTTTTCCAGTTCGCCAATGTCCTGTATGGTTGCTTCCCGGATTGTCACGGCATGAAGATATTGGCTTTCTATGAACCTGTTTAACTTTTTCTGAATAAAATGACCAGCAATCTCGGGATGCCATCACGGTTTTCCTCATCAAAATATTCATTGATGCTTTCTATACTAAATCCATATTTTTTTGCCGGACCGGTGAAATCGCTGATATGATGATTGAAACAGGTAACGACTTGTGTGCCTTCATGGGTATCAAACCTTGCTTTTGACCCGCTATATTGTTTAAAGGGATGCAACTCCCCGATATATACAACAGCGCCGGGGTTTGTAACAGCCGCCAGTTCTTTAAAAATCAAATCCAGGTTTTCGATATGCTCCAGCACCAGGCTGAAAGTGACAAGATCATAAGTGCCACTGGCAAATGACCATGTCTTTGTGATGTCAGCCTGTTTAAACTCAACATTGTCTGCAGTGATCTTCTCTTTTGCTTTTGAAAGCATGTTGGCCGAAAAATCGACAGCAGTGACATTTGCCGCTTTAGTCACAAGCCATTCTGTATTCTTTCCTGTTCCGCAACCAATTTCAAGGCAGTGATTGAATGTATAATCACCCAGGCAGGTTCTTAACGCAATGGCTTCAAGATCCCTTGTTTTATTTTCGTTGCTGTCATATTGCGCAGCCCAGTCATTGTAGGCAGTTTCTACATTCATCGTTCAATATTTAGTAGCCGGTGCTTAATGCAGGGCCGGGTGAACTGCAAGGTTAGGTAATTTTTGAAAAGGACAGATCACTAATCGAGTGAAGAGTAAAAACGGGCTGGTGGATGGCTGCTTTCAGGTGGCTCATAGAGTATTCTTACTTTGGCACTTTTGCTGTCAGTAGAACTAAGTGATAACCGATGCTGGTTTTTTCCGGCGGTAATAATAAGCACTGCCGTATTGGGAGGGATGCTGCCGAGGTTTTCAGCGATCATTTCCACTTCATGAAATGGATTGTAAGGGTCAATTCTTACATAGGTGGTCAGCGCTTTAGCAGTCAGTCTTTCTTTGCTCAGCACCACCCGTCCGTTTATCTTAACCGTGATGGTGTCGTTGTCAATAATAGCATTGTCATAAAAGTCAAGCCGGATCCTGCCTGTGTCCACTTTTATTTCCGGTACTTCCTTGAAAGCGGATTCTTTGATTCTTGTAAGCACAATATCACCAATGCCGCAATCGGTGGCACTGTTAAGAACATTGCCTCCCCATTGACCGCTCAGTTTTTCAATATTGCCTTCCACGCTATAAACCAGGTCAAATACCTTTACACAGATCACACAGCGCAGGGGCAGTTTGTGAGTGGTCACCAGCCCTTCCTGCAATCGCAGTCTTTTTTCCTCCCGGTTAAAACGGCCGTTGAATTTTTTCTTTACATAATTATCAATGTCAAGATAATGATAAGAGTCGCCGTTGGCAACGCCATCCCGCATACTGATCTGGAGTTCGATGTTATTTTCCGGGAAACAGCCCCTCATGTTCAGGGTGCCTTTCCAGAAGCCGTTCAGGTTTTGCGAACGGGCCATGAGCGCAGCCAGCAGGAAAATGAGTATGACCCCAGTTTTTTTCACATTTAAAAGTTAAGCAGAAAATAGCTTTGGGAAATGTGAAAATTATGTAACCGGCAAATAATAACTCTGTTAAAGGCAGTTATTCGTAAAGATCGGTCTGCTGCGACAGCAGTTCCCGGTATTTATTGAACAGTTTGGATTTCGAAACAAAGCCTACAAACTTTTTTTCAGGATTAAGCACCGGGAGATACCAGCTTTGGGTCACATCAAATTTGTCCATAATGGAATGCATGTCTTCTCCCATGCTGATTGTTTCAGCCGGTTTTTTTAACAGTGAAAGGACGGTAGTTTTTTCAAACTGGGCGGTATCAAAGAGTTTTTGTTTAATGTCGTTGAGTTCAATGATCCCTGCAAAGCGGTCTTTGTTGTCATGCACGGCATAAATGTTGCGGTCGCTGTTTTTCACCACCTCTGCCAGGTCGCCCAGGTTCTTATCTATCTGGATGCTGGTATAGCCTGTCTGGATGATCTCTGCCGGATCAATGGATGTGAGTATGTTTTTTTCTTTGCGGTGGGTGAAAATTTTTCCTTCCAGGGCCAGTTTTTTTGTTTCCATTGAATAGGGCTCATAACTTTTTACAATAAAAAAGGAAAGCGAGGAAACAATCATCAGCGGTACAAACAATTCATAGCCGTTGGTGATTTCTGCAATAAGAAAGATGGCTGTCAGCGGGCAATACATGACGCCGCTCAGCACACCGGCCATGCCAACCAGGCTGAAATTGCCAACAGGTATCTTCACCCAGGGTGTATTATTGATAAGTTTTGCAAAAGTGAAACCAAGATAGGCGCCGGTGAAAAGGGAAGGGGCGAAATTACCACCATTACCACCACTGCCGATGGTGATTGCAGCAGCAAGCGGTTTTAGTAAAAATATCAGTGCTGCGAAAGCGATCAGGCCCCAGTTTTCACCCAGCAACTGGAAAATTTTTGTTTTTTCAGCAATGGTTACGGTATTGCTGCCGGCCACGGCTTTTACACTTTCATAGCCTTCACCAAAAAGAGGCGGAAAGAAAAAGAATAGTGCGGCAAGCATAAACCCGCCTACTGCTGCCTTTCCAAACACATTTAGTTTCCAGCCGCTGAGACGGTGCTCTGTGCTTTTAAAGACTCTTGCATAATACAAAGACACAAAGCCTGCCACCACACCCAGCAATATATAGAAAGGCACATTGTAATAATCAAAAGCTTCTTGCAAAGTGAAATTGAAAAGAATGGATTCGGCCAAAATGATCTTAGAGCACAACACACCGATGACCGATGAAATGATCAGCGGGATGAAATAGCTGATAACGGTTTCGGTGAGCAACACTTCAATAGCAAAGATGACACCGGCTATAGGCGCATTGAAAACAGCTGAAATACCTGCTGCAGCACCACATGCTATCAGCAACGACCTTTCTGCATAGTTTAGCCCGCTGATACGGGCAATATTGGAACCAATAGCTGAACCGGTAGCAACGATGGGGGATTCCAGCCCCACCGAACCACCAAGCCCCACTGTGGCGGAACTTGTAACAATATGCTGGTAAGTGTGCCGCAATGGAATGAAGGAAGAACCCCGGGCCATGAAACGCAGTACCATGGCAATGCCTTTTTCGATATAGCGGTTGAAAAAATAACGTACAATGACGGCAGTTACGAGCAATCCAAAAGCGGGAAAAAAAAGGTAAGCATATCTGGAGACCGGTATCGCTTCAATGGATTGTTGCAGGTAATGCACCAGGATTTTCAATCCTACAGCTGCCAGCCCTGAAACAAGCCCCACCAGGGTAGCAACCAGCATGATGAACTGAACCCGGCTGAGCCGGATGCGCAACCATTGCAATATGAACTGGTAAATTTTTTTAATTCCTTTGAGCATTCTTCATGCATCATTGGTCAGCGGCAAAGATAAGCACCTCGACATAGCGTCTGTCTTATTCTGCCATATTATCTGCCGTGATACCGACATCTTAAAAAATGAATTTCCCTTACCTTTGCGCCACTATGACAATTGAAAAAATTCAGGATATGCGGTCCCGCATTGCCGGGATAAGGAGGTTTCTTTGACGTCGAAAACCGACAACACAAGATAGCCGAAGACAAACAACTTTCGCTGAGCCCCGGATTCTGGGATGATAACAAAAGAGCAACAGAAATACTCAAAAGTATTAAGCTGAATGAGTATTGGGTGAACCTGTATGATCAGGTAAATACAGCTGTGGAAGATTTTGCTGTTCTGTTTGAATTCTGGAAAGCCGGTGATGCCACAGAGGAAGAAACCAAACAGGCTTATGACCATGCCATGCATATGCTGGATGATGCCGAGTTCAAAGCTACGCTGAATGAACCCGTTGATGAATTGCCGGCAGTATTGCAAATCAATTCTGGTGCCGGGGGCACCGAAAGCCAGGACTGGGCTGAGATGCTGGCCAGGATGTACAGAATGTATGGTGAGAAGCAGGGATGGAAAGTGACAGAACTGGATTGGGTGTGGGGTGATGGCGCCGGCATCAAAACAGCTACTTTGCAGTTTGATGGCCCGTTTGCTTATGGCTTTTTAAAAGCCGAAAGCGGCGTACACCGGCTTGTCCGCATTTCACCATTTGACAGCAATGCAAGACGGCATACTTCGTTTGCATCTGTTTTTGTGTATCCATTGGTGGACGATGCCATTGATATTGAAATAAAAGATTCGGAAGTGAAAATGGAAACTGCCCGCAGCGGCGGCGCCGGTGGCCAGAATGTGAACAAAGTGGAAACAAAAGTTTTTCTGACACATATTCCTACTGGCATAACAGTAGTATGCCAGACGGAAAGAACACAGCTGGGAAACCGGGAAAAGGCGATGCAGATGCTCAAAAGCCGTTTGTACGAAGATGAACTGCGCAAACGTAATGAGCTGAAAGATGCAGCCAACAGTAAAAAGAAAAAAATAGAGTGGGGGAGCCAGATTCGCAGCTATGTTTTCCATCCCTATAAGATGATCAAAGACCACCGTACTGATTTTGAAACAGGTAATGTGCAACCGGTGATGGATGGCGACCTGGATGATTTTATCAAGGCCTACCTGATGATTGAGAAGGAAACCAATGTGTGATTATAGTTACGTTACAATAAAATACACAGCACTTATTTTGCAACAATAATATTGTCATATGCATTTTGGAACTTTTTCATACCCCTTGCCAGTTAATGAACCTGTCTTAAGTTATGCCCCGGGAAGCCCGGAAAAAAAAAGACTGAAAGAAGTGCTGGCTGAACTTAAAAGCCAACAAGCGGATGTGCCCATGTATATCGGCGCCAAAGAAGTGAGAACGAATAAGAAAGTGGCGATCCATCCGCCGCATGAACTCAGTCATACGCTGGGCCATTTTCATGCAGGTGAAGAAAAACATGTTCACCAGGCCATTGAAGCTGCCCTGGCGGCAAAAGAGAGTTGGGCGGCTATGAGTTGGGAAAACAGGGCAGCCATCTTTTTGAAAGCAGCAGACCTGATCGCTACAAAATATCGCCCCTACATGAACGGGACGACTATGCTGGGACAAAGCAAAAATGCTTTCCAGGCGGAAATAGATGCAGCCTGCGAGATCATAGATTTTCTCCGCTTCAATGTTCATTTTTTATCCGAGATATACAAGCAACAACCCATCAGCGGGCCGGGTATGCATAACCGGATGGAGTATCGTCCGCTGGAAGGGTTTGTTCTGGCAGTAACGCCGTTCAACTTTACTGCTATTGGTGGCAACCTGCCGACATCGGCGGCCATGTGTGGCAACGTCGTGGTATGGAAACCTGCCAACACACAGGTTTATTCGGCTCAGATGTTCATGCGGATCATGAAAGAGGCTGGTTTGCCAGACGGTGTCATCAATCTAATTTATGTTGATGGCCCGACAATCGGCAGGGTTTGTTTCAATCATCGTGATTTTGCCGGTGTGCATTTCACTGGGTCAACAGGTGTGTTCAACAACATGTGGGAAACAATTGGGAAAAACATGGCAATGTATAAATCCTATCCCCGCATTGTGGGTGAAACTGGAGGAAAGGATTTTGTGATTGCACATAAATCTGCTGATGCAGATGTGCTGGTGACAGCTTTGTTACGGGGTGCGTTTGAATTCCAGGGGCAAAAATGCTCGGCAGCCTCCAGGGCTTATATCCCTTCAAACCTTGCTGAGGAAGTGAAGAAGAAACTGATTGCGGGTGTAAAAAGTTTCAGGATGGGCAGTCCCGAAGATTTCAGCAATTTCATCAATGCTGTGATTGACGAAAAGAGCTTCAATAATATTAAAGCTTATATTGATAATGCAAAGAAGGATAAAAAAGCTGAGATATGGGTGGGGGGGAAGTGTGATAAAAAGGAAGGCTATTTTGTTCAGCCTACGATCATCGAAGCCAAAGACCCGAAATATGTGACCATGTGTGAAGAGATCTTCGGGCCTGTGCTTACGGTTTATATCTATCCTGCCAACAGTTTTGAAAAAACACTGGAACTGCTTGATAACACATCACCTTATGCATTGACGGGTTCCATCATTGCACAGGACAGGGGAGCCGTGGAACTGGCCACCACAAAACTGAGAAATGCAGCAGGTAACTTTTATATTAATGATAAACCCACCGGAGCCGTTGTGGGTCAGCAACCATTTGGTGGCGCCAGGGCATCAGGCACCAATGATAAGGCCGGCAGCATTTTAAATCTCTACCGCTGGCTTAGTGCCAGAACGATCAAGGAAACTTATAATCCGCCAGTGGATTACCGTTATTCTTTTTTGCAGGAGAAATAATCCTTGCTATTCAGATAGTTACAGGCTTTCGTCACAAATTCTGCACACATTATTATTAATATCAGAAATAATGTGTGCTTTTTTTATTTCATTTACATGTCAATTCTCTTCACAACCTAAAATCAACTGTTATGAAAAAATTATTAATGACTCTGATCATCGGGGCATTGGGTTTGACAGTTAATGCCCAATTTGGATTTATCATTGGATTAAATTCATCAACTGTGGGAGGGGAAGAGTGGGATCATGAGGATAAGAAATCACTCATTGGATTCAATGCCGGTGTTTTTTACAATATTAAGGCTTGCGACAACTTTAGTGTTCAGCCTGAATTGCTATATTCAGGGCAGGGAATTATGTACAAGGATGGTGATTATAAAGAGAAGTATGTGTTTGGCTACCTGAATTTCACACCTGTTTTACGATATAATTCACCGTCGGGCTTTTTTGCAGGTGGCGGCCCTCAATTCGGATTCAGGATGTGTGCTGAGTATAAAGAGGACGACGAGGAGGATGAAGACATCCGTGAATATATTAAAGGCTTTGACCTTGGCGCTGCCTTAATGGCTGGTTTCGATTCAAAATCCGGTATCGGGTTTTATGCCCGTTATAACCTTGGTATAACCAACATAGGTGAATTTGATTCATGGAAAGGCTTTAACCGTGTTTTACAGGTAGGTTTGCGTTATACGCTAAAAAATAAAACCAGGAAATAGGTTTTTTTGACCTGATAAAAAAAAGGCTGTCGTATTCGACAGCCTTTTTTTATGTAACAACTTAAATCAATAATTCGCAAATACAGTGGCTGCTTTGGTACCCCTGTGACTACCCCTGTAAACAAGTGTATAACTTCTCTTTGCATTAGGTGCAAAATTATTGAATTGGGTCAGTACGGTACTGGTGCCTGACTGGCGAACAACGAGTGTGTCGTTTACCAGTGGAGTATATGAAATAAAGTCGGTTACCCCTGTTTTACCAACGTTGCTGAAGACAACCTGCCCCATACGGTTAGAGTAAACATCAACAGGTGGTGTGTCTGCAGCATCATGTATGAAATTGGCAAAACGTAGCCTGGCTGTATTGTCTGCGGGGATTTCAATGTTTGTCGGCACTGTAATTTGTTTTGGGTTAGTAATAGTATCATACATAAAGATGGTGTACCGGCTGCCCACCTGCATATTTTCAGCAAAGCTTAAAGGCTTTTGAGTGGTGGTGGCCAGTGTATCCATGATCAGGAAAGACCGCAAACCTCCCTGGACAGCGAATGCATGTCCCGTGTTGGTGGATGGATATACGGCCGTTGGAAAGGATGTACCCGAAGTGAGGGTGGGCCGGCTCACTCTCTTGCCGTCAATCATCACCACGTTACGGTTGGCATTGACAGTAGCAATAAACACCTGCACCAGGGTGTTATTATTCAGGTCTGTGTTTTGCGGCTGGGGGTCTTTGAATGATTTGGTGCAGGAAACCAGTATGCCAATTGCCAGCATTCCGGTGATCCCTGTTGCAAATATTTTTATTGATTTCATAATAGTTGTCTTTGGTTGTTAAAAATTACGGCTGCGAATACCACATTTCTTTGGTGTTATAATCCAGCGCCATGGCACCAACAGAATTTAAGGCGGCTATATTGTACAGGTATTCCGAGTTATAACGTGGCCTGACCCGGTAAACCAGTTTTCCATTGTTATTAACAAAAAGGTCAGAGCCGCTTGGTGGTTCAAAGTCAGCGTATACCTGCGTGCCCAGTACAGGATCAAGATCAGTATAGTGATACCGTCTCATGTCAACCCACACCTCAATAAGTCCGTATCCATACATCGAAATATATTTCTGCATCATGATATGGGATAATGTCAGGTCATTGGGATTCGCAGGAACAACTGTTGTGTTAGCAAGGTATGCAGCTTTAGCCGCAGGTGTGATCTGCTGGGCTGCCGGAACTTTACTGTGATATTGTGTGGTGCCGGTAAGCAGGTCAAAACTCTGGCTGATACCTTCTATGTAAGCGAGTCTTGCATTGGGTTTATCTCCTTTGCGCCACAGTGCTTCAGCTTTCATGAATTGCACTTCTGCAGCAGTCAGTATCGGGAAGGGAGCTCCATTTTGAAATATGTAACGAGCATTGGCATCCGAACCAGTAGTAGATGTGAACGCATTACCCCAGAAGTTTAGCGGTTGATCAGCTGCAGCAAGTCCATCAGTTCCTTTATTGGGCCGGGTTCCTTTGTAGGTTCCATTGGTATTTTGACGAATGATATATGGTGCCCTTGGGTCCGCTACACCCAAAAACCGTGAATTCAAACCCGACATCAGATCCGCAATGAATTTTGTTTGACGTAAAGCACCTGCATTACCTCTTAACACACCGTAAAAGTTAGTAGTGGCAGAAATTCCTGTACTGGCAACTCTGTAAATGGCATTGTCTGCATTGGTAAGAATACCCTGGTTGCTGTAGGTAATGACAGAATCCGGGTTGTAAATTGATTTGTTGCTTAACTGATTAAATGAACGGGCTAATACAGAGTAAGTGAATTTTTTCCATTTATCCACATCACCGTTATAAAGGTAAGCGTCACCTTTTGCAAGATTTGCCTGGCTGACAGCTCCGCCGGTTTTGTTCAGGTTAACTAATGCAAGATGACAAAGTCTTCTGACTTCTGCATAGATTTCCTCCTGTGTATCATAATTGAAAACCAACTGGCCTGCATTAAAAGCCTCTTTCAATATAGCTTCTCCATACATATTGGTTAATGTCAGCCATCCCCAGGCACGAATGGCCTGGCCAACACCCACATAATCCCATTTTTCTTCTTCTGTGGCCCATTCAATCATTCGGTTCAGGTTTTGCCCCATACCATAATAGTGCATGGCCCACACGGCACCCAGGACATCGCTGGCACCGGTGGCGCCACCCATCTGGTCGTATTGATTTCCGATAGTGTTTGTAGCCCAGAACTGAACATAGCGTCCGGTGTAAAGTCCATCATTGGACGGCCCGTAGGCAGATCCCTGCGTGGAGAAACTGGAGGTCATATTAGCTATGATTCCAGGCAGCATGGTTTCTACTTCAACTTTTACCGATGCATTCGGATTAGCATATGCCTCATCTATTTTTTTGCTGCATGAGCTGAACAACAGCAATGCTGCCGTTGAAATCCCGCTGATGCTGTATAATAACTTTTTCATGTTGTACTAAGTTTAGATGTTAGAAAGAAGCCCTCAGGCCAAAGTTCACACTAACAGGGCTGGGCAATGTTCCATAGTCAAATCCAAATCCACCCACACCACGGCTGCCGGCCGTGTTTCCGTTTGTGGCCGGATCAGCTCCGCTGTAATTGGTAAGCAGGAACAGATCATTAAATGTTACAAATGCTCCAAGGCTTTTGAAACTGCTGCCCAGTTTTCTGATCAGATTCTGGCCAAACGTATAATTCAGTGTAAGATCCCTGAGGCGGAACCAGTTTACATCTTTTTCAATGAAAGACTCTTCAGGCATTGCTCCTGAGGTGTAATATGTATCACTGTACATCGGGTGCACAACTATCGTATTGACAGTTGGATTAGGGCTGTTTTGCAAACCATCACTCAGTACACCGTCAATTACCCTTGGGATGTGCCTATCGGCAGTACGTTTGCTGCGACCAACTCTTGTCAGGAACATGTTGGTGCCATTATAAATATCGCCACCCACTTTCAGATCCCAAAGCATGCTCAGTCTCCAGTTTTTCCAACGGAAATTATTCAACCAGCCGGTGGTGAAATCAGGATTTCTGTCACCGCGGATTTTGAATACTCCATCACCAACCGGCAAACCGTTCAGCGGATTAATCAGTATCTGTCCGGCATTGTTACGGGCATATCCAAACGCAGTGATGGAAGTAGTTGGACCGCCGAGTACCAGGCCACCTCTTGCGTTTCCATAGAGCCAGGTGTCAGCAATATAATACTCAGCAACATTGGCCGGCATTTTCTCCACTGCATTCCACATCTTGTTAAAGTTGAGTCGCATATCCCAGGAGAAATCGCTTGTTCTTTTGATATTGTAATCAAAAACAACCTCCACTCCCTGGTTGCGGGTGCTGGCAGCATTTTGTGTATTCAAAACGAAACCGGTTCCATAGCTCAAACGCATATTTTCGATGATCTGTCCTTCATTCAGTGTATTATAATAGGTAAGATCAACACTCAGCCTGCTCTTGAAAAGCCTGACTTCAGTTCCTAATTCAAAGGTTTTTTGTCTTTCAGGAGCCAGGTCAGGATTATTGTTTACAAATCCATAAGCGAATCCGCCACCACTGGCAGTGACATCCACAAAAACAGATTGCGTGGAATAGGGACTGTTCAGCCTGGCCGTTTGTGCACGGGAAGTTCTCACTTTCCAATAGTTTAAGACATTTCCTTTTTTCAGACCAGGGAACATATCGCTGATAATAAAGCTAAGGCTTGCACCGGGGTAATCATATTGCCTGTTCTTTTTCGGAAGAGTAGAGGCTTCTTCAAACCGGTGTGTATAACTTAAGAAGGCATAATTCTTGAAACTAACAGCAAATTCGCCAAAATAGGCGATCTGGCGGATTTGAAGCAGGTTGGGTAAACCAAACTTATTACGTAACAAAGACTGCCGGGTAGAAGGACGGGTAATGGTGCTGTCCATATAATTACCTACCAAAGCCTTAAGGTCCGCGTCAGTAATAATAACGCCGTTTTTATACATTTTTCCAATGTTAGGGTTGGCTGTTGAGGCAGCAGAAGAGTCAACGATATTGGTGCCATAGGCAGCTGTCATTTGTGTTTCATAGTCCTGCCACATGGTTCCTCCCATCAGCCGGAAATTAAAGTTGCCTACTTTTTTCCTGGCCGTAGCTGTTATTGTATGGTTATATCCTGTATATTTTCTCCAGTAATTATCCAGGGTGCCTCCGGAGGCTGCTGTTACATAGAATGACTGCGGATGATAGAACATATAGCCTTGCATATCATAGGTGTCATAACCAAATCTTCCGGATATGCTCAGCCAGTCAACGGGGTTGATATTGATACCCAGGCTGGCGGTATAGCGGTCAGTTTCATCATAGCTCCTGTTTTTCGCTGTGTTGAAAAACGGGTTATCATATTCTCCATTGGCAGAAAGGTTGGCAAAAAGGTCAAGCTTATCTCCGGTGGTGGTTTCAAAGTTTCGGATATTGTTGGTAGAAGGCCAAACCAGCAAGCTCAGCAAATAACCACCTGCACTCCGCAGCACTTTGTTATTCTTCGATTTAATATAAGCAAGGGAAGGAGTGATCTCTACTTTGCCTTTAAGTAGTTTGGTGGTGTTTGACAAACGAAGGTTGATGCGGTTGAAATCATTATTGGGTACCACACCGCTTTGGTCAAAATAACTGGCAGAAAAACGGAAAATAGAATTCTTAAACCCGAAATCCATGCCCAGGTTATGTGTTTGCGAAAATCCTGTGCGGAAGAAATTCTTCTTGTTGTCAAACAACTCTGTGCCCGGTGCATATTTGGGCCCAAAATAGTTGAATACGTTTTGGGCAACACCATCACGGCCGGCTTCATATTCATCATAGGTTTCCGGCCAGCGGGTTACTTTCTGCATTCGGAAGCTGTTATCGTATTGAACGGCCAGCTTATTCGATTTTCCCTTTCTCGTTGTTATGAGAATGGCTCCTGAACTGGCCTGGCTTCCATAAAGCGCAGTAGCTTCAGGGCCTTTTAGCACCGTGATCGTTTCAATATCATTCGGGTTAATATCTGCTATCCTGTTTTGATAGTCATTATTACGGTTGGGACGGTCTGATGCAAGACCGACTGTTTGACCACCGCCGGAAGTTTCGTTGATGGTCTGGTTATCCATTATAACACCGTCAACCACATAAAGAGGTTGGTTACTAAGAGAAAGTGAATTGAAACCGCGAAGTACGATGGAAGAAGATGATCCGGCTACACCCGAAGTTTGATCAAGTGTCAGACCGGCTACCCGTCCCTGTAAGCTGTTCAGAAAATTCTCTCTTTGGGTTTCCTGGATCTCTGCACCGGCAACTTTCTGGACAGAATAACCCAGTTCTCTCGGGTTTCGTTTAATATCCATGGCAGTCACCACTACTTCACCGATAGTATTATCAGTAGGTTTCATGCTGATTGCCACGGTGGCGCCTTCGCCGGGTTTCACATCAATGGTCTCAAAACCCACATAGGAAAGTTGGAGGGTTTCACCCTGGCTGATACGAATGCTAAACTTACCTTCAGCATCGGTTTGCACAAAGCGTTTGGTGCCTTTAACCCGTACAGTTACTCCCTGAAGCGGGGATTTGTTGTCGTCCGCAAGGACAGTTCCGCTGATCGTTCTTTCCTGTGCCTGTAAAGCAGGCGCCAGCAAAAAAGATAACAGCAAAAGTGCTACAACTGAATGGAGAATTTTTCTCATAGCTGTTTGTTTTGATATAGTTTAAATAAGCAGTTCTCAAATTTTTTTAATATCACAACACCAAGATGCCTGTGTCGGCATAAGGTTTTAGAATAGGGTCATCAGGTGGTAATTCGGTAATAAGGATATCAATTTTATTCAGCCCGGCGATCTGAATGGGCTGGAATGTATTTATTTTTTCGGCAATGCTGAGACATACTACTTTCTGGGAAGACTCGATCATCGCCTTTTTTAATTGCACCACTTCCCAGTCATTGTCGGTGATGCCATGCTGTAAATCCAGGGCATTGGTGCCCAAAAAACAAATATCAGCTCTCATTTGCCTGATCTTGGCAATGGCCTCGGGTCCAATGGTTATTTTTGAATTCTTCGAAACACGGTCACCGATCAATATCACTTCAATGTTCGGGTGGTGCATATATTCCAGGATTGCTGGAATACTGCCGGATATAAAAGTAGCTTTCAGTTGGGGCGGAAGTAAACGGGCCATTTCGAGGATGGTGGTGCCACCGCTGGTAAGCACAAACATACCGTTTTGAATAAGGCTGATAGCTTTTTGTGCAATCTTCTTTTTTTGTTGCTGTGAATAAACACCATTGGAAGGGAAATGCACCTGGCTGAACGAATGGGATAAAGCTCCTCCATGCACTTTGATCACTTTACCTTCCTCTGCAAGTTCTTGCAAATCCCTGCGGATAGTATCCTCAGATACGTTGATGTCGTGGCTAAGCGAAGACGATAAAACCCTGTTGTGCAGGTTCACCTGGTGCAAAATATAAGCTTGTCTCTCTTTCTTAAGCATCCGATAGGTTTGGTGAAACTAAAATAAGTCAAATTCCGGCACAAAACCGCAAAAAGCCGAGAAAATTTGCAGATTTTTCCTCAATGTGAAAAAAAGAAAACCAGCCTGCTCGGCAATTTCTATTGAATTTGCAAAACAGGCTGGCCCGAAGAAACGAAAATGATATGCTTACTTACTAAATGTAAACCTGACGGTGAATCCAACAGCTGCCGGTTCAAAAACTATATCAGAAAAAATATTCAGTTCGGGTTTCCAGTCGAGTGACAGGTTTAAGGGTATGTTGGCAAATTTATAGTCAAGACCCAGTACACCCTGGGTGCCAAAATTGGCATCAGTTTCATTTTTTAACGTGTTGGGGTTATACGACTTCATAAAACCAACATAAGCACCACCGCCGTAAAACCAGTTAAGGCCGGATTCGCCAAGTGGCTTATGAATTTCCAATAAAGCTCCAATAGCCCAGGGATCGCCCAGCGATATCAGACCTTCAATGGCTGTGCTTTCATTCAGGAAATGCTTAACGGAGACTGCGTTGTTTACCATAGCCTGGCTGCTGCTGAGCCGGATGCCAAGGGCTGTTTTATATTGTTGGGCAGATGCGGTGAGGCTGAAACCGGCCAGGGCCAGTATAATTGCAACGGCAAAAAACTTTTTCATGCTAACTGGTTTGTTTGTGAAAAAAGATGGTTTGTCCAGGGATTTAGAATGTCCGTGAGCATGAAACGAAAAATAATGCCGCAAAGTTTAAATGAAATGCAAAAGTGATCAGGAGGTGTGAAGTAAAAGGTTGCCGACCTTAGCAAGTACACTATCGGCAGGGGAAAGTCTTTTGGAAGGCTGGCAACCTTAATCAAGTTGGCATACTAGATAAAAAGTATTCTTGCCAGCGGGCTACTCAAATAAGTCATATTTGGTTTTGGGTCTTCTATCATCCAGCCAGCGAAAATCAGGGAGCCTCATTTCGGTAGGGGATTTATGACTCATCGGCCACATGGTGCCGGTAACAGCGCTGCGGAAAACAACTTTGGTAAGTTCTTTTTCCTTAAAGAAAATATCTATGATATCTGCCTTGGATTCATTCACACCGGTATAGGCGCTGTCTTCATCCTGTATATAATATATACATTCTGCCATTCCTTTTGCCCTAACCGAATCAATATTGCCATCAATAAACCAGCCTTCCATCCGCAATGATTTCACCTGGTTGAATATTTCAGGGTCCGTCATATTCACCATAAAACTATTTTCGATCACCTCCATACGGTCGGCTTTTTTATTTTTAGTGTATAATAGGATGGTATCGCCGGTCACTTGGCTTTCCTTTGCCCACACCACCGGGTCCTGGTACATTCTGAAAATGGAGTCTTTGAATGAATAAAAAAGACTGTCACAAACTCCCTGAAGTGAATCTGAGAATATCCTGACGTTATGGTAGGCTTCAAAATATCGGTTGGTGCTGTCATTTTTATTCAGGTCAAGAACAACAGTGCCTTTGAGTGTGTCTTTCACCAGGGTATCTCTTTTCAAACCTTCATCTGCCGATGGCTGGTTGCCGGCTGTGAGATTTTCTTTTTTTATCAGGGAATCTGCAACTGGTGTTACAGGTATAGTAACATCCATGCTGTCAGCCGGTTGCTTTGTTGCCATCACCGAATCGGTTGCAGCACTATTTTCATTCCTGTTAAGGGAATCGTTGATAGTCTCTGAAACGTCAGGGAGGCTATCCTTTACGGCAGCGCTATCATTACTTTTTGCAGCATCTAACCTTGCCTGTAAGTCGCTTAGCCTTGCTGAAAACAACGTATCTGCTGAAATATAGATGGAGTCATTGTCCTGTTTAATGATCATTAGGGGTTTCCGGGTGGCCAATATCGCTTCCGTTTTATTATTCCGGAATATTTCACCCGCAATGATAGTGGTGCCTTGTGCGGTATCCACCACAATCGCATTGCCGATGGCCTGCGAAATACCTGTGCTGTCGTCAATCGCCACCTTGTCGCCTGTGATGCGCCGGGGACCATCATTTATTACAGGTCTTCTTCCAAACTCGGCCTTGCCAGTCTTAAGGTTGTAAAAACCATCTTTGGTGTCAATCGTTCTGCCACTGCTGTCACGGATAAAAGTTTGTGCGATGAAGCGGGCTGTTTCAAGTTCTGTATTATATAAAAGTGAATCAGATTGAAGATAATAGACGGGGTCTTTCAGTTCTACATTTCCCTTGAAATAAACATCTTTCAGATCGGTATAATACCATCCTTCCCGGCTGGTCAATGTGGTTTGTTTGTTCACCACTTTACCACCTTTTTTATAAATACCAATCTTGGTTTCTACATCATATTCCAGGTCGGGAGTGGTGAGGGTGCCCTGCCCGTCAGTAAGCCGCACATTGCCGTCCAGGTAAGCATACTTGCGATTGCCATAATAAATAAGGTGATTGGAATAAACATCCGTTGTGTCAGCATCATTGATATGCACATTGCCCCAGGCTTCAAACGTATTGGCCCTGTTGTTAATGACACAACTGTCGCAATAAAAAAGGGTCTTTCCCTGCCGCAACTGCACATTGCCCGTCAGTATCTGCAATTGGGTGCTGTCATTGAGTTTTCGCAGTTCCAGTTTGTTCACACCCGGCAATATTTCTACGGTCAGCATGGTGTCGGTTGCTGCAGATGCGGTTGTCCGGGGGGCTAATGCTGGCCGTTGGGAAAAGCTGCAAAGGGATCCGCAGAGCAGTCCTGAAACAAAAAGCCAGTAAATGATTTGTACCCGTTTCATCAGTTGCCCCCGTTACCGGAAGGAAGAGTGTCTTTTATCGCAGGCGAAGTTATCGGACCTTTTTTATCTTTTTTACCAAAGATGGACAAATTAACGTAGCGTTTCGGGTTGGTCCTCAGATCATCCATCAATATCTCTGCGCTGAGAATTGCATCCCATATCTTGTCATACAATTTGCGGTCATTGATGAGTGCACCAAGGGTGCCGTCCTTGCTGTTCATGCGGGCTGCTATTCCTTTCAATTGACCAACCACTGCTGTAAGCGAATCAATGGTGGGCTGAATTTCCAGTGCCGCCAGTTTCTCACTGGCTCTTTTTGCATTACTGATGGTAGCAGTGATGGAGTCGTTGTTCTTTTTGATATTATCTGTTATGGAACGGGCATTGTCCAGTGTTTTTGCCAATGCACCTGTTTCGGCATCCATCATTCGGCTGAGCGAACTGCTTGCATTGTTCAGGTTGGCCAATGTCTGCATCAGGTTGGCCCTGGCTTCAACATTAAACAGGCTGTTGACACCACTGAGTGTGTTTTTTAATGAGTCCAGCACATCTCTTACTTTGGCAAGTGTTGGATTCATCTGGGCTTTTACATCACCAAGAATGCCGGTTTCAGTCCGGGTTTGCAATGTATCACCCGCACGGAGATACTCAGGTGAGTCGCCCATTTCAATAGTTATCGAAGAAGATCCTACCAGGCCGGAAGAAATGAATGCAACAGAGTTTTTTGGAATATTCACATCACGGGTCAGGTTGATGGTGACCACAATACCGGAAACATTTTTGTCTAATTCCTTCCGGTCGTAAACAGTACCAATTGGCAAGCCGTTTATTTTCACTTCGTTGGATTTTTCCAAAGTGCCCAGGTCGGGAAACACAGCATAGACCTTTTTACTGCGGTTAAAAACATCTTTTCCTTTCAGAAAATTAAACCCGATGATGAGCAGGGTGAGGGCCGTAATAGTTAAAATGCCAACCTTGGTTTCGTTACTGATCTTCATGCCGGTATATTTTCGGTTCCGCTGTGATGCGGTGCGCTAAGGGATGCCAAATTAGCTAATTATTTTTAAAAGGCTGAATGTGAACTAGCAGGCAGGCTATGCTCGCAGGAGGCTCAATTTGCATTCGGTTCAGCCGGTTTTTTTGCGGGCAGGGTTTTCGGTTCAAGAGAACTGATATAATTCCTGAGTGCATTCATAATATTTTCAACTATCTCAGCTTGTCCTTTTTCACTGTTCATGTATTCTTCTTCTTCTTTATTGGATATGAACCCGATTTCTACGAGGATGCTGGGCATGCCTGTGGCCTGGAGCACCCAGATGCCTTTATCATTCCGTTGTTTCACACCGCGGCTGATGCGGCCTGCACTGGAAAATTCATTTTCGATAAGGGTGGCCAAGTTCAGGCTTTTGCGAAAGTAGTTAAGTGTATAGATCAGCATTCTTGCTTTTTCAGCAGGATCTGACGGATCGGGAAGCTGAAGAGTGGAGGTGGAATCAATTTCACCAAAATATTCTTGCTTCTGCGACATGGAATTGATCTTGGCTTCGTTCTTATTCACCGCCCAGATATATGTTTCTGTTCCTTTTACTTTGTTTTCAACCCATACATTCGCATATTTATTAGCGGTATATGGAACCAGCTTCCCTTTTTTGTTTTTTCTGTATTTGGTTTCCTTACCCACTACTTGCCGGGCATACCAACCCCCGGCTTTACGGCCGGCAGAGTTGCAGTGTATGGCGATGAACAGGTCACCACCGGATGAGTTGGCCAGATCTGCCCGGTATTTTAATGCAGCATCTTTATTGGGTTTATTTCCGGGAAGTTCATCGGTGGTCCTGGTGAAAATAAGTTTTATAGCAGGAAACTCTTTTTCAATTGCTTTACCCAATTTCAACGATACAGCCAGGCTCACTTCTGCTTCAGTAGAAAAAGTGCCCGGGGCGCCCGGGTCAAGACCTCCATGGCCAGGGTCAATGACAATGGTTTTTACACCACCCATGCGGGGAGCCTCTTGATCCTGCGCCAGCAGCGGGATAAAAGCAAATGACAATAGAAGGATTGACAGTACAGGTTTAATCATTATGAATACCGGTTAATCGTTTCGATATAAAGCGAAAAATCAGTGAGGTGAAGTTAGCATTCCTTTTCTCTCTTTTTCCTTTTTATCAAGATTTTCGAGGAACGCCTCTGTTTGTTCAATCCGGGTATTCACATTATTATCGGTGTAATCAACGCCCTGTTGTTGTTGTTCGAGCCAGGTGATATATGTTTTAACGGCACGGGTGATACATTCGGCCAGTTCTTCCTGCCCTTTTTTGCTGTTGAGATAATCTTCTTCTTCCCGGTTGGTAATATACCCGGTTTCGATCAATACACTGGGCATAGCAGTGGCCTGCAACACCCATATACCCACCTGGCGCTGACGCACATCCCTGTCCACACGACCAGCTTTGGCAAACTCATCCTGAATGAAGCCAGCCAGTGTGGCGCTGCGTTTGAAATACTGTTTTGTTTTTAATAACGACAAGGCAATAAACTCAGGTGCATTGGGATCAATATTCCCATAATTCGCTTCAAAACCTTCCTCTGCCAGCATAGACGCATTTTCCCTGAAGGCTACTTCCTTGTCCTCTGTCTTATGGGCTCCCCAGATATAAGTTTCAGTTCCTTTGGCAGGATTAGGTGTTGTCCATGTTCGGTACGTGGGAACTTTTTTAGTTACCTTTTTCCGGTTCTTTCCCTTACCGGTATAACTGGTTACGGTTCTATAACCTACTTTTTCGGAATGTTTTTTGGGAGGTGCCGCATTCACATGCACACATAAGAAGAGATCGCCTTTATTGTTGTTGGCATATTTGGCACGGGTATGCAGGGCAGGATAAGTGTCGGTAGTGCGGGTCATCAGCAATTTCACGTCGGGCAGTTCCCGGGCCAACACTTCCTCCAGTTTGAGTGAGATAGCGAGGCAAAGATCCTTTTCATTGGAATAGGCACCCCGAGCTCCGGCATCATGACCGCCATGGCCGGGATCAATGATGATGGTTTTAA
Organism: uncultured Chitinophaga sp.; assembly: GCA_964412375.1. Lineage (GTDB taxonomy): Bacteria > Bacteroidota > Bacteroidia > Chitinophagales > Chitinophagaceae > CADEDV01. Next base: position 5,016 of record CAYPOD010000021.1, on the reverse strand, counting down.
CGACACGCTGCTTTGTTTCTTTTTTCTCTTCTTTTGAAGTGAATGAAAAAAGCGAAAGACCAAATGAAAGGGCAATAAAGAAAATAAGGGTTCGTCTGATCATGGCTTTTCAGCATTAACGGGTTAGGGAATCTTCACAAATACTTTAGGGTCGGATGAACTACATTTGCCGGATACCGTATGAAACGGCTGCACAAATTTAAACCAAAAACCTTTTTAACCGGGTTATTGACTGCGATTATGTTTTTCACCATAACGTGGAAAACCGCCGCCCGTCATGTACCGGCGGATGATTTTGGCAGACCTTTAACAGCATTCATCTCGGACACTATTCCTGATTTGCCCCGAAAAGACAGTTTACGCACTATAAGAGTTGCGTCGGATACTGTTAGAAAACCCGTAACTGACACTGCAGTTTTACAGTCGCGGACAGATACTTTCACACTCAATGTAAAATTATCAAAGGATTCATTAGATGCACCGGTGAAATATGAAGCAGAAGATTCCGCAGTGGTGCTGGTGAAGGATAAAAAAATTTTGTTATACGGTAAAACCCAAACTGAATATAAGGACATAACCGTTAATGCTCCGAAACTGGAACTGGATAACAGCACCCAGATCGTTACTGCCGTTCATTCAAAGGACAGTAATGGTGTGGTAATGGAAAGAGCCTATTTTAAACAAGCGGAGAACCAGTTTAGCAGCGATACCATTCGGTTCAATTTTAAAACGCAGAAGGGATTTACCAATAACACCGTCACCCAGCAGGAAGAAATGTTCATTCATGCCGGTATCGCCAAGCAGTTTGACAAAGATGTGACCTTTATAAAAGGCGGGCAGTTTACCACCTGCAACCTCGACCACCCGCATTTTGCTTTACGCACCAATAAAATGAAGGTCATCAATCAAAAAATTGCCGTATCCGGCCCTGCCCATCCTGAATTTGAGGGAGTGCCCGTTCCGGTTTACATTCCATTTGGTATGTACCCGCTCAAACAGGGTCGGCGTTCTGGTTTGCTGGCGCCGCAGTTTGCCACCAATGAACAAATGGGAATTGGCCTGGAAGGATTAGGCTATCACAAAGTGCTGAATGATTATTGGGATGTAACACTAAGGACCAATATTTACTCGTATGGCGGTTGGGCGGTGATGGTCAGTCCGAATTACCGCAAACGCTATCGCTACAATGGCGCTTTTAGTTTTAATATGCAAAAAACAAAGGGCAACTTCAAAGGAGATCCCGACTTTTTTGTTAGCAGGAATTTTAATATTACATGGAGCCATACTGCAGACAGTCGTGCCCGTCCCGGTACTTCATTTTCTGCCAATGTCAATGCAGGATCCACACAATACAACCGCTTTGTGACCAACGACCCGATGCAGAACATCCGCAACCAGTTAGGTTCCTCCATTACGTATTCAAAAACCTGGAAGGATAAACCGTACAACCTTACACTCAGCGCCAACCACTTTCAGAATAGCCTTGACGGTCTTGTAAATATTAACCTGCCTGATCTTGGTTTTACTGTGAATACATTATTTCCTTTTCAACGCAAGAATTTCGCAGGCAGTCAGCGCTGGTATGAAAAACTGGGTATTGGTTACAATGGAACATTCCGTAACCAGGTCTCCTTTTATGACACAGCCTTCACCCTGCGCCGGCTGATTGATACCCTGCAATGGGGGGCACAGCACAATATTCCAATCACCGTTTCGCTGCCACCTATACTCGATGGAGCTATTATGGTGGCACCGTCGGTTTCTTACTCACAGGTATGGATAGCCCAGAAATTTCGCCGTACCTGGAATGATGTAACACAAAAATTAGATACAACCGTTACCAAAGGCTTTTTTACCGATCACAACCTGTCATTTGGGCTATCATTCAACACTGCCATATTCGGACTGTTTGAGTTCAGGAATTCAAGGATCAAAGCCATCCGTCATGTGATCCGGCCAACGTTGAGTATGAATTACCGTCCTGACCTTTCCAGGAAACATTATTATACCACACAGGTGGATGCATCAGGCTACCAGTTCCGGTTCAGCGAATTTGCCGGGGCATTATACCCGGGCTATGCTGAAGGCAAAACCGGCGGTCTCAGTTTCGGCCTGGATAATAATCTTGAAATGAAAGTGAAGACAAAAGATTCTACTGCCGATGGGAAGGCTGAAAAAAAGATCAGGCTGATTGATGGTTATGGACTTAGCCTGAGTTATAATTTTCTTGCTGACTCCATGCAGATGAGCCCGGTGAGTTTTTATTTCCGGACCAATCTTTTTGACAAGATCAATATCTCGGCCAATGCAAGTATGAGTCCCTACCAGACAGATGACCGTGGCCGTGATATCGCAAAATATGCCTGGCAGGATGGCAAGTTCAAACCCGGCCGTCTGACCAGCGGAGGCATTTCTGTTTCCACCAGTTTCCAAAGTAAACCCAAAGACCCGCAAAAAGATGCTGAGAAGAAAAAACAGATACAGGAAAATCTAAATAGCCCGGAACTCCAGGGCGATCAGCAGCGCCTGCTTGATTACATGCGGCAAAACCCCTCTGAGTTTGTTGACTTCAATATTCCCTGGCAGGTGAGTTTATCTTATTCACTTACATTCAATGAACAATTTAAGCCGGATTATAGCGGGTTTGAAAAAGTAATTTCTTCAAATGCCAATTTCAACGGTAGTTTCAGCCTCACTCCCAAATGGAATTTCAGTGTGAATGGTTTTTACAATTTCGACGACTTGAAACTGCAAACTTTCACGATGTCCATATCAAGGGAAATGCACTGCTGGCAGATGTCGGTAAATGTGACACCGGTGGGACCTTTCCGTTTTTTCAATATATCCATCAGTCCCAAGTCGTCACTGTTGCAGGATCTTCGCATCAACCGCACCCGTTCATTCAGCAGTTTTTAATGATTGTGTTTGTTGTAATGTTCACTCATGATGGCAAATATTTTTTCCTTCATGTCCTGAACACTCATTCCATTCACCGGCACTGGGGGGAGAAAATGCATCTCCAGTTTTTTGGGCAGGAAGAAAAAAGTTTTATTGACCGGCAGTGCTTTTTTGGTATGGAAGATTACTGCGGGCAAAACAGCCGTATTGGTATCAACAGCCAGGCGGAATGCGCCGTCGTAAAAACTTTTCAAAGCCTCTTGCGTCCGGTTGCGGGTACCTTCGGGATAGATACACATCTGCATTCCTTTTGCCAGCACTGCTTTCATGTCTTCAAAACTTTTACGGCGGCTCTGTTCACTTTTCCTGTCTACCAGCACAGCGCCTTTACGATAATACCAACCAAACAAAGGCACTTTCACAAAAGATTTTTTGGCAATGGTCTTATTGGCCCCCGGCACAAAAGGACAGGAAAGGGGCACATCCAGCAATGAATTATGATTGAACGTAACAACGTATGAAAAGCCTTTTGCAAAGTGTTCCCGGCCTTTTATTTTAACTGGACACCCCACCAGGCGGAGCCAGACATTCATCCATATCCTTGCTATGCAGATAAAGATGCCTGTACTTTTCGGTTCGGGCCACAGGTATGTTAACATGGAGGGAATGAACACAACCAGAAATGTGATCACAAAACTTACAATACCCCACAATGCCCAGATACGTCCGAAGATGTTTGTAATGAAATTCATAGTTAACTGTCAAATCCTTTAAATATAGTTTCTTTCAGTCCCGGCCATTCATTTTTCAGCACACTGTAATATATGGATGTTCTTCGCCGGTTGTTCCACATGGTCATATGGCTGCGCAGGATACCTTCTTCAATGCCACCGACGTGGCGCAGGCCTTGCCGGGCTCTGTCGTTCAATACATCGGTTTTAAATTCGATTCGTTCAAAATCCAATTCTTCAAATGCATAACGCATCATCGCATACTTGGCATGTTTATTCAGCCCGGTGCTGCGAAAATCTTTGCCCAGCCAGCTCCAGCCGATCTCTGCACGGAGATCATCCATTGAAATATTGCCAAGACTGCTGCTGCCGCCGATCAATCCTGTCTGTTTATCAATTATGGTAAATGGCCTTCTTGTATTGGCGGTCCTGTCTTCAAAAGCCATTTCAAACCAGCGCTGTAATTGTTGTTCATCCGCAAGGTTCAGCGAAAAATATTCCCACATGGCCGGGTCTTGTTTAGCCAGTGTTAAAAAGCGGTCATAATCAGTTTCAGCCATTGGCCGGAGAATTGCCTTCTTTGTTTCCAAAACCAAGTCTGCCGGTATCATAAATTCTTTTCCATTCATGCCTTACACTTTCTCATTCTTGATTCTTTATTTCTTATTCATTTTTTCCTACAGCTGCCAGTCCACCGGTTCAATCCCGTTCTTCATCAAATACTCATTGGCCTTTGAAAAATGTTTGCAGCCAAAGAAGCCTGCATTGGCTGAAAGTGGTGAAGGATGAGCAGCCCGTAATATCAAATGTTTACTTTCATCAATCAACACTTTTTTTTCCTGTGCAAATTTTCCCCACAACATAAAAACCACATTGTTTTTTTGTTGTGATATTTCCCTGATGACCGTGTCGGTGAATAGTGACCAGCCAATCTTTGCATGACTCATGGGTTCTGCTGCACGGACGGTAAGAGAGGCATTCAATAAAAACACTCCCTGTTGTGCCCAATGTGTCAAATTGCCGTGGTTGGGAATTTTCACACCAATATCTTCATGCAGTTCTTTGAATATATTGACCAGAGAAGGGGGAGGAGGCACGTTGTTTTGTACAGAAAAGCACAAACCATGTGCCTGGCCCTGTCCATGATAGGGATCTTGTCCAAGTATTACCACTTTCACATTATTAAAAGGGGTAGTATCAAAGGCATTAAAGATCAGGGAACCGGGGGGATAGATGGTTTTGCCCTGTGTTTTTTCGGTTTTAAGATGCAAAACGATCTGCTGGAAATAAGGCTTGCTGAATTCATTTTGTAATACTTTCTTCCAACCCGTCTCTATTTTTACATCCATTATTATTTCACTTTGGCTGCAAGCTAAAAAAAATTATC
>CAYPOD010000020.1:0-55007 GCA_964412375.1 uncultured Chitinophaga sp. | reverse complement strand
AGACTTAGGATCTGATGCCGCAAGGTGTGGGGGTTCGAGTCCCTCCATCCGGACTAAAGGAAGGTTTAAAAAGTTTAACACGTTCAATTGGTTGAAAAGGTTGAACATGGTGTGGCCACCTCTTAAACTTTTTAAACCTCTCAAACTTTTTAAACGTTCATCATGGCTACAGTAACAAAAGAAAACATCGGCCTGCTGCATGAAAAACTGACCGTGAAGCTGGAAAAGACCGACTATCTCCCCTCCTTTGAAAAAGCATTGAAGGAGTATAGCAAAAAAGCCAATATACCGGGCTTTCGCAAAGGCATGGTGCCGGCAGGACTGATCAAAAAAATGTATGGATCATCCCTGTTTGCCGATGAAGTACTCCGCACCGTAGATAAAGAACTGATCGGCTACCTGCAAAATGACAAACTCGACATTTTTGCTCAGCCATTGCCACTGGAAACAGATGTCCGCCAACTGGATGTCAACAATCCCTCAGAATATACCTTTCATTTTGAAGTGGGCATGAAACCCGATTTCAGCATGGCAGACCTCGGCAAGGCCAATATTACAAGATATGTAGTGACCGTGACAGATGAAATGATCGAAAATGAAGTAAGCCGCCTGCAGAATCGCCATGGTAACATGATGGATAAAGAAGCTGTAGATAATGACGAGAACGTTATCAATGTACTCTTTACAGAAACTGATGCTGCCGGCAACGAAGTGGAAGGCGGCATCAAAAAAGACAACTCCCTGCTGGTAAAATATTTTGCTGAGAGCTACCGGAAAAACCTGATGGGTAAAAAGACCGGAGATGTTTTTAATGTCCAACTGAAAGAAGCATTTGACGATAAAGAAAGAGAATGGATCATCAGCGACCTGGGGTTGAAAGAAGAGGCAACTGCCGCCGATAAATTTTTAAATATCGCCATCACCAAAGTAGGGCTGCTCGAAAAAAGAGAACTCAATGAAGAATTTTTCAACCAGCTTTATCCCGGACAGGAGGTAAAAACCGAAACAGATTTTCGAAATAAAGTAAAAGAAGAAATCCAAAACTACTGGAACAGCCAGTCACGCAACCAGATCCACGACCAGGTGTTTCATACATTGGTTGATCAAACGAAGATCAGGTTTCCAGAAGACTTCCTGAAAAAATGGATCAAGACTCAGGGAGAAAATCCCAAAACAGATGAGCAGGTGGAAAAAGAATTCCCCACTTTCCTCAACCAACTGAAGTGGACATTGATCACTGACAAGATCGTTCAGGAAAACAGCATTTCTGTAAACCCGGATGAGATCAGGGCTTTTGCCAAAAACCAGCTTTTCAGTTATATGGGTGGTGCCAATCTTGGCGATGACCAGCCCTGGGTGAATGATTATGTAGAGAAGATGATGAAAGACCGTAAATATGTCGAGGATTCATACAACCGCATCCAGACACAAAAGATATTTGAATGGGCTGAAACAAAAGTGAACCCGGCTGATAAAGCCATCAGTGCTGAAGATTTCACGAAAATGGTGGAAGAGCACCAGCATCATCACCATTGATAAAATAGTTAATTAGTTTACCGGTTCAAAGGTTGACAAGGGCTCTCCCCCTGTCAACCTTTTTAACTTTTCAACCTGTCAACTTAAAAAACAGCCAACTTGACACCGATTTTGTGAATTTGGCATTTGGACGGATATTTGATGCACAGGAGAAAAGTTGAAAGGATGGAGAAGTTGACAAAGGTTCTCCTGTTACACTGCTTCTTTGCTTATCAACTTATTAACCAGTTAACATATCAACTTAACAAAACATGGCCTTTAACTCAGAATTTGAAAAATATGCTGTGAAACACCGCGGCATTTCCAGCAACACACTACACAGTTATGCATCACACCTTGTAACAGGCATGACACCTAACATCATCGAGGAACGTTCGCTGAATGTAGCGGTGATGGATGTGTATAGCCGGTTAATGATGGACCGCATCATCTTCCTGGGCTATCCCATCAATGATGAAATTGCCAATATCGTAACAGCACAGTTGCTGTTTCTAGATTCAACAGACAGGACAAGGGACATCAATATGTACATCAACAGCCCCGGCGGCAGTGTGTATTCGGGCCTGGGAGTGTATGATACCATGCAATATGTAAGCCCCGACATTGCTACTATCTGCATTGGTGTGGCTGCATCAATGGCCTGTGTATTGCTGGGTGCAGGCACCAAAGGTAAAAGAGCTGCATTGAAACATTCCCGCATCATGATGCACCAGCCCAGCGGTGCCATTGGCGGTCAGGCCAGCGATATTGAGATCACCGTAGCTGAAATCAAAAAGCTGAAAGCTGAACTGTATGAAGTGATCAGCTATCATTCGGGTAAACCGGTTAAACAAATTGAAAAAGATTTTGACCGTGACCACTGGATGACAGCCTCCGAAGCCAAAGAATACGGCATCGTGGATGAAGTGCTGCTGATCAATCCGAGAAAAGAGAAGAAAGAAAGCTGATTTGGTTAAATGGCTTTGTCCGAAATGCCCGTATACAAAACCTGTAAACCATTAAATTCTTTAACGAATTAAACTTTTAAACGAATACCATGAACCGCAAACAATTTTTATACAACGATCACCGGATGGACGATGAAGAACAGGAAAGAGAAGATAAGAGAGACGAACTCGTCATGCTGAACAAAAAACTGGAAAAATATTTCTTTGAAAAAAGAGCCGTCTATCTCTGGGGTGTGGTGGATGATAAATCGGCAAGGGAAACGACCACCAAATTGCTATTATTGGATGCAGATAAACCCGGTGAAGAAATAAAATTCTTTATCAACAGCCCCGGTGGAGTTGTCACAAGTGGCATGGTCATTTATGATACCATGAAAATGCTGAAAAGCCCCGTCAGCACTATTTGTATGGGCCTGGCGGCATCCATGGGCAGCATTTTACTCAGCGGAGGTGTAAAGGGCCGAAGATTTATTTACCCGCATGGTGAAGTGATGATACACCAGCCATCCCTGGGGGGATATATACAGGGTGTCAGTGCTGACCTGGAGATACAGGCCAAACAAACCAAAAAGGTAAAAGAGATTGGCGCAAAAATTCTGGCAGAAAATTGTGGCAAAACCATTACGCAGATCATGAAAGATTTTGACAGGGATTACTGGATGGATGCTGAGGAAGCTATTAAATACGGCATTGTTGACGCTTTGTTGGAAAAGCTTTAAGTTGCTGGTTATGAACTGCTAGTGTGTTTTTCCGGTTAAATTAATACCCGTTTATAAAAATATCCGTCACCACTCGGTGTCGTTTTATACTTTTGTGTGTTCCGAACCCGTTTAGTAGCAACTATATATCCTCTACGAAAATGGCCAAAAACCCTTTACATTGTTCTTTTTGCGGACGCAGCCGGGATGAAGTGAAAATTCTCATTGCCGGGCAGGAAGGGCATATTTGCGAAAACTGTGTGGAACATGCCCGGGAGATCATAGACCAGGAATTGATGGTGCGGGAAGAAAAAACACCCTCTTCATTTAAACTTACTGTCAGAAAGCCGGTAGAGATCAAAAAATTTCTCGACGAATATGTGATTGGCCAGGATGAGGCCAAGAAAGTGCTCGCAGTGGCCGTCTATAATCACTACAAAAGATTACAGCAAAGAAATACAGATAATAACCCTGCCAACGATGTTGAGATTGAAAAAAGCAATATCATCATGGTGGGTGAAACAGGAACCGGTAAAACTCTTTTAGCCAAAAGTATTGCCCGGATGCTGAATGTTCCTTTTGCGATTGTGGACGCAACAGTGTTTACCGAAGCCGGTTATGTGGGTGAAGATGTGGAAAGTATCCTTACCCGCCTGTTGCAGGTCTGCAACTATGACGTAACAGCTGCAGAACGTGGGATCGTTTATATTGATGAGATAGATAAGATTGCCCGCAAAGGCGACAACCCTTCCATCACCCGTGATGTGAGTGGTGAAGGTGTGCAGCAGGGTATGCTGAAATTGCTGGAAGGAACAGATGTACTCGTTCCTCCGCAGGGAGGTCGTAAACATCCCGAGCAGAAACTTATCAAGATCAACACCCAGAATGTTCTATTTATTTGCGGCGGCGCCTTTGACGGGATTGATAAAGTGATTGCCCGCAGGGTGCAGACCAATACCATTGGGTTTAACGTGGACAAAGAACAACAGGAAAACATGAAGAAAAACCTGTTGCGCTATGTGAATGCCACCGACCTGAAATCTTTCGGTCTAATTCCTGAATTATTGGGCCGTTTGCCGGTAGTGACTCATCTTGATCCGCTGGATGCGACAACGCTGAGAGCTATACTGACTGAACCTAAGAATGCGCTGGTGAAACAGTATAAAAAATTGTTTGAACTCGAAGGCATCCACCTTACGATTGAAGATGAAGTGCTTGACTTCATGGTAGAAAAGGCCGTGGAATATAAACTGGGGGCTAGAGGGCTGAGAAGCATCTGTGAGGGCATTTTGACCGATGCTATGTTTGAATTACCCTCTTCAAGAGAAACACATTTCACTCTCTCTATGGAATATGCCAAACGTAAGTTTGACAAGAGCAAACTGAGTTTGCTGAAAGTGGCATAAGAAAGTTTCAAAAGTTTCACGGGTTCAAAAGGTTTAAGAAGTTATGTTTGTAACGTCTTAAACCTTTTGAGCTTTTTAAATCTGTTAAACATAACTAACATGCAGGAGCTAATTGAAAAACTGAAAACCGAAGCCGGTCTCACAGATGAACAAGCAAAAAAAGCCATTGAAACGATCAAAGGCTTTGTGGTTGAAAAATTCCCGATGCTGGAAGGCGCCGTGAATAATGTATTTGGCGGAGATTAAATTATTTGATAGCCCTGCACTTTTTCCCCCTTGGGTTGTTGGCCGCCTCGTATGGAGACATAGCACGGCTGCAGGATTCAAGCACAATAAAGATCAGTAAAAGCCAAAGCAGATTTTTTGTTTTCATAAGTTAGCGGATTAGGATGTGAAAGTAATACCTGCTGGCTACAATGCAAGTAAAGAATCCCTACTGAAATATGCTGAACTATTAAAGTAAATTTACCTGTCAGAAAATACCATTTAACCTGATTTGCTTTATAAACATCCTGTTTTCACTGCAACATGCGGCTACGGGAAATAAAATAAATAGCAAGTTGCTATAGGAAAAGTTCCGGCGCTAAGGCCGGAACTTCTGAATTAATGGGGTACTTTCTTTATTTGGTTTTTCGTCCAAACATGGTTGGTTAACTACAGCCCCCCTGGTTGCCGCAGTTCAGGCATTTGTAGCAGGTGCCACTGCGCATCATGATGTGACCGCACACATTACAGGCAGGTGCATCACTTTGCATATTCTTGGCTGCTGCACTCACCGCATCTATACCCGCATCAGCTTTAATGGACTGAGCAGCCATCCGCTGGTTCTTTACCGGTTGCGGCGCCACACCACCTGAAGAAGGGGTGATCCTCACACTTGACAATTCCTGCTTTTCTGCATACTCCAGGCCGGAAGGGACATCATCCCAGTCATCCGCACCGGTATTCATCACTTCCGGTTTGTCCAGCACATGTACAAGATCAGTACGGCCCAGGTATTCATAGCCCAGCACCCTGAAAATGAAATCAACTATTGAAGTGGTTGATTTGATGTTGGGGTGTTCTACAAAACCGGATGGATCAAAACGAGTAAAAGCAAATTTGTCAACAAACTCTTCCAGCGGCACACCATATTGCAAACCGATAGAGATCGAAATAGCAAAACAGTTCATCATGCTGCGCATGGTAGCGCCTTCTTTGGCCATATCAATGAATATCTCACCCAGGGTGCCATCACCATATTCACCCGTGCGAAGGAAGATAGCCTGACCATTGATTTTTGCTTTTTGTGTAAAACCTCGACGCTTGGCCGGAAGTGCTCTTCTCTCCACAATGCTGGCTAATTTACGTTTCAGCTTGGTGTCAGGCGAAGACTGCACTCTCTTTTGAACTTCTTCTAAAAGTTCCTCTACTGTCAATTTGCCAAGATCAACAATGTTAGATTCACCGGCGGATGTCAGTTGGTCGTTGGCCTTTGACAATGGACTGTCGACTGTTGACTGTTGACTGTTTTCCGTCTTCTTCTTTTTATCACTCTTGGTACTCAATGGCTGTGACAGTTTGGATCCGTCACGGTACAGCGCATTGGCTTTTAACCCCAGTTTCCAGCTCAGGTAATAGGCATCCGCAATTTCTTCTACGGTCGCTTCATGTGGCAGGTTAATGGTTTTGGAAATAGCACCGCTGATAAACGGTTGGGTAGCTCCCATCATACGGATATGGCCATGTGCATGAATATAACGCTGGCCTTTCTTTCCGCATTTGTTGGCACAGTCAAAAACGGGCAGGTGTTCTTCTTTCAGGAGGGGGGCGCCTTCGAGCATCATCGTTCCGCAAACATAATCGTTGGCAGCTTCGATCTGCTCATCAGTGAAACCCAGTGCTTCCAGCAGGCTCCATTCAAAATTGTTGTATTGCTCGGGAGTGAAACCCAGCCTTTCGAGGCATTCTTCTCCTAAAGTATATTTATTGAAAATAAAACCAATTTCAAAAGCAGTAACCGCGGCTTTGTCCAATTTCTTTATTTCCTCTGCAATGAAACCTTTTTCACTCAGTGTCTGGTGGTTGATGAAAGGAGCCCCGGCAAAGGAAGCTGTACCTACTGCATATTTGATAATCGCATCAGTTTCTTTATCAGAGTAACCTAAATTCTTCAACGCTTGTGGCACAGACTGGTTGATGATTCGGAAATAACCGCCGCCGCTGAGCTTTTTAAATTTCACCAGGGCAAAATCAGGTTCCACACCAGTGGTGTCGCAATCCATCACCAGGCCGATTGTGCCTGTTGGTGCAATCACGGTAGCCTGTGCATTGCGATAGCCATATTTTTCTCCCATTTCCACGGCATCATCCCAGGCTTTGCAGGCGGCTTTTAATAAATAATCCGGGCAATATTTGGCATGAATACCCTGTGGCTTGAGGCTCAGTCCTTCATATTCATCTGCATCGTAAGCCGCCAGGCGGTGATTACGCATCACCCGCAACATATGCTCCCGGTTTTCCTCATATCTCGGGAAAGCACCGAGGGCCTGCGCCATCTCTGCTGATGTTTTGTAAGCAATACCGGTCATAATCGCTGTAATGGCGCCGGCAATAGCTCTTGCTTCTTCGCTGTCATAAGGAATGCCGCTTACCATCAGCATGGTGCCGAGGTTGGCATAGCCTAATCCCAGTGTCCTGTATTCATAGCTCAATTGGGCCACTTCTTTGGAAGGGAATTGCGCCATAAGCACAGATATTTCCAATACAACTGTCCACAGGCGGCAATTGTATTCATACCCCTCAACATCGAACACATTTTTTTCTGCATCAAAAAACTTCATCAGGTTGGCTGATGCGAGGTTGCAGGCCGTGTTGTCGAGAAACATATACTCCGAGCAGGGATTGGAAGCCCGGATGGGGCCACCGGCAGGGCAGGTATGCCATTCATTAATGGTAGTATCATACTGTGTTCCGGGGTCGGCACAGCGCCATGCTGCATAAGCGATCTGGTTCCACAATTCCCTGGCAGGCACTTTTTTCATCACACGACCATCCATGCGGCCTTTCAGTTCCCAGTCTTCATTATTATCTAATCTTTCAAAGAAAGCATTCGGGATACGAACAGAGTTGTTGGAGTTTTGTCCGCTCACGGTTCTGTATGCTTCGCCTTCATAGTCGCTGGCATAGCCGGCATTGATAAGGGCACCTACTTTTTTCTCTTCTTCCACTTTCCAGTTGATGAACTGAACGATCTCGGGGTGGTCAAGATCAAGACAAACCATTTTGGCTGCCCGACGGGTGGTGCCACCTGATTTGATAGCGCCGGCTGCCCGGTCGCCGATCTTTAAAAAACTCATCAGTCCGGAAGAAGTGCCGCCGCCGCTGAGCTTTTCACCTTCGCCTCGCAGGTTTGAAAAGTTAGTGCCTACACCCGAACCATATTTAAATATCCTTGCTTCACGAACCCAGAGGTCCATAATACCACCTTCATTCACCAGGTCATCATCCACACTCAGGATGAAGCAGGCATGAGGCTGGGGACGTTCGTAAGCAGAAGTGGATTTTTTCAATTCACCATCAGCGGGATCAACATAATAATGCCCTTGTGGTTTTCCTGTGATCCCATAACATTCATATAAGCCTGTATTAAACCACTGCGGGCTGTTGGGCACACACATCTGGTTAAGGATGGAATACACCAGTTCTTCATAAAAAACCTGTGCATCTTTTTCGGTGGCGAAATAACCATACCTTTCACCCCACACCCGCCAGCAATGCGCCAGGCGATGAGCCACCTGTTTGGCCGAAGTTTCCCGGCCAAGGCTACCATCCGGCTGGGGAACACCCGCCTTCCTGAAATACTTCTGGGCTAAAATGTCGGTGGCAATCTGGCTCCATTGTTTTGGAACCTCCACATTGTTCATTTCAAACACTACTTCTCCTGTCGGGTTACGGATCACAGAAGTGCGGTAATCATATTCAAACAAGTCAAAAACACTTACATCCTCACGGGTGAAGCGACGACTGAACTGCAACCCGCCCCTGGCGGATGCCTGCTTCTTATTTGCCATAACTAAAAAGAATTTAACGGGGTTATTGGTCCTGGTTACTTTGTTCAAACCACTCTGGCGAGAGGTCTGTTACGAAAGTATTTTTATCACCTCTAAAATCAAACCTTCAAATATTAACATTGTGTGGATAAGGCTGTTTGCATTAGCTGAAAGTCTTTACTGTATTGCATTAGCTGATTTTTTCACATACCGTGTTTTTACTATAGACAAAAAATTTTTGGAAAATTCCACAGCTTCTATTAATAAATTGTTACGCCTTTATAACATCTCCGGAAACACAATCCTGTACTGAGTTTCAGCTGTTTCTGCTTATAAAGCTACCATTTTCATATTAGATTACCGGATTATACTTAACCTGAAAATGGCTTTACCTGCAACACAGCAATAACAAAATGATAAGCATCTTATAACATCAGAATTTTGTTTTTTTGCACATGAAAAAATTCATTGTATCTGTACTGACCGTTGCCCTTTTTTCTCTCTCCTCATTGGCACAAACACAATTCACTCACTGGGATGCTGTTTTCAGCACTATAAAAACAGGAAAGAAGACCAGCCTGCACACCGATGTGCAATGGCGCAGCACCGATAATATTAAAAACACACAAACACTGTTGCTTCGTCCTGGAATTAATTTTCACCTGAATAAAAAAATAATTCTTACCGCTGGTTATGCTTTTATCAATAACCGGAGAACAATCAGTTCTGTGACCGGCTATGCACCCGAGCACCGGTTATGGGAGCAACTCATCATCAATCATAAGGTAAAAACGATTGCCGTAGCTCATCGCTTCCGGCTTGAACAGCGGTTTATCAGCAAAAGTGTTGTTGTAAATAATGAATTGGAGAATGATGGTTCGCTAACAGCACATCGTCTCCGGTATTTTATCCGCAATATCCTTCCCCTTAAAAAACAGGAATCATTTCAAAAAGGCTTTTTTACAGCCCTGCAAAACGAAGTATTTGTCAACATTGGCAACAATAATAATGTCAATGGAAAATTCTTTGACCAAAACCGGCTTTACCTTGCTGCCGGTTACCGGCTCAGCGATAAAGCCGACCTCGAAATCGGCTATATGAACCAGTACGTAAATGGCAGGGGCAGCCAGCGAACCAACAACCATATCCTGCAACTGGCCGGGTATTTACGATTATAAATAAATGAGGTTTAATTACTTCGCTGAACCAGCATTTTTTCGCATTTTTGCTTCAATCAATGCACCGGATGAAGTCAGCAATTTATCAATCCTTATCAGAAAAGAAAAAGCAGGGCAGAAAATCATTTGCTGTGCTTATTGACCCCGACAAGGTTAATGCTTCGGTGCTGGATGAGCTGGTGGAACTCTCCGTTTCCGCCAAAGTAGATTACCTGCTGGTGGGCGGCAGTTTAGTTATCTCCAATCACCTGGACGAATGTGTGCAGCACATCAAAAAGAACTGCGACATACCCGTTATTTTATTTCCGGGCAGTCCTTCGCAGGTGAGCAAATATGCCGATGCATTATTGTACCTGTCGCTGATCTCAGGCCGTAACCCAGAGTTGCTGATCGGGCAGCATGTGGTATCTGCTCCTTTTGTAAGACAAAGTGGCCTGGAAATAATGCCTACCGGTTATATCGTGGTGGATGGCGGCGCTCCCACTACTGTTTCTTATATCAGCAATGCATCGCCGGTGCCTGCCGATAAAAATGAGATTGCAATGTGCACAGCAATGGCAGGAGAAATGCTGGGCATGAAACTTATTTACATGGATGCAGGCAGCGGCGCCAAACGACCTATCACCGAAAGCATGATAGAAGCCGTTGCCAAACATATAGAAGCCCCTCTTATCATTGGTGGCGGCATTATTGAACCGGAAAAAGCCTACCTGAACTGTAAAGCCGGCGCTGATGTGATCGTTGTGGGCAATGCGATTGAGAAAGACGCATCACTGATCAAAGAGATGAGCGATGCAGTGCATAGTGTGGCGGTAAGGATTTAATTTTAGAATTACGATTTCGGATTTATTGATAGGTTTTACCAGCTGATTCTAAAATCTGCAATCCAAAATCTAAAATTTTATCTCAACTCTTCCACCTTCACCCTCGTTGGAGTTTCCTTACCCGCAACAATACTTCTTGAAGCCAGTGCAATTGACTTGATGATCATCGCCATATTATTCAGGTCGAGTGTTTCCACATGATCGGTCACTTTGTGGTAATGCGGTTCTGCATCCATCTTGGCAGTAGAAATAGTATGCGCCGGCACTCCGAGCCTTGCCAGTGTGGCATTATCTGAACGATAGAACAATTGCTGATCAGGATAGGGATCGGGATGAAACGTAAAACCTGTGCCTTCCAAATTCTTCTGCATAATGGCACCCATATCTGTTTTTTCATACCCTGTGATATAAGCTGAGTTCTTTCCCCATTTGCTTTCGGTGCCGATCATTTCAATATTGAACATCGCTATCACTTTAGCCGCATCAAACTGGCGGGAAAAATATTGCGAGCCAAAACCACCCACTTCTTCTGCCGTAAAAGCGGCAAACACCAGGGTCCGTTCATTGTTGTTAAGCTGCTTGAAGTATTTTGCCAGCAAGATGACTCCCGTTGTGCCGGCTGCATCATCATTGGCGCCGTTATAAATGGAATCACCGTTCACCGCTTTACCCACACCGATATGATCATAATGCGCCGAGAAGATCACATATTCATCTTTTTTAGATTTACCGGGCAGCACTGCCACCACATTGGCCAGCTTTTGTTCTGTCACATCATGGCGGGCATCAATGCTGAATGTTGCAGGGTCATCTGTGTCAAGCAAAAAAACTACACTGTTATCCATTGGGAATACCTGGCGTTTAAAAAATCCAAGACGGCTGAAATTTCTTGCATAACTGGTATCAACTATAACAAAATAATTTTTTCCTGACCGGACATATTGCTGCGCTTCACGGATAAAATTCTTTCCTGCCTGGAGTTTCACTTTTTCATAGCCAGACTTTTCGCTGATCTGCAGCACCGGTTTGGTGGTAACGACCATGATATTTTTTTCATCAATAGTTTTGCCATCAGCTGACACTGTAATAGTAGTTTGTTTCGGACTCATCATACTGAAATCCTGGCGGTAAGTGCCGCTGTTATTCCAGGTGGCGAGACCGGCAGCTTTGAATTCTGCCGCTATGAAATCAGCAGCTACATCTATTTCCGATGAAAAAGCCCTGCGGCCACGCATCTTATCCGATGCCAGCACCTGCTCTATTCTTTCGGCTTCACGGGCATTGAGGATATTGTCTTCAGCAGAAATTTTGCCGGCAGCATTTTGTGTTCTGCCGCAATAAGTCAATAAAAAAGAGGTTGTCATAACCAACAACCCCTGCATTATCGTTTTTTTCATACGGGCTATCTTTTAATAATTCTGTTTTTTACTCGTCATTATCAGAGACTCATCATTTCCTTAAACTTCACTGTTTGCCTTCGGCTCACTTCAATTTTCTCACCGCCCTTCAGTTCCAGCAACAATCCCCCATTGAAATAGGGTTCTATTTTTTCTATCATCCGCAGGTTCACAATATGCTTACGATTGGCCCGGAAAAAGGTTTTGTCATCCAATCTTTCTTCCAGTGCATTCAGCGATTTTAAGATCAGCGGTTTGTTTGGACCAAAAAATACTTTTGCATAATTGCCTACGCTTTCAAACAAACGGATATCCGACAGCTTTACAAACCAGCATCTTTCTCCATCTTTTACAAACACTTGGTCACTCTCACTCAGTATACTGTTGTTTACACTTTCGCCGGTTGGTCTTGCTTCTTTTGGTTCTGATAAATGCAGTTTCTGTATTGCATCAGCGAGCCGCTTAGGTTCAACCGGCTTAAGCAAATAATCCAATGCATTCACCTCAAAAGCCTTCAGGGCAAACTCATCATAAGCCGTTGTAAAGATCACCTGCGGGGCTCTTTCCAGATCGGCCAGCAAATCAAACCCGGTGCGTCCGGGCATCTGGATGTCAAGAAAGATCAGGTCGGGCCTGAGGTTGTCTATTTTACTGATCCCTTCTTCTGCATTCGCCGCTTCATCAATTACCTCAACTTCGGGAAATTCCTGCAGGAGTTTTCGCAGTTCTGCTCTTGCCAGGCGTTCGTCGTCAATAATGATTGCTCTCATGTGATTGTATTTAATTTGCATCAAAGGGTATCAGCACTTTGGCTTCCACAAGTGAAGGAGTAAGTTGTTTTATTTCAAATTTAGCTTTATCCCCGTATAAAAGGCTCAGGCGGTTGGTGGTGCTGGACAAACCAAATCCTTCACTGTTTGAATGACCATTCAAATAGCCGGTATTTTGCACCAATAATTCATGAAAATCACCTTTAAACTCTGAAATGATCCTGACCACTCCCCCATTGATTTGCTTGCTGATACCATGTTTTATTGCATTTTCAACCAGTGTCTGCAGCATCATCGGGGGCACGGGCTGATCAAGGGTGTCCTCATCAATCTGGTATTCTATCCTCAGCCTGTCTTCAAAACGCATATTCTCCAATGCAAGATAATCTTTTACAATATCCAGTTCTCGCTCAAATGGAACCATTTCCACTTTCTCTGTTTGCATACTGCTGCGCAATATATTGCTGAGCTCTGTTACGGCTGCTCTTGCTCTTTCCGGGTTTTCATCCACCAGGGCCCGAATGCTGTTGAGAGAGTTAAAAATGAAATGCGGGTTGATATGTGCCTTGATGGTCTTTAATTCCAGTTCTTTCACCAATGCTTCCAGCCGCAGGGTATCGAGCTGCTGCTTGCGGCTTTTGGTTACATAGTGATACATGAAATAAATGAGGTTCCAGATGAAGAAATAAATAAAAAAGTAAAAAGCCCCGTTGATCACCAGCAGTGCCTTATTGTTCAGAAATTCTTTCTCATTGCGGTTGGTCAGGTCGTATTGTATCAACAGCAGCATGTCGAGATAGGAACCCAACAGAGAAAAAACAAGGGTGATGACAACAAACTGCAGCAGTTGCTTTTCCAGCTTTTTCTGCAATACATTCATACGGATAATCACCATCCTCATCAGGTGAGTGAGAATAATTCCCAACAGCACAAAGAAGCCGAGGCGGCCAAAGACCATATCCCTGTCCTGTGCTGTGACGAGGCGATCAAACGACCAGGCAAAAAAAACATTTATGAGGGCAAAAAGACCCCAACCACCTGCCTGGAAGAGCCAGTATTTTCTGTTAGCCAATCGCATAAACAACAAATCTACCCGTTTCCGTTGGGGGCATTTCCGGTAAATATACCAGTGGACGATAACTTTTACAAATGGGAACGATATCTCTGGTTTTGTTAAAAAAACATTGACCCTGCTCAACCGCTGGTCATTTCAAGTGTTAACCATCTTTGCTATGATGGCTCAACCGAATATACTACTTTTACAACGTTAAAACTGATGCATGGAAATCACACCCGGACCTTTATTGCAAACGATTGATTCGCCTGCCGACCTGAAGAAACTGCCCCGTGAAAAGCTTCACCAGGTTTGCGATGAACTCAGGCAGTACATTATTGATGTGGTAAGTGTGCATGGTGGTCATTTTGGAGCCAGCCTGGGTGTGGTAGAACTGACAACCGCCCTGCATTATGTTTACAATACGCCTTATGATCAATTAGTTTGGGATGTCGGACACCAGGCCTATGGGCACAAAATACTTACCGGCCGCAGGGACAATTTCCACACCAACCGCAAATACAAAGGACTCAGCGGCTTCCCCAAAAGAAGTGAAAGCGAATATGATACGTTTGGCGTGGGTCATTCTTCCACCTCCATTTCCGCAGCTTTGGGCATGGCCATGGCTGCCAAATATAAGGGTGAAAAAGACAGAAAGGTGGTGGCCGTGATTGGCGATGGTGCCATGACTGCCGGACTTGCATTTGAAGGAATGAACCATGCAGGTGTTGCCGACACTGATATGCTCATCATCCTGAACGACAACTGCATGGGCATAGACCCGAATGTCGGCGCCCTGAAAGAATACCTGACAGACATTACTACATCTCCTACATACAACAAAGTGAAAGATGATGTGTGGAAATTGCTGGGCAAATTGCCGGTGGGTAAAAACTTTACCCGGTCCATGGCTCACAAACTGGCTGAGGGGCTGAAAGGAATGGTGAGCAGCAGTGCTAATTTATTTGAAGCATTAAAGATTCGCTACTTTGGCCCGATAGACGGACATAATGTGGCCAAACTGGTAGATACCTTAAAAGACCTGAGAGAAATACCCGGGCCTAAAATACTGCATATCATTACCACCAAAGGAAAAGGCTATGCGCTGGCCGAAAAAGACCAGACCAAATGGCATGCACCCGGTTTGTTTGATAAGATCACAGGAGAAATTCAGAAAAAGAAATATGACCTGCCCCAGCCGCCCAAATACCAGGATGTGTTTGGACATACCATCATCGAACTGTCAGAAAAAAATGAAAAGATATTTGGCATCACGCCGGCCATGCCATCCGGATCTTCACTGAAATATATGATGGAGAAAATGCCTGACAGAGCCTTTGATGTAGGCATTGCCGAGCAACATGCTGTAACCCTCAGTGCCGGGATGGCCACACAGGGCATGAAAGTATTCTGCAACATTTATTCTTCTTTCATGCAGAGAGCCTACGATTCAGTGGTACATGATGTAGCGATTCAAAAATTACCCGTTGTTTTCTGTTTGGACAGGGCAGGATTGGTGGGTGATGATGGACCCACCCATCATGGCTGTTATGACATTCCCTATTTCCGGTGCATACCTAATATGATAATCAGCGCCCCGATGAACGAAAGTGAACTGCGCAACCTGATGTACACTGCCCAGCTCGAGTCAACAAAATTTCCTTTTGTCATCCGTTATCCAAGAGGTGAAGGTGTGATGCCGGAATGGAAAACAGAAATGAAAGAAATAGAAGTGGGCAAAGGAAGAAAACTGAAAGAAGGAAAAGATATTGCTATTCTATCATTGGGTCATCCAGGCAATTTTGCTGCTGCTGCCATCCGTGAACTAAAGAATGACGGTTTGAACCCCGGTCATTATGATATGCGTTTTGTCAAACCACTGGATGAAGAGCTGCTGCATGAAGTGTGCAGGAATTATGAAAAGATCATCACGGTGGAAGACGGAACGGTGAAAGGCGGTTTTGGCAGCGCTGTATTGGAGTTTATGGCGGAACATAACTACAAGAATGAAGTAAGGATTTTAGGAATCCCTGACCGGTTGGTGGAACACGGGACTCCCAAAGAACTGCACCGGGAATGTGGTTATGATGCGCAAGCTATTGCTGAAGCTGTAAGAGAAATGATGAGAAAAAAGATCAGCATAAGCAGTTCTATGCTACAATAGCACATTCGATTTACCATTTTCTTTATAGCAATTATGGAAACAGTAGCGTTAAGTACCTTAATCGGAATTTAACGTTATGAAAAAACTTATCATCATTGCTGCTGTTCTCCTCTGCCTCGGCACAGCAGCAATAGCCTGGCTATCGCAAACCGGGCGGCTCAAACGTTATGTCGCGTTGAATACTCCTCCCCGACCTGCCAGTTATGTTTTGAAAAATTCTTCGTTTGAAAAGCTGCAGTCCAAAGCTGCTGAAGCTGCCGTTTTTGTAAATCAGAAAAATTACAATACGCAGATCTGCTTTTTGCTTGATATGAGTCTTCCATCTGGTCAAAGCCGTTTTTTTGTATATGACCTGAAGAAAGACACTATTAAAAATTCAGCTTTGGTCACTCATGGCCGCTGCAATGAATACTGGCTGGAAGGAAGACGTTACAGCAATGTAGTCGGCAGCGGTTGCACATCGTTGGGTAAATACAGGATCGGTTACAGCTACAATGGCAAATTCGGAATGGCCTGGAAACTGCACGGTCTTGAAAAAACAAACGATAAAGCCTTTGAGCGGTTTGTGGTGTTGCATGCCCATGAATGTGTGCCTGAATCGGAAGTGAAAGATGAGATTTGCCAGAGTGATGGCTGCCCCACTGTTTCACCAAATTTCCTGCAATACCTAAAGCCGGTGATCAATGCATCGAAAAGACCGGTGTTATTGTGGATATTTGAATAAAAGCAGTGACAGGATTTGAAACCGTGTCACTGCTAACATTGTATTTCGCAGGCTGGCTAAGCCAGGCTTGCGTCCATCGTTATGTTTGTGTTCAGCAATTTGCTGATCGGGCAATTAGCTTTTGCATCCGCTGCGCATTCTGCAAATTTTGCAGCATCAATGCCGGGAACAGCAGCGGTTACTTCCAAATGACTGGAAGTAATAGCACCGCTTTCCAATGTAATAGTACATTTCGTGTCAATGCTATCAGGTGTGAACCCGGCAGCGCCTAACACAAAACTGAGTTTCATAGAAAAACAGCCGGCATGAGCCGCAGCCACCAGTTCTTCGGGATTGGTGTATTCTCCGTCTTCAAAACGGCTGCGAAAATCATACTTTGTATTTTCCAGCACTTTCGACTTGGAAGAAAGTGTACCTCCTCCTTCTTTACCAGATCCTTTCCAATTGGCAGTTGCAAAACTTTTCATGGTCAAATGATTTAATTGTTATTGTGGTTGATTTTCTTCTTCCAGTTCAGCCAGCCTGTTTTCCGGCTCGTTGTATTCAATAATAAAATTATTCTTCCCCTCACCTACCATGATCTTCAGAAATTTCTGCTGTACTAATTCCAGTAATGAAAGGAACAGGAAGATTGCATGTACCCTGTTCTCGGCTTTATCAAATATTTTTTCAAACGACAGCGTCTTTTCTTCCTGCGCCAGTGAAAGCATGTGCTGGCGACTGCCTTCCATAGTGTAAGTATACTGAACTACCGTGTGCACCGGTTTGTTGATACGGTCACTGTATTTCTGCATGGCCCGTTCAAAGGCCTTCATCAGTTTGAACAGGGTGATATTTTGTATTTCGGTGCCTTCGCCTGCTTCTTCGCCAATCAGGGACAACTCCTTTTGAATGTTCCCTCTTTTTATCAGCAACATTCGTTCGGCTTCCATCTCAGCCATTTTTGCTGAAGCTTCCTTAAACCGTTTGTATTCGAGTATCTTGTTTACCAGTTCCTCTCTCGGGTCAATTTCATTGCCTTGTGCATCCAGTTCTTTCCTCGGCAACAGCATTTTCGCTTTGATGCGCATCAGGGTGGATATAAAAAGAATGAACTCACTGGACAATTCAATATTCAGCGATTCCTGCTGGTGGATATAATCGAGAAAATCGTTGGTGATCCTGGTAATAGGGATATTATAAATATCCAGTTCATCCCGTTCTATAAAAAAAAGAAGCAGGTCAAAAGGGCCTTCAAATTGCGGCAACTTGATCTGGTACGAAGTATTGGTCACCCGGCATTTATTTATCAGTAAAACAAAAGTCCCCTGCCGGTTTTAACTACCGGAAAGGGACTCAAAAGTAAGGGAAAAAGGCTTCGGGACAACCCGGCATTTTCCACGCCTATTTTTTCAGTGCGTCTCTGATTTCTGTGAGCAATTTATCAGTTGAAGAAGGCTCAGGCGGCGCCGGAGGAGGAGCAGCTTCTTCTTTCTTCATCTTGTTAATAGCTTTGATTACCATAAACAGGAAGAAGGCAATGGCAATGAATTTTACCAATGCTGAAATCGCCATGCCGTAACGCAATTCTGCATCCCCGACACTCACAGACAGTGTGTCAAAATTGATGCCGCCGGTGATCATTCCCACGATAGGCATAATAATATGATCTACAACAGCGCTGACAATAGCGCCAAAAGCAGCGCCGATTACTACGCCAACAGCCAGGTCAATTACGTTGCCTTTCATGGCAAATTCCTTGAATTCTTTAAGCATACTCATAGTATTAGTTTTTGTGGTGAAAAAATTCAGGATTGCTTCAACCCCGGATACTGCATTTCCAGGCCTTTCAACAAACTATGTAAAGCTGAAGCAACAATATATTCTTTATACCAGTTCTGATCTGACGGAACAATTATCCAGGGCGGATTGTTGCAATGTTCAAAACATTCTTCATACATCTGCATATAAATATCCCACAGTTTTGCTTCTTCAAAATCCCGTTCATTGTATTTCCACATCTTTCCGGGATCTTTTATGCGTTCTTTCAGTCTTTCCTGCTGTTCTTCCGGCGAGATGTGCAGGTAGAATTTGAGGATATGCGTCCGGTTATGCTGCTGTAACAATTTCTCAAAATCATTGATGGCTTCCATTCTTTTGCGGGCTGTGCTGTCATCACACCATTTATGTACCCTTGTAACTAAAATATCCTCGTAATGACTGCGGTTAAACACCTGGATCATACCTTTTGCCGGTGCATGCCTGTGAATACGCCATAAAAAATCATGTGATAATTCTTCTGCCGTCGGTGCTTTATACGACTTGACCATCACACCCTGCGGGTTCATATTGCCCAGCACATTGCGAATGGTACCGTCTTTGCCGGCAGCATCCATTCCTTGAATCACCACCAGCACCGAGTGTTTGCTTTCTGCAAAGAGCAGGTTCTGCAGATCATCAAGTTCTTCTATTATTGCTGCAGTTTTCGCTTTGGTCTCTTTTTTATCCCAATCTTCCGGGGCACGGGTGCTGATCTGCTTTAGGTTTATTTTACTCATGCCAATAACCTGTTTAAATGATATTACCACAATATAAATAAAAAGCGAATGTATAAGCCTGTTTTAAGAACTTTGCCTGCTTAAATTATGAACAACAAGATCATCAGCTGGGGAATATTCATTTTACTTTGTTTCATTTGGGGCAGTTCATTTATTTTGATGAGGTTCAGTATACAGGATCTGTCATCTGCACAAATAGCCTCTATCCGGATCTTTTCCGCGGGTTTGGTTTTCCTGCCGTTTGCTGTGGTACACCTTTTCAGCATACCACGAAAAAAACTGGTGCTTGTCATTCTTATGGGCATTATCGGCAACCTGCTACCGGCTTATTTATTTGCAGAAGCCATTGCCAAAAATATTGACAGTTCACTGGCGGGGATTCTGAATTCACTCACCCCCATCTGTGTCATTGTGGTGGCGGTACTATTTTTCAAAGACAAGATCGGTTTGCAAAAGATCATTGGGGTATTGGTTGGCTTTGCCGGGCTGGTCTTGCTCACCGTCACACAGGATAATATCAGTCTTGAAAACGCCGGTTATGCATTGCTGGTTGTGCTGGGAACAATCCTGTACGGATTAAATGTGAACCTTTATAGTCATTTCCTGAAAGGACTGAACGCAGTGCAGGTTTCTACCGTTTCACTTGCTTTTATGACCATTCCAACAGCCATTGTTTTGTGGCAACAGGATTTTCTTTCGATTGATCTCAGCAGTTCATCTGTCCGTTGGGCGGTTATTGCTGCCGCACTGCTGGGAATAGTGGGCAGTGCTTTTGCCACGGTTTTATTTTATATACTGGTTCAGAAAGCCGGTGGATTATTTGCCTCACTGGTTACTTATGGTATTCCATTTGTGGCTTTGTTCTGGGGCTATATGGATGGCGAAAAGATAACAGTGGTTGAAATCCTTTGCCTTGGCATTATTTTGCTCGGCGTTTACCTGGCAAACAGGCCCGAAAAGAAAAAAGGCAACACCTGAGTATTGCCTTTTTAAATGCTGCATATAATTTATCACACAGCCATTATCTCTTTTTCCTTCAGGGCAAGGTGCTTGTCCACTGCAGCAATAAATTTATCAGTTACCTGCTGCACATGGGCTTCCCCGTCCTTCGCAATATCTTCGCTAAGACCGTTCTTTTGCAATTTCTTTATATGCTCAATAGCATCACGGCGGATATTGCGGATGGCCACTTTGGAATGCTCCCCTTCTCCCTGACACTTCTTTACCAGTTCCTTTCTTCTTTCTTCCGTAAGCGGTGGAAGGAACAAACGGATCAATGCTCCGTCGTTTTGGGGTGTGATCCCTATGTTGGCAGCAATGATAGCCCTTTCAATGGGCTGCAGCATATTCTTTTCCCAGGGCTGGATGCTCAGGGTCCTTGCATCGAGCACACTGATATTGGCCACCTGGTTGATGGGCATAGGTGAACCGTAATAATCCACCACAATACCATCCAGCATCTGGGGGTTTGCTTTGCCGGCCCTGATCTTTACCAGTTCGGCTTCCAGGTGGTTGATTGCCTTTTTCATATGATCTTCTGCGCTGTCAATAATTGACGCTATATCTTCTGCCATAATTAATCATTTGGTTTAAGCGGAACGCAAAACTACTGAAACAGGTGAATCAAAAAAAAGCACGGAAACGTTTAACTAACTTTTCCGTGCGATTAAAAAAGTATCGTAGACTATTTTTGGTCGGCTGCTGGTGCTTCCTGAGTGAGTGTCACCACTTTTGAGGTGGTTTTCAGTTCAGTAGCGCCATGGATGGTTTTGGCAATCACCATAGTGCGGCGGGTTCTGCCGTAATAAAGCAGGGCAAACCCGGCAAATGCCAGGCCTAACATCAATAATAACAAATAGGTGGGACCAAGTGTACGTCCGAAATAAGCGAGCACCACAAAAAAAATATTCACTCCCACACAAGTGAGTGTTATGGCTGCATGACCAAATCCCCGGTCAAGCAGCAAGTGGTGTACATGGTTGCGATCGGGTGTAAATGGCGAACGGGCATTAAAAATCCGGATGGCAAAAACTCTTAATGTGTCCAGCAAGGGAACAATCAGTATTGAAAAGCCGATCGCAACAGCCGATTCAACCGGGAAAGCTACTGCAGGATCGCTGGCTGTGTTGATAAATTTGATAACCAGGATTGCATTCACCAGCCCGATCATCAGCGAACCACAGTCGCCCATGAAAATTTTGGCCGGGTGATGATTGAATATTAAAAAAGCCACCAGGCTGCCAGCCATGGCAAAGGCCAATAAAGCATAAGCCTGCTGACCAATAGCGAAAAAATATGTGCCGAAAATAGACATGGTAAGGATGCCAAGACTGGATGCCAGGCCGTCAACACCGTCTATCAGGTTAAAAGAATTAATAACAACAATGATAGTGAGATAAGAAAGTGCCAATCCAAAACCTTCGGGCACCTGGTCAAAACCAAAAAGGCCATGCATACTGTCGAGCCGGATGCCGCCTAAATGGATCAGGATAGAAGCTGCTATAACCTGGCCCACAAATTTTTTGCTGGCTGACAAAACCATCAGGTCGTCTTTCAGACCCAGGAAAAAGATAACCAGGGCTGCAGCAAAGAAATATTGAAATTCGGGATTGAAATAGCCTTGTATGGATAAAAGGGCTGCGAGCAAAAAGCCGCCAAAGATTCCTACGCCACCGAGTGACGCAACAGGACGGGTATGAACTTTTCTTTCATCGGGTATATCAAATAATTTCTTTTTCTCCGCAATTTGCAACACCACCGGTATGGCCAGAAACGAAATGATAAACGATACTGAAGCAGTCAATAAAATATCAAGCATCAGGTAAGGTTTTGCTTTACAAAAATATAGGTTCGGCTTTAGTTTTCCTATTGAATTCCAATCTTTTTAATGCACATAGGTGCATTAAAAAATTTATTAAACACAGGAACATCGATTTTTTGAACAGAATGATTAATCCGGATGGATTTTATATTAAAAAAGAATGCACTTTTGCAGCGCAGTCGGGGAATTTGAATTAACAAGATACAAAAAGTTTAAACAGAACAAAGTATTATGGCAGAATTAAAGTCAATCGCTACGCAAATTCGCAGAGATATTGTCCGGATGGTACATGGCTGCGCCAGCGGCCACCCGGGAGGGTCACTCGGCTGTACGGAATTTCTTACCGCCCTTTATTTCAAAGTGATGAAGCACAATCCTGCTTTTAATATGAATGCTTCAGGCGAAGACGTATTTTTCCTATCCAACGGTCATATTTCACCTCTTTTCTATTCCACCCTGGCCCGTTCCGGATATTTTGACATAAAAGAACTGGCCACTTTTCGCAGAATCAACTCAAGACTGCAGGGCCACCCGGCTACCCACGAACACCTGCCCGGTGTACGAATTGCTTCGGGTTCTTTAGGACAGGGCTTAAGTGCAGCTATCGGTGCCGCACTTACCAAAAAGCTGAATAAAGAACCAAACCTTGTTTTTTCTTTGCATGGTGATGGTGAACTGCAGGAAGGACAGATCTGGGAAGCCGTAATGTTTGCAGCTCATCATAAAGTAGATAACCTGATCTCTACCATTGACTGGAACGGCCAGCAGATTGATGGTCCTACTAAAAAAGTGATGAACCTCGGCGACCTGGGTGCCAAATTTGCCGCCTTTGGCTGGGAAGTAATACATCTTGAAAAAGGAAATGACATGGATGAAGTGGTACATGCACTTGAACATGCCAAAACATTTGTGGGCAAAGGCAAACCTATCGTGATTCTAATGAAAACAGAAATGGGCAAAGGGGTTGACTTTATGGAAGGCTCACACGAATGGCATGGTATTGCTCCAAATGATGAACAATTGGCGAAGGCATTGGCACAACTACCGGAAACGTTAGGAGACTATTGATTACATTCTATTCACTTCTCAGCGAAAATTCCTGCGCTGCTGCTTTTCTTGATGGAAGCCATGAAGCCAGCAAAGCAATAACAAAAACAGTTGTGCCTACCAGTACAAAATCCAGCAGCCGCAGTTTTACAGGAAAATAATCTATCAGGAAAGAACCGCCCTGTAACGGGATAAGATGATAGTTGATCTGCAACCAGGCAATGAGTAATGCCAGCAACATGCCGGCACCTCCTCCAACTAAGGCCAATAACAGACCCTCACTCAAAAATATACGCTGAATAAAATTGCGGTTGCCGCCAAGAGCATGTAGAATGCTGATATCCTTTTGTTTTTCCAATACCAGCATGGTTAATGCTCCGATCATGTTAAAGGCTGCTACAACCAGGATGAGACAAAGGACTCCATAGATCACCCATCGCTCCACATTCATCACTGCATACAATGACTGGTTTTGCTCATAACGATTCTGCACCAGGTAGCCTTCGCCAAATATCTGTCGCAGCGATTTCTTTATGTCATCCGCAGAAGAAGGATTTTTTACCGCTATTTCTACAGCACTGTATTCATCCGGCTTCAGGCGGGAAGCCCTTCTTAAAAAATCAATATTGGTTATGCCATACTTAGTATCAAAATCCTGCTGTATCATAAAAGCAGCCGAAGAACGGATAGTATCATTACTGATGTCTTCGAGCAGGTTGATCTGTTCGGAGCTGCCTTTGCGTGGCAGGTAGAGTTTTAATAAAAAAATATTCCTGTCGGCCTGTATGCCTAATGCACCTTCCACACCGGCGCCGAGCACAATTTTAGGTTGGTCGGCTGTTCCCAGTTCATATTCCCCGTTCACAATATGATCTGCCACACCCGTGACATAACGAAAATTCTCATCCACTCCTTTCAGGTAAATGATAGACTGATTATACTCGCCGTTTTGTATCAAGGCTTTTTCTTCCAGCACTAATGAATAGTTCTTTATCCCGTTCATCTGCCGCAACTGCTGAAGCTGGGTTTCTGTTATTGTCATGGTTTTGCCGGCAGCCGCGGAAACTTTTATGTCTGTATAAAAAGAAGAATAAAGTGATTTGACCAGGCTTTCAAACCCGTTGAACACACTCAGCACCAGTATCAGCGCCGTGGTGCCTACGATGATAGCTGCAATACTTGTCCACGCAATGATGTTGATGGCATTGGTGGATTTTTTTGCTTTGAAATATCGCCAGGCAAATAGGAAATGCAAGGTGACCGGAATTAGGTTATTGGTTAATTGGGTTATAGGGACATCAGGTTTCCTGCTGCCCGTTTTTCTCTTCACTGATCTTTTTAAACAGTTCTTCCATTTTGAAAACATGATCCAGTGTATCATCCCGGAAAAATTTCAGCACCGGGATATTCCGCAACTGGTGCCGTACCCTTGCGGCCAGTTCTTTCTTTATCTCTCCATGCCTGTCCTCCATTCTATTCAAGGCTGCATCAATATCTTTTACCTGGAAAAAGCTGAGGTAAAATCTTGCTTCGAGCAGGTCGGGAGTTACTTTCACCGAAGAAATGGAAACCAGCCCCCCTTCGATCATATTCAAACCCAGCCGCTGAAAGATCAGGTTCATTTCCTCATTCAGTAAACCAGCTATTTGTTTTTGTCTTTTTCCTTCTTCCATATCACTGAATTTTGCCATCTGCCCCGTACAACTATAGGCAGACGCTGTAAAAATAGTTACTTTGCCCCGTTTACACACCTCATCAGCCGCTATGAAGCAATATTCAAGAATTTTTCGCTATATCGGAGTTTATAAAGGAAAGATCATCCTCTATTTTATTTTCATTGTATTGAGCATTGTTTTTTCTATTGTTTCAATAGCCATGCTGATGCCTTTTCTGCAGCTGATTTTCACCAACCCACGGCCTGAGTGTGCAGACTGTGGCAGTTTTGGGGGTGTCAGTAATAACCCGGTGGTAAATTATGTAAATACATTTCTGACCGATTCGATCAATACAAGAGGCAAAGTGCACACATTGGGTTTTATCTGCATTTTGATGGTAGGCTTTATCATTTTGAAAAACCTATTCCTGTATCTTTCTTTATATATCCTCAACCCGTTGAAAAATGCAGTGGTGAACAGGATCAGGGAAGAATTGTATGATAAAGTGCTGAAACTCCCTATTGGCTTTTTTAATGAAAAACGAAAGGGTGATATCATGAGCCGCATGACCAGTGATGTGGCCGAAGTGGAAAACTCAGTGGTAGGAACGCTGGAAGGATGGATTCGGGATCCCCTGACGATCATCATCACCCTTGGTGCATTGTTTTTGATCAGCCCTTTGCTGACAGGCATTATCCTGCTGGCAATTCCTGTGTTGGGCCTGGTGATCGGCCGCATCACCAAATCATTGAAAAAACAATCGCAGGAAGTGGCCAACAAATACAGCGAGACACTTTCTACCCTTGATGAAACATTGGGCGGACTGCGGGTGATCAAAGCGTTTAACATAGAACAATTGCTGCGCCGGAAATTCTTCAGGGGGAATGAAGCCCTTCTTCATTCCAAAAACCGTATCAGTTACCGCAGGGATATGGCCTCCCCTTTGTCAGAAGTGATGGGTGTAACGCTTTTCACTGCCATTTTATACTATGGAGGAAGGTTAGTGCTGAACGGCCAGTTGCTGGAAGCTTCCGTTTTTCTTGGCTTTCTTGGTATATTTTATAACATCATTCAGCCGGCAAAAAGTTTTTCCACCTCGTTCAGCAATATGCGCAAAGGTGCAGCCGCTATCAGCCGGATAGAAGAAATATTAAAAACACCGGTGACGGTGGATGACAACCCCGGCGGTAAACAACTCACTGCCTTTAATAATAAAATTGAATTCAAAAATGTAAGCTTTGCCTACCAGGATGCGGTCATTCTTGACAATATCAACTTCGTGATAGAAAAAGGAAAGACCATTGCACTGGTTGGTTCATCCGGGGCCGGCAAATCCACCCTGGCTGACCTGGTGCCGAGGTTTCATGATGTAACAGGCGGCGAAGTGCTGATTGACGGTATCAATATCAAAGAATACTCTTTGCAGTCTGTCCGCAGCCAGATGAGTATTGTGACGCAAGAGCCGATACTTTTCAATGATACTATTGCCAATAATATTAAACTTGGAAAAGAGGATGCCTCAGAAGCAGAAATAACAGCAGCAGCCAAAGTGGCCAATGCTCATGATTTCATTTTGCAGAAAGAACAGGGCTATCAAACCAATATTGGCGACAGGGGCGGAAAACTAAGCGGTGGTGAACGCCAGCGTTTAACCATAGCAAGAGCCGTGGTTAAAAATCCTCCGATACTTATTTTGGATGAGGCCACATCTTCACTCGACACTGAAAGTGAGCGGTTGGTGCAGGATGCCATCAACAATATGATGCAAAACCGCACCAGCATTGTGATAGCTCACCGGCTATCCACCATCCGCCATGCTGATGAGATCATTGTTTTGCAAAAAGGAAAGATAGTGGAGAGAGGCAGCCATGAGCAGCTACTGGCAGCAAACGGTTTTTATAAAAAGCTTGTTGAGATGCAGGAGGTTAGATAAAAAATCAGCCCCTCAACACTTCCCGGCTGATCACAATCTTTTGTATCTCACTCGTCCCTTCCCCGATGGTGCATAGTTTGGCATCACGATAATGTTTTTCTACCGGGAAATCTTTCGTATAGCCATAACCGCCAAACACCTGCACCGCATCATTAGCCACTTTCACCGCCACTTCGCTGGCATAATATTTTGCCATAGCCGCTTCTTTGGTCACCGGGAGTTTTCTTTCCTTCAGGTCACAGGCCTGTAAGGTTAGCAACTCTGCTGCTGTAATTTCCGTGGCCATATCCGCCAGTTTGAAAGAAATACCCTGGAAGTTGGCAATCGGCTGATCAAACTGGTAGCGTTCCTGTGAGTATTGCAAAGCAGCTTCATAAGCACCTTTTGCAATACCCAACGAAAGTGAAGCAATGGAAATTCTGCCGCCATCCAGCACTTTCATAGCCTGTTTAAAACCATCACCTACTTCTCCCAGGCGGTTAGCATCGGGAATTCTTACATTGTCAAAAACCATTTCGGCGGTTTCGCTGGCCCGCATACCGAGTTTGTTTTCTTTTTTCCCGGCACTGAAACCCGGTGTTCCTTTTTCCACCACAAAAGTTGTTGAGTTATTTCTTGTTCTTGGCTCTCCTGTTCTGCAAATAACAACAGCCACATCACCACTTTTACCATGAGTGATCCAGTTCTTGGTACCATTGATGATCCAGTCATTTCCGTCTTTCACGGCCGTGCATTTCATGTTGCCTGCATCACTGCCGGTGTTGGCTTCTGTGAGTCCCCAGGCACCAAGCCATTCTGCTGTGGCCAGTTTTGGCAAATATTTTTTCTTTTGCTCTTCGTTGCCAAAAGTCATGATATGTCCGGTGCAGAGTGAGTTGTGTGCCGCCAGGCTTAGCCCGATGGAACCACAAACTTTGGCAATCTCTTCTATAACGGTTTTGTATTCAAAATAAGTAAGTCCTGCACCACCATATTCTTCCGGCACCAGCACCCCCATCAGACCCAGCTTTCCCATTTCTTTAAAAACATGAACAGGAAATTCCTGGCTCTCGTCCCATTCCATCACATGGGGTTTGATATGTTGCTGTGCAAAATCACGGGCCGTTTGTGCCACCTGTTGGGTCAGTTCTGAAGTCTGAAAATTCATACGCTAAAAATCGTTGGTTCATTTTTATAAACTGTGCCACTTCAAATCTAGTCGAAGTGGCACAGTCATTCGCCTCCCGATCATGGCAAGAAGCAATCGTTAAAGGCAATGCAAGATAAGGAAATTTAACCAAAACTAACAGGTGTTAGTGTTGCTGTGAATTATTTTTCATAGCTCTAGCACCATTCCGTCATAAGCAAGCTTTATCCCCGGCGGCAATTCATTCTCAATAACATCATGCAGCCCCAACTGATGAGAAATATGTGTGAAATAGGCTGATTTTACCTGCAGCTCCTGGCTAATGGCCACTGCCTCAGCGAGGGAGAAATGAGAAACATGGCTTTTTTTCCGCAAGGCATTCAGCACCAGCACTTCACTGCCCCTGATTTTTGCTTTTTCTGAATCATCAATGCGATTGGCATCCGTGATGTAAGTGAATTTGCCAAAACGAAAAGCCATCACCGGCATTTTGAGATGCCATACTAATATGGGTGTCACAGGAATATCACCTACCATAAAAGGCTCAAGGGTGATCGTATTCAGACTCAACTCAGGTATACCGGGATATTTGGTATCGCTGAAAGCATAGTAGAAATCCCTGCGTACCGCTTCTTCGGTCAGTGAGTCTGCAAAAACTGCTATCGGCTTTTTCATAAAAAAATTGAAAGCCCTGATATCATCCAATCCGGCCAGGTGATCTTTATGCGGATGAGTGAACACTACAGCGTCTATCCTTTTTACTTTTTCCCGCAACATCTGGTAACGAAAATCAGGCCCTGTATCTACGACCAATGTTGTTTTGGCAGATTGCACCAGGATGCTCGACCGCAGGCGGTTGTCTTTTGGATTAGCTGAAGTGCACACTTCGCAATCGCAACCGATCATCGGCACACCACTGCTTGTGCCGGTGCCGAGAAACGTTATTTTGAGCGGAGGATACACGGGTAAAAATAAGTAATGAGAAATTAAAAATCAGGAATATGAAACTGCGGCCCAAAACTTCCTTATTTGTTATTTCTCATTTATGATTCCTTATTCACCGTTGGTTTCTGTTTCCAGTTTGGAAACAATATCCAGGTAAAGTTTCTTGCTCTCATCTGTCAATGCGTCTGTATTGATTTCGAGCTGCGGAATCAGTTCCAGCAGGGTATTGATACGGCCTTCGGTCTGCAGA
This sequence comes from uncultured Chitinophaga sp., assembly GCA_964412375.1. Classification (GTDB taxonomy): domain Bacteria; phylum Bacteroidota; class Bacteroidia; order Chitinophagales; family Chitinophagaceae; genus CADEDV01. Next base: position 25,964 of record CAYPOD010000020.1, on the reverse strand, counting down.
AATTTATTCAGCACCACTACCTTTTTAGATTCGAGGATACAGTAGCCACTTTGAAAAGTGCCTCTTTCATAACGCAGGATGTAACCAGCCTGTTCAGGGATCGCTTCTAATTTATCTAGAGTGGATTGAGTGTATTTCATTTTACCCCCATCCCCTAAAGTGGGGTTATGGATATCTGCAAAATTATTTGTTACCGTCTAATGACTAAGGAAGATCAAAAATGTTTTTTCCACAAATGCTCCCCGCCAATTGGTTGGGATAGGAGGTTATTTGCTCTGCATCTTTATCACCGGTACAATCATTTCTTCCAAACTAACCCCGCCATGCTGAAAAGTGTTCCTGTAATAATTGACATAATAATTATAGTTATTGGGATAACATAAAAATCCGTCCTCTTTGGCGAAAATGAATGAAGAGTTCACTGTTGGTACAGGTAAACCGGCCTCTCTGGGGTCACGAAATGCCAGCACCTCTTTCGGTTCATAATTGAGATTACGGCCATGCTTATAGCGCAGGTTAGTGGTAGTTTGCTTATCCCCTACCACTTTGTAAGGAGTTTTCACCCTTACACTGCCATGATCAGTGGCAAGAATAATTTTGATATTCTTATCAGCGATCTTTTTTAATGCCTGGTGCAGCGGTGAATGTTCAAACCAGCTTGTTGTGATGCTGCGATAGCTCATTTCATCTCCTGCCAGTTCTTTCAGCACTTCCATTTCTGTGCGGGCATGGCTGAGCATATCCACGAAATTATAAACGATCACATTCAGGTCATTGTTCAGCAGGTTGTGAATGTTATTGAGCAGGTCAAGCCCTGCCTGGTTATTCAGCACTTTGGTATAGGAAACTTTCAGGTCGCCCTTGCCCTGCCGCTTCAGTTGTGCACGGAGAAATTCTTCCTCATGCAGGTTCTTTCCTCCTTCTTCTTCATCGTTTTTCCATTGGGCAGGAAACTGTTTTTCAATATCGGCAGGTAATAAGCCTGAAAAAATAGCATTGCGGGCATACTGGGTGGCTGTGGGCAGAATGCTGTAAAAACTATCTTCTTCCAATATGCGAAAACTCTGTGCAAAGATGGGCTGGATCGCTTTCCATTGATCGAAACGAAGATTATCAATCAGGATGAAAAATAAAGGTGTTTCCTTTTCCAGGTGTGGCAGCACTTTAAATTTCATGAGTGTATGGCTCATTACCGGACCATCAGTGCTTTTGGGTGAAACCCAGCTGGCATAATTTCTTGAAACAAACTTAAAAAATTCGGTATTGGCCTCTCCTTTCTGACTTTGCAATATCTCCTGCATTTCGGGGCTATCACTTTTTTCCATTTCCAGTTCCCAGAAAACCAGTTTCTGGTAAATGTCCATCCATTCGTTGTAATCAGGATTGCTGTTCAGCGCCATAAAAAGATTGCGGAACTGCTGCTGGTAAGCCGATGTTGTTTTCTCCGCAACCAGCCTCCTGTTGTCAATGATCTTTTTCAGGCTCAGCCAAACCTGGTTTGGATTGACAGGCTTTATCAAATAATCACTGATCTGCGAACCAATGGCCTCATCCATCAGGTTTTCTGTTTCATTCTTGGTGATCAGCACCACGGGCAGCGACTGGTTCACTTCTTTGATCTTGGCCAGTGTTTCCAGCCCTGTTATGCCCGGCATGGTTTCATCAATCAGCACCACATCCACGGGGTTATCTTTTACAAAATCTATGGCATCAAACCCGTTGGTAAAGGTTTGCACTTCATAGCCTTTATTTTCCAAAAACATTTTTTGCGACTGCAGGCTTTCGATCTCGTCATCCACCCAGATAATTTTTGCTATGGCCATTCTGTTAGTTTAAAATGTGTGATAATAACGCTGAAGCTTCAAATTTAGCTTTTTAAATCCCGCCTTTGTACTTTTGCCGCCTGCCTTTTCCGGGCCTTTAACAAAAAGCCAACAATGATACCAGCACGCAAGATCATCAATGACCCTGTCTATGGTTTTATTACCATAGATCATCCGCTGATCCTGCAGATCATATCGCATCCTTACTACCAGCGATTACGTAATATTCACCAGATGGCTTTTGCCCATCTTGTCTATCCCGGCGCTGTGCATTCAAGACTGCATCATTCACTGGGAGCCTATCACCTGATGTGTATGGCGCTGGCCGAACTCAAAAGCAAAGGTGTTGATATATCACCTGAAGAAGAATTAGGCGCCAAAGTTGCCATTTTGCTGCACGATGTGGGCCACGGCCCCTTCTCTCATGCGTTGGAAAATGAACTGATCCCCGGTGTGCATCACGAAGCGATTTCGCTATATATCATTGAAAAACTAAATGAAGAGCTTAATGGACAACTGCAAATAGCTATTGCCATTTTTACCGGTCAGTATCCAAAAAAGTTTTTATCACAATTGGTCTCCGGTCAGCTGGATGTGGACCGGATGGATTACCTGAACCGGGATAGCTTTTTTACCGGCGTGGCCGAAGGGGTGATCGGTTATGACCGCATCATCAAAATGCTGGCCGTAAAAGACGGTGAATTGCTGGTAGAAGAAAAAGCTATTTATTCCATTGAGAAGTTTTTGGTGTCAAGAAGGTTGATGTACTGGCAGGTGTACCTGCACAAAACAGTGATCGGTGCAGAAATGATGCTGGTGAAGATTATCCGCAGGGCCAAAGAACTGATTGCAAAAGGAGAAACCATAAAAGCCACTTCGGATGGTTTTGATTTCTTCCTCCACCAAAAGGGAAATATTGAACAGCACCTGGAAACCTTCTGTGGTCTCGACGACCATGATGTGATGGCAACCATTAAAAACTGGCGGCAACATCCGGATAAAATATTATCCACCCTTTGCCGTTTTATTACCGACAGACGGTTATTCAAAGTGAAACTCCAGGCTGGTTCTTTTGCAAAAGATGTAGTGGAAGAAAAGAAAAAAGAGGCCATGAATGTTATGGGCCTGGGCAACGATGAGGCCGGTTATTTTGTCTTTACCGGCGAAGCGGTGGGGACTACATATAATCCTGCCGATGAACGCATCAATATCCTTTTCAAAGACGGAACCATCAGGGATATTTCCCAGGTGGACAATGCCCTGATCCATCCGCAACTGGCCAGCCCTGTGAAAAAACATTATTTTTGTTTTTTAAGATAGCTGCAGGCTGTTTGCTATGATCTGAAACCGGAATGGTTGTTGCACATAGTTCCCGGCTTATAACTCAAAGCTTTACTACATGACTTTTCCTGCTTTACAAATAGCCCTCCTTGTTAATGGCAAAGTGGAAGGTGATCCCGATAAGACAGTGGTATCATTTGGCAAGATCGAAGAAGCGAAAGAAGGCGAACTTAGTTTTTTAGCCAATCCCAAATACGAAGAATACCTCTATACCAGCAAAGCTTCAGTTATAATCATTAATGAAAACTTTGTGCTGAAGCAACCGGTTAATGCTACGCTTATCCGTGTTCGGGACGCTTATTCAGCTTTTGCCGTTTTGCTGGCAAAATACCAGGAATTAAAACAGCAACAACTCAGCGGAGTACAGGAGCCCAGCTATATAGCAAAGACTGCATCATACGGAGAAAATGTATTTATCGGCGCTTTTTCATACCTCGGTGAAAATGTGAAGGTCGGGAACAACACAAAAATTTATCCCAATGCCTATATAGGCGATAACGTATCGATTGGAAACAATTGTATCATTCATCCCGGAGTAAAGATCTATCATGATTGCAGCATTGGGAATCATGTAACAATTCATGGCGGCACTATCATTGGCAGTGATGGTTTTGGTTTTGCTCCTCAGGCTGACGGTAGTTTTAAAAAAGTGCCCCAGATCGGCAATGTTGTGATAGAAGATTATGTGGAAATTGGTGCTAACACTACCATTGACAGGGCTACCATTGGTTCAACAATCATAAAAGCCGGTGCCAAGCTGGATAACCTCATCCAGGTTGCACATAATGTTGAAATAGGTCAAAGCACCGTGATTGCTGCACAGGCCGGCATAAGCGGCAGCACCAAAATAGGCAATGGTGTAATGATTGGCGGGCAGGCCGGCATTGTCGGTCATATTCAACTTGGCGATGGCGCAAAAGTAAATGCCCAGAGCGGGGTGAGTAAATCCATAGAACCGGGAAAAGCAGTAACGGGATCTCCGGCCTATGAGTATACTGCTGCATTGCGCAGCCAGGCGATAACAAGAAAACTACCTGAACTGGAAAAAAGGATCAAGGAACTGGAAAATATCATCAGGCAGTTAGTTTCTGAGAAAATACCTTCCTGACAGTTTCATCAAATACAAAGCTTTCACCTGACCCGGACAAGACAGTATTCCTCCTCTGTTCCCGGAACAAAACTGTAAACAATCTCCTGTTCAACGCTTTGCCTTTTACCTGTTTTCATGTCTTTTGCCCTGATGATATAAAATCCCGGCCCGGTAACTTCCGGCGAATACCCTAGTATCCTTCCCGATAACTTTGTGTAATACCAGGAGACCTGGTAGGGAAGATATACCGGAGTTTGAATTTGTGCTTTATTGAAAACAACCGGACCGATTGCAGCTTTTATATTACTTATCTCCGGCGGACCTGTCAAAATCACCGGCTGGTCTCCGGCATAACGGATGATCATTTCAGCTATGTAACTTCCTTTCATTTCCTTTTTCTCCCTGTAATTATACAATGGGATATAATAGAGAGCCATAGCAATCCTTAACATGACCATAAAAAGCACAAATATCCAAATCCTTTGCTGAGGCATTTTTATGAATAAAACTACCAGCGCTACTCCTGCTGCAAAAAAGAATAATGATTTGAGTAAAACATTACCGGCTGGTGAAACTGCTTTTAAAAAAGGCAGCACAACAAATGCAGCAGTAACGATCAGCATCAGTCCCATCATCACCTTGTCTGTCCACATATTCCAGCGGGACTGTTTTTCATTCTCGGTAAAATAAACACCGGCCAGGAACACGGCGATAAACGGAAAGAACATGTACATATACCTGCTCTTTACTGAACCTGTGAACCAGTAAGGAGGAATATTGACAAGGATAAATAAGAAACAGAATACAAGTACATGGTTTGCCCTGACAAAACGGGTGTTACCACGGATAAAGAAAAACAAAGCCAGCAACGACCACGGCGCCAGGAAGCGCATCATCTGCACAGGGAAAGTCAGGCTGTTTACAAGCAGCTTGTCCTTTCTTTCTCCCAGCCCGGTTTTCGTAGATGACTCATTGAAAAGGTTGGTGATATATGCTGCAAGGTCTCCGTCTTTATCGTATGCGGCGAAATATCCATACAGCATGACAATGGCTGTCAGCAACCCAGCCAGGTGTTGCCAGCGAAACAACAGTCTGAAATCTTTTTGCCAAAAAACAATCAACAACAAAGTCATTCCCTGGAAAAGGAGGGATGGAAAACCCTTGGTCAAAACACCCGCTGCCATGAACGTGTAAGAAACAAGAAAGAGCAGCCAATAATTCTTTTGCCGGTAAAAATGATAGATCGCCATCACCTGGATACAGGCTATCAGCATGTAAAAAAAATCAATCTCCCCGGCCACCAGTGTTCCAAAAAAGAATATATCGGCAGATGTAATAAAGAAAAGTGATGCCAGTGCGGCGACATTTTTGGTATAATACCTGGCAATAAAAAGATAAGTAAGCAAGCCGGTAAGTAAAAGTGCCAACAGCGATGGAACCCTCACCAGCCAGTCGGCTTTGCTGCCGGCCAGGTTAAACAAACCGGCAATGGCCCAGTTAAAAAGAGGGGGTTTATTGTAATAAGGCTCACCGTGGATATGCGGGATAATATAATCACCGGTCATCGTCATTTCTGCTGCAACAAGGGCTCTCCTTGGCTCCTCAAACCGAAGATCAATTGCATCAATAGAAATGAACAGGGCCGGAAATAGTAGGATGATTGTGATAAGAATAATCGTATTTCGGGCAGAGCTATTCCGCATCAGGCAAAAGTAATCATCGTGGTATAAAGTTTAAATAGGGAAACGAACTTCAAAACATCGCAATAACTGAAATCCTATCTTTGTGCAACTATGAGCCAAACTGTACAGAAACCAGTCAAACAAACCGAAATAAGTTTCAACCCCGACCGCCAGCACACTCTCAAATCGGCTGTCAGTATTTCCGGCACAGGACTTCACACCGGTATCGTGGCTGAACTGACTATGAAACCGGCCAGTCCCGGCTTTGGGTTCCAGTTTCAACGGATGGATCTTCCTGGTCAGCCGGTGATCAAAGCAGATTGTGACCTTGTCACCGATGTGAGCCGGGGCACAACGCTGGAAGCCAATGACGCCAAAGTGAGTACGGTGGAGCATGTACTGGCTGCCCTGGTGGGTATGGGAATTGATAATTGTTTGCTGGAGATCAACGGACCTGAAATGCCGATCATGGATGGCAGTTCTGCTCCGTTTGTTTCGCTGATTGAGAAAGCCGGTGTTGAAGAACAAAGCGCTGCAAAAATCTGGTATAGTATTGATGAGAATATCTATTTCAACGATGAAAATAAAAGAGTGGAAATGGTAGCCATGCCGGCTACTGAATACAGCATCACCACGCTGATTGATTTTAATTCTCCGGTGCTGGGTACGCAGCATGCCGGGCTGAAACATATCACTGATTTTAAAGAGGAGATTGCTCCCTGCAGAACCTTTTGCTTCTTGCATGAACTCGAAATGCTGCTGGATAATAACCTGATCAAAGGCGGTGATGTGAACAATGCTATTGTAATCGTTGACAAACCTGTTGATGATACAGAAATGGAAAGGCTGAAAAAGATATTCCGAAAAGACAAGATTGAAGTAAAAAGCGAAGGCTACCTGAATAATCTTGAATTACGTTTTCCCAATGAACCGGCAAGACATAAACTGCTGGATGTTGTTGGCGATCTTGCCCTCATTGGCTATCCCATCAAAGCAAGAATCATTGCCAACCGTCCCGGGCACAGCAGCAACGTTGAATTTGCCAAAAAGATCAAGCAATACATCAAAAAGAATAAACACACAAAAGGTGTCCCTGTTTACGATCCCAATCAGCCGCCGGTATATGACCAGCAGTATATTGAAAATAGTCTGCCCCATCGTTATCCATTTGCCCTTGTTGACAAGATCATAGAACTGAGCGATACGCATATTGTAGGCATTAAAAATGTCACCTTTAATGAATGGTATTTCCAGGGACATTTCCCGGGCAACCCGGTGATGCCCGGTGTGCTGCAGATTGAAGCGCTGGCGCAATGTGGTGGCATCCTTGCCATCAACCTGAGCGGCGGCGGCGATTATGATACTTATTTCCTGAAAATAGACAACTGCAAATTCAAGAACATGGTGAGGCCGGGTGATACCCTGATCCTCAAAATGGAACTTTCGGCCCCTATCCGCCGGGGCATTTGCGAAATGAAGGGCACTACCTATGTGGGCAATAAAGTTTGTGCCGAGGCTGACCTGGTGGCCCAGATCGTTAAACGATAATTTTGGCTTATAAACCGGGAAACACCCTTGTCTTCAAACGGAAAATGCCCTTTCTGCAGGGGCTTTTTTGGCTATATATTAAATCCAAAAAAGGATATAAAAAAGCCTGTGTAAATCCCGGTTAGCCGGGTGCCTTTTCGTACATTTGCCAGTCCTGTTTTTACAGCTTTTAACGACAGGATTTTACCCCTTTTATGAGTACAGAAACAACAACAAAATCACCTTTAACCACCAGTGGTTACGGGGCAGATAGTATCCAGGTATTAGAAGGATTGGAAGCCGTTCGTAAACGTCCCGCAATGTATATTGGTGATGTGGGTGTGAAAGGACTACACCATCTCGTATATGAAGTGGTGGACAATTCGATTGACGAAGCCCTTGCTGGTTACTGTAAAAACATATTGGTTACCATTCACGATGATAATTCCATCTCCGTAGAAGATGACGGACGTGGCATTCCCACTGCCATGCATACCAAAGAAAAAAGGTCGGCTCTTGAAGTGGTGATGACAGTGCTGCACGCCGGTGGAAAATTTGACAAAGACACGTATAAAGTTTCCGGTGGTTTGCATGGTGTGGGAGTAAGTTGTGTGAATGCACTCAGCACCAAACTGCATGTAACGGTTAACCGTGAGGGAAAAATATTTGAACAGGAATACAATATCGGTGTACCGCAATATGCCGTTCGAGAAATAGGAACAAGTGATAAAACCGGTACAAAGGTTCATTTCTGGCCTGACAGTTCCATCTTCATCACCACCACTTACAATAAAGAAATTCTCGAAGGGCGTCTTCGTGAACTGGCCTATCTCAACAGGGGTGTAAGTATAACCCTCAATGACCTGCGGGAAAAAGAAGATGATGGAAGCACCTACAGCAAGACCTTTTACAGCGAAGGCGGCATAGTTGAATTTGTAGAAATGATGGACAGCAATGCCGGACGCAATTCCCTTATCCCAAAAGTCATTTTTGTGGAAGGAAGGGATGAAAACACAAATGTGTCGGTAGAAGTGGCGTTGAGTTACAATGACAGTTACAATGAGCATATTTATTCTTACGTCAACAACATCAACACCATTGAAGGCGGCACCCATGTGTCGGGCTTCCGCCGTGCATTGACAAGAATGTTCAAAAGCTATGGTGATAAGAATGGTTTGTTTGAAAAAGCCAAAGTGGAAATTGAAGGCGATGATTTTCGGGAAGGGCTGACTGCCATTATTTCTGTGAAAGTGCCCGAGCCTCAGTTTGAAGGACAAACCAAGACCAAACTTGGCAACAACGAAGTGATGGGTGTGGTGGACAGCACTGTGTCCAAAGTGCTCGACGCCTATTTGGAAGAAAATCCAAAAGAAGCCAAGAACATTGTTTCAAAAGTTATTTTGGCTGCCCAGGCAAGAGCGGCAGCAAGAAAAGCAAGAGAACTGGTTCAACGTAAATCTGTGTTGACCGGAGGTGGATTGCCAGGTAAACTGGCCGATTGTTCTGACCGTGATCCTGAACGATGCGAACTCTTCCTGGTGGAAGGTGATTCAGCCGGCGGAACCGCCAAGCAGGGCCGCGACAGGAGTTTCCAGGCCATTCTTCCTTTGCGGGGAAAGATCCTTAACGTAGAGAAAGCTATGGAGCATAAGATCTACGACAACGAAGAGATCAGGAATATGTTTACGGCGCTGGGTGTGAAAATGGGAACACCTGAAGACCCCAAGGCACTTGACCTGAGCAGACTTCGTTATCATAAGCTTATCATCATGACCGATGCTGATGTGGATGGCTCACATATTGCCACCCTGATCCTTACATTTATTTATCGCTACATGAAAGAACTGGTGGAGCAAGGTTATGTATACATTGCACAACCGCCGTTGTACCTGGTTAAAAAAGGGAAAGAAGCCGAATATGCCTGGGATGAAGAGCAACGTAAGATGTGGATAGAAAAGATAGGTGGTGGCAAAGATGAATCGGTGAATGTGCAGCGATATAAAGGTTTGGGAGAAATGAATGCCGAGCAACTCTGGGAAACCACTATGAATCCTGCTTCAAGAACACTAAAACGGGTAACCATTGAAAGCGCTGCAGAAGCCGACCGCATTTTCAGTATGCTGATGGGAGATGAAGTGGCGCCGAGAAGAGAGTTCATTGAGAGCCATGCAAAGTATGCAAAGCTCGATGTGTAATGCTGCTACCTGAAAATAATTAAAAGCCCTCTCTGAGGGCTTTTTTAGTACCAGTTGTTTACTGAAATATGATCAAACCAACACGGTAACCTTTAAAAAAGTAGCAGGGATGGAAGTGGCGCCGGGAATGGCACTCCTGTTTTCCCTGTCAAACAAATCTTCCAGTTCCTGTTGCAATGCTTCCGCCTTTCCGTTCTTTCCGGCTGCTTCAAATGCATTCATCGTGGGGCCGTAATACTTCCTGAAATTTTGTACAAACTCAGCCGGTGAATACGGCGCATTAAAAGTGAATGTGTCCCTGTCAAACGAAATATTTTTTTTGGTAATGCCTGCTTTCTCAAAGCGGTCGGTCGCTTCTTTTTCCACGCCCCAGAGCATAGGGCTGATGAATCCTTCCGGTGGCGGCGGAGTATATGCTGAACTGATCTTTAAAATCTGCGCCACCAGTGTCGGGTCGCCGGGAATCCAGTTGCCCATAATGATCTTTCCACCGGGTTTGGTCACCCGTACCATTTCTTTGGCAACATCATATGGTTTGGGGGCGAACATAGCGCCAAAGATGCTCACCGTTAAGTCGAAAGAATGATCGGCCAACTCTCCCAGGTTCGTTGCATCGCCTTCCCGGAAAACACAGTTATTCAAACCTTCGGCTTTTGCCCGAAGATTGCCTGCCGCCACCAGGTTGCTGGCAATATCCACCACCAGCACATCAGCACCGGCTTTGGCTTCGGGCAATGCCGTAGTGCCATCACCACCGCCGAGGTCCAATACTTTTAGCCCTTTGATATTCCCGAGTTTATTCACCAGTGCCTCGCCGCTTTCCCGCATGGTTGCAGCTATCTGTGTAAAGTCGCCTTTTTCCCACAAGGCTTTGTTTGGATTCATTTGTCCGTGTTTTAGATTAAAAAATATGATGTCAAAAATGGAACAATAACAGTTCAACAAATAACCATTCTCCTGCACGGGTACTTTTGATGAGTGAAATGCAGCAAGTTATTATTGGATAAAATTGAACAGCCTAATAAATCAGGACAAAGGTTCCGGGCTGGGGCTGCTTCCGGCTGGTCTGGATTTGTTGTCCGGCAGCGGTACAAATTCTTTATCATCACCGGGGGGCAAAATAATGCGTCCCTGCTTCCAGTCTTCTTTGGCCTGTTCGATACGTTCCCGGCGGGAAGAAACAAAATTCCACCAGATAAATCTTTCACCCAAAGGTTCACCGCCCAATAACATGAGCGTTGTATATTCCTTTGCAATGATCAGCGGGTTGTCTGATTTATCAAACACCAGCATCTGTCCTTCATTGTACGTTATGCCGGTTATTTCCAGGCTGCCTTTAGCAATGTAAAATCCTCTTTCTGCATGTTCGCCGGGTAGTTCAAACCTTGCGCCGGGCTGCAACAACACATGCAGGTAAAACAAAGGCGAATGTGTTTTTACTTCATTTTTCAATCCATAGGCATTGCCTGCAATCAGGCGCATCCATACACCCGTATCAGTATATACGGGTAGTTCTTCCGGTTTATAATTGTTAAAAGCGGGGGCTGCTTCTTCATCTTTTTCCGGCAATGCCACCCATGTCTGGATCATTTCCAGTTCACCTCCAGCCAGCGCTGCCGGATCTTCAAATCTTTCAGAGTGAGCAATCCCGCTACCAGCTGTCATCCAGTTCACCTCACCGGGGCGTATGACCTGCTGCACACCCAAACTATCCCTGTGTGTCACCTGCCCTCCAAAAAGATAACTCACCGTGGAAAGACCTATATGCGGATGAGGCAACACATCCAGGGAAGATGCAACCGGCGGCACTTCGGTGACTGGCCCTGCATGATCCATAAAAATAAAAGGGCCTACCATTCTTTTTAACCGAAATGGCAAAATCCTTTTCACTTTCATATGGCTGCTAATTGCAGCAGAACGGGCTTCAATGATCAATTCGGGCATACCGGCAGGTTTGGTTTGAATTACCTAAAGATAAGCCTATTCTTTGCCTGTCAGTAACCGCAGTCAATGGCTGGTCTCAGCACTTGTTAACTTTATATTCTCACGCCAAACCGCAGCAGCAATGCATTTATTTTTTCTGTGTATCGCCTGGTTGTAATTGGCTGGCCCTGTATCTGGGGGTGTAAAGTTTCTGTAGTTTTAAATGTATGGTAATTATAGCCGACAGCAGCCTGCATCTGCAGGTTTTTGAAGATATAAAAGCGGTGACCAATTCCCATTTCTCCCCAGTAACCGGTTTCAAACTTATAACGGCTGTTGCTGGTAACGGTTATAATAGCAGGCACCTGGTCTTTTTGCAACACAACATTGAGTCCGCTGTTCGCAAAGGCAAAAAAGCCATATTTCAGCTGGCTGAACTTTCTTTCTGCCTGTAAATATAGCGGGTAGCTATGCATGGCATAATTATTATACCCAACACCCAGGCCAGCAAACCATTTGTCTGTTTCAAAACCATTGGTACTGAAAATACCCGGGCCGCCGGCGCCGATATTCCTGTCGCCGAACGTGACAGCCAACTGGTTGATGGAGACAAATTTTACACTCCTTTTTCCCTGGCCAACGGTTCTTTCCGCAACCAGTTGCCACAAAAACAACAGCAACACGAATTTCAGTTTCATACTTTTTCTGACAACCCGGAAATTTAATCCGTTGTATGCAGAAATGGATTTATTGTGTGTTCAAAGTGCTTTATTAAGTGCTCAGTCTAATGAAAAGCCTTTCACGTTAAGTTTGCAACATGGTTCAACTGGAATCAACTACCGGGTATGGGATTGTAAAGACATGGATGGAAAACCAGGGAAAATTTCCTTTTTCTTTTCAGCAGGAAACTTGGGAGCATATACATACCGGGAAAAGCGGGTTGGTGAATGCACCGACCGGATGCGGCAAAACCTTCTCTGTTTTTTTAGCTGCTGTCATTGATTTCATCAATCACCATCCTGAAGATTACGGTCGTAAAAAAAATAACGGACTACAATTACTATGGATCACTCCCCTGCGGGCATTAGCCAAAGATATTGGCAGGGCCATGGATGAAGTAATTACGAGTTTGGGACTTTGCTGGAAAGTGGGCATACGCAACGGTGATACCAGCATAGTGGAAAGACAAAGGCAAAAAAACCAAATGCCCGAAGTGTTTATTATCACTCCTGAAAGCTTACACTTGTTGCTGGCACAAAAAGGTAATGCTGAAATTTTTAAACCAGTCCGCATCATTGCCGTGGATGAATGGCATGAGTTACTGGGCAGTAAAAGAGGTGTACAGGTGGAATTGGCTATTGCAAGAATAATCAATTGTCAATGCCTGCCTGCCGGACAGGCAGGATCATTGGTGAATAGCAAACCCCGTGTGTGGGGTATTTCTGCAACGATCGGCAACCTGGAGGAAGCAAAAAATGTGCTGTTATCCTCATTACAGGAAGAGGGTGTCATTGTGAAAGCTTCCATGCAAAAAAACATAGAAGTGGAATCTATCTTTCCTGATGAAATTGAAAAATATCCCTGGGCAGGCCACCTCGGTATCAAACTATTGCCCAGGATCCTTCCCATTCTTGAAAAGAGTAAAACCACCCTCATCTTTATCAACACAAGGGGGATGAGTGAAACATGGTACCAGTCGCTGCTGAATGCTGCTCCCGAACTGGCCGGCGCCATTGCATTACATCATGGCTCTGTAGATATGGAATTGCGGACATGGGTGGAAGAAAACCTGCATACCGGGAAACTGAAAGCAGTCGTCTGTACAGCTTCGCTGGACCTTGGAGTTGATTTTCGGCCTGTAGAAACCGTTATACAAGTTGGTTCACCGAAGGGAGTAGCCAGGTTTTTACAAAGGGCTGGTCGCAGCGGTCATAGTCCGGATGCTGTCAGTAAAATCTATTTCCTTCCAACCCATTCCCTTGAATTGCTGGAAGCGGCAGCGCTGAAATCAGCCATTGCTGAAAACATTATTGAAAGCAGGCCTCCGAACCTGCTTTGCTTTGATGTGCTGATACAATTCCTGCATACCCTCGCCATTGCTGATGGATTTGACCCGGATGAATTGTACCGGGAAATACGTTCCACCTATTGTTACAAAGACATCGGCCCGGATGAATGGAAGCAACTGCTTTATTTTATACGGGAAGGTGGCGATGCCCTGCAGCAATACGATGATTACCGGAAAATTGACATAGAAGATGGTCTATATAAAATCAAAAGCCGGAAAATAGCGATGCGTCATCGTCTTCATATCGGCACCATCGTAAGCGATTCGATGATGAAGGTGAAATTCATCAGTGGAGGTTATGTGGGTGTGATAGAAGAATATTTTATTTCCCGGCTGGAGCCGGGAGACATATTTACACTGGCAGGCCGAAACCTGGAGTTTGTGATGATCAAAGACATGACTGCCCTGGTGCGGAAAAGCAATGCCAAGAAATCAAAAGTGCCAAGCTGGACGGGCGGAAGGATGCCCCTTAGCGCCAACCTGGGAAGTAAACTCAGGGAAACATTGAATAATGCAAGCCTTTCCAATAGTAAAAAACTGCCTGTCGAAATAAAAAAATTGCAACCACTATTTTCATTGCAGCAGCAATTATCTCATGTGCCCAGAGCCAATGAGTTGCTGATTGAGCAAATTGAAACAGAGGACGGTTTTCATCTTTTTGTTTACCCGTTTGAAGGAAGATTAGTGCATGAGGCTATGGCTGCTATTCTTGCTTATCGCATCAGCCGTATCCGCCCCATCACTTTTTCTTTTGCCATGAATGATTATGGTTTTGAGTTGCTGAGTGACCAGCCTATACCTGTTGATGACAGTAATGTGTATGAGTTGTTTAGCCCGGATAACCTAACAGAAGATATACAGCGAAGTGTGAATAGCACGGAGATGGCCCGTCGCAAATTCAGAGATGTGGCCGTAATAGGCGGTTTGATTTTCCAGGGAATGCCCGGAGAAAAAAAGAAAGCCCGTCACCTTCAGGCATCGGCCTCGCTGCTTTTCAACGTCTTCAGCGAATATGAACCCGGCAACCTGCTGCTCCGGCAAGCATACCACGAAGTGATGGAGCAACAAATGGAAGAGGCAAGGCTAAGAGATATGCTGAACCGGATTCAGGAATCGGCCATCATCGTAAAGTTCCCGGAACGCCTTACCCCGTTTTGTTTCCCCGTGAAAGTGGACAGTATGCGGGAAGATCTTTCATCGGAAAGATTGGAGGACCGTGTACGAAAAATGCTGCAACAACTGGGAAATCCCGGTTAGATCTTGCAATGCCTGAATAATCATATTGTTCCCATTACTTTGCAGTAAACTTGGAGTCTGCAAAATTTTAAACCTGTGTTTAACCCATCCCCTGTTTCATCTGCAGAAAGAAAATGGTACTGGTTTGTTGTAGCGCTGCTGGCCTACGCTTATACCAGTCATATTGCCTTTTACCCTATCAATGTGGGAAGCGATGAGGGCATTCGTTCACTTGTTGCATTGGAGATGAACATATCCGGCAATTATATTGTACCCACACTCAACGGAGAGATCTACCTGAATAAACCTCCGCTGTTCAACTGGATACTGGCAGCCTCTTTCAACATATTCGGATATAATGCATTTGCGCTGCGCTTACCTACCATTATATCCATTTTCATCGGGGGATTCCTGGTGTTTCAGTTCACCCGGCGTTATCTCACTGAACGAACTGCATGGATTGCCGCATTGCTGACCATGATCAACGGAAGGATATTGATCTATGACTCCATGTTAGGGTTGATTGATATCACCTATGCATGGGTCACTTTTCTAGGTTTTATGATCGTTTTTCATTTTGGTGAAAAAAAACAATACTACAAGCTGTTCCTGCTTTCTTATCTCGTAGCTGCAGCGGGATATTTGCTAAAAGGATTTCCAACTTTCGGATACCAGGGACTTACATTGCTTGCCTGGTTTATATACAACCGGAATTTTAAAAAACTGTTTCACCTGGCTCATTTTGCCGGCTTTTTCCTGTTCCTGATACTAATTGGAGGTTATTACCTGTTATATTTTAAACATACTAACCTTTCTCCGGATTCGCTTTTTAATAACCTGTTCAGGGAAAGTGCCCATCGAACGGCTTTTTACAATGAAATCGGGAAATTTTTTTTACACCTCATTTCATTTCCCATATCCCTTTTCTATCATTTTGCTCCGTCAATGATTTTTTTCATTGTGCTCATCAGAAAAGACTGGATGGCAATACTCAAAAGCAACCGGTATGTGCTATTCTGCACCATCGTATTTGCAGCAAATATTTCAATATACTGGCTTTCACCAAAAATATTTGCCCGCTACCTGCTGACCATATTGCCGCTGCTTTTTATCGTTTTAGCCTATGTTTATACCGAGATAAGCAACCCTGCTGATCGCAGAAAAAAAGTTGTAGACACTATACTGACAGGCAGTCTTTTTCTGATGATTGCCGGAACCATCGCACTTCCCTTGCTTCCGGTAACAAAACAGGTAAATGATGTTTTACCCCGGAGTATTTTTCTTTTTATCTCTTTTTCTGCTTTACTTTTCTGGATGATAAAACAAAAACAGCTGCGGGCTGTCCGGTTTTTTATAGCTGTGGCAGTTTTTCGCATCGGGTTCAACTGGTTTGTTATTGAGCAGAGAGGAGTAAAAAATGTTATTGCAGAAAAGGATGGGGAAACAATTGCGGCCATAACAAAAAACCAACCGCTCTACATCTATGGCAAACCTATTAATATTTATTTAGGCAGCATCGGTGATAAAAATGCACCTAGTTTTAATATTGCCAAACACCGTAAAGAAATCCTGCGGTTTAATTCATCTGTTGATTACAATGCTTTTTATCTTGCCAATCCGAGGGATGCCGCCATACTCCCACATAAAATTTATTATGAATTCAACAATATTGAAACGGACAAAGCTCTTCTCATTAAATTTTTTCCGGAAAATTCCGGGAAGTAACCGTTTCAGTTATACCATATCAAAAAAAATACATCTCCAATTTTGCAGGCACCTGTACTCCATATTGTAAACGGCCAGCATTGCTGGCTTTCTGCCAGCCGCTGTATATTTTGGGAACAGGAACAAACCCTGATCTTGTCTGATCTGCATTTTGGCAAAACCGGGCATTTTCGAAAATCAGGTATTGCGGTGCCGCAAAAAGTTTACAAAGAAGATCTGCAACGTTTGGTTACAGCCATTCAGCATTTTGACCCCGAACAACTCATCATTGCAGGCGACTTGTTTCATAGCCACAACAACAAAGAACTGGAGTGGTTCAGAAGATGGCGGAATGATCTCCCCGGCGTTCGTATAAAACTGGTTAAAGGCAACCATGACATCCTGGAAGATGAGTGGTATAAGGATTGTGGCATGGATATTTACCATGAAGAACTAAGAATTGGCCGCTTTGTATTCCGCCATGATCTTGGCACAGCAACCGCCAGTAACGAAAATGATGAATTTGTTTTCTCTGGTCATCTTCATCCCGGCATCAGTCTCCACGGATTGGGCCGTCAATCCATGCATTTCCCTTGTTTTTATTTTACGGAAAGTCATTGTGTGTTGCCAGCCTTCAGTCATTTTACCGGAACGTATAAGGTGAACCCCGGCAAAGGCGACACTGTTTTTGCCATTGTGAATGATATATTGATGAAGATCGGGTAATACTCACATTCCGATCTTTCGTTTTTTCCTAAGCTGGTTATAGTCGAGAAAGTAGATGAACCTTACTGTTAGTTCATTACCATGACGAAGATTGAATATTTGCCCAAAATTGGAAAGATAATTCTTATAATTATTACCACTTACCACCTCAGATTCTCCCAGCCAGTTCTTGTACCCAACAATAAGACGGCTTCCGTAACGGAAATCCCAGGTGAAAAATGCATCCACATTAAAAACATTCACATTATCATCAATACCTGAGACTGGCGACTCGCCTACAGGAAGTCCTTTACTGTCTACACCTGCCACCCGTTTGCGCAATACCTGGCTCCAATAATGTCTTGCACGCAGTGTTAAATTGATGCGGGAAGTAAAGTTGTAGATACCGGAGAAAATAGAAGTCACATCTTTAAAATCTACAAAATAGATCAGCGGTTCGTTCATACTGTTTCTTCCGCCATAAATGATATAATCTGTTTCGGCTTCGTGCCGGTGACTTAACTCCATGGTCAGTTTGTTGCTGAAACGATACCGCAGGCTTCCGAAAAGGATATGGTATTCTTTTTCCGGGTTCTTAAAAAAGTCTGCCAGCAACACATTATAGGAGAAAAATAATTTCTTGCGGCTGTCGGTGCTTCCTTCCAGTGATGCAAATCCATATTGCGGCCGGCGTGCATAGTTATTAAACGGTCTTCGCAACAAAAAATAATCATGCTGGTCAGGCAGGTATCCCAGTGACAACCGTGTGTCCCAGAAATTTTTAAAGAACCAAAAACCACTGGCCGTAATGCTCAGTGTATTAAAAACATTGGGATCATAAAGCCGCCTGTATTCAGCAACTAATGAAAAGCGATAACTGAGAAAATTCCTGGTGGGTTTAAACTGCTGCCAGGAAACTGAACCCACATTAATATGCTGGTTGGCAGTAGCAAGATATCCAAGATCTGTAGGATCATAATCAGGTGATCGCAAAAGGTTCTGGGCATAGTATTGTAAACGGCCGCTAACTTTACCCACTCTCAGCAACGTGTTAAATCCGTCGTAGTTTGTAGTATTGAAAACTTTACTGTAATGACCGTAACCGCGGATATTGTAACGATTTTTTTTATCGAAAAAGCTAAAATCAAGGCCTGTCACATTCGCATCTCTTCCGCTATCGCTGCGGATTACATTTGTGTTGGTAAACGTCAGGTAAGATCTTCCTTTCAACACCTGGTCCAGCACGATGATGTTGAAATTAGCCAAAGGTTCTGTTTTGATCCTGGATCGTTCACCCGTCACTGTATTTTCGACCGTTGCATACATGGGAGCACCCACCGCATTAAGCACCCCGATACCCAGTTTCTTCGGGGTTCGTCCGGAAAGCTTCATCGCATTGTATAACTGGGTTCTTCCGGGATTCCGGACGATCCGAAGGTCCGGGTCATTATTTACCATTTGCACCACTTCATTGAACCCCGATGGCCTGGCTCCAATTCTTCTTGAATAAAAAAGACCGGCTTTGTTGAATATATCAATGCCCTCGGTAAAAAATTGCCTGAACTCATCAAACCGCACTTCATAAGGGGTGAGGTTATTCACTACGTTGTCAGAAATCACCTGGCCAAAATCAGGAATAAGAGTGGCGTCTAACGTAAAACTTTCGTTGATACCATACTTAACATCCATGCCACCGTTAACAATTGATTCAGAACGAAAGCCCGGACCTGTTTCAGATGGCTCACTGCGCAGTCCCCCGGTTATATACGGTGAAAAACTAAGCCGTAATGCAGGTTTTATATCCACCAGGTTTTTCAGCAACCCAAACTGGTTGACAATACCATTCACCTGCGGGTCAACATGGTTCCAGAATGTTGTTTCATTATTTCTGCGCACAGAACGCATGAATTGAATGCCCCAGTCCTGTACATTTTTCTTGGCAAACCGGATGGTGATATAAGGTATTTTCATCTCCACTACCCATCCATTTTCTTTAATGCTCACCTTGCTGTCCCAAACTGCATCCCATGTTTTATCGCCATATTCACCAAACCCGGCGTTATATCCGGGTGAGATGCGGGCATCGGACTGCACATTGGAAGAAGTGACCAAAAACTGAAAACCGTTCTGAAGGTCGTGGTAGGTATCTAAAAAAACAGAAAAATAGTCCAGGTCCTTTTGCTGTTCCTCATCCCTGGCAGTTATCTGGCGACGAATGAGTGCCGGATCATCGTAGAGGTAGGCCGCAATGTAGATGGCTTCATCATCATATACTATTTTAACTTCTGTTTTTTGAGAAGCCGGTTGTCCAACATTGGGAAAGTTTTGAATAAAGTCTTTTGCTACCGGAATATCTCTCCAGGCTGCATCATCCAGTATCCCGTCAATTTTCGGAGGGACGGCAGTTTTTATGGCAGGTAGTGTCTTTATTTGGGAAAACAATGAACCACAAACCAATAAGAGGGGAAAGCCAATAAACTTTCTCAGCAGCATGCACTCAGTTTACAGCTGACAAATATAGCAGAGGAATGCCATGAATAGAAGCCCCCGGCAAAGAATATTTCCCTGTTTCCGTTGCATGCAGCTAATGGATCAGTTCATTCTCTTTTTCAATGAGCTAACCTGCTGTTGCAAATCGGACACAACATGGGCCAGGTGGCTCATATCAAGCTTTTGATGCGCATTCGCCCTTGCAATCACCACCTGCGCCTGCCACATTTCCAGCACATCCTCCGCATTGACAGTGTATGGATGATAAACCGGGTTATCACTCACTAAGGTGAGCTTGTTTTTTGAACGACCATCCCGTTGCACTCTTTTATACACAATACCCTCATGGCGGGATACCACTATACAAGGGGTATCAGACTTTACATCTTCAACTTTTTCAATTTTTTCACCAACAATGACAGAGCCGCTGGGCGTAGGCAGCATAGAGTCACCGATAATTTCAAAAGCCCGGTAATTGCCACCTGACAACATGGGTAAGGTGAACGTATTAAGTTCATCAATGAATTCCGGGTCTGCATAACCTGCCAGGTAACCTGCAGCTGCCTTTACCGGCACAAAAGGGATATCGGGCCGGCCTGTGGCCAGTTTCATGGCTCTCCGCTTAGCCAGGTAGTTGCCTTTGTTATCACTCAGGTCTTTGCGGAGTATCTCATCCAGTGTCAATTTAAAAATATCACATACCACTTCCAGCACATCAATGCGGGGCTCTGCCCTTTCTTCTTCATACGCACCTAGGAGAGATCGTTTGATCCGCAGTTTTTGGGCAAATTCTTCCTGGGTCCATCCCCGCAGTTTGCGCAGGTATTTCAGGTTTTGATTAGCAACAGACATAATAGCCTAATTTAATTAGCCGCAAATTACTAATTATTTTAGAATATCAAAATTTTACCCTCTGTGGCTTTTTCTTGTTTTTGGCTATGCCGGAAAAATCAAACACTTTTGTAGTGTATGGCTACAAAAAAGACCGGCAAACCTGTTCCGAAAAAAACCAAATCCCAACCGGCTGTTTCACGCAGGCAAAAACCGGTTATCCTAATCACCAACGATGACGGCATAACGGCCCCGGGCATACGAAACCTGGTAGAGGCCGTGAAAGACCTGGGCAAGATCGTTGTTGTGGCACCGGACAAACCCCAATCGGGCATGGGTCATGCCATCACCATCGGGCAGCCGCTTCGCTTGCATAAAGTGCATGTGTTTGAAGGAATTGAATCTTATGCCTGCACCGGCACACCTGTAGATTGTGTGAAATTAGCCGTTGACAAAATTCTACACCGCAAACCTGATCTCTGTCTCAGCGGCATCAACCATGGCGCCAACCACAGCATAAATGTTATTTACTCAGGCACCATGTCGGCAGCCGTTGAAGCTGCGATTGAAAGCATCCCTTCAGCCGGTTTTTCTTTGCTGGATTATAATATTGAAGCAGATTTCAGCGGGGCCCGCAAATATGTCCGCATTATTGTGGAGAATATGCTGAAAACCAAACTGGATAAGCACACGGTGCTCAATGTGAACATTCCATCGGTTCCGGTTGAATTGCTGAGGGGAATTAAAATTTGCCGGCAGGCTTATGCAAAATATATTGAAGATTTCATCGAACGTACCGACCCTCACAACCGGATGTATTACTGGCTGACCGGGGAATTTGTAAATTTTGATAAAGGAACGGATACAGATGTGTGGGCTTTGGATCATAAATATGTCAGCGTGGTGCCCGTGCAATTTGATCTGACAAATTACGTTTTGAAGGCTCAGCTAGAAAAACAATGGAAACCATGATCTTTAAAAAGGATAATCTCAAACTGGGTCTTGCCCTTGGATTCATCGGTCCGATACTGGGGTTGGTGATCGTTTATTTTTTCAAAGGCGATTTCCGCTCTCTTTCTTTTGGTGATTTCCTGTCACTTTTCTTCCAGGAAAAAAGGCTGATCACTTCCATTGGTTCGTTGTCACTGCTGGCCAATGTGGTGCTTTTTACTTTGTACATCAACACACACCGTGACCAGACCGCCAAAGGCATATTTGCCATCACCCTCATCTATGGCATCGCTATTTTACTGCTGAAGGTTCTGAATTAGTATTTTGCACCCGCAATGAAATATTACATTATCGCCGGGGAAGCATCGGGTGACCTGCACGGAAGCAATCTTATCCATGCATTAAAAAGGCTGGACCAGGCTGCGCAAATCCGCTGCTGGGGTGGTGAAAAAATGCAGGAAGCCGGCGGCGAACTCATCAGGCATTACCGGGAACTGGCCTTTATGGGTTTCAGCGAAGTGCTGATGAACCTGGGGACTATTTTCCGCAACCTCCGCTTTTGCAAAAAAGATATTCTGCAGCATCAGCCTGATGTTCTTGTATTGATTGATTACCCCGGTTTCAACCTCCGCATTGCCAAATGGGCCAAAAAACATGGATTGAAAGTCGTTTATTATATCTCACCGCAGGTTTGGGCATGGAAGGAGAACCGGGTGCGGATGATGAAACGATGTATTGATAAAATGCTGGTGATCCTGCCATTTGAAAAAGAATATTTTCAAAACAACTGGAATTGGGAAGTGGAATATGTGGGGCATCCCCTTGTGGAAGTGATTGAAAAACACCGCCAGCAAAGTCAACCGGAAAAGTTATCAGATAAACCAATTATTGCTCTTTTGCCCGGCAGCCGCAAACAGGAAATATTGAAAAAACTGCCGGTGATGCTGGAAGTGAGCCGTTCATTTCCGGATCACCGGTTTATTGTGGCCAAAGCACCCGGCGCTGACGAAACTTTTTACAAGGCATTGCTGCAAGGTTTTGATAATGTTTCTTCGGTATCCGGTAAAACGTATGACCTGTTATTACAGGCAAATGCCGCATTAGTGACTTCGGGAACGGCTACCCTGGAAACCGCCCTGTTTGCCGTGCCGGAAGTAGTTTGCTACAAAGGCTCTTTTTTATCTTACCAGATCGGGAAAAGAGTGGTGAAAGTGAAATACATTTCACTTGTCAACCTGATCATGGACAAGCCGGTGCTGAAAGAACTGATACAACATGATCTGACGGTAACCAATCTCAAAAACGAACTGCATTCGTTGTTGTATGACAACAACAAAATCGCCACACTGAAAAAAGATTATAGTGAACTAAAAGATATACTCAGCCGTGGCGGAAATGCCTCTGCAAAAGCGGCCGCATCCATTTACCATTTTTTAACGCAATAATTTTATTGCCAGGATAATAAGGCAAAGAATAAAGATCAGCAGGCTGATGCGGTTGATGCCGTGCATATAACCGATCCATTTGCTTTTGGGGCGGTTCGGATCTTTTTTCCGGAGGTAGAGATATTCGGCTAATTGTCTGATTACTCCCATATAGTTCTGAATCGTAAAAAATAAAACAGCATTTGGCCGGTAAAGTTTAAAAAATTGAAAAACGGGGGATCTTTCCTGTTAAAGGTATTGGTTTTACAGCGGAACGGGCACCCTCACTTCAATGACTGTGCCCTCGCCTTCCTGGCTGTTGATCGTGTAGCTGCCCTGCATCATCATAGCTCTTTCTTTCATGCCCAGCAACCCCAGAGTCCTTTTATTACCAATGCGACCGGCATTAAATCCTTTTCCGTTGTCTTTTATCAGCATCAGCAACATGTCATTTTTCACAGCTATGCCGGCATTTACTTCCCGTGCTTCTGCATGTCTGGCAACATTGGTCAACGATTCCTGGAAAATCCGGAACAAACCGGTAGCTATATTTTGTGGCAATGGTATGTCGGGCAGCTCGCTGTTAAAATGTACAGGGATACCTGTCCGTTTTTCAAAATCCCGGCTATACCATTCCAATGCCGCCACCAGACCGAGATCGTCCAGCATACCGGGGCGCAGCTGGTAGGAAATACGCCGCACGGTCTGCACAACAGTGTTGATCAACTGCAGCAATTTTTCCATTTCTTCTTTTAATGCTGCATCGTGAGTCCATTTTTTCCCGATGCGGGACACATCCATTTTTAAATTGGTGAGTTGCTGACCCAATTCATCGTGTATCTCTCTTGAAATATTGAGCCGCTCTTCCTCTCTTATGTTTTCGAGGTAATTACTTAACTGTCGCAGTTCTTCTCTTGACCGCATCAGTTCTTCCTGCACTTTTTTTCGTTCGGTGATATCCTTTGCAAAAACCAGGAACCTGTCATTAGCTACTATCCTGGCTGTTATTTCCACATCAATCACCGTTCCGTCTTTGCGCAACATTTTTCTTTCTGCTACAGTTGTCTTACCGGCCTTCAGCTCTTCAAACTGGAAGGGCTTTTCCTTCAAGTCTTCGGGGAGTGTGAGATCGAAAATTGTTTTCCGGTTCAATTCCTCTTCTGAGTACTGTGATAATTTATAACCCGCAGAATTCACTACTATAAACCTGCCGGTGAAATCTGCAATAAAGATGGCATCGGTGGCCTGCTCCACCAGGGTGCGGTATTTCACTTCGCTTTGCCGCAGCCGTTCCTCAGCTTCTTTTGCTTCGGTGATATCACGCACCAGCAACAACACTTCATCTTTTCCGTGCCTGACATATCTTGCTTCAAAGTCCCTAAGCCCTCTTTCTGTTTCCAATTTATAGCGATGCGTTGCCGGCTCTCCTTCGCTGATCACTTTATCCCTATGAGTTCTTACTTCTTCTACCAACGCTGCAGGCAAAATTTCGTGTAGTTTTTTGCCCAGCAATTGCTTTGGTTGCACTGCAGCTGCATTTCCCAGCGGATTATGATAATCAGTGAATCGGTCGTTGCTGTCAATAACAAATAACAGATCGGGCAAGGCATCTACAATGGCCCGGTTTCGTTTTTCACTTTTGTCCAATTCAATGGTGCGTTGCAAAACCAATTGCTGCAACTCTGCTGGCTTTTTAGCTGCATACTTGGTGAAAAAACCCCCTAAGGCGGCTAATGAAAAAGAAAGAAGAGCCACCAGAATAATGCCTAGTTGAAGTTGCTGATTTCTGACCGGCGTTACAGATAGTTTCCATTCTCCGTCCGGAACGGGAACACCAACTTCAAGCTTTGAAGCGGTTTCATTTCGTAGGGGTAAAAAGTATTCTTCTATTCCTGAATCAGGATTGCGTTTTGACAACTGGAAATAATAACCGGTCTCCCCACTGCTGTCAATACCGGCAGCTTTTAACAAGGTTGACATCCTGATAATGACGGCTGAGAATCCCCAAAAGCGATTGCCGATGAAAACAGGGAGGCGACCTACTACAGCGAGGCCTCCCTGTTTCAACTGAAGCGGGCCGGCAAAATAAAGTTTCCTTTCTTTAACGGCTTTAAAAGCTTCTTTGTTTCTTGTTGAGTCGGCAAATATGTTGTAGTCGATAGCTGCTTCATGACCCTCCAGCGGATAGATGTAGCGGATGACACCGTTAGGGACGAGTTGTAAGGCATCAATGTATTTATTGACTGCCAGTATGGAAGCCGAAATAGAATCCAAATTGTCCGGCAAGCCCAGGTTATTAATGGTAAGAGCAAGTGCCTGGGTAGCAGAAAGACTATATTGGAGAGATTGCTGGAGACGGTTTTTTGCTGATTCAGCGACCTGGAGAGCTGCTTGTCGCTGTTCATTTTTCAACACCTGGTAGCGCAGCCCAGTGAGATAAACAGCCAATGCACTAAGCAATACAAATACCATGAGCCCTGCCCTGACGGGTTTGGCTAAAAACCATTTTCCGATAAGGTTTTGTTTCATGGATTATGAAATTAGTTTTTCCGGATAAAATAGAAAGATTTGTAAAGGTAGCTTAGTTTCCTGAGGGGTATGTAAAAAATACGTTTAGCTGACCCTGTTACCCGGTTCAATACTGCAAAAAAAAGCCCTGGTATATACCCGGGCCTTGCACATCAGAAAACCATCCTTCCTGTTATGAATAGGTTGTTGCCATTATGCGGGTCAGTAATAAGGTTTAAGGTTAATGATCCCTGACCAGTATGTAAAATAAATGCAGTGAATATTGTTTTCCGCGGAATGCTTAGCCTGGTGCAGGTTTGGCTTATTAAACGGTGAAATTTTTGAAATAAATTGTTGGCGGGAGTAGTTTTCATTATTCAAACGTGAATTGGTCAAAAAAGCTGAATCCCTTATTTTTGCGTCCCGCTGGGAAAAGGGGGTTTAGCTCAGCTGGCTAGAGCGTTTG
>CAYPOD010000019.1:0-56051 GCA_964412375.1 uncultured Chitinophaga sp. | reverse complement strand
AATGGTTGTGTTTAAAAATATTATCAAGCCGGTCTTTGGGTAGTTCTTTTTTTTCTTGTGCCAGGCACAAAAATGACAAGAAGATGGAATATCCAAGCATCGCTACGATTCTCATAGCAACAAATTTACCTGATGTAAATGAAAGTCGGTTTTTAATGATGTTTGGATTGCTGGTTTGACATTATCACATTACTCTCATTGTCTTTTGCTAATTACCTATTGCCAATTGCTCTCTCCCCTTTATCTTGCGTCCCGTTATGATTGCATTCCTGAAAGGTGATTTTGTGTATAAAAGCCCCGCCCTCGTAATGGTGGATGTGGGTGGTGTGGGTTATGAAGTGCATATCAGCCTAAACACATATTCAAAGATCCAGGGCCTCGACAAAGGGTTGTTGCATACTTGCCTGCTCATCCGGGAAGATGCACACCTGCTTTATGGTTTTTTTGACCCGGCCGAAAAAGAGATGTTCCAGCATATTGTGTCGGTTTCCGGCATTGGTGCGGCCACGGCACGGGTGGTGCTTTCCTTCATGAAACCGGACGAACTGGCCCGGGCCATCATCCAGGCCGATACAAAGGCCCTTGAAGCCATCAAAGGCATCGGCAAAAAAACGGCTGAAAGGATGGTGCTGGAACTGCGTGACAAACTGTCAAAACATTCTCCTGAACCAAATATTCCGGCTGTGAAAAACAATACTTTGCATCAAGATGCGTTAAATGCACTGACGGCGCTGGGAATCAGCAGGCAGGCTGCCGCACAGGCAGTGGAAAAAACCCTGCAGGCCGAGCCTCAGCTATCCCTTGAAGACCTCGTCAGGAAAGCACTTCGTACCCTTTAGATGCAAAATTTCCCGGAAACTAATTGTCAGGAGAGACCTTGAACCTTAAGACTGCCCATATTTTCCGTACATTGGTAAGCATAGCCATGCTCTTCGCCTCCACCCAACAGGCATTAGCCGGCCCTTCCAATGAACATCCCCGCCTTCCGGGCCTTTATTTCTGGAATGATACCACCCGCTACCCGCTGACTGACCGCTATGGCGATCCTTATTCTTATCCCAGCCGCAACAGTTTCGACTTCCGCGACACATCTTTTGTGAAACGTAACATTGAATACGACCCCAAAACAAGGCAGTATTATATCATTGAAAAAATAGGTAATCATTATTACCGAAGCCCCATAGCTTTTTCAATGGAAGAATTTGTACGGTTGCAGGGAAAAAAGGATGAGGAGGATTATTTTAAAAAAAGGGCCAGCATGCTGACGAATATGAACCGCCGCATGACCCGCCCCAAATTCAAAGTGGCCAAAGAATGGTTCAATCGTATTGTCGGCACGGGCACAATTGATATCAAACCTTCGGGCTATGTGGACATCCTCGCAGGTTTTCAAAGCCAGAATATCAAAAACCCCACTTTGCCTGAAAGAGCAAGGCGCTTTGGCGGTTTTGATTTCAACATGAACTCGCAGTTCCAGGTGGATGCCAAGATTGGCGACAAACTAAACCTTCCGATCAATTACAATACACTGGCCAATTTTGATTTTGAAAACCAATTGAAACTCGATTACCAGGGACAGGCCGATGAGATCTTAAAACAATTCCAGGCCGGTAATGTCAATTTTACCAGCAAAAGCACCCTGATTCCCGGGGCGCAATCGCTGTTTGGGGTAAAGACGCAGTTGCAGTTTGGAAAACTTTTTATCACGGGTGTGTTTGCCAACCAGCGGGCACAACGCCAGACCATGGGACTGGAAGGCGGCACCGCTACTCAGAATTTTTCAATGAGAGCAGATGAGTATGATGAGAACCGCCACTTCCTGCTTTCGCAATATTTCAAAAACAATTTCGATACAGCGATGAGGCAATTGCCTATCGTGAACTCGCAGGTGCAGATACTGAGAATGGAAGTGTGGGTGACCAACCGCAACGGCTCTACTACTGAGACCCGCGACATCGTGGGCCTGATGGATTTGGGAGAAGGACAACCGTTTGGTCCCTGGGGTGGCACCGGTAATCCACGTTCGCTTCCTGATAACGGCATCAACAGTCTTTATGGATTGCTGACCAGTAATCCCAATAACCGTAACTCAAGCAATGTACAGAGTTTCCTGATTGGCCAGGGCCTGGCGCCGGTGCAGGATTTTGAAAAAACATTTGCCCGTAAACTGTTGCCGACAGATTATTATTACAATCCGCAGATCGGCTTTGTATCGCTCAATCAGCCCCTGCAACCGGATGAAGTGCTGGGTGTGGCTTTTCAATATACCTATCGTGGCCGGGTGCACCAGGTGGGTGAGTTTTCGCAGGATATACCACCCGATTCTACCGGTACCACACAACGGGTGCTTTTCCTGAAATTATTAAAGGCCACTTCACAACGGACCAATCTTCCTATCTGGGACCTGATGATGAAGAACGTTTATTCAGTGGGCTATGGCCAGTTGGAAAGACAGGATTTTACGCTGGATGTTTTGTATGAAGAACCTAGCCTTGGTGAAAAAAGATACCTGCCGCTCAATGATGTGATTCCCTCATTGCAGGGGCAACCGCTCATCACCATGCTCAACCTGGACCGGCTCAATAACCAGAACGACCCGCAGCCGGATGGTAAGTTTGATTTTATAGATGGCTTTACGGTCATTCCTTCTCAAAGCCGCATCATCTTCCCGGTGCTGGAACCATTTGGTCATTCGCTGGATTACGTTTATCCGTCACAGACAGAAAGGGACAAATATCTTTTTTACCCGCTGTATGATACCATCAAAGCCATTGCACAGACCTATGCCAACCTGAACCGGTTTAAGATTGTGGGCCGTTCTAAAACATCAGCACAGGGAACAGGCGATTATCAATTAGGGTATAATATTCCGAGAGGATCTGTTACCGTGTCGGCAGGAGGTCAAATGCTGCAGGAAAATGTGGACTACGAGATCAATTATGACTTGGGAACCTTGCGGGTCATCAACCAGTCCATAATTGCTTCGGGAGTGCCGGTGAATATTCAGTATGAGAACCAGGCAGCCTTTGCCATCCAGCAACGAAACTTCATGGGGCTCCGGTTTGATTACCTCGCTAATAAAAAACTGAGTTTAGGCGGAACGATTGTGCGGTTGGGTGAAAGACCTTTCTTTATCAAACAGGCTTATGGGGAAGACCCGATCCGCAACACGATGTTTGGCGTTGATATAGATTACCGCAACGATTTGCCACGACTAACAAAATGGCTGGATAAACTTCCTTTCTATTCCACCAAAGCCATGTCATCCGTGACGGCCTATGCAGAAGCCGCCATGCTGAAACCCGGTCATGCCCGACAAATTGGACAAGGCAATGACGGGGTGATCTATATTGACGATTTTGAAGGCACCCGTGCCAATATTGATCTTCGTTTTCCTTTGATAAGCTGGTCGCTGGCTTCTGTTCCGCAAGGCAACAACGGGCCGGGAGGCGCCAGTCCCTTGTTTCCTGAAGGTGCGCTGAACAACAATTTGCAGAGTGGTTATAACAGGGCCAAGATCGCCTGGTATAATATTGAACCGGTGCTGCAGGAAAGAAGAAATCCTAACAACCCGCTGCGCAACATGCCCAACTTTTTGGATGAATTGTCAAAACCTCAGACAAGGCAGGTGTTGCAGCAGGAAATATTCCCTAAAAGAAGTCTTGATTTCGGGCAGGGGCTGCTCACTACTTTTGATATTTCATTTTTCCCAAAAGAAAGAGGACCGTATAATTTCCAATCCGACCCGGCCAGCATCAACGCCAACGGACAGTTACTGAACCCGAGAAGATCATGGGGCGGGCTGATGCGCAATATTGACCAGACAGATTTTGAAACAGCGAATATCGAATTCATCGAATTCTGGATGCAGGATCCATTTATTCTTAATCCCGGCAGCCAGGGCGGTAAACTTTATTTCAACCTTGGCAATATTTCAGAAGATGTGCTGAAAGATGGCAAACGCTTTTATGAAAATGGCTTGCCTACACCCAGCATTCCTTCGCCAATAGACAATAACACGGTGTGGGGTAAAGTACCGGCCAATCCTTTGCAGGTAACCAATGCATTCAGTAATAATCCTGATGACCGCCAGTTCCAGGATGTGGGCTTTGATGGCCTCACGGATGATGAAGAAACAGATAAGTTTTCCCAATACCTGGCAAACCTGCAAAACAATTTCGGTGCTGGTTCTTTGGTTTACCAGCGGGCTGCAGCTGATCCGTCTGCCGATAATTTCAAACCCTACCGTGATCCCAGTTTTGATCAAACCAACACCGGTATCATTGGGCGTTATAAAAATATCAACAACCCCCATGGCAATTCACCGGTTGCCAGCACAGGCTCTGAGTTTGTAAACGCCTTTACCCAGTATCCTGATGGTGAAGAACTGAACAGGGATAATACGCTCAACGAAGTGGAAGAGTATTTTCAGTATAGGGTGGATGTGAGACCCGACATGCTCGTAGGTACCAACTACATCACTGACAAAAGAATTGTACCGGTATCATTGGCCAATGGAACCAACCGGAATGAAACATGGTACCTGTTCCGAATCCCTGTAAAAGATTACGAGTTGAAAGTGGGCAATATTCCCGACCTGAAATCCATTCGTTTCATCCGCATGTTTGCCACCGATTTTGAAGATGATTCCGTGACCATGCGTTTTGGAAAGCTGGAACTGATCCGCAACCAGTGGCGGAAATTCACCTATGAAATTGATACCACTGGTCAGTATATGGCCCTGCCAACAAATGATCCCACTTCTGTAAACACACTGGCGGTGAATATTGAAGAAAACGACCAGCGCCAGCCGATCCGCTACGTAATACCTCCGGGAATTGAAAGACAACAGCAGCTTAGCAATAATAATGTGCAGTTGTTCCTGAATGAGCAATCATTGAGCATGCAGGTATGCAACCTGGAGCCTGGTAAAGCAAGGGGAGTGTTCAAAACAATGAACCTCGATATGCGTCAATACGGACGCCTGCTGATGTTCATGCATGCCGAAGCGATTAATAATCCAAACGGGTTGGCTGATGACGACCTGCATGCAGTTATCCGTATAGGAAATGATTTTTCTGCCAACTATTATGAGATCAGGGTGCCGCTTAAAGTGACGCAGTATGGTGAAACAGACAGTCTCAGGATCTGGCCGGAAGCCAATAATCTTGATTTTGATCTGAATCTGCTAACCCGCCTGAAGATCAACCGTAATGCTGCGGGTGTTTCGCCTTCTGTTTATTACAGTGAAGCAGCTGCAGATGGCAGGCGGTATGGTATTTATGGCAACCCCAATCTTGGAGAAGTGAGGGGTATGCTGCTGTCCGTTGAAAACACATTTCTTGAGCCTGTGTGTGCCGAAGTATGGTTTAATGAATTGCGTTTTTCCAGTTTGGATGAAGAAGGTGGCTGGGCTGCATTGGGCCGTGTTGATTTCAAACTGGCTGACCTTGGCACTATGACATTATCAGGCACAGCCCGCAGCCGCGGATTTGGTACATTGGAGCAACGTGTAAACGAAAGGAGCCGGGAAGACATTTATACGTTTGATGCCGCTATTAATATTGATGCAGGAAAACTAATTCCGAAACAACTGGGTGTACAGATTCCGGTATATGCAGGTATCAGCCGGGTGAGCAGCACACCGGAATATGATCCGTATGATCTTGATATTAAACTAAAGGAGAAACTGGAGAATGCAGACGCCAGCAAACGGGATTCGATCCGCAACGATGCCCAGGATATCACAACGATCAAAACCCTGAACCTGACGAACGTAAAAAAGATCAAGACCGATGGCAAACAGCCCAAACCCTGGAGTATTACGAATTTTGATTTTAATTATTCATTTATAGAAACCAACCGCCAAAATCCTTTGTTTGAAAATGACCTGATAAGGCGTACCCGCGGTGCTATTGGTTACAGCTATTCGATGCAGCCGAAAATTGTAGAGCCTTTTAAAAAACTGGTGAAGTCAAGATCAAAATGGCTGGCGCTGGTCAGGGATTTCAATTTCAACTATGCACCATCGCAACTTTCATTCAGGGCTGATATCTTCCGCCAGTTTGGCGCTACCCGTCCCCGCAATGTGGGTGGCGGTCCGTATAAGATCCCTGAAACCTATGATAAGTATTTCACGTTTGACCGGTATTATATCCTGCAATGGAACCTGACCAAATCATTGTCGCTTGATTTTACGGCCACCAATAATGCACGGATAGATGAACCATTCGGCCGCATTGATTCAAAAGAGAAGAAGGACTCGGTCAGGAAAAATCTGTTTAAAGGCGGACGTAACACCAATTACCAGCAGGAAGCCACACTGACCTACAACCTGCCAATGCAAAAAATTCCGTTGCTGGACTGGACGAATTTCAGAGCTACCTATAATACACGGTATAACTGGCTGGCTTCTTCGCTGCTGGCCCGCAACCTCGGTAATACACTCAGCAATACCCAAACCAGAACACTGAATGGCGAACTGAAATT
This sequence comes from uncultured Chitinophaga sp., assembly GCA_964412375.1. Taxonomy (GTDB): domain Bacteria; phylum Bacteroidota; class Bacteroidia; order Chitinophagales; family Chitinophagaceae; genus CADEDV01. The sequence goes on along the minus strand of CAYPOD010000019.1, from coordinate 49,562 downwards.
TGAAGAACTGTATAATAAATCAAGATTTCTGCGGGCAGTGTATAATCCTAACCCACAACCAAAGCCTCCCGTTACCCTGAATCCAAAGGATAGCACACGAAAGGATACGGCAAAGACAAAGAAGCCAAAGAAAGTAAAAGATCCCAACCGCCTGCCACATGTTGGTGCTGTGCCGAGATTCTTTGCCAAACTTGTAACATCGCTGAAACGGGTAGGCATTCAATACACCGAAGATTTTGGAACAACATTGCCAGGCTATATGGACAGCACCCGGATACTGGGTTATAATCCCAAAAGCCGGGAACCGGGATTTGGTTTCATTTTCGGTTACCAGCCCGATACGAACTGGATCAACAATTTTGGTGCAAGAGGTTTAATATCGAGGGATAGTTTGCTGACAGCGATGATCATGCAGCGGTATAACCAACGACTGAACATCACAGCACAGGTAAGTCCTTTCCGTGATTTCACCATTGATGTGAATATTGATAAAACCTTTGATAAAAATTACTCTGAGTTGTATAAAGACACTACCGGTTCTGCCGGTTTGGCGAGACTGAACCCTTATGCCATTGGTAGTTTTTCTGTGAGCCACATTTCCTATCAAACACTATTTACGAAGTTTGACCCGAATGTGGTGTCAGAAACATTCAAACAATTTGAAACCAACCGCCAGGTATTATCTCAAAAACTGAAAGGGCTGAACCCGTATGCAACAGGAAATCCTACCGGCGCAGATGGTTTTGTGGAAGGGTACGGCCGTTATGCACAGGATGTGGTGATACCAGCTTTTCTTGCTGCTTATACAGGAAAAGACCCGGCCAGCATCAAACTGACAAAGAACAGTAACCCGAATTTGCGTTCCAATCCATTCTCCGGCATCATCCCCAAACCAAACTGGACAGTAACCTACAATGGTTTATCAAGAATTAAGGGGTTAGATAAGATATTTACCAACTTTACTATCCGTCACGGTTATCACAGCACCCTAAGCATGAACAGCTTTAATACAGCGCTTTTATTTACCGATCCCAACAGGGTTGGTTATCCGTATTTCCGGGATACACTCACCGGTAACTACATTCCGTTCTTCCTGGTGCCGAATATAACAATCTCTGAAGCCTTTGACCCGTTGATAGAAATTGATGTCACTTTTACCAACCAGCTCAGCACTAGGTTTGAATTCCGCAAGAGCAGGCAGCTAAGCCTTAGCCTGATTGACTATCAACTGGCAGAAAACCGTTCAACCGAAGTGACCTTTGGTTTCAACTGGAGAAAAAGAGGAATGCCGCTCATTAAGAAGATTGGCAAAATGACACTGGATAACGATGTCACTTTCCGTATGGACTTCAGCCTGCGGGATGATGCCACTGCCAACAGCAAGCTGGACCAGGGCACTTCCTTCGGTACCGCCGGACAAAAAGTGATCCGCATCGCCCCGTCTATAGATTACATTGTTAACAACCGGGTGAGCCTGAAACTTTATTTTGAGCAAAACCGCAACATTCCGAAGATCAGTAACTCTTTCCCCGTCACCAACACAAGAGGTGGATTACAGGTCAGAATTTCCCTGGCGCAATAACAGATATTTCCTTCATTTCTTGTGATTAAATACCCACTGCTACGGATGTGCCTTAGCTGCTAAACATCGTAGCTTAGGAAAAAGATATAATATGTTTATAAAGTCTGTTGTTACCGCCACAATTTTTTTATTGTGTGCTGCGGCCGGTGTTGCCCAGGCAGTTCCAGATTCAATCCGGGCTGAAATTGCCAGGCTCACCTGCGAATGTGTTACGTTAATGAAGATTGACGAAAACGAAAAGGAAGCAGGCATACAGAATTTTCAAACCTGCGCCGCTGCCACCATTGATGTGTTTGCCGGTAATGGCTTCATTAAAAAAGACTGGAAAAATGATGAAGACTGGACGGCTGATTTTTTTGAAGACCTTATCGGCAGGCTGGAGACCAGTTGTCCTCCTTTCAAACGGTTTGTAGTGAAACTGGAAAACGAACAGGCGGGTCCCGAGCCGCTGAATAAAACAGACCCGCGGTATTTTCTTTCAGCTGAAGCCATGACAGCAAGGGGGATGGAACTGAATGTGAATGCCGGCGATGCGCAAATGAAAAGATGGACAGCAAAGGATATGGCTGCATCAGCTATACAGATAGTATTTGATATACGCTATGTTTTTTCAAACGATACAGATGCGGCCGCTTACCTGAAGGCAAACCTGGAAAAAATGCGGGAAGGCGGTGAGACGACAACGCACAACCTGAAGGAATTTGGAACTGATGAGAGCTATGTGTATGGAGGCAACCCAAGACTAATGGGTTTATTTGGTGATATGGATATGGCGCAGTTTAATTTCATCTTCCGGGTTAATAAAGTGGTGGCAAAAGTATTTGTTTCTGCCAGCAAAAAAGCCACTTATAATGATGCATTGTTGTTTGCCAAAGAAGCGATTGATAGAATAAAAGCGGTGAAGTAAATGCGAAATGATGTTTGTTAATGAGCAAAAAAAAATCCGCCGGCCGGCGGATTTTTTTATAATCTTTTTTGCTTATGGAAGAGGGGTTGCATTTGCATGATCAGCGCCGGTCTTTTTGAACAGCATAACATAACCGCACAAATTCTTTTTCTTCTGCTTGTTCACCTGCACCGGTTTCATCATGTGGAATTCGGAGAATTTGGGGATGTATGAATAAGAGATCACATTGCCATCAATCTCGCCCCATTTTTTTTGCTGGTATACTACCTGTCTTTCATTCCAGTCAAACATCCGCACTTCATACAGGCGGGAAGAATAGTCGCCAATAAAAACAAACTGGTACCAGCTTCCTTGTGTCAAAGGCACCACCACCGGCATTTCATATTCGCTTTCCATTGAGATGGAAGCTTCTTTCAGCAGCACAAAACCATCTTTGGAATACATGGATTTCAGGCTGTCTGCCTGTTTGCTGATAGATTCGTTGCTGCAGGTTTGCATGCGGATCACATCCTGTGACCAGGATAAGACAGAAAACAACATCAGGGATGCTAATAACAGGTACGGCTTTTTCATAACGGTCTTTGTATAGAATCGGAATATGAACATAAATATAGAAGCCCGCTGTTGTTAATAAAAGGGTTAACTGCTGAATTTCATCGGTTTAGGTACATTTTCGCAGGGAAACTACGTCAATTTTCAGGCCGTTTTCCCGGGGATAAAGCTGAAGGGTGTTGAAAATAGGGCAAAACACTGAGGGCAACAATTCTTTTTTGAGCCGCATCAAGACTGGCGATGAAAATAGATCGCATCGGCCTGTTGGGTGCAGGTGATGACGAGGTCGTTGATGCAGACATGCGGTGGCAGTGATGCACAATAAAAAATAGCATCGGCCACGTCTTCTGCTGTTAGTGACTTCAAACCGTTATAAATGCTTTTGGCCGTAGCTTCATCTCCTTTGAAGCGGACCAATGAAAACTCCGTTTCTGCAGCGCCGGGATGGATGCCTGTCACTTTGATATTATGCCGCAGCAGGTCTACCCGCATGGCCTGGTTCAGTGCATCTACGGCAAATTTGCTGGCACAGTACACATTTCCCTTTTCATACACCTGCTTGCCTGCAACAGAGCCCATATTGATTATATGACCCTGCTTCCGCAACACCATCAATTGTGCCACTGCTTTTGCCACATACATAAATCCTTTTACGTTGGTATCAATCATCGTGTTCCAATCGTTCAGATCGGCTTCTTCAAAATAATCCCTGCCTGCGGCAAGCCCGGCATTGTTTACCAGGATATCAATTCTTTTCCATTCATCAGGAAGTGCATCTAAAGAGGTAAATACAGCCTGTTCATCTCTTACATCAAACGGTAGCTGGAATACGGCTACATTGAATTTTTGCTCCAGTTCGTTGGCCAGTTCAAACAACCGTTCTGCTCTTCTTCCGTTGAGGATAAGATCATACCCGTGAGCTGCAAATTTTACGGCACAGGCTTTTCCAAAACCTGAAGTGGCGCCGGTGATGAAAACGATTTTTGACATTTATGGTGAATAGTGAATGGTGAATAGTCAGTGTTTGGCTGGAGCCTGTATCAGGCCGGTAAGCAATTTAAAGCATCTTATCATTTTTTCGCCAAGTATTATTGTGTCAAAATTTTTAAGGTAATCAAGAGCATCCGCTATATCCAAAGCCGCATCAATTTCAATTATGGATCCTCTTGCTATTTCATAGTATCTTTTTCTTTCTGATTCAGACTTTCTTGAAGAGCCTTCTGCTATATTTAAGTGATTGGAAAGAGCGGCTCTTCTAATTTGAGTAATCATTCCAAATTTTTCATCTGCAGGTAAAGATTTTGTAAGCCTGTAACATTCAAGTGCAAACTCTCTTGAAGCTGAAAAAACTTCAAGTTTCTGATGATTAAGTTTCAGGAACATAAAATAGTTATTTAGGTGAAAGGAAAGTTACAACAGAAGCCATATTCACCATTGACTATTCACTATTCACAAAACTACCGAATCAACGTCACCGTCCCTTTTTTAAAGAAAGGATTGCCCAAATAATCAGTGGCCCCCACCATCCATACAAAGGTGTTGGAACCCTGCAGCTTACCACCTATAGTGCCATCCCAGCCCTGACCATCAATAGTGGTGCTGAAGACCATCTGGCCCCAGCGGTTGAAAATGCGGAAATAATTGATACGCTGTATGCCTGCACCAATAGGACGCACCACATCATTTAAGCCGTCACCATTGGGTGTGAAAGCAGTTGGAACAAACACCTGGGGCACTGTTCGGAAAATTTTCACCGTTACAAAAGCAGAATCGGCGCAACCCACTTCGTTGAAAACATCAACCCGGTATCTCACTTCGTCTATACTGCCGTCATACAATCCTACCGGGTTGGAAACAGTAGTGGATGATAATCCTGTGGCCGGTGACCAGATATAATCCAGTCCGCCACTGGCCTGTAATTGTAATGGCTGACCCACCACAACATTGGTATCCCGGCCGGCATCAGCCAGGATGCGGGGCAGAACAAATACAACCACCGTATCTCTTCCCGGTTTGGGGCAACCCAATGTGTCAAACACGGTCAGTATAAAAGAAGAAGTTCTTGGTGGAGTAGCCAGCGGGTTAAGGATATTGGGATTGTTCAGGTAATTGAGAGGACTCCATACAAAGGATGAAGCTTGTATGTTTCCGTTTAATTGTGCAGTAGTATTATAACAAATGGTGGTATCATTTCCTGCATTAGCAGCAGGATAAGGTATTGTAAAAATTGTTACATCATCCGTGGCCGAGCAATTTCCGATTCTTGCTGTCACCTGGTAAGTAGTGGTGCCTGCCGGGGTAGCAATAGGGTTACTCACCAGCGGTTCATTTAGCGTTGCGGCTGGTGTCCATGAATATTGCAATCCGTCCGAAACTACAGATAACTGCACAGGATCGGAGAGGCAAATGGTAGTATCGGGCATGGCTGACAGAGAAACAAAATCTACGACTCTCACCCTTACCGAATCTGTATTCACACAACCGCTCAGATCAAGGTTCACATAATAGGTGGTTGTGCTGGTGGGATTAACGGTTGGTGTCGGACTGTTAGTGTTGATAATAGTAGGTCCCGGCACCCAACTGAACACACCAGTGCCGCTGGCCTGCAACTGCAACACATCCGGCACGCAGATCAACGTATCCCTGAAAGCAAGATCTATAGGTGGTCTGTCAATGATATCTACAATTTGAGACACCGTATCAATGCAGCCCTTGCTGCTTGAAACGATCAGTTCAATAGTTTTAGGGCCGATGGATGAATAGGTCCATTGCGGATTTTGAAGTCTTGATGTATCTGCAAGGGTGGCGGCATCGCCAAAATTCCATTTCCAGGAGTCCACCACCCCATAGACAGCACGGGTAGTGTCGGTGAAAAATACCGGGTTGATCACACAGATGCCGCTGGATGTGAAACCCGGGAAGAAACCCGGAAACACACTAACCAATGCTGTTGTGGAATCAGAGCATTGCTGGTTGCGGTTCGTCACTAATTTGATAGTATATACACCTGTGTCTGAAAAAGTATGTGTCGGGTTTTGAATGGTGGCTTCGTTATTAGCCCCGCTAGAGGGATCACCAAAATCCCAGTAATAGGAATTGATCAGCGGACTGTTACTTAAATTATTAAAGCTTAGTGTGAAGCCGTCGCAGGTGATATAACTTGGGTTAAGAGTGGCAGCAGCAATATTACAATCACCCACTTTTATCTGCAGGTCTTTTCGCTGCGTGGCAATTACCTGTCCGTTTCGGGTTTCCGTTACACATACAGTTACGACATATATGCCGGTTTCGGGGGCAATGCCGGTAAGTAAACCCGTTGTAGGGTTAACGGAAATCGACGAGCCCAAAGGCTGTGTGGAAAGAAAAGGAAAATTGTAAGGTGCAGCCCCATATGGGGGCGGTGAAGGTGGATTGGGAGCAGGGGCGCCAGGTGCACCACCGGGAATGGCTTCGCAGAAAAAATAATTTAACTGGTCACCATCTGCATCTGTGGCAGCAAAGCTGTAAGAGAAAGCATTATTGGCACAAACCACCACTGTGTCCGGGCCAATGAACTGGGCACTGTTGTTTGCCGGGGCAGTTGGTAATAGCGAAGTACCGGGAATATCGGCAATATAAGTGGCGCCAACATTGCTGGAGCCAATAAGGTTGTTGATACCTGCTATCCGGCAGCAACGCTGGTAAGAAATAATATATCCACCCGGTGAGCCGGGAAGTGTAACGTCAAACTGGTAATAACCTACTTCATAACAAACAACCGGGGGATTGGTGATGCAGGGATTAGGTGTAGTAATTTCTAAACGTTGTATTTGAGCACGGGGAACATTATTATTGACGACCATTGCCCCGGTGGTTCTGTCAAAAACAGCAATTGCTGCCGTTGGGTCAAGTGCTGCACCGGTAGAAAAACAATCTCTGTAAAGTTTAAGGGTGACCCGGTACGTATAATTATTACCGTTTTGGCTTACCAATGTGTAGTACATCTCCCCCCCGGTGATGTGGTTGGCAAATGAAACTATTGATAAAAAAAAACTGGCTGATATGAAAAAAAAGAGTCGTTTCATTGATCGGATCGGGCAAGATGGTTTAATTCATTCTTTAGAAAATTGCTCAACAGCCAGTTAGTCTTATCTGCCTCTTCCAGCATTCCCATATGGCCGGATTCGGATAGAATGTGAATGTACGATTTTTCGGACAGATGACATTGCTGAAGGCTGTCTGCCATGGGCACTGCATTGTCCTGTTCCCCAACGACAAACAGGACAGGTAACCCCGGTATTTTCAATATGGCTGTTCTGTCGGGTCGTTGCATCATTGCCTGGTAATATGAAACGAGTGAGGCAGCAGAAAAGTTGCGCAAACTATCCAGCAACCCTGCGGGTATTCCCGGTTTTTCTTCCTTTGTTTTTTGCGAAAAAAGATTGGGGATGGCTGTTTTCAAAAACTCAAAAGCGCCATATTGTTCTATAAATGCAATCCCTTTTTCTCTTGTTGTTTTTTTCTCTTCGCTGTCAGCCCAGGCAGTAGAATGAAAAAGTCCCAGTGCGTTTAATGCTGAAGGGTATTTTTCCGCAAAAGCGAGGGCAATATATCCACCCATGCTGTGCCCAATCATAGCGAGGTTGAAAGCCCCCTCTTTGGGAGGGGGTTTGGGGGAGGTCTCAACGTCAACAATCACTTTTATCACTTCTGCCATTCCTTCCATGCTCATGTCATCAATCATTGCTGATTTGCCTGATCCCGGCAGATCGGGCACAATGAGGCGAAAAGAATGCTTTAAATGGGCAACCTGTTCGTTCCATATTTCCCCATCCTCACCAAAGCCATGAATAAGCATCACAACAGGGCCGCTACCGATAATGCGATAATGAATACGATGACCATTATAAATGATCTCTTTAGTCAAACTGTTTTCTTTTACTGATCATTAAACTTCTTACACCTATGATACCCAAAACAGGTAATAACGCTGCATTCATTTGTTGCGGAAGCAAAAACCAGGATAAAAACAGCGCAACGGTATAAAAAACGGTAAAACGGAAATAGTGGCCCACCCATTTTTTTTGGGTGAACAGAAACGGAGCCACTATTAAATGCAGCGGCATTGCCCACAGCAGGTTGAAATTATTTTTACACATCGCATGTTCGGTGCCAAACCACATGAACAAAAGCAATACGCCGAGCAGGCCGCATAAAAGAAAGAAAGTAAAATCAAATACTTTGAAGAAAACAGAGGTCTTTGTTGATTTATAAAAACTGAGTCCTGCAATGACCAGCAGCAGCAGGCTGAAGACCACGAATGGAGTGAACAGTGGTTTTTTATTTGCAGTTGCCGCGGCGGGCAGCATTTCTTTTTTTGTTGAAACCAATGGCTGGTTGTTATGAACGGCGCTGTCAAAAGCCATCATCAGGAAATCAGGCAGAAACATCGCCTCCCGGTTATTTATTTTTTTATCCAGCGGGCTTCCCAGTAAAATATCAATACCCAGTTTGCTCCAGTATTGCCGGCCTTTGTGGAGGTAGTCATGTATCAGGTGACGAAAGGTTGTGTTTACCGACGGCAGTATATTGGTTGTTTGCAACGGCTTCCCGGTTATTTTTTCCAGCATATCCCGCAGCCGGGTGGTGCAGTTGTCATAATTAAAATCGTAGCGGTAATATTTATTTTCCTCTTTGGCATTTTCATAAAGCGCTGCCAGGAATTGTTGCTTTTCGCCGCAGGCCAATTGCAGCACCTGTTCTGTTACGCCTCTTTTATAATATTCATATTCCGCCAGGAACTCATGCAGTTCGTTAACGGACACAAAATAAAGCAGCTTCCCTTTGATGAATTTTTGATAAAAAGCAGGGTCATAAAAATCAAATGTGCCATAGTTGAAAATGATATCCGTTCCGTTGCTGCTGTCAGCTACCCGGATGGCACTGTGGCCGAATGTGGAATAAAGCTCTTCTCCCGGTGTGCAGGTAAGCAAACTGATCTGCAAAGAGCAACTGTCAGCGGTTGGTTGCGCCGGCAGCATACGAACAGAAAATAAGAAGAGGAAAAGAAGACTCTTTTTCAAAAAAATTATTTCGGTAAAAATAACTGAAGCTTCCGGTGACACCAAGCTTCTTCATTTCCATAAAAATAAATTTTTGTGGAAAGAGGATGAGCGGTCATCTCAATCCTAAAAGTTAAACCATGGAAATCAACAAAATTTTAGCGGCCGATTTTCTTGACCTGCTCTTTGCTGACAGGAACAAGGCGTACGGAGCTTATGAGCTTCGCAGAACTTATCACAAACGTATTATCAAATCCCTGCTGATCACCTGCTGCATGGCAGGACTTGTCTTTGCCGGGTCTGCCCTTGCCGGTTCAAAGAAACCGGAGAGGGATAACAGGCTGGTGTTTACAGAAGTGGAAATAAAAAATCTTACGGAAGAAAAGATACCGGAAGAATTACCCGAGCCCGAACCGCAGCCAGAAGAGCAACAGCCTGTGAAAACGGAACCTTACACAACTCTCCAGATCATGGATGACAACCAGGTAGAAAATCCCCCTCCTACGCAGGAAGATCTTACCAACGCAAAGATTGATCTTTTTAAAAGCGAAGGTGAAAACTTTACCGGTGTTGTTGAACCCGTAATTCCCGGAGATGGTAACAAGGTGATTGATGCTAAAAAACCACAGGATGATGATGGCGGAATATTTACAAAAGTAGAAGTGGAGGCCAAATTTGATGGAGACTGGGCAAAATTTCTTATCCGCAATCTGCGGGCAGATATTCCTGTCAGTAACGGGGCATCGGCAGGACGGCATACTGTCATCATCCAGTTTGTAGTGGATGTGGATGGCACAATAAGCGATATAAAACCGTTGACCAGTATTGGTTTCGGCATGGAAGAAGAGGCTATCCGTGTGATAAAAAAATCAAAGAAATGGGAGCCTGCTTTCCAGAACAGTCAGCATGTGAAAGCCTACCGCAAACAATTTATTACGTTTGAAGTGATGGGGGATGAGTAAGGGAGGTTGAAAAGTTGAAAGGTTGATAAGTTGATAAGGAGTTTCCTCCGTCAACTTATCAACTTTTAAACGTATTACCTTCTGCTATAATTTGGCGCTTCCTTCGTTATCTCTATATCATGTGCATGGCTTTCTCTCATGCCTGCATTGGTGATCTTGACAAATTCAGATTTTTTCAGTTCATCTAAATTTTTTGCCCCGCAATAACCCATCCCGGCCCGAAGTCCGCCGGTGTATTGATAAACAATTTCCTTTAATGTTCCTTTGTATGCTACACGACCTTCAATTCCTTCGGGCACATATTTTTTTACATCATCTTCCACATCCTGGAAATAGCGGTCACTGCTGCCGGTAGCCATAGCGCCGAGTGAGCCCATACCACGGTATTCTTTGAATTTTCTTCCTTCGTAAATAATGGTTTCGCCGGGGCTTTCTTCCGTGCCGGCGAAAATGCTTCCCATCATCACACAGTCGGCGCCTGCTGCAAGGGCTTTCACCATATCACCGGTGTAACGGATGCCGCCATCAGCGATCAACGGAATATTCTTTTGTTTCAAAACAGAATATGCTTCCATTACTGCTGTAAGTTGTGGCACACCGGCACCGGCTACTATCCTGGTTGTGCAAATTGATCCCGGTCCTATTCCCACTTTCACGGCATCAGCGCCTGCTTCTGCCAATGCTTTAGCGCCGGCGGCTGTTCCCACATTACCGGCGATGACATTTATATTTTTAAAATTCTTTTTTACATCTTTTAATGCAGCGATAACTCCTTTGCTGTGGCCGTGGGCACTGTCCAGCGCAATCACATCCGCACCTACCTGCTGCAGGGCAGCCACCCTGTCCAATAGGTCTTTAGTGATACCCACACCAGCGCCAACCAGCAAGCGGCCAAAACTGTCTTTCACGGCATTGGGATGACTTTTTAATTTCAAAATATCGCTGTAGGTAAAAAGACCTCTTAGTTTTCCCTGTTTATCTACGATAGGCAGCTTTTCAACTTTCGTTTTTTTGAAAAGCTCTTCCGCTTTTTTCAGGTCGGTACCTTCGGGTGCGGTATAGAGATTTTCTTTGGTCATCGCTTCACTCACTTTCCGCTTCATGTCATTTTCAAAGCGCAGGTCACGGTTGGTGAGAATGCCAACGAGTTTCCCGCTTTTGTCAACAATGGGAATGCCACCGATCTTATTTTCCCGCATCAGGCGCAATGCATCGCCGATGCTGGCATCGGCCCGCAGGGTGACAGGGTCAATGATCAAACCGCTTTCACTTCTTTTCACTTTACGAACCTGCTCGGCTTGTTTTTCAATGGTCATGTTTTTGTGCAGGATGCCGAGACCACCTTCACGGGCAAGGGCTGTGGCCAATGCTGCTTCCGTAACGGTGTCCATAGCGGCAGAAAGAAGGGGCACATTGAGTGTAATGTCTCTGGTAAGCCTGGTGCGGATGTCCACATCACGGGGCAGCACCTGGCTGTAGCCGGGCATGAGCAGTACATCATCGAAGGTCAGTCCTTCACCAAAAAATTTACCGGAAATGCTTACAGGAGAGGGAGAATTTCTTGTTGCCATGTGCAAAGATAGGGCAGTGGTCAAATATGCCCCAAATGAAATTTACAATGCTATGAAAGTGAATACATCTTTCCCGGAAGCGAGTTGATTACCCCCTGCAATTCCATATTCAGGATGGCGGCGGCTATGGCACTGCTGCTGAGGTTGCTGCGCAGGTTGATCTCATCAATATGCACCGCCTCTTTTTCTTTCAGAATATCAACAACGATCCTTTCTTCTTTTGACAGTTCAATAAACAACTCTTTCTGTCTCCTTTCCTCCTTTTTACTCTTAACCTTTTCTTCCCAACCCATTACTTCCAGCAAGTCCTGCGCATCTGTCAGCAACATGGCTTTATTGCTTTTAACAAGGTAATTGCAACCGGCGCTTTTGTTGTCGGTTACTTTTCCGGGAAAGGCAAATACATCTTTATTATAACCATTGGCTAACTCCGCAGTGATCATGCTGCCGCCCCTGAGACCGGTTTCAACAACTATCGTAGCATCACTCATGCCGGCCACAATACGATTCCTGGTAGGGAAATTATGTTTATCCGGTTTAGTACGACTGCGAAACTCAGTGAGAAGACCGCCATCTTTCAGCATTTCTTTTGCCAGCCCGTTATGATGCGAAGGATAAATCTGATCAAGCCCATGTGCCAGCACCCCAACTGTGGGCAAACCATTTTTAAGTGCGGCTTTGTGAGCTATGGCATCAATGCCATAAGCAAGACCGCTGACTATGAGTACCTGATGTGCTGATAATTCTTTCACCAGCTTTTCTGTTACCTGCTTGCCATATTCCGTATTATCTCTTGTGCCCACCACTGCTACGATCTTTGATGTATTCAGGTCAGCAGTGCCTTTATAATATAAAAGTTCAGGTGAGTCGTAGCAGTTGAGCAGCCGTTTGGGATATTTTTCATCGCTGATGAATAAGGGCCGGATATTGAATTTTTCAATAAATCTCATTTCTTCTTCCGCTTCATTAAAGCGGTCAAAGTTTTTGATACTGCTGGCCCTGATCTGACCAATACCTTCAATATGCTGAAGGTGGGAAGTTTTTGCCTTGAATATATTTTCGGCGGTGCCAAATTGCTCTACCAATATTTTAGCCTGCACCGGGCCAATGTTTGGTGTGAAAGACAATGCGATCTGGTATAATAAATCGTTGGACATTTGTGAACAGCTGACAGACCGGAAAAATAAAGAACTCCCGTCAACAAAACATTTTACCTGTTCACTATTTTTCTATTGACCGGTAACTTTCATTTCTGTCCGCCTGTTCAGGGCTCTGCCTTTCTCGGTTTTGTTATCTGCCATAGGTTTGGTTTCTCCATAGCCTTTTGCGGTGAGTCTTGTGGCAGCAATCCCATTGCTGATAAGATAATTCATAACAGCTTTTGCCCGGTTATTGCTGAGTGTAAGATTGTCTGCGGGTTTTCCTGCATTATCCGTGTGGCCACTGATCTCGATCTTCAGCGATGGATTTTCAGTGAGTAATTCCACTAGTTTGTTAAGTTCCGCCTGTGATTCAGGTTTCAGTTCAAATTTATTGACGTCAAAGAATACGTTGTTGAGCACAATGGCCGCATTCATTTCGATAGGTTGCAGCGGAATATTTTTTTCATAAGTTAAATCTGGTGAGTGCTGACTTAAGAAAAAATTATCAGAATAAAAAAGGTATCCCTTCCTGTTTACATTAAAGGCATAATCTTTTCCTACGGGCAAAGTGATCAGGAAATTTCCTTTTTCATCGGTCTGCACTTTTGATAACGGTTCTTTGCTGGCAAGGTCAGTCAGTTCCACTGCAGAGGGCAGACCTTGCTTGGTTTTATTGTCAAAAACCTGTCCTTTCACCCAAAGTGTTTTGTAAGGACGTACGTCTTCCCGCAGTTCAAAACTATAAATGTCAAGTCCTCCTTTGCTGTCGCTGCGGTCGCTGGCATAATAGGCCGTTTTTCCATCAGCAGCAATAAATAAGGTTCCTTCCTGGTCAATGGTATTGATCGGATAACCGAGGTTGATGGCATTGCTCCAAACACCGTTTGGTCCTTTCCGCACATAATAGAGATCTGCATCACCATAGCCGGGATGACCATTTGAAGTAAAATAAAGGGTCTGGTTGTCGGCATGAATGAACGGACTTTGTTCATCACCGGCTGTGTTCACTGAGGGTCCCATATTCTCCGGTTCGCTCCAGCGGCCATTCGGCAGCAACTGGCATACATAAATATCACTGCCGCCATAGCCGCCGAATCTGCGGCTGGCAAAATATAATTGTCGTTTATCCGGCGAAAGACAGGGTTGCGAATCCCATTGATCGGAATTTACTTTGCTGCCGAGGTTGATAGCTTCACTCCAGCCTTTATCTGTGAGGTAAGAAATATAAATATCACAACTGCCAAAACCATCACGGCGGTTGCAGCCGGTGAAAACCAGCCATTGCCCGTCCTGCGATATATTCTGAGCCCCTTCGTTCATAGGCGTGTTCACATTCCCCTCCATCGGTTTTGCATTTTCCCATCCCCCTTTTTCATTTTGCCGGCTATAGAAGAAATCCTCATTAAAGTCTTTCACCCGACGTGTAAAAACAAATTCTTTCCCGTCAATAGTCAATGAAGGGAAATATTCCGATTCAGCGCTGTTTACGGCGTCTCCCATATTTTGCGGAGCAAATACATAGGTCTTGTTTGCATTCTTTTGTGCATAGCTCACAGCGAATTCATAACAGCGTTTCCGGTATTCGGCAGAAGATTTAGTTCGGGGGTGAAGTTTTTGTGAAGTGAGTAAACTGGTTATGGCTATCAATGCCTTTTCAAATTCTCCTTTGCCGGCCAGGTTGATGGAATAGGGGAGTTTGTATTCAAACGTATAAACGGAATCAATGCTAAATGCTTTTTCGTAGGCAGCAATACATTCATCATATTTTTTCCCGTCGCTGAAAAGCAAAGCCTGCAGCAGGTAGGCATCCACATAGCGGTCGTCGGTGGCTATCGCCTGCTCCAGCAGCGAAAAGGCTTCACTGATCTTGCCATCTTCCGCTTTGTTTTGCGCTGTGCTGAAAAGGGATGCAGCTTTTTTGCTGACCTTCAGCGGGTCGTAAGGCTGAGAATATGAATACAGGGAGATAAAAAATATTGAGCAGGCAAAGCAGAAGATATATTTCAGGCTTTTCATTGTATGAAGGTAGATAAGATTAAGTAAAACGTATGCCGGGTTGATTTATTTCAGTTTTTACCGGATCCGGTTTTGTTTTTCCGCTATTTTTACAGACGCTATGGAAAAGCTATCCGTTGTCATCATCACCTATAACGAAGAAAAAAATATCGGGAGGTGTATTGATTCGGTAAAAGAAGTGGCGGATGAAATAGTGATACTGGACTCTCTTAGTACAGACAGAACCAAAGAAATATCCCTTGCAAAGGGCGCCAGGTTTTTTGAATCTCCATTTTCCGGTTATATTGAGCAGGCCAATAAAGCATTAGATCTTGCTATCTATGATTGGGTTCTTTGCCTGGATGCTGATGAGGCTTTATCGCCTGTGCTGATTAAATCGATTTTAAAAGAGAAAAAAAAGTTTCTTTATCAGGGGTATACGATGAACCGGTGTTCAAATTATTGTGGCCGGTTTATCCGGTTTGGTTCCTGGTATCCCGACACGAAACTGCGTTTGTTCAACAGGAATAATGCACGATGGACGGGTATCAACCCGCATTCAGTAGTAGAGTTTCTATCTGCAGAAAAAAGTAAATGGCTGAAAGGCGATATATTTCATTATTCATATAACAGTATTGAAGAACACACACAGCAAAACGAACGCTTTAGTACAATCGCAGCACAGTCTTATCTTAAACTTGGCAAAAGATCCAACTGGTTTAAAATGACAATAAATCCTCTTTGGGCATTTGTGCGAAGCTATTTTATCAGGCTTGGTTTTTTAGATGGTTATTTTGGGTTTGTCATCGCCGGGAAAATTGCCCAGCTGACCAGGTTGAAATACAAGAAACTTTACTTGCTTCAACAACAGCGATCTGGCTAACCCAATATCAACTAAGGCACATGTATGTACTTATGTATCTGTAAACTCAGCTCCCATTGCGGATTTGCTTTGATATAATCAACTATCAGCGGAGTTACCAAATCAGCTTTGTCCCATTCGGGTTGCAGGTATAATTTGCATTGCGCTGAAACCATCGCTGCATATTTCTCTGCCCATTCAAAATCTGATTTATTAAAGATGATCACCTTCAGTTCATTTGCATGAGGAACGACTTTTGGCAATGGAGCTTTAAACTTTTTAGGCGATAGACAGATCCAATCCCATGTGCCGCTTAATGGATAGGCTCCTGAGGTTTCGATATTCGTTTGCAGACCGGCAGTCTTTAGTTCTTTAGTCAATGTATCTAAATCATGCATCAATGGTTCGCCGCCGGTGACTACCACTATTTGAGCAGGTGTTTTTGTAACGGCTGCAACCAGGCTTTGCACATCCATTACCGGATGTTTATCTGCATCCCAGCTATCTTTTACATCGCACCATACACAGCCCACATCGCAACCACCCAGCCGGATAAAATAAGCGGCTTTCCCCTGGTAAAAACCTTCACCCTGGATGGTGTAGAAGTGTTCCATCACCGGAAGTAGGGAAGCTGGTGAGGTGGTCATTCCCATTTTCTGATTAATTGGTTTGGACATGCAGGTTCAATTCTTCAGCCGGCAGGATGTAAATGTATTTTTCAGAAGCGCAGCTATTGTCATCGGTCCTACACCTCCCGGCACAGGTGTGATCCACGAACATTTTTGCGCTACGGTTTCGAAGTGTACATCGCCTTTTAATCTAAATCCTGATTTTTTGCTTTTGTCCTCAACCCTTGTAATACCTACATCAACCACAATAGCCCCGTCTTTCACCATATCGGCTGTCAGGAATTCAGGGCGGCCCAGCGCTGCAACAATAATATCTGCCTGCAGGCAAAGGTCTTTGATATTTTTTGTTTGTGAATGACAAATAGTAACTGTACAATTTCCGGGATTGGAATTATTGCTTAATAAAATACTCATTGGTCTTCCTACGATATTGCTTCTGCCGATCACCACTGCATGTTTTCCTTTGGTTTCCACTTTGTAATGTTGCAACAAAAGCATAATGCCGTGAGGTGTGGCCGGCACAAAAGTGGGTGATCCCAGCACCATTTTGCCCACACTCACCGGGTGAAAACCATCTACGTCTTTATCAGGATCTATGGCATTGATCACCTGCTGGTCTGAAATATGCTTTGGCAATGGCAGTTGCACCAGTATGCCATCTATATCAGGATCATTATTCAGTTCTTCAATTTGCGTCAACAATTCATTTTCCGATACGCTTTCTTCCAGTCGCAGCAGGGTAGATTTAAAACCAGCTTCTTCACAGGCTTTCACTTTGGCAGCTACATAAGTTTCGCTGGCACCGTTATTTCCGACGAGGATAGCAGCAAGATGTGGAATTTTTTTGCCTTCGGCTGCTAATTGGGCGACTTCTAATTTCAGTTCATCGCGGATGGCCTGCGATGCTTTTTTACCATCTAAAATTTGCATGGCGCAAAGGTAGCGGGGAGAAGATGGAAGCCCAAAAAGCACGGCTTTTTATTTTGCCGCAAAGTCACATACTTGTATCTTAAACCCAAATTGAATTGCTGATGAGACTGATTTTATTGTTGCTCATGGCATGTAACCTTATCTGCCATATGGGGTTGTCTCAAAACCTGCGACGGCCGTTAACGGTTGCATATGCCGGAACCGGTGCTTATAGTCTCACCCACACAGATGTTTTTTCCATGACGGCTAACCAGGCTTCGCTGGCCAGGCTGCAACAAAACGCTGCGGGTGTTTATGGCGAAAAGCGGTTTATGCTGAATGAGCTCAGTTCTTTTAATGCAACAGCAGGTATCCTGACCTCTTCGGGAAACTTTGGACTCAGCACCAGTTATTCCGGTTTTTCAGAATATAATGAAACACAGATCGGGCTGCTCTATGCCCGCAAAATGGGAGAGAAGGTGGATATAGGTGTTCAGTTCAATTATAACGGTTTGCAGGCTGCTGGTTACGGGAATGCCTCCACGGTAAGTGCCGAACTGGGAATGATATTTCACCTGACCGATAAAATTCATACTGGTTTCCAGGCCAGTAACCCCTTTGGAGGAAAATTTGGAAAAGACAGGCAGGAGAAACTGGCATCTGTTTACACAGCAGCGCTGGCATATGAAGCTTCTGAAAAATTTTATTGCAGCGCTGAAATCATCAAAGAAGAAGATCAGCCGGTGAATGTGCAGGCATCCATGCAGTATAAATTCATGCTCCAGCTATTGGGCAGGATCGGTTTTGCAACAGCCACTTCATCCGGATGGGCCGGCGTGGGTCTATCTTTAAAATCGCTGCGGCTTGATCTTATAGCCCAATACCATCCACAACTTGGCGTGACACCGGGGTTGATGATACTGTTCAATTTTTCTAAAAAGCAGTCGTGAAATCTGTAATCATCATATGGCTTTTTATATGCTGTGTCACCGGTTCTTTTTCCCAGGTGATACCACCTGTTACCGAACAGCAGTTGGAAAACCTAACGGATATTGATCAGTCTGAAACAGAAGACGATTCTTATTTACAGCAAATAAGCTATTACAGCCGTCATCCGCTTAACCTGAACCAGGCAGATGCCACAGAGCTAAAAGAATTGCGTATCCTCACTGATCTGCAAATAGAAAATTTTCTTGCCTACCGGCGATTGATGGGGAAGCTTATCAGTGTTTACGAATTGCAGGCCGTTCCGTCATGGGATGTGGAAACAATCAAAAAACTATTACCATTTGTAACAACATCAGCATCGGTTTCAGCCACTACAGCTTTTTTACAGCGATTTAATGAAGGTGATCACAGTTTATTGCTCAGGGTGTCGCAGGTGCTGGAAAGATCACGGGGTTTTGATAAAACAACCAGCGGTACAAAATACCTGGGCAGCCCCCAACGATTTTTTTTTCGTCACCGGTACACGTATAAAAATACGCTCCAATACGGGTTGGTAGGAGACAAGGATGCCGGGGAACAGTTTTTCCGGGGTGCACAGAAACAGGGATTTGACTTTTACTCTTTTCATTTATTTGCCAGGAAGATTGGCATCATTCAATCACTTGCATTAGGAGATTTTACGGTGAATATGGGACAGGGGCTTATTCAATGGCAAAGCCTTGCTTTCAAAAAAAGTGTGGATGTGATGGGTATTAAAAGACAGTCGCCTGTGTTGCGGCCTTATAATTCGGCAGGTGAGTTTTATTTTCACCGGGGTGCAGGTATTACTATAAAAAAGGGAAGAATAGAGTCAACCGCATTTATATCGTTGAGAAAACTGAGTGCAAATTTTGTGGCAGACACCGTCAACAATGAAGATTTTGTTTCTTCTTTTTTAAACTCAGGTTATCACCGCACACCTAATGAAGTGGCCGACCGCAATCTGTTGACCCAAACTGCTTTTGGAGGAAATATACAATACAAGGGCAACCGATGGCAGGTGGGTGTCAATGCAGTTCATTATAATTTCTCAAAACCGGTTCAACGCAGGAACGAGCCCTATAACATGTATGCCATCAGCGGCAGCAACTGGACGAATGTGAGTGTAGATTACAGTTATACCTGGCGCAATCTTCATTTTTTTGGCGAAGCGGCAGCCGATAAGAATTTCAGCAAAGCGTTTATCAACGGATTATTGGTAAGCGTAGATGCAAGAGTGGATGTTTCGCTGCTTCAGCGGACCATTGCCAAAGAATACCAGGCCGTGTATGGCAATGCTTTTACCGAGAACACCTATCCAACAAATGAAACAGGTTTTTACAGTGGTATCAGCATTCGCCCGGCAGATGGCTGGAAACTGGATGCTTATGCCGATATTTTTAAATTTCCGTGGCTGAAATTCCTGGTGGATGCACCCAGCAGCGGAACTGATTTTCTGACACAGGTTACTTATAGCCCTAACCGGCAAACGGAATTCTATATCCGCTATCGCAGCGAAACCAAGCAGGCTAACCAGTCAGGTAATACTACTGTCACCAATTTCCTGGTGAAATTGCCAAGACAAAACCTGCGGACACAGGTGATGTATAAATTAAACAGTACATGGGCCATCCGCAACCGGGCAGAACTGATGTGGTTTGACAAGAATGGTGATAATAAGTCAAACGGGTTTCTTTTTTATGTTGATCTCATTTGCCGGCCTTTGCTCAAGCTTTTTTCAGGAACATTGCGGTTGCAATATTTTGAGACCGATGATTACAATTCCCGGATATATGCCTATGAGAATGATGTACTGTACAGCTATTCCATACCAGCCTTTTTTGATAAAGGATATCGTTATTACCTGAACCTGAATTATGATATTGGCAAAAAACTGACTCTTTGGCTCCGCTGGGCACAGACCATTTATCAAAACAGGCAAACGGTGGGTTCAGGACTGGATGAGATCAATGGCAACAGGCGAACTGAAGTGAGAGTACAGGTAAGGTGGATGTTGTAAAAGTCCTGCAAACTGCATTTTTGATGCTGCCAATACAGTTACCTTTGTGGTCTTAAACTTTCAGGATGACAGAGCAAAATCAACCCAACCAGTTAAATATTGAAATTTCTGAAGAAATAGCTGAAGGAACGTATGCCAACCTGGCGATCATTA
Source organism: uncultured Chitinophaga sp. (assembly GCA_964412375.1). Lineage (GTDB taxonomy): Bacteria > Bacteroidota > Bacteroidia > Chitinophagales > Chitinophagaceae > CADEDV01. The sequence goes on along the minus strand of CAYPOD010000019.1, from coordinate 29,271 downwards.
CCCATTCACATGCCGAGTTTGTGATTGACTTTGTGAATGTGATGCCCGGCACACCAAAAAGCAAAGTGAAATCTAGGATCATACTGACTCCACAACATGCCAAACGGTTTATGAAGGCAATGACTGAAAATATCAGCAAGTATGAAGCCATGAACGGGCCCATCAAGGATCTGGAAGAAATTCAGTTGCCTATGAATTTTGGGGGACCTACAGCACAAGCCTGATTATTGAGTTCAAATTAAATAAATAAGGTCACCCCTTACGAAGTGACCTTTATTAATATTATTGTTTTGAAATCAGGATTGAGGTGGAGTGGGAGGTGAAGGTGAATTAGGCGGAGCAGGAGGATTATTTGCTGGTAGTTTTATCATTCCCATCACCCAGGCCAGGCCTGCAGCCCCGGCAATTAAGGCAATCCAGATACCAATACCTCCTGAAGCACCATAAGCCTTGCTTTTTGTTGTAACCAGAATGAAATAAATAAGGGCACCTAATACGATTCCCCCAAATGAAGCCATAGCGATCTTTTTTGAATTGTCATCATATTCCTTTGTTTTATCACCGATCAGGGAAGCTATGACAACGCCAATGACCCCTAAAAAACTGATAAAACCTACACTACGAAATCCGTTCATATTGATAGAGCCCCCGCCTCCAAAAAAACCAGCCAATGGGTTTTTTTGAACCGTCCAGGGCAAAAACATGGCAATGAGTGCCAATGCTGCGATTGCAAGAGCAATCATTTTCTGTTTGTGAAGGTTAACATTTTCCATAATATGCTGCTTGATTTTGGTTTGGCCTACTCGTTTGGCTTTTCGGCATCCGCCATCCTGTTCCAGGATTATACTTAAAACCCGAAGTTTCTCATATTAAAACCACCCACTTTGGGTGTGTTGATTGATTTAATGATCTCAGCCTGGATGATACCGACAAGTATCGAAGCCACAATTGTGATCAATATCACCACAGCAAGATAGGCGACCTGTTTATCCACTGTTGTTTTTTTCATAATCGGGATACCGGTGTAAAGCGGGTAAATAGAATATAATGTACAAAGTATAGCCAATATACCCAGGGCGGGAAGTATCAGGAACACAGCGCCAACATAGGCTGCAGTTAAAGAGTACGCTGCCAGTTGAAAAGATTTCCGCCAGTGTTTTTCAGATTGAAAAGTTTGTGCCAGGGCATCAATTGCCGCTGCAACAATGAATACAGTAACTACCGTGAGAATGACATAGAGCAATGCGCCGATAAGTCCGGCTTTGACGCTGGCTGTACTGCCGCCAAAAGGTCCAAGGCTTTTGCCTATAAGTCCCTGGCCTATGAAAGTGGCCAGCCCTCCGATAACCATCATGGGCAGCACATAAGAGGTTAAAATAGTGCTGACACTGGTTTCTTCTTTTTCCACCACGGTCCATTCCTGTTTGGGTGTAACAAGAATATTTTTTGCCCTTTCAATTACATTGATTCCTTTAGATGCAGCAGGTTTGGCAGCAGGTTGTGGCTGCAGAGGTTGCTGTTGTTCCATTCCGGTTGTACAGTTAGTTAGGCCTACTCTTCTGGCTTTTCGGCATTCGCCCCTGGCGGGCGGGTACGTACCCCTGCAGGTCTGTCAACCTAAAGTAACAATCTTTTTGAAAACTTGACTGTTATGAAGCTAATATTTTTATACCGGTTAATAACAGCCACGATTGAGGAGAAATTTTTATGAATAGGGGCAAATAAAAAATCCGCAGCGGTTACAGGAAGTAATTGAAAAAATCTTTTAGGGTGCAGTTTTACCTGGTTTTTCACCCGGATACCGGATTAGAACAATTTTCCTGGCTGCCCGAAGGCAGGCGCTGCGGATCGCTTAGTTATAGCAAAAAAAAGAACTCGGATTGATGAATGTCCAATAAGCCTGGCAAAGGGTGTTTAATAAAATGTATACTAATGAGAGTACCAATAGAGAACGGATCAGGTTATCAACCAGGGTATCAGATTTTATTAAGCCCTCTGCCGCTTATCGGAACAGCGTTTAAATAATGTATAAGAACTTTTAGCGGATCTCAAACTGGCCGCTGGTAGTTTCTTCGTCACCGGTAAACACACGATAGATGTATTTTCCCTTGGCGAGACCGGCAATCTTAAGCCTGTCTTTTCTTTTCAGTTTCAGATGCTGCACCAGGGTGCCTTGCAGGTCAAATACAAAAAAATCAAATGAGGCTGCAACGTTATCCTTCACCACCAGCTGCATACTTTTTTGTATGATGTGTGGTGATATCTTTACCACTTTGTTATTCCTTAATGAAGACGCTGCGTTTTTTGATTTTTTTGTCGTTGCAGGCTCCTCTCCGCTGTTATAGCCTGGCCAATGCATAACCGGAAGCGGTACTGGCGATGCAAACACCGGCTGACCAGTCAGCAATCCGGCACTAAGGCCCAATGTGCACCAGACTTTGGCAGAAAAAGTTAGTTTTTTAGGTTTCATATAGGTCCGGGTGGTTTAAAAGTTCATTAATAGAATACAGGACATCGAAGTTGTTTTCTTGCCCTGTTGTTAGGTGAATTGGCTCCGTTGATGCGCCAGCCTAACCGCAGGATACCGGAAAAAAAAGCATCGTTTTCAGTTGGATCACCCCGTTGTTCATTAATAATGGGTCGGTTTACCGATGGATTATAAAAATTCTCCCTGTACATTAGTTGTCTTGCCCAGGTGGCCTGCTGCGGCGTCAGGTATACATCAAAGAGTGCAGGATCTATATAAGTTGTGCTCACATCATCTATATAATCGGTGAAAGTTTTTCTGTGCAGAATTTCCAATCCTATATACATATTATCTTTTATGTAGTATTTGGCCCCAAAACCCATGGGTATTTCACGTTGCCAGAGTGAATATGGCTTGCGGTCAGGATATTCGGCCATGCCCTGTCCTTCTAACCTCAAGGGATGAAGATCAACCCAGGTCCGTTGACCGTTTGGAGCTATATATTGAGCCTGGGGGTTATACCGGAACATACCAAATCCTATAAGTCCATATGGACGGAACTTACCAAAGAGGCCATCAAATTGTTCAAAAAAAACGGTCGGGTAAATTTCAAGTGCAGCATAGGCTTCAAACAGATTAGAGCGAAAACCAAGGTTTCTTTCTTTACGGTCTAACTCTGCACCCCCTTTTGCATTAATGATGCTGTCATGTGCTTCCAGCACACCAATGTTGACAGCTGCACGAAGCCCAATCCATTCTGCAGGGTAATAATTCACATAAAGCCCTTTCAGCAGCTTGGTAAAGGGGAAGTTTACATCTTTTACAAATGGTCTTCCCTCACCTCGAATTCCGCCAAGATCACCAAGGAAAAAGGAAGGTCCCAGGCCCATGCCTATTTCAAATTTTCCATCAGGTGTACTAACGGACTGGGAATGGGAGCGAATAGATGCAAATGTGAGAAGACAAACAAGTACAAAACACTGCACTTTAGGTACAATTGTTCTCATGGTATCAGATTTCTGGTTTTTCTACTATTGGATTTCAGGGCTAAAATAGAAACAGAAATTCCAAAACAAAGAGAAGTGTTATTGTTTTTTTTATTGTGCGGTGCTTTGTTGTTTTTCTACGTGGGGCATCTACGTTGCAACGGTTATGAAAGTACCATTTCAATATGTTCAATACCGTCTTCTAAGTATATACCACTGGTTTGAGCAAATCCCAGGCTGCTGTAAAAATCTTTCAGGTATAATTGTGCGCCGATCTTGATCGGCGACTGACCACTGATCTTTCTAATCTCCTCAATACTTTTTTGCATCAGCAAACGGCCGGTGCCACTGCCACGAACTGATGCAGACGTAACAACACGGCCTATAGAAGGTAAGTCGTACACCAGCCCTGCAGGCATCAGGCGGGTGTATGCCACTAACTGTTCATTTAAAAATCCCATCAGGTGCAGGCTTTCCTGGTCTTTATTATCCATGTCTAAAAAAACACAGTTTTGTTCCACTACAAACACTTCACTACGCAACCGGAGCAGAGCATACAGTTCATCCGTTGTCAGTTCCCTGAATTTTTTAATAATCCATTTGATGGAGAGATCAGCCAGCATTATTTTATGCGTTTTTTTGCAATGTTTAAAATTAGGGAAAGAGTTTACTGCTTTGGTAAAAAATGTATTTTTAAAAAAAGTAAGATTCATGGGTTTTTCTGATCTCAGTAAAATACATTCACTTGCCAGCGATTTGTTCCGCTGGCCTGCTTCTCCACGGGAATGGGAGCAATATCGCCTCTCGGATGAGCAGGTAACGTTTTTCAGGGAAAACGGCTATCTCGCCGGGGTGAAAATGCTGGAGGAACAACAGGTGGAAACATTACGCCATGAATTAGCAGCTTTAGGCGATGTGAATCATCCGGGTCATTCTTTATTTTATGAGTTTCACTCGAATGAGTCAACCGATCCTTCCACCATACTTTTTCATGCCCTTGGTGCCTGGCGCATTTCGCCGGGTTTTCATGATGTGTTATGGAATCCCAGGTTTTTGGTGGCAGCCAGCCAGTTGCTGGATGATCAGCCGGTACGCTTCTGGCACGACCAGTTATTTTACAAACCTGCAAAAAAGGGAGGGGTAGTGGCCTGGCACCAGGATTATTCTTACTGGACAAGAACTAAACCGGTTGCCCACCTCACCTGCTGGTGCGGACTGGATGATGCAACAAAAGAAAATGGTTGTTTACAGTACATAGCAGGAAGCCATCATTGGGGTTTGTTGCCCAAACCTGTGATTGCAGGGGAAATGGAAGGCATCCGGGGTTTTCTGAATGATGACCAAAAAAAACAATTCGATCACCCGCAATTTGCAGCAGTGAAGGCAGGTGAGGCTATCTTTCATCATCCATTCACTTTGCACGGCTCAGGCGAAAACAAAAGTGACAAGCCCAGAAGGGCTTTTGTGATCAATGTATTTGCTGATGGAGTTGTATCAGACTCAGATGACACTTTGCTTGAAGGAGTGCCGCCGATAAAAAAAGGAAATAAAATGGAAGGACAATTCTTCCCGCTGTTGTTCGACCCTGCTGCGGCATATTAATATTTGTATTTATCCTTCCAGCGGCTTTTTAAGAATTTTCGCAATTCTTCTTCCCTTGCATTGGCGCCGGGATCGTAAAATTTAGTGCCGGCTATTTCGCCGGGCAGGTATTCCTGTGCCGAAAAATTTCCCTCGTAGCTGTGCGAATACTGGTACTCTTTTCCATAGCCAAGATTCTTCATCAATTTTGTTGGCGCATTACGGATATGCAGCGGCACAGGAAGGTCACCATGTTTCTTTACCGCTTCCATGGCAGCTCCGATAGCTACAGTTGCGGAATTACTTTTGGCACTTGACGCTAAATAAATAGCACATTGAGACAGTATCAGGCTTGATTCGGGATAACCGATTTTGTTTACCGCTTCAAAGGTAGCATTCGCCATCACCAGGGCCGTGGGATTGGCATTGCCAATGTCTTCGCTGGCCAGGATGACCATTCTTCTTGCAATGAACTTTACATCTTCACCACCTTCAATCATCCGGGCCAGCCAGTAAACAGCTGCATTCGGGTCGCTGCCACGGATGGATTTGATAAAAGCTGAGATAATGTCATAATGCTGTTCCCCGCTTTTGTCGTAGAGGGCAATACGTTTCTGAGCTACATCCATCACCAATTGGTCTGTTATGATCAACGTGTCAGACGCTTCCGCCGCAGGCGGAACGCCAGACACTAACTCCAGCAGGTTCAGTAATTTCCTGGCATCGCCTCCCGAAATATTGATCAGTGCTTCTGTTTCTTTCAGTTCAATTTTTTTCTTTGATAACACTTCATCTTTCTCAATTGCCATTTCCAGCAGCTGAACCAGGTTTTTATCATCTAATGGTTTCAGCACATACACCTGGCAGCGGCTCAGCAAGGCGCTGTTCACTTCAAAAGAAGGATTTTCCGTAGTGGCGCCGATCAGGGTGATTATTCCTTTTTCCACAGCACCCAGTAATGCATCCTGCTGGCCTTTGTTAAACCGGTGAATCTCATCAATAAAAAGAATGGAACCGTTTTGTGTCTTTGCTTCCTCAATCACTTCTCTCACTTCTTTTACTCCCGATGAAATGGCGCTGAGTGTGTAAAAGGGAACATGAAGAGTGTGGGAAATAATATGGGCAATTGTGGTTTTGCCGGTGCCGGGTGGTCCCCAAAGGATCATCGAAGGAATGTGGCCCTGCTCTATAGCCTTGCGCAGCATGCTGCCTTTTCCGGCCAGGTGTTGCTGACCAGCCAGTTCATCCAATGTTTTGGGGCGAATTCTTTCGGCAAGAGGGATATGCTGCTTCACGTTTCAAAGTAACGAAAAACAAAAACTGTTTTGCCTGTTTAATTCACATTTGCCTGCAGGAAAGCCTGGATCTTATTAAAGGAATCGGTCAGTGTCGGGAAAAACCAGCCATGAGCTTCTGCCGGGTAAAAAACATACTGGTGCGTCACCCCGTTTGTTTGCAGCAAGGTTGCCAGAGATGCAGATTGTGAGGGAGGAACAACCACATCAGCCCCGCCATGTAGCAATATGGTTGGAGGGCTTTGAGGATTGACAAAATTTGTAGGGCTTGACTGTGTATAAATAGATGGATTTTGAGCAAGTGTCTGGCCGGTAACAGATACAAGGATCAGTTGATAAAGTACATTTTCATTGTAAAAAGCAACAAGATCGGTTGGCCCGAAAAATGATACAACGGCGTTCACTTTTTTTCCGGGGTCGTTTTTATAGCCGTGCAACAGGGCCAGGTGTGCCCCGGCGCTCTGTCCCAGCAGCACCAACTTCTGTGAAATTTTATATTCATCTGATTTGGAAAGAATAAAATCAATTGCAGCTTTTACATCATTTTCCTGTGCGGGAAAAAGATGGTTACTCCCCGAAGCGAGGCGGTAATTAATATTGAAAATGGCATAATCGGGCAGTCTTTTTTTTATGGAATCAATGCCGACATTGAGATCTGTTTTATCGCCGCTGCTCCAGCCGCCGCCATGAATGAGCACCAGCACTTTTGTTGAAGTGGTAGTGCGGCCTTCCGGTAAATAAATATCCATTTTTTGAGCAGCATCGGTACCATAGGCAGTGTTCAACAGGGTTTGAGCTGGCAAAACAGTGGTGGTTATATCAGTTTCCCGCTGGCAGGCAGCCAGTAAAAGCAATAGCAACAAAGGATAAAAACGCATGAAAGTCAGTTTTCAGCAACAAAATACAAAAACCAGGCTTATTGCGGCTACCATGAATTAATTTTAACGACATGAATGCATAGAAAAAGCCGGAATCTGGCGGGTTGTATGACTTAAATCACAGTATTTTATTTTCGTTTATGATGAACCGTAATCACCATTTCTTTTCTATCCTTTTTTGTGTCACGCTGTTTACGTCAACGGCAAAAGGCCAGGCGCCTGATGGTTCAGAATATAATTACGCCAAAAACAGCCCGGGTGTGGTAATGGTGCAGGCTGTTTATTCAGCCATGGTGTATGTAAACAAAGTGGAGATTAATAAACGGGTTTTTGATAAACTGGTGGATTCGGTGAAAAGCATTGACAGCACCGGCAAGATTCTGACACCGGCTCAAAAACTGGATATGGTGGTGAAAGCCCTGCACCGTTCACCGCTGCGATATTTTTCGGCCAGTAACGAATATTTCCGGCAGGCACACCGGGTGCAGTCAACCGGCACTGGTTTTTTGATCACCGAAGATGGCTATCTCGTCACCAATTGTCATATCATAGATAAGGACAGCGCCTTTATCCGCAATAAGTTTATCCTGGAGACTTTTGAAGAAGTAACAAAGACCAATATCAGTTCCTTGCAATCATCCTGGGCCATGACACTGACAGATGAACAACGGGAAATGCTGTATAATGCCTATGGCCTCATCTATTCCCAACTTTCTTCTATGATTCTTTTTGACCTGAAAAAAGAGCTTTTTGTGCTGTTCAGGCAGGATAAAGAGAATGGTGAAACGCTTACTGCCCGCAAACCGGCAACCGTGATAGTAAAAGGACAGCCCATGCCCGGAAAGGATGTGGCAATCCTGAAGCTGGATGAAGCGATCAATCTCCCTACACTTCTTTTCAGCAATGATTCCCTGGCCCGCATCGGCACACCGGTGCTGGTTCTCGGCTACCCGGAACCGGTGACCAGCAATACATTCCTGTCAAGCGAAGCAGCCATTGACCCCACATTAACGGCAGGCATTATCAGTGCCATAAAAAAATCTGTTGGTGGCTGGCCGGTGATACAAATGGATGCGGCCATCAGCCATGGCAGCAGCGGCAGCCCTGTCTGCAACGATAAAGGCGAAGTGATTGCATTAGCCACCTTTGGCAGCCTGGATCAGCGGGGCAGCAACCTCGCCAGTGGATTTAATTTTGCTATCCCGTTGTCGGTGGTGAAAGAATTTATAGACGCAGCAGGGGTGCAGCCTTCAACCGGCAAAGCCACACAATATTTTAATGAAGGCCTGTCCTTGTTTTACCGGCAGTTTTACCGGAAAGCACTTGAACGATTTGAACGGGTAAAAAAAATGAATGAATTTTACCCGCAGCTATATTTTTATATGCAGCAATGCCGGATGAAGATTGACCGCGGCGCAGACAAGCAGTTACCTTCCCGTACCATTGTGTTCTGGATCATGGGACTGATCACCATCATGACCATCATCTATCTTTTCTATAAGATCAGGAAGAATAACGGGATTGCTTAGTCTTTTTTCTTTTTTTCAAAATCAAATTCACTGGCTTCAAGGTAGTTCAGGAATAGCAGGCGTCGCAGTATATACAGGCCATAGAGGATGATGAACTGGAACAACAGCATGGTAACACTGATTATTGGCTCTGTCCACACTTTCAACGGCAGGCTGCTGATGCCCATGCCGGTTAGCTGTGCATAATTTTTGATATTGCGGTAAGCAGCAAACAACAGGGCAAACAAGAAAGCCAGTAACAAAAAATTGAGCAGGAAAAGCCAGTTGAAAGCGGTTTTCTGCGAACCGGCCACTGGTTTGTCGGGATAGTTGGAACTGATCAGATTAATGGCAAAAACGGCCAGGGCAGCGATCAATAAAAAAGCGATTGTTTCAAAAACAAAATAGATGCGGCCGGAATTGAAAAAACCGGTCAGTGAAACGAACCCGAAAAAAGCTGCACCCATCATTTGGAGCAGGCAGATAATGCGGAAGAGAAGCCAAGGGGTGGACATATTTATTTTTTTGTGTTTTTAGGTAGATTGCTTTCAATAAATTTTCTAACTAACAGCTGATTAATAAAAATAAATATTCCGCAAATTGAGATCAAGGACAGAAGCACCAGCAAAAAATTAGTAAAGCTACCGGTCGAATAGTTGGAGATTTCTTCAACGAAAACTTCTCCCAGATTTATAAGAACGACTATTAATGCAATGCAATAAAGGATTGCAGATATAATGTATAATATTCGTATCCCGGGACCAAAAGATTTGTCAGGTAAATATCTATGAAAGATAATAAGATTGAACACTAAGTTAATAGTACAAACAAGCAGGCTTGTCATGAACAGCATAAATGACCCTGACTCACCTGCTGGAATTTTTTCTGCAGAGAATCTCATTGCTCCTAAAAGCAAGAATCCTAAGATAACTATAAGTAGATAGTTTGCAACTGCAAACAATTTCCATTTGAAAGGCATTGATCAACTTTTCAAATTCAACTTTATCTGCAACTCTTCAAACTGCTTTTCATCAATCGTAGCCGGCGCATCCAGCATCACATCTCTTCCCGCATTATTTTTCGGAAAGGCAATAAAGTCACGGATGCTTTCGCTGCCGCCGAGAATGGAACAGAGGCGGTCAAACCCAAAGGCTATGCCTCCATGCGGCGGGGCGCCATATTCAAATGCACCAAGTAGGAAACCAAACTTGTGCAGTTGTTCTTCTTTATCCATGCCTAATGCAGCAAACATTTTTTCCTGCAGCTCTCTTTGATAGATTCGGATGGAACCGCCACCAATTTCATTTCCGTTAAGCACCATGTCGTATGCATTGGCCTTGATATTGGCATAAGGATGTTTCAGGTATTCCGCAGCATTGTCAATCGCCGGATTGTTGCTGATCATCGTTTCAATATCTGCTGGTCTTGGCGAAGTGAAAGGATGGTGACGGGCCACCCAGCGGTTACCTTCTTCATCGTATTCAAAAAGCGGGAAATCGAGCACCCACACTAATTTGAATTCGTCTTTCCTGCGCAGTCCCAGCCGTTCAGCCATTTCCAACCGTAGTTCGCTGATCGCTTTTCTTGTTCTTTCTTCAGCTCCCGCAAGAATGAGAACAAGATCGCCTGGTTTCGCCCCGGCTGCATCAGCAATAGCTTTCAGTTTTTCCTCGCTGTAAAATTTATCAACGCTGCTTTTGTAAGTGCCATCGGCATTTACTTTAATAAACACCAGGCCTTTCATACCTATTTGCGGACGTTTCACCCATTCGGTGAGTTCATCGGTTTGTTTGCGGCTGTATTCGCTGCAACCTGGTACAGCTATTGCCAGCACCGTTTCCGCTTCATCAAAAACTTTGAAGTCTGCACCGTTTATCAAAGAAGAATGATCCTGGCGGTTAGTATATACTGAAGAAGGTTTTTTGAGGTTAAGCAGCTTCATTCCAAAACGGACATCAGGTTTATCATTGCCATAATTCCACATGGCATCTTCCCAGGTCATCCGTTCTACGGTTTCCGAATAATCAATTCCTTTTACTTCTTTAAATATGGATTTCACCATACCTTCAAACATGTTCAGGATATCTTCCTGCTCCACGAATGCCATTTCACAATCTATCTGTGTGAACTCCGGCTGCCTGTCTGCTCTTAAATCTTCATCCCTGAAACATTTTACGATCTGGTAATAACGGTCATAACCACTCACCATCAGCAATTGCTTGAAGGTTTGCGGTGATTGCGGCAGTGCATAGAACTGGCCGGGGTTCATTCTTGAAGGCACCACAAAATCTCTTGCTCCTTCCGGTGTTGATTTGATAAGAAAAGGTGTTTCAATATCCATAAACCCGTTGCTGTGCAGGTAATTCCTGGCAGCACGGTTAACCGCATAGCGCAATTCAAGATTTTTTTTGACAGCATTTCTCCGCAGGTCGAGAAAACGGTATTTCATCCGAAGGTCATCACCACCATCGGTATCATCCTGTATGGTGAAAGGCGGTACAGCTGATTTGTTCAGGATTTTAAATGAGGAAACCAGCACTTCAATATCGCCTGTGGGAATGTTGGGGTTCTTGTTACTTCTTTCATTCACTTTGCCAGAGGCCTGTAGGACAAATTCACGACCCGGCGGATTTTCATCTAATTGCTGATTAAGTTCTTCTCCAAATAGTAGTTGGGTGATGCCATAACGGTCACGAAGATCAATAAAAGTAATAGCACCGAATTTGCGAATGGTTTGCACCCACCCGGCAAGGGTGACTTCATTACCTGTGTTGGTTAATCTCAGTTCGCCGCAGGTGTGAGTTCTGTACATAGTAAATTTCCGATAGTGTTCAATAGAATTGTTGGCGTTGAACGGAGCGTCGCAACAGCAGGTGATAGTAGTATTGTCGCTGGCTACCAAACCCTTATGTTACAGCTGTTTCAACAGGCTGCAAATATAGCGATGATGGCTTGCAATTTGGCCGGTCAATGTCTATATTGTATTCCCGAACCGTACTTTATGCAATCTTTTCTGCGCAAATTGAATAGTGTTTTTGCCCGCGGATCTTCGCATGCAAGGGCCACCCATCCCGAAGAGGTGGCGGTTCCGGATGATATTTATGATAACTACTCTTTTGTAATTGGCAGCCTGTTCACTTATTTCAATGATCTGTCTGCCGAACAAAAGCAACGGTTTGTAAAAAGGGTGTACCAGTTCAGGGCCGGAAAAAAATTTCATTTTATCGGTCTGGAAAACAATGAAGATATTGCCATACTTGTCAGTGCATCGGCCGTGCAGGTAACGTTCGGTCTTCGCAATTTCATGCTGGCGCATTTCAAAGATATTTATGTGCTGGCGGATGCTTATCACATGGATAATGATGAGGAATTGTATATCGGCCATGTGGCGCCGGAAGGTATTTATCTTTCATGGAAACATTTTTTGTACGGCTATTCGCATAAGAATGATAACATCAATGTAGCGGTGCATGAAATGTCACATGCCCTTTTGTACAATAACTTTTTTGCCCAGTACGGGATGGATTCACATTTCAGGCTGAATTATGAAAAATTTTCGAGCAGCACCGGCCCGATACTGGCCGATGTGATCACCAACCGCCGCAGCTATTTACGAAGTTATGCTTTCAGCAACCTGCATGAGTTCTGGGCTGTGAGTGTGGAAGCTTTTTTTGAAAATCCAAAAGGACTAAAAGAAAATATGCCTGACCTCTATGACGCACTGGTCAGGGTGCTGAACCAGGATCCTATGACAACAAACAAAATTGTAAAATCCGAACCATGATAACATTGACGCTTTTTTGCCTCGTGAGGCATTATTTTCCGCAAACAAGGGAAAAGGAATATGTGCTGCTGCACGGTTACCGGCTTACTTTCTTTTAACTGGAAGCTGCCGGGAAGAAATTTCCTGTTGTATCATATTTCTAACAGGTTATGTAGAGGTCAGATCACCTTTACATGCCTGTTTTTCTTTTCACCTGGCCGCTGAATAAGATAATAATATAATAATATCAGGCTGCCGGCAAAAAAGGGTATCAGCGAAAGATGTTTTCCGGTAAATTCTCTCCATACAACCGTTTCGTCAAAATCAAAAAACTCACTTACCATCCAAAGTGAATTGGCCATAATCCAGAATGCGACAGCAAGATTATGCGCCAGCTCTGATTTGATCTTTCTGGTTCGGTGTGCAATAACAAGAGCAATGGTAAGGGTGGGTAGCACCATTGCGATCGCAAGCACTTTCCATATCAGGCACCAGCTTATGTCTTTTATGATCCAGAAAACGATATGAAGGTTTTCCATCCGGCGGAAACGGGCCGGAATAATATACTGTTGTTCCAGGGAGGAATTCATAGTAGTTGTTTTTATAAATGTAATAAATGAAAAGAAAGTAAAAAGGGTCTATCGGCTGAGTATTTTACTGAAACGATTCACGTCAGCTTCAGCCGTTATGGGTTGTTTATCCAACAAATGAGCGATGAACTGACTAGCAAAGAAAGGCGCCAGCGAACAACCTTTGGTTCCCATACCATTCAAAATGCCAACAGCGGGTTGTAGCGGGTGCAGGCCCACGAATGGTCTTCTTTCCAATGTGGCAGGGCGAAGTCCTGAACGATGTTCTAAAACTTTGTACGGCAATTTAAGCCAGCTTTTCAGCAGGTCTTCGGCTTCTTTTCTGAAAGCTGGAGTGGGGTCAGTATTGTCAAAATCCCAGTGATAGGCAGAACCGATCCAGAAAATATTTTTCTGCAACATTGGTACCAATGATAAGGTTCTTTTGTATATGTTATCAGCCGGTAATCCGGGTATTTCCAGCACCAGCGCTTCACCCTTGTTGGGAGCAAAAGGCAATTGTTTAAAAAAGGGATTGTTCATGCCCTGTGGTCCGTCGCAGAAAATGATTCTTTCTGCAATTATATTTTTATAGGAGACTGATTCTTTTTCAACCAACAACAGAGAGAGGTCAAAATCTTCTTCCAGCAATTGGTTGTTCTGCTGTAAGTGTTTTCGCCATGCGGGCAGCAGCGATTCAAGATTAACTGTGTATGCCGGCTTCACTTCGCCGCATCCAAACTCATAGTTAAAAAAAGGTTTAAACTGTTTTTCGTCACTGCATAGACGGACATATTTGTCACCTTCTTCAATTTTCTTTTTGTATCCTTCCCGCATAAACGGGTTGGGAAAAAAATCAATGATATTTTTTTGCGAGATGGCATTAATGCCAAGCTGATCGCCTATTTCATTATAGGCCTCCCATGCAAATGGCAGCAATTCATCGGCCATCCATACGGTCACCATTCTGCGGCCGGTGACGGGGTTGATGATCCCCGCAGCAATTCTTGAAGGGGCATCTTTGAAATTATTGTCAATGACAAGGAAGCTTTTGCCCTCTTTTTGTAAGTAATAGCTGAGGAAAGTACCTGAGATGCCCTGGCCAATTAATAAATAGTCATACTGCATAGCACAAAAATAGGCATGCCAGTGAAACCTGCCTGCCGCAGGCAAGCACAGAGCCACTGAATTTCTATGTTTCAGTGGCTCTGTGGCCGAACTATTAAAAATGTTTGTCTAGTTACTCAACATTGATGCGTATGCCCTCACTATGCGATGTAAATTCCGGAGCATACATACACTGTATTGTTGTGACTCCATTACTGAAGTTACCTGCATGTGTTACAAATAAGGGATATTCGAAAACATAGGTTCCCTTTCTTAAATAGTTAAAGAAGAAATTGGTGCTGGCGTCTTTGGTACTTTCATAATAACCTAAACCACCCTGCCATTTATACTCGCTGAATACATTCACCGGCTCAAGGGCAGAAGCCCGCATGTCCTTCATATGTACATATTCCATATCCCTGTCCACTCTTAATTCGATCCTCACTTTTATTTTATCACCCACTTTCAGGTTGTCGCCTTCTTTCACTGGTGTGAGCACTGGTCCCCGGTCGGTGTTTTTTTCTACGAATAGTTTTTTCTCAAGTTTCAGCGGGGTAGAGGCGGTAGTTATTTTATCAAGGTCTTCAAAGTATTGCCAGTAGATGGCGCCCCAGGTGGCCCCCCCACCTCCCGAAGGGGGGATTTTGGGATCATCAAGTTTGACAGCAACCGTACCCATTTGAGGATTCACTTTTTGTCCTTCAATTACATTTTTGAAATAACCGGTTCCTGCTTCCTGTTTGTTATCGGCTGAACCAACGGTTGTGTTGCCCAGTTTTATTTCAACAACAGGTTCATCTGTCAGCCAGTTGGTTCCCTGTAATAACAAAGCATAGCAGGCTTCGGCTGTTGCCTTGGTGGTTTTCCAGTTATTGGTTTGTTTGTTTTTCAACAGCCATGTTTTCAGGTCGTCCACCGTTTTTATGTCTTTACCCACTTCACTAAATGCTTCTATCAGCAAAGCCTGTGTTTCTATCGGAGCCTGGTGCCAGAACCAGCCTGCACTCAGATTCTTCCAGTACATGCCCAGTTCTTCATTGTTGATAGCGGTTTCTTTCAGCGATTTTAAAATAGCTGCCGGTGTTTTTGCATCTTTCGTTCTGTGCAGTGCCAATGCGATCATTCCCTGCATATACTTGCCCTGACTGGTCCAGGTCAACTGTGCCCTGCTGCGGAAATAGTTATAAGCCGTTACCGAATTTTTGTCAATGGCATATTCAGGAAAGAAGCTCCGCATATACAAATATTGAATAACCGTATGACCCGGTGTGTATTTCTTCAGATCAATCTTATTTTTTTTCAGGTTGTCATAATCTTCTTTGATCTTCTTATCTAAATAAGGAATCGCAGTTGCCAAAATTTGTTTCAATTTGTTTTCCTGTCCGGCTGCATAGGCATTCAGCTTTTTCAGGTGCCCGATACCGGTGATGATATATTGCGTCATGTAACGATCATCGGGGCCGCCTTTGAACCACACAAAACCACCATTGCTGAGTTGCATTTGTTTCAATTTCTCCAGCGAACTGTTGAGTTGTTCACTCATCTTTACCATATCAAACAACAAAGCGATATTTCTTTTTTGTTCTGCTTCATTCTTTGCCTGCAGCACCCAGGGTGTTTCTTCGAGTAAGACAGCTTTCAGTTCCTGGTTTTTTTGCAGGTTGCTTAGCAAAGCAGCTGTGTCTTTTATTTTCCACTGTTCAAAAATTTGTTTGATGCGTGGCGAACTGTTGCTGATCATGGATGCCAGTGAATTGGCATAATAACGGTTCCAGGTTTGTTCGGCACAATCGTAAGGATATTCAATCAGGTAGGGCAGGGCCTGCACCGCATACCATGCCGGGTTGCTGGTATATTCAACCGTCAGTGACTGGTGCGACAGGCTTTCACTTTTGCCGCTGTTCAGCAATTTATCAAACGTATAATTCTTTGTGCCGGTTCCCCGCATATTCAGTGGCAGGGTTTCGGTGACCAGCATCCTGTTGGTCAGCACGGGCATCATATTCTCTTCCCCATCAGAAAAATTACCAGCCTTTGCCACAATGCGCCACACAAGGGCTTTGTCAAATAAATAAGGCACTTCGACCGGGAATTTCACCGCCTCGCTTTGCCCCGCTGCCACCGTGAAGTATTGATTGGGGAAACTATTCCTTAACCATCCATCCACCGGTTGATTAGTGGCGGCATCAAACAACTGCAGTTCAACCTGGCCGGTCAGTTCTTTATCGGTCAGGTTGACAATTTTTGAACTGAATTCCATTTTATCACCTTCCCGCATAAAACGGGGGGCATTGGGTTGAACCATCAGGTCTTTTTGTGTAACAATTTCTTTGCTGCTGTAACCAAACGACAGGTCTTTGGTATGAGCCAGAGCCTGGAACTTCCATTTGGTCAGCGCCTCAGGCATGGTAAAAGAAAATTCAATATTGCCTTCACTGTCTGTTTTCAGATCGGGGAAGAAGAAAGCGGTTTCGTTGAAGTTTTTGCGGATTTGGACTTCGGAAGATTGTTGTCCTTTTTTGTCTTCATCAAATTTATCTGCAACACCATCTCCAAGAGTTGGGGTCGAATTCTTTAATGATATGTCTCCGTAAATAAACATTTCTTCTTGCTTTTGTGCCCGAATTACAGCTCCAGCACCCGGTGCTCCTTCAGCAAATACTGGTTTTGGCAATCGCATTAACCTTACTCCTCGTACTGCTGAATTGTAAAAAATCATATCGACTTTCACATTACCATAATAATCCTGAAAGAAATTGTCATAGTTCTTATGGACAATTTTAGATTCTGAGCTAATGTATTTCTGATTTGATTCTGTTTTTGCAAAATTCTGACTGCCCATCCAAACTTTATTGCCATAGTAATTTGACCAAACATTCGGTTTGTTCCATCCATGGGTATAAAACTGGTCCAGCGAAGCATCATACATGCTGCCCAGCATTTCTGCCGCCACTTTTTCTTTTTTATACCCCATGATCTTCACTTTCCATTTTTCTTCACTGCCGGGCAATGTTTTATCACGATAAGTAGCATATTCAATCGCAAGGTCTTTATTCGTCCACGGAACATTGATGGTCTGGATGTATTGATAAAACCGATTATGCTTCACAAACAGCCAGCCCGTTCCATAGCCGCCACGGTCAGCTTCGGTAGCAGGAAAAGAAAAGGTTCGTTTTTCGTTACTGATTTTAATAAATGAATAGTTGGTTGTTGATTGTTGGTTATTGCCCGTTGATTTGTCCTCCTGGTGAACGACAAACAAATTATCAGCAGCCGTACCTAATTCGATCTTCGCCGTTTCTCCCGGTTCAACAGTTGTTTGTTTTACATCTGTCCACAAATATTCAGGCCTGTTCAGTTGCCGGCTTTTTTCATCAAACAATTCGATGTACTGGACATCTTTCACTTCATCTCCGTTTTTTCCTTCAGCAATAATTTCTATAGCATAAAAGCCTGTACCAATCTTCCCATTCACCATTGACCATTCACCATTCACTCTTGAGGAGTCACTGTTTTCAAAGACCTTTTCCCCCTTCTCCCAATTCTTATAATCCGCTTCATTGTCATACTCATCATACGGGAATAGTTGAATGTATTCCTGTTTGCTCATTACAAATTGATCAGGTCTTTCCCAGTAACGTTTGCGGATCAGCCTTTTTTCTTCTTTCAGTTTTGTGATAGTAACGGTTATTGTGGCTGGTTCAAATTCACCGTTCATATTCTCCGTGCGGAGTGATAATGACTTCAGGCTATCGGCAGGTAGAGAAGAAGGGATACTTGTTTTCAGCAGTAATGCTTTGTAGCTGACAGAAACCATTTTTTCTCCGCTTCTTGTTTCACCGTTGATGTCTGTTACATCGGCGTACACAGTATAATCAAATACCGGTTCAAATTTTTTATCCAGTGTCAGATCGGGAATGGCGGTAAACTCCACCACAAATTTTCCATCCTTATCTGTTTTTACTTCGCCATGAATGATCTCCATTTCATTGGTAGGCGGTTGCCACCAGCGGCGGAATAACCAGGGATAAAGGAA
Organism: uncultured Chitinophaga sp.; assembly: GCA_964412375.1. Lineage (GTDB taxonomy): Bacteria > Bacteroidota > Bacteroidia > Chitinophagales > Chitinophagaceae > CADEDV01. The sequence continues at coordinate 11,081 of CAYPOD010000019.1, read as the reverse complement.
GCGGGGATTCCTGACAACTCTGTATTTCACAGTGGCCCCGTCAATATTATTACCGGCATAGGCTTTGGCTACACCAGTCACTTTTATTTTATCATTAACCTTATAAGTGCCTTTGATAGGCTCGTACTCCACATAGAACTTAGGACGTTTGTATTCCTCAACCCGAAAACTAACCTGCCCTGCATCTTTTTTTGTATAGATGCTGAACTGACCATTCAATCCTCCCTGGGGCAGTTGAAATTTGCCTGAAAAGGAACCATACTCATTTGTTGTAACAGTTATACTGTCCACATCCTGGTAGTTGGCATCCCGCAAATACACTTTGGTTGCATAGCCTTCACTCACTGCTCCTGTTTTTTCAGCAGCATTTTTGCTGAGAACTATTCCTTTGAAGTAAGCCGTTTGCCCGGGTCTGTAAATGCTACGGTCTGCAAACAGGAATACAGAAATTGCAGATTTTGGTTCTTCGCTGTTATCACGGTAATAGTAATAATCGTATTGCAGTTCATCCATGAAAAGCCTTTCGGCATTGTGTGAGATATCAAGATAAAAGCTGTAATTGGTATACTTGTTCTTATTATCACCAACTGTTTCTATCCTGACAAATCCATTTTCATCAGCCTGGTAGAGTTTGTTTCTCTCTTTTATGTAGCGGGATGTTTTTGGGTCATATTTTCTTTCCCAAACCTGTACGGCTGCCTTGGCAAGAGGCTGACCCGTTTCCCGGTTCAATACAAAATAGTCATAACTGCTGTTCACAAAACTGATCCCGGACACATAGAAGAATCTTGCGCCAATAATTGTTTTTTTGTCGTTGAAGTTTTTATCGGTAGCCGCTATCAATAAATATTCACCGGCAGGCAGAGCATCCACTTTTATTTCAGCGCTATGCTCCTGCAGATCATTATCAGCAGTGGGCAGGGATTGCTGCCAGCTTCTTTCTGCTTTGGCAGCAATAATGGAATTCCAGTATTTATCTCCGTATTGATCTTCCAGTTCTTTTTTGAGCTCTTCATCGGGCTTTACAAGACGAAGATGCAGCGTTGTGAAATTTTTGTAATTCACCAGGACGCGGAAGGGCTGGCCGGGTACATTCACTTTTTCCATGCTGAACTGCAGGGTTTGCCTGTTGATCTGCTGCAACAGATTATAGGCAATTATCTTTCCTTCCGAGGAATCCTTTTGTAACAAAATTTTTTCTGCTATTTCTTTTGCTTTTACTCTTGCAAAGCGGTGTGTGCTGTCGCCATAGGGTTTGTAGTTGTTGGCTTTTTCATCATGATACTTCGCAACCAAATACCAGGCCTGTGCTGCAGCAGGGTGATTTTCGTATTGGTGAGCAATATGATTGATGGCATTGAAATAAAGCTCATCCTTGTCGGGATGGGTGGATTTTCCTTTTACAAATTCGATACGCTGAATATCGGCATCAATTAATGCATCCGGTTTCGCATCATTTAAGTGGAAAGCGATCAGTTTTTGATAAATCAGCAGGGCTTTGTGATGCAGCGACAGCGAATCGCTGGTTGTAAATTTTCTGGTCACAAAATCGGCTGCGGGATCAAAAGCGGATGCCTGGTCTATTTCAAACGCATATGCGGGTCGTTTAATATCTCTTTCATCATTGTCGAAATACAGGATGGCACGGTGAGCCAGCAAGTCGTAGAGTGTGGGGCGGAGGTGACGGACATTTCCTTTTACAATGATCGCATCATAAGGCTGCAATTTGGTTTGCTGTAACAGTTTTTCATTTTTTATGGATTGCAAATAGAGCTCACTGATTTTTTTATGAAAATCTTCTGCATCCCAGGTGGCTATATCATCTTTTTTAAAGCTGGTGGTTTTTGTCCGGTCATATAATTGCCAGCGCTGATCCTGGAAATAATTCCAATACATCTGGGCCAGCAGGCTTTTAAGGATGGATGCGACCGGTTCTTTGCTTGTGCTGATCTCCTTTTCTACTTCTTTAATAGAAAACACTTCATTGTCTTCCCTTGTTTCACTTTGCAACCCGGTCATATAAACCAGCGCCTTGATCACCTGTGCATCCTGTTTTTCTTTTTTGGCGAGGGCATATATTTTCTTCACTTCTGTCAACGCTGACTTAGGAAGATTTTTTTTGGCAAAGGCTTCCGCCTTTTTCCATTCGGCTGTGTAGTTTTTTAGAGGTTGCTGGCTGCGACTGCTCATTATTAATAATAAAGAAAAGCTGGTTAGAAATAAGGTTTTGAAAGGTTTAATCATGCCGGGATAATTTTCTGTAAGTTAACTAATCTGTAGCGACGGTATGATGCCGGAAGTCAGCAAAATTCATAAAATAAATAATCCCGTAAGGGATTTTAGCAGGAGTAATTTAATTGCTTCAGCATCTGTACTGTTTGTTTCTTCCTTTGAAATCCTTTACAGGCAATCACTCTGGCAAACTCCCGCAATTCCGCTTTAATAACCGCATCTGCCTTTAACGTTTCATTGCGATGTTTTTTGGCACGATGGCATGAGTTTGGAAAATGTAAGTGCGGAAACAATTTTAATAACCAGTCTGCCGACAGGCAGGCATTAAATCAGATTTGTATGAAAAAAATTTTTACCCTTTTACTTAGCTCACTGTTCTCTCTTTCACTTTTTGCCTTTAATGGCAGCCGCCTTAGTATCTCAACGGTCACGAATAACATGAACCTGGTATTTGAGGTGGACGGCAGAAAAGTTGCCATGAGTAAGAACAGTATTACCCTCAGTAATCTTTCAGAAGGCCGTCACACGGTGAAGATATACCGTGAAGTAAAAAGAAACGGTTTTGGAATTGGCCTGGGAAAAAGACAGGATGTTATTTATAACAGCACTGTTGTGATCCGCAGGGGTTTTCACACCGACATCACCGTGAACAGGTTTGGCAAAGTGTTCGTGGATGAACGCCGGATTGACCGTAATGATGACTGGTACTTTGATGACGAGGATTATTTTGATGATGACTGGGATAGGGGGCCTGATTTCAGAAATGTGATGGCGGCTCCTGAATTTGAAAGAGTGAAAGAATCACTCCGTAAAGAGTGGTTTGAGGCCAACAGGCTCAAATCCGCCAAATTCATTGTTGATCAGAATAACCTTACTGCCATGCAGGTGAAAGAACTGATGCTGCTCTTTTCTTTTGAGAATAATAAGCTGGACATCGCCAAGTATGCATACAGGAAAACAGTTGACAAAAGAAACTACTACCTGGCAAACGAAGCGCTGACCTTCAGCAGCAGCAAGGATGAGCTGGCCCGTTTTATCCGTGATTCCAGGTAAGGACCACCATGAAAACTCACATAAAGCAAATGGCCCCGATTCATCGGGGCCATTTTTATTTTACAAAGCTTTTTATCTACTTGCTATTTAATACCTCTGCCATTTTTTTCCCGATATCAGCAGGACTGCTGACAACATGGATGCCGCATTCAGACATGATCTTCATTTTAGCAGCAGCCGTATCATCTGCACCGCCAACGATGGCACCGGCATGTCCCATTCTTCTTCCGGGAGGTGCAGTTTGACCGGCGATAAAACCAACCACAGGTTTTTTATTACCTGTTTCTTTGATCCATCTTGCTGCTTCGGCTTCCATACCACCGCCGATCTCTCCAATCATTACGATGGCGTCCGTATCCGGGTCGTTCATCAGCAACTCCACTGCTTCTTTGGTGGGAGTGCCTATGATCGGGTCTCCACCGATACCTACTGCTGTCGAGATACCAAGACCTGCTTTTGCCACCTGGTCTGCTGCTTCATAGGTCAGTGTTCCGGATTTGGAAACGATTCCTATTCTTCCCGGTTTGAAAACAAAACCCGGCATGATTCCCACTTTACATTCGCCGGCGGTGATCACACCCGGGCAATTGGGGCCAACCAGTCTTGTGTTTTTTCCCTGCAGGTAATTCTTCACTTTCACCATATCCTGAACGGGTATTCCCTCCGTGATGCAAACCACCAGCCTGATGCCGGCTTCGGCTGCTTCCATAATGGCGTCTGCAGCAAAAGCTGGCGGAACAAATATGATGCTCACATCGGCGCCGGTGGTTTTTACACAATCAGCCACCGTGTTGAAAATGGGTCTTTCAAGATGTGTATTTCCGCCTTTGCCGGGAGTGACACCACCCACAACCTGGGTGCCGTAATCAATCATCTGTGTAGCATGAAAAGTGCCTTCTGTGCCGGTGAAACCCTGCACTAATACTTTGGAGTTTTTATTAACAAGAATACTCATACCAGGTGTGCTTAAAAGTCCGGCAAAAGTAAGGGAAAACTGACAATATGCAGGACTCTCAGCCTATTCGACGTATCTCAGGAAAAAGATCTGGAAACCGGTTGCATAGCCCGTGGAAATAACGGAGGTTCCGGTGCTGATCATACTGTTGCCAAGACTGTCTGACCGTTGAAAATTACTGATGCTGGTAACAGGCACCGGGCTAATATAATCTTTGATTAATATGGCATTCGCACCCACTGATTTTGCTTTATTTATTGCTTTTTGCTGAATCGTCTCAGGATTAGATAACCCATAGGATCTAACATATCCCTTTCCAATAAATTCAAAACGTTTTTTGATGCTTTCTTCTGTTATAAAAACATCCACCTGCTGTGAGGGTGATTTTTTTTGTCCAACATATTGAATCCGGGTTGTGCAGGAAAAAAGAAAGAGGGAGAATAATAAGGAGTAAATATTGTGCATGGCTTTGATTTTGAAGTTTACAATAAAACATTAAAGCCACACAAATTATTCCAATACAACCCGGAATTGTTCAGGCTGCCTGTTAATTCAATTTATTTTAGCAAATCATCCATATTGCGGTCATTGGAAATCTTACCCTTTTCTTCCAGCATCCGCATTTCTTTGGCATCCCGCAAAAAGTCGGAGGCAAAAATGAATTCATTCAGTAACTGGTTTTTGCTAAAAATAATTTCCCTGTTGCTGCCTTCCCATTCTTTACGGCCCTGGTGCATATACATAATATAGTTGCCAATCTCCATCACACTGTTCATGTCGTGGGTGTTGACCACAGTAGTGATATTATATTCAATGGTGATCTCCCGGATCAGTTTATCAATTACCAGCGATGTTTGAGGGTCAAGCCCGGAATTGGGCTCATCACAAAAGAGATATTTGGGGTTTAACACAATGGCCCTGGCCAGCGCCACTCTTTTTTTCATGCCACCGCTCAGTTCCGCCGGAAACTTCCGGTTGGCCTCTTCCAGGTTCACCCTTGCCAATACCTCATTCACCCTGTCCAGTTTCTTTTTGAGGGGCCATTTGGTAAACATATCCAGCGGGAACATTACATTTTGTTCAACCGTCAGGCTGTCAAACAAAGCAGAACCCTGGAACAGCATACCAATCTCTTTTCTTATTTCCGTTTTTTCTGCAGGGCTCATCGCCGTGAAATTCTGACCATGATAGATGATATCACCTGCATCCGGCACAAACAAGCCCACCATACATTTCATCAGCACAGTTTTACCACTGCCGCTGGCGCCGATGATGAGATTGCACTGTCCGGTATTCATCACAGCGCTGACATCTTCAATCACGGTTTTATTACCAAATGATTTTTTTATATTCTTTACTTCTATCATTACAACAATAATGCGGATAAAACATAATCTGCGAACAATATCAGGATACAGCTCACCACCACAGCTTTTGTACTGGACCTGCCGATTTCCAAAGCGCCGCCTTTTACATAATAGCCGTAAAAGCAGGGAATGCTGGATATGATAAAGGCGAAGAAATAAGCTTTGATCAATGCAAAGATGACATTGTAGGGAACAAAATATTCCAGCAAACCTTTGTCATAAGTGCTGGCTGAAAGAATACCGGCCATGGTGCCCGCCAGTCTGCCACCCCAGATGCCCAGCACCATCGCAATTACCACCAGTAAGGGAATCATCAACAGTGCGGCAGCAATCTTGGGAAGAATCAGGTAAGTTTTGGTATTAATACCCATGATCTCTAATGCATCTATTTGCTCACTCACCCGCATATTACCCAGCTCGCTGGCAATGCGGCTGCCGGCCACACCTGCCAGCACAATGCAGACAAGGGTAGGGGCAAACTCAAGAATCACCGTGTCCCGTACAATTTGTGCAATAGTGGAAGGGGGGATCAGCGGGCTGACCAACTGGTAAGCTGTCTGAATGGTGGAAACAGCCCCAATGAAAACAGATATGATCGCTACGATACCCAATGAACCTACCCCGATCTCTGCACACTGGTGCATGAATTCTTTCCAGTACATCCTGCCGTTTTCCGGGCGGGAAAACATGCCTTTGATCATAAGCAGGTAACGGCCTATATCATTGAATATCGTCATGGATAAATTTAGGCTGTAAAATACAAATACAGGCTGTAAAAACCCGGTTGAAATTTATAGTTACAGTTCACGGCTCACGTTCCGGAAGCGTTTCCACCACTTTGATTTTTTTACAATCTCTTCTGTTGCCGTTTTGCTTTTGGTTTGTGCATCCACTACAGCAATCAGCGCCATATTTACTATGCTGCGCACCGAACTGCCCAATTGCAGCACATGGACCGGTTTTTTCAGTCCCAGTAAAATCGGGCCTATCGCATCAGCTGTTTCTAATTCTTTCATCAGGTTATAGGCAACATTGCCCGAGGCAAGATTGGGGAAAATGAGTGTGTTCACATCTTTATCCACCAGTTCACAAAACGGGTAATTCTCTTTCATCATCTCTTTGTTGAAAGCGACACTGGCCTGCATTTCGCCATCCACGATCAGCGATGGCATTTTTGTCTTTACAATCTTTCTCGCTTCAGCCACTATTCTTGCTTCCGGAGAATTGCTGCTGCCGAAATTGGAATAACTCAGCATAGCTATCCGCGGAGTGATATTGAAATTCCTGATTTCTTTGGCCACCATCAGGGTGATATCGGCCAGCTCTTCGGCAGTAGGGTTGAAGTTAACCGTTGTGTCGGCAAGAAATAGCGGCCCTTGTTTGGCCAGCATCAGGTACATACCTGCAATTTTTTTCACTCCCTCCTCTGTGCCGATGGTTTGCAGGGCCGGACGAATGGTATCCGGGTAATTTTTTGCCAGCCCTGAGATCATGCAATCCGCATCGCCACACTCCACCATCATGCAGCCAAAATAGTTGCGGTCCTTCATGATCTTTTTTGATTCATAGGCATTGAAACCCTTTCGGCCCCGCTTGGCAAAAAATATATCGGCATAGGCTAACCGCTTTTCTTCCATGGCATCGCTGCGGGGGTCAAAAATGGGCATATCCGCCAGGTCCACTCCATTGGAAGCTGCCATATGCCTGATCTTTTGTTCATCACCCAGCAGAATGGGGTAGCCGATACCTTCATCAAAGATGATCTGTGCTGCTTTCAGGATCTTCACATTGTCTGCTTCGGCAAATACAATCCGTTTGGGGTCACGACGGGCTTTATTGCCGATGACCCGCATCACCTGGTTGTCCAGGCCCAGCCGTTTGTTGAGATTGTTTATATAACTCTCCCAATTCACAATCGGCTGACGGGCTTCACCACTTTCCATGGCCGCTTTGGCAACAGCCGGAGCCACGGTGGCCAGCAACCGGGGATCAAGAGGCTTTGGGATTATATAATTGGGGCCAAATGAAATATTCTTTTCATTGTAAGCCATGTTCACAATGTCCGGTACCGGTGTTTTGGTGAGTTCTGCTAATGCTTTCACGGCTGCGAGTTTCATCGCTTCCGTGATATGTCTTGCTCTTACATCCAACGCACCGCGGAAAATATATGGGAAGCCCAGTACATTGTTTACCTGGTTGGGGTAATCACTGCGGCCGGTGGCCATGATAATGTCTTTTCTTGCATTTGTAGCTTCTTCCCAGCTTATTTCCGGGTCGGGGTTGGCCATGGCAAAAACAATGGGATTTTTGGCCATACTTTTCACCATCTCTGCATTCACCGTATTTCCTGCACTCAGACCGATGAATACATCAGCATCTTTCATGGCCTGTGCCAATGTCATGTCGCCGGAAGCGTTGGCAAATTTTTGCTTAAACTCTTCAAGGTCTTTTCTTTCTTTATGCAGCACACCCTTGCGGTCAAACACCAGGAAATTATCATGTTTGGCACCCAGGGCTTCATAAAGCATGATGCAGGCCATGGCGGCAGCGCCGGCGCCGTTCACCACAAACTTCACTTTGTCAATCTTTTTCTTTTGCAGTTCCAGCGCATTCAGCAGGGCCGCAGCACTGATAATGGCCGTTCCATGCTGGTCGTCATGCATCACAGGAATGTTCAGTTGTTTTTTGAGTTCCTGTTCGATATAAAAACATTCCGGGGCTTTGATGTCCTCGAGGTTGATGCCTCCGAAAGTAGGCTCCAGGGCCTTGACGATCTGAACGAATTTTACCGGGTCTTTCTCGTTAATCTCGATGTCAAACACGTCTATATCGGCAAATATTTTGAACAGCACTCCTTTTCCTTCCATCACCGGCTTGCCGGCTTCGGGGCCAATATCACCGAGGCCCAGCACAGCAGTACCGTTGCTGATCACCGCCACCAGGTTTCCTTTGGCGGTGTATTTATAAACATTCTCCACATCAGCGGCGATCTCGAGGCAGGGTTCGGCCACACCGGGTGAGTAGGCAAGAGAAAGATCTCTTTGTGTTTTGGCTTCTTTCGTAGGGATCACTTCAATCTTTCCGGGTCTTCCTTTGGCATGGTATTCCAGTGCCTGTTGTTTTCGAAAGTCGTTTTGCATAGTTATATTTTATTGTTCATCGCAGCGGGCTGCAATGTACAAAAATATAATTCGAAAGGGATGCTGAACGCAAGCAATGCTTATACAGGAGCCTATACACTTAAAGACGGATAACCTTTACCTCGGCCTTTTTATGTTTATTTGATGAAACGGGTTTTGTACCGGGATAGGGATGGAGATTAATAAACTCGATCTTGTAACCAGCCACAGTAGTGTCTTTTATATATTGGCCGGGTACCGGGTTGGTGGCAAGTGTCAGTTTGTGCGACTCACTGCCTTTACTAAATGTGAATTATGCAACGGCTGTTCCTTCCCAGATGCAAATAGTATTGGCAGGACACCGGGAGTCAGAGATGATTTTATCAAAACAGAGCTGAGTTGTCTCGGCACTATAAGCATAGTTGCCACATTGTCCCGATCTTAAAAAAGCAGGGTTCTCATTTTTGATTTGCTGCAATTAGAGAAAACCAACACTGCGATTAATACAGTGGCAAGTTTCATAGTGTCGTAGTGTCATTTTGTATTGGTTGACAACTATTGTGCTGTGACCGTTGCAGGAGATGTTAATTACCGGCACTGCTGCCCAGCCAGGCCATCATTCCCATGCCAATTTCAATGGCATTATCATCAATATTGAAGGTGGGAGTGTGCACACCCGAAGTGATGCCTTTGGCTTCGTTCATCACACCGAGACGGAAAAAACAACCGGGAATTTGTTGTGTGTAGTATCCAAAATCCTCGGCGCCCATTCTTTTTTCTGTTTCTTCCACATGGGCTGCACCTAAAAATTCAATGGCCTTATGCCAGGCAATTTCATGCAGGGCCTCACTGTTATAAACGGAAGGATAGCCAATATCTATCAGTAGTTCGGCTTCGCCACCCATGCTTTGCACCAGGTCATGCGTCATTTTCCGGATCAGTTCATGGGCTTTGAAACGCCATTCTTCTCCCATGGCCCGGAAAGTGCCTTTCAGTTTCACTTCATTAGGGATCACATTCGTAGTGGTGCCGCCGTTGAAAGCAGTGATGGAAAGCACAGAGGGATTATGCGGGTTGTTATTGCGGCTGACGATCTGCTGCAGCGCAATGATAAGATGGGAAGCAATCAGAATCGGGTCAATACAAAGATCAGGAGAAGCAGCATGACCGCCTTTTCCTTTGATGGTAATATATAATTCATCGGCACTGGCCATCACTTTGCCACTGCGGAAACTTACTTTACCAACAGGCAAACCAGGATGAACATGCAGCCCAAAAATGGCAGCTGGTTTCGGATGCTCCAGCACACCGTCTTTTATCATCAAAGAAGCGCCACCCGGATTTTTTTCTTCGCCGGGCTGAAAGATCAGCTTCACCGTACCTTCCCATTCTTCTTTTGTATCATTGAGAATTTTGGCAGCGCCGAGCAGGCAGGTGCTGTGTACATCATGCCCGCAGGCATGCATCACTCCTTCATTTTTTGACTTATAAGGAATATCATTTTCTTCTTTGATCGGCAGTGCATCCATATCGGCACGCAGCGCTACGGTTCTTTTCTCAGGGTTCTTTCCTTTGATCAATCCCACAACACCCGTGGTAGCCATTATTTGATACGGGATTCCCCATTCATGCAGTTTGTGCTGAACAAATTTTGAAGTTTCAAATTCCTGGTAGCTCAGTTCAGGATGGGCATGCAAATGATGACGGATGTTGATGAACTCAGGGGCATAGTCCCGGGCCAGGGTCTTGATCTTTTCTATCATGCCTCAAAAATAAAAAAACCATTCCGCAATGCGGTAATGGTTTATGAATATGCATTTATTACAATCAGGGCAGAATTTCTGAGTCGTCCCTGTTTTTGTCCGGTTTCACCTCCACCGTATCCGGCATCACAAAAACACCTTTGGGGAAATAAGCATTCAGTTTTTTCTGGTAGGCTTCTGCATCTTTTCTTTCTTTGAAATTTCCCACCTTAAGTTTGTAATAAGGCGACTGGTGCCAGAGGTAAGCTTTCAGTTCGGGGAAATAAGTATAAACCTTTGTTTTGGCGGCCATTGCTTCATCCCTGTTGTTGGTGGTGATTACCATCAGCCGGAAACCTTTAACAAAACGCCTGGCATCGCGGCTGGTTTCTTCATTGATCTGTGCCTGTTTTTTCACCAGCAGGTCTATGCGGGGATCTTTATGCACGACAACTGAACTGCTGTCCGTTTTTTTCCAGGTACTATCCTGCGCCGCTAAACAAAAGCTGAAAAGCAACCCGGTTATTATAAACAAATATTTCATGCTGCTTATTTACACAAAAACTTTACCAATGTTTTTATTCTCCTTACGTAGTTGGGTGTTAATACCCGC
>CAYPOD010000018.1:56682-60050 GCA_964412375.1 uncultured Chitinophaga sp. | reverse complement strand
CGCTACCGGTGCAGAAATCTGTGTTGGCGGCAGCGGTTCTTTAACCGTAACCTCAGCCTGCGATCCAATTGCGGATCAGGTGATTTTTGATGCGAATGGAACCTTTATCGTTCCGGCGGGTGTAACCAGCATAACAGTTCAGGCATGGGGTGCCGGTGGCGGAGCCGGTGGTGGCGGAAACAATGCCCGTGGTGGTGGTGGTGGTGGTGCTTATGCCAGCAGTGTATTGGCTGTGACACCTGGCCAAAGTTTTAACGTAGTAAGAGGTACTGGAGGTGCGGCCGGAAGCGGCGGCGGTGGAACACCTGGAGGAAACGGAGGAGCATCAAGTTTTGGAGCATCATTGGTGGTTGCAGCAGGTGGTTCAGGCGGAAGTTCGGGTGACGGTACTGTATCTGGCGGAACAACTGCTGCTAGTATCGGACAGATTGAATTTGCTGGAGGAAATGGTGGAGCCAGAGTAGATGATGCAGGTGGAGGAAGCGGTGGTCAGGCTGGATGTGCAACTTCCAATGGAACAAATGGTGCGAATGCAATTGGTAACACCGGAGGTATCGGTGGCGGACAGACCGGAAATATTGGTGCATGCGGAACTGTTGGTGCCGGTGGAAATGGCGGAAATGATGGAAGTAATGGAAATGCAGGAACAGCACCTGGCGGTGGTGGTGGAGCTAAAGGTGATAATGGTACAGTATCTGGAGCCGGTGCAAATGGCCGTGTAATTGTTAGTTACAATGTACCTGCTGAGATCAGGTGGTTCACCCAGGAAACCGGCGGCACTGCTGTTGAAGTAACCGCTTCAAATACTCCATGGAACCCCGTGGGTGATGCAGAAGTGGTGGCAGCCGGGGGCAACTATGCCAACCTGGTTGATGCCAATACAGCCGGCACTTATACTTTCTGGGCCGAATGTTCTTTGAACCCAACCTGCCGCACCCCGGTTAATTTTGTGATCAATGCAACGCCGGAGATCACCGGTGACCTTGAAATCTGTGCAGGTGCTACCAGCCAACTGACCGGCTCTGGTACTCCTGCTGTCGTCAACCCGTGGACCTCTTCTAACGAAGCAGTGGCTACAGTGGATAATAACGGACTTGTATCAGCTATTTCCAACGGGCAAACTACAATCACTTATACTGATAATAACAATTGCCAGCAAACAGCAACATTTACTGTATATGCATTGCCTGCCTGCAGCATCAGCGGCCCCACAGCGGCTGTATGCCCGGGTTCAACAGGACATCAATACAGCGGCCCTGCCGGTATGGCTTCTTACCAATGGAGCATCAGCGGCAATGCCACAATCAATGGCGCCACAGACGAACAAAACGTAACCGTGGATGCCGGAACAAATTGTAACCAATCTTATACATTAACACTCGTCATCACTGATGCCAATGGTTGTGAAAACACCTGCAATGTGGTGGTAAATGTAAACGATACAGAAGCCCCGGTGCTCACGGTTCCGACAACAGGTCTTGACCTGGGTTGCAACCCTGCCACCCTGCCCACTGAGGCCAGTGTGGTATTGGCTTCTTCCGTAACCGATAATTGCGGTGCAACGATCACAGCCGTGGCCGGAGCTATAACTGGTGATTGTGTCAAATCTCAAACCTTCACGGTGACAGCCACTGACAACTGTGGTGGTCTCACCGATGTGGAGACAGTAACTTATACATGGACAGATGACCTGGAAGAACCGGCATTTGCCAATTGCCCGACTGAACCGGTTAGCCTGGGTTGTAACCCGGCCAACCTGCCCGATGAAGCAGCGGCGATTGCTGCTGCCGGTACAGCAACAGATAATTGCGGTGTAGCTTCTGTCAGCGCTATTGGCGGACTTATTACCGGTGATTGTGTGAAAACACAATCATGGGTGGTAACAGCTACAGATAACTGCAATAATACCGGAACCTGCATTGTGATATTTACATGGACAGTGGATACCGAAGCTCCTGTGCTCACCGTGCCCACCACGGGTCTTGACCTGGGTTGTAACCCTGAAACACTGCCAACAATAGCCAGTGTGGAAGCAGCTTCATCTGTAACGGATGAATGCGGCGCTACCATCAGTGTGGCAGCCGGTGAAATAACAGGCGGTTGCATCAAATCACAAACCTTTACGGTGACAGCCACTGACAACTGTGGTGGTCTCACCGATGTGGAGACAGTAACTTATACATGGACAGAAGATACCGAAGCGCCGGCATTTGCCAATTGCCCGGTAGCAGCGGTTGACCTGGGTTGTAACCCAACCAGTCTGCCCGATGAAGCAGCAGCGATCGCTGCCGCAGGCACAGCAACAGATAATTGTGGTATTGCATCGGTAACCGCCCTTGGCGGACCTGTTACCGGTGATTGTATCAGGTCACAAACATGGGTGGTAACGGCTACAGATAACTGTAATAACCCTGCTACCTGCTTTGTAACCTTTACCTGGACAGTGGATACCGAAGCACCAGTGCTCACGGTTCCGACTACAGGTCTTAACCTCGGTTGCAATCCTGAAACACTGCCCACTGAGGCCAGTGTGGCAGCGGCTTCTTCCGTAACCGATAACTGCGGTGCTACGATCACAGCCGTGGCCGGAACTATTATCGAAGATGGTTGCAGCAGATCGCAAACCTTCACCGTAACAGCTACTGACAATTGCGGTGGTCTCACGGATATTGAAGAAGTAACCTATACATGGACAGTGGATGCAGCCGACCCTGTGTTCACAGCATGTCCTGTAGCTCCGATAGACCTGGGCTGTAACCCCGAATCATTCCCCGATGAACTGGCAGTAATCGCAGCAGCCGGGGTAGTAACAGATGATTGTGGTGTGTTTGGCGTAACGGCAGCAGCAGGTACTGTTGTTGAAAACGGTTGCCAGCGCATACTAAACTGGACCGTAACGGCTACAGACAACTGTAATAAAACAACTATTTGCACCGTAACCTATACATGGACAGTGGATACCGAAGACCCGACCGTGAATACGGCACAGGGTGCTGATGTGAACATTGGCTGCAACCCGACAGCACAGGAAATTGAGGATGCATTTGTAGCGCCAACGTTTAACGACAACTGCGGTATCGCTTCTGTAACACCGGTTGATGTGGATGGCGGCACAGCCTGCCTGCCCACAAGGACAAGAACATGGACAGTCGTGGATAATTGCGGTAATGATATTTCAGTATCGCAGACCGTAAGCTGGTCAGTGGATACGGAAGACCCGACTGTGAATACGGCACAGGGTGCAGATGTGAACATTGGCTGCAACCCGACAGCACAGGAAATTGAGGATGCTTTTGTTGCACCTACATTTAATGACAACTGCGGTATCGCTTCTGTAACACCGGTTGATGTGGATGGCGGCACAGCCT
>CAYPOD010000018.1:54872-56582 GCA_964412375.1 uncultured Chitinophaga sp. | reverse complement strand
GCCTGCCCACAAGGACAAGAACATGGACAGCCGTGGATAATTGTGGTAATGATATTTCAGTATCGCAGACCGTAAGCTGGTCAGCGGATACCGAAGCACCAGTGCTGACAGTTCCGACAACAGGTCTTGACCTGGGTTGCAATCCTGCAGCACTGCCCACTGAGGCCAGTGTTGAAGCAGCTTCGTCTGTAGAAGACAATTGTGGTGCTACGATCACGGTAGTGGCCGGAGCTGTTATCGAAAATGACTGCAGCCGTTCGCAAACCTTTACCGTGACAGCCACAGACAACTGTGGTGGTCTGACGGATATAGAGCAAGTAACTTATACCTGGACAGTAGACACCGATGCTCCTACAGGAACTGCACCTGCGGGAACAACAGGCATTGATGCCTGCCTGGCAGATGCGCTGACTGCTGTGCCTGCATTTGATGCAGAGGCCGTAGCAGCAAATTATACAGATGCCTGCGGTGCGGTGACAGTGAACCTGCTGACAACCGTTCCGGACGGTGAAGATTGCAACTGGACGGTGACCTATAATTTTGAAGTGGTGGATGCCTGTGGCAATAAGCTGGAGAACCAGTCTATTGTTCACAGCGGCAGCGACCAGACCGCACCTGTGCTGACCGGTACATTACCCGGCGGCAACAGTGATGTGTGCCTGGGTGGTGCACCCACAGCGCCGTCTGAAGCATCTATTGCTGCATTGTATACGGATTGCAGTGGAGTGACAGCGGAGCTGATTGATACAGATATCACCGGTGATAATAATGCATGGACAGCCACCTACACTTACAGCATCGTGGATGCCTGTGGCAACCCGGCTGCCAATGCCGTGGTAACCTTTACCGGTGGTGACCAGGCTGCACCGGTGCCTGATGAGGCAACATTGCCAACCATTACGGCATCCTGCGAAGCTACCGTAACAGCGCCGACAGCAACAGATGAATGCGAAGGCCCGATCACCGGTACTACAACAGACCCGACGACTTATACTACCCAGGGCACATTTACCATCACCTGGACCTATGATGATGGAAATGGCAATACCAGCCAGCAAACACAAACGGTGATCATTGATGATGTGACCCCGCCGACAGCGGTGTGCCAGAACATCACCGTAGAACTGGATGCAACAGGTAATGCTACCATCACCGCTGCACAAATTGATAATGGCAGCAGTGATAATTGCGGGGCTGTGTCACTTAGTATTAACAAAACAACGTTTAATTGCAGCAATGTAGGGGCAACGCCTCCTGCAGACCTGTTTATTTCAGAATATATTGAAGGTAGCAGCAATAACAAGGCTATTGAAATATTCAATGGTACAGGTGCTTCTATAACACTTACTGGAACATATGCATTAAGAATGTATTTTAACGGTAATACTACCTTTACAGATTTCCCGTTGACAGGCTCAATTGCGAATGGAGATGTATTTGTGTTTGCAACAACTACATCAAATGCTGCTATTTTGGCACAAGCAGATCAGACAACTGCTGCTGGAATATTTAATGGCGATGATGTGGTAGCTCTTGTTAAGAGTGGTAGTTTGATTGACGTAATCGGTCAGATAGGAACTGACCCTGGTACTGAATGGGGTACTGGACTTACTTCTACTGCTGATAATACCCTCAGAAGAAAAATTAGCATCAGTCAGGGCGATGCCAATGGAGCAGATGCATTTGATCCTTCTATTGAGTGGGATGGAT
>CAYPOD010000018.1:52918-54772 GCA_964412375.1 uncultured Chitinophaga sp. | reverse complement strand
CAGGGCGATGCCAATGGAGCAGATGCATTTGATCCTTCTATTGAGTGGGATGGATTTGCAACAGATGTCTTTACAGGTCTGGGCTCACACGGCTACAGCTTCCCGAATACAGTAACCCTGACCGTAACAGACGGAGCCGGCAATACTTCTACCTGCACCGCCAGTGTAACAGTGCTGGATGTAACAGCTCCTGAAATTACCTGCCCCACACCGGCTGCTTCTTACAGCACCGATGCTGGTCAGTGTTATTCAACTCAAAGCTTCACTGCAACAGCAACCGATGCCTGCGGTGTAGCAACGATCAAATACTTTATCAATTATGGTGAAGCAGAAGAAGACGAGATCAGCTTCCCCCACCTGTTCCCGATCGGCAGCACCACTGTAACTGCAGTGGCCACCGATGTGAACGGCAACAGCAGTGATTGTGAATTTACTGTGGTGGTGGCAGATACCCAGGTGCCGGTGATCACTTGTCCCACACCTTTGGCTTCTTACAATGCTGATCCGGGCCAGTGTCATGCTTCGCTGAGCTTTAACGCCAGCGCAACTGACAACTGCGGCGCGGTGACAACGTTCACTTATTATGTGAACTATGGCACCCCTGAACAGGATGATATTACATTCCCGTACAATTTCCCTGTGGGCACTACCACGGTAACCGTGATAGCCACAGATGTGAACAATAATAATTCTGCACCATGCAGCTTTGATGTGCTGGTGATAGATAACCAACCGCCGACCTTCACCTGCCCGGCTCCGATGAATGTGAACCTGAATGCAAATTGCCAGATCACCGTGCCAGACCTCATCAGCAGCCTGGTGGGCAGTGATAACTGCGGTGCGGTGAGCTTTGTGCAGGTGCCTGCAGCGGGCACATTGATCAGCCTGCTGCACAACCAGACAACAACAGTAACTATTACAGGAACTGATGTGAATGGCAATACGAATGCTGTACCCTGTGTGGTAACATTGACCGCAAAAGATGTTACCCCGCCAACCTTCACCTGCCCTGCTCCTATTACGGTAGATGCACCGGAAGGTGAGTGTACAGCCGATGTATTTATTACAGCGCCTGTGCCGGTTGATAATTGCGGATTTGTGACCATTACCGGCACCCGCCTCGATGGAGTGCCATTAACTCCGGGTGCATTGAATACATTCCCGATCGGATCCACACAGATCCTGTGGTTAGCAGTGGATGCAGCCTTTAATTTCAGCATCCCTTGCGTACAGACCATAACAGTGATCGGTGAAGTACCGGTAGTTATTGCATGTCCTGAATTGCATATAGTGAACACTACGCCGGGTCTGTGTACAGGTACTGTTCCGCCAACTTACTGGCTGGAAAATGAACCGACACTTACATCCGGTTGCGGAACAGTAAGCTTCTCCGCACAAAGAGAGGATGGTTTTAGCCTTAATGATCCATTCCCGATAGGAGATAACATTGTGATCTGGACAGCCATCATCAATAACCAGGAAGTAGCTACCTGCGAGCAGATCATAAGAGTGGTGGATAATGAAGATCCTGTGGTTACCTGTGTAGACAACAAGTCAGTGAATACTGATAACGGAGAATGTTCATATACTCATATCGGAACTGGTTGGGATGCAACAGCGACAGATAATTGCAGTGTTTCTTCTGTTGAGTATGTCCTGACAGGAGTTACAGAAGGTACGGGTACAAGCCTGGATCAGGTTGTATTCGGTGTAGGTGTAACAACAGTTACCTGGACAGCAACAGACGCTAGTGGTAATACGCATACTTGCAGCTACACAGTGACAGTAACTGATATTGAAGCTCCTGAAGCACTTTGTCAGAACATCACAGTACAGCTGGATGCAGATGGTAAT
>CAYPOD010000018.1:51108-52818 GCA_964412375.1 uncultured Chitinophaga sp. | reverse complement strand
CTGCAGCACAGATAGACAATGGCAGCAACGATGCCTGTGGTATCGCCAGCCTGTCAATTGATATAACAGACTTTACATGTGCCGACATAGGCACACATACGGTGACGTTAACAGTAACAGATAATAATGGTAATGTATCAACCTGCACAGCGACGGTGACAGTAGAAGACAAGATCGGCCCAGCCTTCAGCAATGTACCGGTGATCGCACCAATACCTGCAGGAGTAGGAACATGCCAGCAACTGGTGCAATGGACTGTACCAACAGTGACAGACGCCTGTGGTGTGGCTTCACTGACAGTGAGTGTCGTACCGTTTACACCGGTAATAACAATCGGCACTACGGCATTGGCACAGTTATCTGTGGGCAATAATGTGATCACTTATACTGCAACAGATGTGAACGGCAACGTGTCAGAAGCCAGCTTCACAGTAACTATCCTGGATAACCAGAACCCGATTTTGACCGGTTGCCCGGCCAATATTTTGACCAAGGCTGATGCGGGTCAGTGCGGAGCCATTGTTGGCTACCTGCCGCCGACAGCCAGTGATAACTGCCCCGGTGTAACATTGACAATCAATAACCCGGCTTATGCACCTGGTAGTTTCTTCCCTGTAGGTGTGCACACGGTTATCTTCACAGCTACTGATGCCAGCGGCAATGCCGTGACCTGTACGTTCACAGTGACCGTGGAAGACAAACAGGCACCTGTGCCCAATGTTATCCCGCTTCCGGATGTAACAGGTGTATGTGCTGCAACGGTGACAGCGCCGACGGCTACCGATAATTGTGATGGTGTGATCATTGGTACCACCAGCGATCCGACAACATACACAGTTCCGGGTACCTATACCATCAACTGGACCTATACCGATGCTTCCGGCAATAGTCTGATACAGACACAGCAAGTGATTGTACAGGCTGACCCGGCTATCATCACGGCAGATCCGCAAAGCCTGGAAGTGTGTGAAGGGGAAGAAGCGGTGTTCAGTGTGACAGCAACAGGTGCTACCGGCTACCAGTGGCAGATCAATACCGGCGAAGGCTGGAACAATATAGATGGTGAAACAGGAACCACCCTGACCATTGACCCGACCACTCTTGCGATGGACGGCAACCAGTACCGTGTGCTGGTGTATGGTAACTGCGGCGATCCTGCAGAATCAGAAGTGGCAACACTGACGGTGAATGAAATCACCACAGAAACGCTGCAAATAACCAGGTGTGATACTTATACCTGGCCAACTGAGATCGGTGGCACAGGCGAGACCTATATTTTGTCTGGTGTCTATACCAACCAGGTAGATTGCCATATCTATACACTTGATCTGACCATCATTGACAGTGAACTGACCGAGCAAACGGAAACGTCTTGCGACAGTTACACCTGGCCGGTGAATGGACAACTCTATACGAATTCGGGTACCTATACCCATACCATAGGATGTCATACTTATGTGTTGTACCTGACCATCAACCTGAGTACAACATCCAGCGAGACTGTAACGGCTTGTGACAGCTATACCTGGACAGCGGGTAATGGCCAGACCTATACTGAGTCTGGTACTTATACCCATGTGGGTACAAACGAAGCTGGTTGTCCGCATACGATGACATTGAACCTGACGATCAATGAAAGCACATCGTCAAGCGAAGATGTAACAGCCTGCGACAGTTATACATGGGCCGATGGTGATGGCGAGACTTATA
>CAYPOD010000018.1:0-51008 GCA_964412375.1 uncultured Chitinophaga sp. | reverse complement strand
GATGTAACAGCCTGCGACAGTTATACATGGGCCGATGGTGATGGCGAGACTTATACTGAGTCTGGTACCTACACCCATATTACTACGAATGAAGCAGGTTGCCAGCTCACCATGACGCTGAACCTGACGATCAACGAAAGCACATCGTCAAGTGAAGATGTAACAGCCTGCGACAGTTATACCTGGACAGCGGGTGATGGCCAGACTTATACTGAGTCAGGTACCTATACCCATGTGACTACAAACGAAGATGGTTGTCCGCATACGATGACGCTGAACCTGACGATCAACGAAAGCACAACGTCAAGTGAAGATGTAACAGCCTGCGACAGCTATACCTGGACAGCGGGTAGTGGCCAGACTTATACTGAGTCCGGTACTTACACCCATGTTACCACGAATGGTGCTGGTTGTACGCTGACCATGACGCTGAACCTGACGATCAACGAAAGCACAACGTCAAGCGAGGATGTAACAGCCTGCGACAGTTATACATGGGCCGATGGTGATGGCGAGACTTATACTGAGTCTGGTACCTACACCCATATTACTACGAATGAAGCAGGTTGCCAGCTCACCATGACGCTGAACCTGACCATCAACCTGAGCACAACATCCAGCGAGACTGTAACGGCTTGTGACAGCTATACCTGGACAGCAGGTAGTGGTCAGACTTATACTGAGTCTGGTACCTATACCCATGTGGCAACTAACGAAGATGGTTGTCCGCATACGATGACGCTGAACCTGACGGTCATCGAAAGCACATCGTCAAGCGAAGAGGTGACAGCCTGTGACAGCTATACCTGGGAAGAGGCCGATGGTGGTGACGGGGAAACCTACACTGAGACCGGCATCTATACCAACGTGATAGGCTGCCATACATATACACTGAACCTGACGATCATCGAAAGTGAACTGACAGAGCAAACAGAAACAGCTTGTGACAGCTACCTGTGGGCAGTAAATGGCCAGACTTATTCAGAGTCCGGTACATACACTCACACGATCGGATGTCATACGTATAAACTGTACCTGACAGTGATTCCGAGCACCAACAACTCGGTGGATGTGACAGCCTGCGACAGCTATACCTGGACAAGCGGTACCGGTCAGACCTATACTGAGTCTGGCAGCTACCCGTACGTGACCGGTTGCAACACTACCACGCTGAACCTGACAATTATTCAAAGCACCAGCTCAACCGTAACGGTAACTGCCTGTGATGAATACGAGTGGGAACTGAATGGTGAGACTTATACAGAAACCGGTGAATACAGCTATACAGCGAACTGTCATACGACTACGCTGATCCTGACGATTATTGAAAGCACATCGTCAAGCGAAGAGGTGACAGCCTGTGACAGCTATACCTGGGAAGAGGCCGATGGTGGTGACGGGGAAACCTACACTGAGACCGGCATCTATACCAACGTGATAGGCTGCCATACATATACACTGAACCTGACGATCATCGAAAGTGAACTGACAGAGCAAACAGAAACAGCTTGTGACAGCTACCTGTGGGCAGTAAATGGCCAGACTTATTCAGAGTCCGGTACATACACTCACACGATCGGATGTCATACGTATAAACTGTACCTGACAGTGATTCCGAGCACCAACAACTCGGTGGATGTGACAGCCTGCGACAGCTATACCTGGACAAGCGGTACCGGTCAGACCTATACTGAGTCTGGCAGCTACCCGTACGTGACCGGTTGCAACACTACCACGCTGAACCTGACAATTATTCAAAGCACCAGCTCAACCGTAACGGTAACTGCCTGCGATGAATACGAGTGGGAACTGAATGGTGTGACTTATACAGAAACCGGTGAATACAGCTATACAGCGAACTGTCATACGACCACGCTGATCCTGACGATCATTGAAAGCAGCACAGTGACAAGCACTGAGTCAGCTTGCGGTGAATACCTGTGGTCAGTGAATGGGGTAACGTATACCGAATCAGGTACCTACGAGTATGTGGACGGATGTGTAACCTATGTGCTGAACCTGACCATTACGCAGCCGGCATCTGCCAGCATCAGCTATGCAGGTGGCCCATACTGCGGACCTAACTGGGTAGGTGTGAACCAGACAGGACAAGGTGGTGGTACGTATTCTGCTGAAGCAGGACTGTATCTCGATCCGAATACAGGATGGTTCAACCCAGGTCTGAGCACTCCGGGCACTTATACCATCACTTATACTTATGGAACCGCACCATGCATTGGCACAGCCACTGCTTCGGTGACGATCATTGCCAATAATCCGCTGGTGGTTACCTGCCCGCAGAATATTACAGTGAATGCCATACCGTTCTTCTGCTTTGGACTTGTCCTTGATCTGGGCAATCCGACAGTAACCGGAGGATGTGGTGGTATTGCGTCGATAGACAATGATGCTGAATCAATATTCTTCCCGGTAGGCACTACCACGATTACCTGGACAGTGACAGACAATGGAGGTAATGTGGTAACCTGCACACAAACAGTGACTGTTGTGGATACACAGGATCCGTTCTTTATCTGCCCTGGCGACAGGACTGTAAATGCAAACGCCGGTCAGTGCTATGCCACAAATGTGAATCTTGGTTCACCATCATTAGTACTTGATAATTGCGGCGTGGCCAGTGTTACCAACAATGCACCGTCACAGTTCCCTGTAGGTACAACTATAGTTACCTGGACCGTGACCGATGTAAATGGTAATACCAGCACCTGCACACAAGAAGTGACCGTGGTGGATAACCAGAACCCGACCATTACCTGTCCTGCTAATATCAGCGCCGGAACCAACGGTGGATTGTGCAGCGCCAGTGTAACTGTACCGGATCCGGTGACCAATGATAACTGCGGTGTGACCCGCCTGACCTGGACCATGAGTGGTGCCACAACAGGCAGTTCACCGGCAACAGGTATCAATGTGGTCGGCACCCGTACATTCAATGTGGGTACTACAACCATCACTTATACAGTGAGGGATGCTGCCAACAGAACAGCAACCTGCAGCTTCACTGTAACGGTGGCTGATGATGATGCTCCTGTTCCGGCTGTGGAAACACTGCCTGATGCTACAGGTGTGTGCAGTGTGACAGTGACAGCGCCGACAGCCAATGATAATTGTGATGGTGTGATAACAGGTACAACAACCGATCCGCTTACCTATACTGTTCCGGGAGAATACACGATTACCTGGACATATACAGATGCATCTGGTAACAGCAGCACCCAAACACAGAATGTGGTGGTGACCAGCCAGGAAATAGAAATAACAATTGAGCCATTGAGTCTTACTGTTTGCGAGGGAGAATCTGCCAGCTTTACGGTGACAGCACCCGGCGCTACAGGTTACCAATGGCAGGTGAATGATGGCCGCGGCTGGAGTGATATTCCCGGTGAAGATGGCAGCACATTGACCATCAACCCGGCGACAAATGACATGAGTGGCAACCAATACAGGGTGCTGGTGACCGGTGATTGCACAGATAGTGAATCTGAGCCGGCTACACTGATAGTGAACCCGCTGCCTGAGGCAACGATCACTTATCCTGGCGGACCTGACTTCTGCGGATCTGACTGGGTTGGCCCGATCGTAACGGGTCAATCAGGCGGAAGCTACTCTGCTTCACCTGGTGGACTGTACCTGGATCCGAACACAGGATGGTTTGGTCCAAACCTGAGCCAGCCTGGCACCTATACCGTAACTTATACTTTCAGTGATGGTAACTGCAGCAATACTGCAATAACGCAGGTAACCATAGTTGCCAGCAGTGTACCGGTGATCACTTGTCCGGTTGGAACTCCGTTTAACAGGGTAGTAAATACCGGCGATTGTAAATACGCTGTACAGGGTACTGAGTTTGATGCAACGGCAACAGCCAGCTGCGGAGAAACAACCCTGTCATATAACCTGAGCGGTGCAACAACCGGAAGCGGTGGTTCTTCACTGGCAGGTGTATTGTTCAACCCAGGATCAACAACGGTTACCTGGACAGCCACCAACGGCAACAACAATGTTCAGTGCAGCATTACGGTAATTGTAAATGCAGCTAACGAAGCGTTGACCATTGTTTCAGGGCCGGAAGATGAATCAACCTGCGCAGGTCAATCGGCTACATTCAGTGTGCAGACCAATATCAGTGCAACGTATCAATGGCAGGTGAATACCGGCAGCGGCTGGAACAATATCCCCGGTGCCGAGAACAATTCACTGGTTATTGATCCTGCGACACTGGCAATGAACGGCAACCAGTACAGGGTGATCGTTGCAGCTTCATGTAATGCAAATGAAACCGTGACATCTGATCCTGCTACATTGACTGTGTTTGCTTTGCCAACAGCAAGTATCAGTTATCCTGGCGGACCGCAATATTGCGGAACCAGCTGGGTTGGACCAACCATTACCGGACAAACCGGTGGAAGCTATTCTGCTTCACCTGCCGGTTTGTATATGGATCCAAATACGGGATGGTTTAGTCCAAACCTGAGCACTCCGGGTACTTATACGATTACTTATACATTCAGCAACGGAACCTGCAGCAATACAACCACTGCAACGGTAACTATTGTGACTAGTGGCGGATCACCCGTGATCTTCTGCCCGTCTAATATCACTGCTAATTCGTTTGGCTTCAGTTGCAGCAGGATTATTAATGTTCCGAATGTGACATACCAGACTGGATGTTCACCAGTAACCAGGCTGACCTGGGTGTTGACAGGCGCTACAACAGGTAGTTCACCATCAACCGGTATCCGCCAGCTCGGCATCCGTAGCTTCAATGTGGGTGTGACAACGGCAACCTTCACAGCGACCAACGCGGCCGGTAACTCATCTACCTGCTCATTTACAATTACTGTGGTTGATAATATCAACCCGGTGATAAACTGTCCGTCAAACATCACGCTGAACACTCAAGGCAACAATTGCAGCCGCAGTGTGAATGTGCCCAACCCGTCCAGTTCAGACAACTGCGGTATTGTGGCCCGCACCTGGGTGATGACAGGAGCTACTACGGGTAGTTCACCGTCAACCGGTTTCAACAGTGTCGGCACAAGGACCTTCAACGTGGGAGTAACGACAATCACTTACACGGTGAGAGATATTTCCGGTAACACTGCCAGCTGTTCGTTCAATGTAACGATCAGGGATCAGCGGGATCCGGATATTGACTGCCCGAACAATGCGATCTATTGCAAAACTGCTAATAACCAGTATGCAATACCTGTGCTGACGGCCAGTGATAATTGCGGAATCGCCAGTATCACTTACCAGATCACCGGTGCAACGAGCAGAAGTGGTACTGGTGTGAATGCAAGCGGTCTGTTCAATGTAGGAACGTCAATCATCCGCTGGACTGTAACAGATATTAACGGTAACACAGAGACCTGTACAACTACGATCATTGTTCGTACAACCGGACCTTGTTCGCCGAATACAAGCCGTGAAACAGAGAATCCTAATCCTGTTAACCCCGGCAACGGCACTGTGGTCACCAACCCGAAAGGAATGGCAGAGATCATCCCGGCTGACCTGCTGGAGATCACCGCCTTCCCGAATCCAACAACCAGCTTCTTCAACCTGAGGGTGAAGAGCGGCAGCAAGGAAACGGTTGACATCAGGGTGTTTGATATGGTGGGTAAACTGGTGCAGCAGCAACGTGGTGCCGCAGAACAGGTATTCCGCCTCGGCGATCACCTGGTATCAGGCATGTACATTGTTGAAGTGAGACAAGGTGGTAAAAAAGCAACCACTAAAGTGGTGAAGCAATAAAAGAATGATTGAAAAACTAACTCAAGGCCATCTGCAGATGCAGGTGGCCTTTTTTTATTCTTTGGTAATAGGTTCAACGCAAAATGCAAACTGTTTTGGCCAGGTTATCAACTGCCTGGTATGAATACTATACGAATTAATTTAATCGGGGTAATTATTTGAATGTTTTGCTGTTTGAACTAAAGGTTGTCATCAACTGCGGCGGCTGAAGAATTCGGGAAACACAATTATTTCATGAATGTTGATAAAGCTTTATCTCAAATAGTTTTTTTCCATGAAAACGCAACAATATGCCTGTGATGAATAAAGGTCTACGGTTAGTTCTTTACACTGATGATGCCATTCATCCAATGCAGGAAGTATAATTTCTTGTTTTCAAAATAGTCAAGAGTCATCTGCTGGCTGTTGTTGAAAACAGGCTGGATGTCAAACTCACGGAAAAGGTTGAATTCTTTCCTGGTGATGCTGGAGTTAAAATCGTTGGGATATTTGAGCAACAGTTTTGAAAACCGCCAGAGCGTTTCATAGCCCCGCATCACCATATCGCTGGGGCGGGCATACATGACTGTGTTAAAATAATTGCTGATGGAGGCGCTGACAGAGTCGGTGCGGGGATTGTAGAACGGGGTGGCATAAACGATCTCCAGGTCTTTGTATTCGGGCCTGCTGAAATCTTTGATGCCGTCCCAGGTGGGCATGCCCATTACGGTGACGGGGTATTGCTTGTTAACAGCCGCCAGGTGCAGCGCCAGTCGTTTGCCAAAAGCATCATTCAGGCTGCCGGCAATGCAAAGGGCTTTGCGGTTGCTGTCCAGGTGTGCCGTGAGGTGATTGACGGTGAAACTGTCGGGCAGGTCCACATATTTTAATTTCAAGGGCACGGCCATCGTGTTCTTTCCAAATTCTTCAAAGATGTTGCGGATCATATCCTCCATCTGTCCTTTGCGGCGAAAAACAACCAATGGCTCCAGCGGGTAGTGTTTCTGTATATAGCGGTACATGCCCTCACACTGTGTTTTCAGCGTGGAATTGAGCATCACATAGAAAGGGTTGTTGCGAATGCCGCCGTCATTGGGCAGGTTCACATTTATGACAGGGATATTTCTTTTCAACCCTGCATCGGCAAAATAGCGAACCTCGGCGGCTGTACAATGCGTAATGATAAGCTGTACACTGTCCAGTTCAGGTTTGTTGAGTTGTTCAGAAAGTGTTTCGAATGAAGAACGGGTATCGTAGATATATACTTCCAGTTTGGCTCCTTCAGTGGCCAATGAGTCGAGGGCTAACTGTGCACCTTCCAGGAACTCCAGGCCGGGAAGAATAAAATCAGGGAACTGGTTTTTGGCATAGCGATAATTGTTCATGCTGTCGAAAGCCGAGTCAAGATACACAGGGGCAAAGATGGCGATGCGGGGGCGGGGTTGGGCAAAGGAAGCATTGGTCAACGACAGTGCAAGAATGAGAGGAAGAATGTATTTCAACATCGTGAATGGTGAATGGTGAATGGTGAATGGATTTCTTACAGCAGCGTGTTTAGATCTGTTCAGTGAGTTGCTCGTGAAGGGGGATTTAGCCAGGGTCATTTTCAAGTTATTTCTTTAAAGATTTATCAATCAGCCCGGATAATAATTTAAAAGAATGGACCATTTTTTCTCCTAATCGAATCAAAGAATCCTTCTTTATATAACCAAGATCATCTGCAATGTCCAAAACTGCATCAATTTCAACAACCGAACCCCTTGCTATTTCATAATATCTTTTTCTTTCAGTCCCGGAGCTTCTTGAAGCTCCTTCTGCGATATTCAGGTGTATAGAAAGGGCCGCTCTTCTTATTTGCGAAATCATCCCAAATTTCTCAGTGTCAGGCAGTGTTTTGGTTATTTTATAGCATTCAAACACAAACTCACGGGAAATAGTATAAATATCAAGTTTTTGGTGGTTGAGATGCAGAAACATAGTGTTAATGTTTATGGGTTATAAAATTGTTTGCTCAACAAACAGAAACCACTATCAAAACACATCTCAATTTATCACGCCATATTCACCATTCACCATTGTCCATTCACTACTCCCACTCAATCGTTGCCGGTGGTTTGCTGCTGATATCATAGACCACCCGGTTGATGCCTCTTACATTATTAATGATTTCGTTGGAAATATTGGCGAGAAACTCATAGGGCAGATGCGCCCAATCGGCTGTCATGCCATCCACACTTGTTACTGCTCTCAATGCTACCGTGTATTCATAGGTTCTTTCATCGCCCATCACTCCCACACTTTTTACCGGCAGTAAGATTGCACCGGCCTGCCACACGGTTGCATAGAGGTTGTTATCTTTCAATCCTTTGATATAAAGGTGATCAGCTTCCTGCAACAACTGTACCTTTTCTTCGGTAATTTCTCCCAATATCCGGATGGCCAAACCCGGGCCGGGGAAGGGGTGGCGGTCTATCATTTCCGCAGGTATACCGAGCTCTCTACCTACTTTTCTTACTTCATCTTTGAAAAGATAACGCAGCGGTTCCACTAATTCCAAATGCAGGTGTTCGGGAAGACCACCTACATTATGATGTGATTTGATGGTGACAGAAGGGCCATGTACCGATATACTTTCGATCACATCAGGATAGATGGTGCCTTGTCCCAGCAGCCCGATGCCTTCAATTTTTTTCGCTTCTTCCTGGAACACATCAATAAACATACTGCCAATTACTTTTCGTTTGGCTTCCGGGTCTGTTTTGCCGGCCAGTTTGGTGTAGAAGTGTTCACGGGCATCAATGCCTTTAACGTTCAATCCCAGTTGGGCATAGGTCTTTAAAACATTTTCAAATTCATTTTTGCGGAGAACCCCATTGTCCACAAAAATTCCATAGAGGCGATCCCCGATGGCTTTATGAATAAGCGTAGCCGCAACGGTAGAATCAACCCCACCACTCAGCGCCATGATCACTTTGCTGTTGCCAATTTGTTTTTTCAATGCCTCCACCGTGTCGGTGATGAAGTGCGCCGGTGTCCAGTCCTGCGAGCAACCACAGATATTGACAAGAAAATTGTTCAGTATTTTTTTTCCTTCCGTGGAATGGTATACTTCGGGGTGGAACTGTACGCCATAGAGCGGATGGTCGGGTGTGGTTCCATTTGAAGATTTCCGAAAAGCGGCAACGGGGATACTTTCGGTGGTGGCCAATAATTCATATCCCTCCGGCAGTTCTTTGATGGTATCACTGTGGCTCATCCACACCTGGCTGCTGGCAGAAACATTTTGCAGCAACACATCTTCTTTTTGCCGTTGGAGCATGGCTCTTCCATATTCTCTTTTATTACTTTTTGCCACCACACCACCAAATCGTTTGGCGGTCAGTTGCGCCCCATAGCACACACCCAGCACCGGCACATATTTAATAAAATCCTGGATGTTGACATCAGGTGCTTTTTCTTCGTTCACAGAAAAGGGTGAGCCGGAAAGAATAATACCTTTCAGCCCGGGTTCAAATTCAAATGGTTTGTGGTAGGGAATGATTTCGCAATACACATTGGCTTCTCTTACAGCCCTGGCAATCAGTTGGGTATATTGGGAGCCGAAATCGAGGATCAGAATTTTTTCCGTCATAGTGCTGCGAAGTTAAGGATTTGGGGAAAGCGGGATTTAAAGGTCTAAAGGTTTGGAGGTGCATCTGTTTCAAAATTCTAAAAATATATGCCACGAAGACACTAAGTCACTAAGTATTCACAAAGAACGCATAGTGTTCCTCCTTGCCTTTGTGCCCCTGCCTACCAGTCTGATGACTCTGACGAGTATCAGACTCAGTCAGAGCAGGCTGGTTTGTGGAAAAATTCAAACTGACACACTACCAAAGGTTTAATGGTTGAAGGGTTGTAAGACAGAAGCCGTTGTTTTGTCAGTAGTGTAACCTGGTTAAGGAGGAATTCGTCATACTTCATGCAGTTGTCCGTTGTGACTATATTTGTTTTGTACAAAAGACTTACTATGCATAAATCAATCCTTTGTTTGTTGTTGTTTTCTATGACAACTGTTTCCTGCACTTACATTACCGGCAAAAAAGTAAGGGGTAATGGAAATGTAATCGCTAAAACACATCCGGCAGAAGGTTTCAGCGGGGTGGATGTGAGCGGGGCGATGAAGGTTTACCTGAAACAGGACTCTGCTTTTGCGGTGAGAGTGGAAACTGATGAAAACCTGCATGAGTATATTGAAGTGTACACGGAAGGAGATATACTGCATCTTCACCCGAAGCGCAACAGCAACCTGAAACCAACGGGCAGCATCAGGGTATATGTGTCAGCCCCGGAACTAAGCCGGTTAGAAGCGTCCGGCGCCTGTGATTATACCAGTGAAACAAAACTACAATCCGCCGGCACGATCGTTTTGGATATGAGCGGCGCCTGCGATGCAGACCTGGAACTGGATGCCCCAACAGTGAGAGTGGATCTCAGCGGCGCCAGTTCGGTGAAGCTGCGTGGCACCACCAAAGAATTTTCTGCCGGTGGTTCGGGCAGCACGGATATTCATGCTTTTGATCTTTTATCAGAAACCAGCAGTGTGGGGTTGTCAGGTGCCGGCAGTGCAGAAGTATTTGCCAGTGTGAGCCTGGATGTGAAAGTATCTGGCGCTGCATCGGTGAAGTATAAAGGCAACGGGCAGGTCAATTCAAAAATAACCGGGGCAGGAAGTGTGAAGAAGGTGGAGTGAGGGTTTTGGCATTGTAAGGTTGAAGGGATTACTGGTAGAAAGGTTGGTGGCCTGTGAAAAAAACCTGAACTTAGAAGCTGACCAAAACCGTTAGCTTATGAGTTCCCGCAGAACGTTTATCAAAGAAACTGCACTGGCCACCGGCGGCGTATTGTTCGCCTCTTCTTTTTCCGACCTGTTTATTGCGAAGAAACCAAAAGTGATCATCATCGGTGCCGGATTTGCCGGGTTGTCTGCCGCTTTATATCTGCATAAAAAGAAAATAGATTTCATTATTCTCGAAGCAAGGAACCGCATTGGCGGCCGGGTGTTCTCACATACCCTTGACGAAAAAGATAACCTGGTGATAGAACTGGGCGCCGAGTGGGTAGGCAATTCGCATGAACGGTTGCAAAATCTTTGCAATGAATTCGGGCTGGAACTGCTGAACAACCAGTTTGATTCGCATCTTATCTACAAAGGCCAATACTTCAAGCCCGGTGAGTGGGACTACAGCGGAGACTGGAAAAAGAAATTTCAATCTATCCTTGACAATTATCCCAAACTGACACAGGCCCAGAAGCTGCGTATAGACCGAATGGACTGGTGGCGTTTTTTGGTCAATAATGGCTGTGAAGGCCGTGACCTTGATCTGAGGGAATTATTGGACAGCACCGATTTTGGCGAAAGCATCCGTCATGTGTCTGCTTTTGCAGCATTGGCAGAATATGCCGAAAGCAGTGAGAAAAATGAAATGGACCTGAAGATCAAAGGCGGCAATAGTATGCTGGCCAATAAGATCGCTGAAAAAATAGGAATGGACAGCATCAGGATGCAACATGCAGTGAACCGGATTGTGCAACATGCAAAAGGAGGAGTGAAAGTTTTTTGTGATAACGGGCAGAGTTTTACCGGGGACAAAATTATTTGCACTGTTCCGACTTTTGCCGCCAAAAAAATTAAATGGGAACCGGGGCTGCCGCCAGACCAGGTGAATGCGATGAATGAATTGCAGTATGCCCGCATCAATAAAAACCCCTTGCTGTTTACCGAACGTTTCTGGAAGGATGAGAGTTTTGATATGGTGACCGACCAGTCGCCGCATTATTTCTATCATGCCAGCAAGAACCAAAGCTCAAAGAAAGGAGTGCTGATCTCTTATACCATCGGGGAAAAAGCGGCAGTGGTCGCCAATCAAAGTGATGAGTGGAAGACAAACATGATACAGCAGACCTTGCAACCTCATTTCGGTGATGTAAGATCCATGCTGGAAAAGCAAACGAATTATTACTGGGGCAATGATGCTTTTTCACATGGCGCTTATGCACTGTACGGTGTGGGGCAGTGGTTCCGGGTGATGCCAATACTGAAACGTTCACATATTCATACACATTTTGCCGGGGAACACCTGGCCGACTGGCAGGGTTTTATGGAAGGAGCGATCAATACGGGTGAGGAAGCGGCGGGGAAGATTTAGTGCTGGTCAGGTATGCCATACTTAAAAAGTATGGCATACCTGTTTAAAGATTCACATATTTAACCGTGATCTTTATATCCCGGTTTCTTCCTTTGTCATCCGTGCAGGATATTTTATTAAGCCCTTCCTGCGGCATGAAGAATTGTTTTTCGCCGGGGGCGCTGCTTTTATAGAATTTATCATTGATGTACCAGTACACTTTGCTGACATCGTTGGCGGTTTTGCAAACCAGTTGCAGCGGTTCAGGGTTTTTTTTGCTGATATAATATTCCAGGCCATTGGAAGGTGAGTAGATCAATGGTGCGCTGCCTTTAAAAATGAGTTCACAGTCCGGATTGTGCGGTGGTATCTTTTCATAGGCTACCCGGTTGTCTTCCATCCACGACTGCATGGCCGGGTCAATTGCTTTATACCATTTCTTTTTATAACCCGACAGCGGTGCACAACTTTTGCAATATGATATCTTCTCATTGGGGCTGATCATGATCTCCTGCCTGTTGTCACAGGTCTTGTTGGCAGAAATAAGCGGGATGAAATAATCGGTCACCCGGTTGGTACAATGTTCTGCCGGGGGCAATCCCGTTTCACTGCACACCTGTCTTATGTCGCAGTCACCGGGTTGGGTAAACCATTCAGCATCGTTGTCATAATCTATCGTGTTGAAAATTTTAAACAGCAGTGGTGTGGCCACATTAGCGCCGCTCAGATCGGCAGCACCCACGCCGGAGAAATTGCCCACCCATACACCCACCGTATAGTTTTTATTGTAACCAATGCTCCAGGCATCTCTTCTGCCATAGCTGGTGCCGGTTTTCCAGGCTATCTTAGGCATTCGCTCAGTGGCTGTCCAGTTCAAGGGGAAGTCAGGGCGGTTTATTTTGGAAAGAATTTCATTGAGCATATAAGCGGCAGCCGGGCTGATGATGGTTGTTTTTTGTTGCAGTGTGTCTGTTTGTGTATAGGCCGGAGCCACATAAACACCATTATTGGCAAAGGCCGAAAACAAACCCGTGAGTTCTTCAAGGCTGGCGCCGCAACCGCCGAGGATCATCGAAAGACCGAGTTTGCGCCGGTCTTTTTGGATTTGTTTAAAATGGCAGGCTTCTAATTTTCCAATTATCTTTTCAAGTTCCAGCATTTTCAAAGCTTTCACCGAAGGAATATTCAGCGAATGTTCCAGCGCATACTCCACCGTTACATATCCATTGAATTTTTTGTCATAATTCTCTGGGGCATACCCTTCATAATTTACTGGCACATCGGTCATCACCGTTTTTGGGGTTAGCAAACCTTCGTCAAAACATAGCGCATAGAGCAGTGGTTTTAATGTGCTGCCGGGTTGCCGCACCGCGGCAGCACCATTCACCTGGCCGCCATCAAGACTATCTTTAAAATCAGCAGAGCCGGCATAAGTGATCACCCGTTGTGCCCGGTTATCCATGATGATCACCGCGGCATTTTTGATATTACGCAACCGCTGTGCCCTTATATAATCCTCCACCAGTTTTTCTGTTTTCAACTGTGTGTTGAGGTCAATGCTGGTTTGAATAAAATGACCACCCTGTTTTTTTAGTTTGTATGAGAGATGGGGGATATAATGCGGCACGGCGCCTCTTGTTGCTGTGAGGGGTTCTGCCAGGGCATCTTCTATTTCTTTTGCGGTGAATACTTTTTCACTGGCAAACTTTTTCAGCCAGTGGTTTCTTTCTTCCACGATGCGGTCATTGTTTTTACCAATAACCAGCGAAGAAGGCCGGTTGGGAATGATGCTCAGGGCGGTGATCTCGGCCAGTGAAAGATGGTCGGGATCCTTTTTAAAATATAATTGCGCAGCTGATTTTACGCCTTCGATATTGCCGCCATAGGGAACAAGGTTGAGGTAAAGCTGCAAAATTTCTTTTTTGTCATATTTCCATTCCAACTGGAAGGCCCGGAACATTTCGATGATCTTGCTGCCGATATTTCGTTTGCGGGGTTCCAATGCCCTGGCCACCTGCATGGTGATGGTGCTGGCGCCGGAGGTTCGTTTCATGCGGAAAAGGTTTTTGAAAAATGCCCTGGTGACAGCAAACGGGTTGACACCGGGATGCGAATAGAAATATTTATCTTCTTTGGCAATGATGGTTTTTTGAAGCAGGGGAGAGATCTCATCGAGCTCTGTTTTCATTCTCCATTTCTGGTCGCTGGTGAGATAAGCATTGATCACCTCTCCTTTGTTGTCTGTGATCACCACTGAGTATTCTATCTTATCGGGTATTGGGAAAATCCAGTTTAGCAACAGAAACATTAAAAACAACCCGGCCAAACCCAGCCCGAGCCATTTGAAAAAGCGGATGATATGTTTTTGGGTGATGCGGGGTTTCATGGTGTGTATAGAGGCAGGTATGCCATACCTCTGAGGTATGGCATACCTTTATAAAAAGGCCTTTGTATCTTCAAAAGTCATTATTTTATAAGAGTCATCCAGGAATGTGGGCATGTTCAGGCCCAGGATTTTTATGGCTAATTCTTTGTTGCATAAGGAACCATTCCTGTGTCCGCAGTAATCCCTGAAAGATGAATATTCCCAATCTTCCATCTTTGTTACCATGCCTGCTGTCAGCGGATTCTGGTGTATATAATGAAAACATAAAACGTCATACAGGTTACTTCCTTTTACTATGGCTTTGGCTTTTGTGTTCTGCTGAAAAAGCGAGCCTGAACTGTTATTCTGTTTGTTAATAGCCTTTGAATAGGTTTGCAAAACATTCCGGATGCCTTCAGACAATACATTTCTTTCAATGGCGCCAATCTTTTTCGTGGCGGTTGTTCGCTTGTCAGTAGCTATCAGAAAATGAAAATGATTTGGCATCAGGCACCAGGAGAGAATATCGCAATGCGGCAGAACGAATTTCCTGATTTTTTCCAGAAAGTAAATATAGTTGTCCGGTTTAAAAAAGATCAATTGTTTGTTGTTCCCCCTGTTATAAATATGATATAACTCATTTTCGAAAAACTGCATGCTCTAAGGTATGCCATACTTTTGAAGTATGGCATACCTGCCACACCTGCTCTTAACAAACATTTATCCCCGCAAATTTGCAGTGGCGGTTTTGGGATTGCTACCTTACAGCAGCATTTCTTTTAACCATTATGGACACACCTGACCAGTCCCGCCCCGTAAAAGATATTCCTCCATAGCTGTGATGTCATTGTGAAAAAAAGATTGGTTACCGGGAAGCCCCGGTTCCCTAAATTTCTTTACCTTCTCATTTCATATCACACCACTTAACCATCCTTAACTATGCGTATTACTTCTTTAGCCGTTTCACTGCTTGTAAGTTCTCTGATTTTTATTGCCTGCAGCAAGAAAGGAACTGTCAGTCTTTCTTATACTAATGCCAAAGGCGAAGTGCCCCAACTGGGCAATTTGACTTTTCGTTTTAACCAGTCACTGATGAAGGATTCCCTGCTGAATGTGTGGGACTCCACCGAGTATATCAGTTTTGAGCCGGCCATTCCGGGTCGTTTTCGCTGGGAAAGTCCCGACCAACTGGTGTTTTCTCCGGCGCAGCCGCTGAACCCGGCCACCACCTATTCTGCTACCATTAAAAATACCGTTCTGAAATTCAGTGAACATGGTTCGGTATCCGGCGGAGACAAGATCAGTTTTTACACCCCGCCGTTGACACTGGATCATTCACAGATCATCTGGGTGGGAGAA
The DNA here is from genome assembly GCA_964412375.1 of uncultured Chitinophaga sp. Lineage (GTDB taxonomy): Bacteria > Bacteroidota > Bacteroidia > Chitinophagales > Chitinophagaceae > CADEDV01. The sequence goes on along the minus strand of CAYPOD010000018.1, from coordinate 35,360 downwards.
ACCAGTACTACGGCAGCGCCGCAGCTGGACCTGTTCTTTAATTACCGCATCAACCCGGAAGACCTGAAAGGAAAACTGAGTGTGGACATTGAGGGCAGTAAAGCCGATCTTGGATTTATCACCGCATCACCTGACAATAAAGTATCTGTCCGCATCAATGGACTAAAACAGGAAGACAAAGATCTTACTACTGTTGTAGTTATTGAGAAAGGGCTGAAACCGGAAAACGGAGGTAATGCAACTGCCGAAACGATGAAAAGCAATATGCTGATCCCTTCGCCATTTGTATTATCGGTGCTGAATATTGAGTCGGAGCATGATGGCAATGACGGCATTGTCCGGGTAACGACCAGTCAACAACTGGCTGCTGAAAGCATCAAGTCGTTTGTGCAGTTTGATCCTTCGCTGGAATATGCAGTGCAGCTAACCGATTATGGTTTTGATATCCGCAGCGATAAGTTTGACCTGGAGAAAAGTTATGCACTCACTATTGCAAAGGATCTGCGGGGTAAGATCGGCGGTGTATTAAAAGAAGATCATTACGGCAGTGTTGCTTTTGGGGAACTGGAAGCCAGCATCCGTTTTACCAATAACAAAGGGGTGTACCTTTCGAAAAAGGGCAGCCGTAATCTCGAAGTGCAGATCACCAGTGTGCCGAAAGTGAAACTGGTCATCTCCAAGATATATGAAAACAACCTGCTGCTGTCACAGAAGTATGGTTATTACCCGCAGGAATCAAGGGCTTCACAAGCATCCTATGACGGGGACTATAAAGGCGATTATTATTATGATGATTATGGCAGCAGCGCTTCGATGGGGGATGTTATTTATGAAAAGGAAATTGATACAAGATCCTTGCCCAAAAGCGGTGCAGGACGGTTGCTGAATTTTGCAGCATTTGAAGACCGCCTGCCGGATTTTAAAGGTATCTATCATGTGATGATCCGTTCTACGGAAGATTATTGGGTGAGAGACAGCCGCTACATTTCTTTATCCGACCTGGGACTGATTGCCAAAGAAGGAACGGAAAAGCTGTATGTTTTTGCCAATTCTATCAGAACTGCAAAAGCTGCAGGCGGTGTGAATGTGGCGGTGTATGCCAATAATAACCAATTGATCGGCACGGCCACAACGAATGCAGATGGTGTGGCGGAGATCACTTATGCAAAGAATGAGTTCAGTGGATTTAAGCCTGCTATGGTTGTTGCCAAAACCGATGATGACTTCAATTACCTGCCTTTTAATAACACCCGTGTCAACACTTCACGATTTGATGTGGGTGGAAAGAGAAATAACCCCAGCGGACTGGATGCATTTGTTTATGCAGAAAGGGATATTTACCGGCCGGGGGAGAAAGTGAATTTTGCCGTAGTGATCCGTGACCGGGAATGGAAAAGTCCTGGTGATATGCTGCTGAAACTGAAATTCGTAATGCCAAATGGCAAAGAGTTACGGACTTTCAGGAAAAGCCTGAACGAAGAAGGTGCGGCCGAAGCCAGCGTGGATATAGCCACTTCGGCTATTACCGGCAGTTATACCCTGGAAGTGTATACTTCGGCGGATGTGTTGCTCGCTTCCAAAAACTTTTCAGTGGAGGAATTTGTACCCGATCGCATCCGTGTGAATGCTAAACTGGATCGTGCCGCCCTGAAGCCCGGTGATAAAACAGCATTGACGATTAATGCCAGCAATTTTTTTGGTCCGCCTGCTGCCAACCGTAATTATGAAACTGAGATACAGGTGAAGCAGAAAAATTTTTCACCGGAGAAATTTGCTGACTTTGATTTCAGCCTGGCCAACCTTCAGACGTATTTTGAAAAGATCTTCCGCGAAGGCAAGACCAATGCAGAAGGAAATGCCAATGAACAATACGAAGTGCCGGCGGCTTATGCCAACCGAGGTGTGTTGCAGGCCAGTTTTTATACCACCGTGTTTGATGAAACCGGCCGGCCGGTGAGCCGTGCAGCATCAGCCGATATATTTACACAGGATGTATTTATCGGGCTGAAACAGGATGGCTACTATTATTATGCCCTGAACCAGCCTATAAAATTTTTGCTGACTGCCGTGAACAAAGATGGCCATGCTGCGAGCGGCGCTGCCCGCATCGAAGTGATCAAAAGAGAATACAGGACCGTGCTGGCTAAAAGCGGAAGCTATTTTCGTTATGAATCGCAGCAGGATGATAAACTGGTGACAGAAAGCGCTGTGAATATCGGCAGCAATACGACCTATACATTTATTCCCCGCTCACCGGGCAATTATGAGCTGCGCATCTATCGTCCCAGCGCTTCCAGTTATGTGAAAAGAAATTTTTATAGCTATGGCGGTTGGGGTGTAACCGGTAATTCATTTGATGTGAATACGGAAGGCAATATTGATATAGAAATAGAGAAGAAAACTTATTTCAGCGGCGAAACCGTGAAAGCTTTTTTCAAAACACCTTTCAGCGGCAGAATGCTGGTGACAATGGAAACAGACAAACTCATCTCTCACCAGTATGTGGAAGTGAACAACCGGGTGGCAGAAGTGGAACTGAAACTGACGGGAGAACATGTACCCAATGTCTATATCACGGCCACACTGATCAAACCGCATGAAGTGTCGGATATACCGCTGACAGTGGCCACCGGATTCAGGAATGTGACAGTGGAAGAGAAAAACAGGAAGATAGCGGTGGAGATTGCTGCACAAAAATCAGTGCGTTCCAAAACAAAACAACAGGTGAAGGTGAAAGCAGCGCCTGGCAGTTATGTTTCTTTATCCGCCGTTGACAATGGCGTATTGCAGGTGACGGATTTCAAGACACCTGATCCTTATACCTATTTTTACCAGAAGAAAGCATTGCAGGTAAATGCCTACAACATCTATCCCTTGTTGTTTGCTGAAATGAGGGCACGACTCAGCAGCACAGGTGGTGATGGGGAACTCAGCATGGAAAAAAGGGTGAACCCGATGCCAGCCAAACGGGTGAAAGTGGTGAGCTACTGGAGTGGTATCAAAAAAGCCAACAACAGCGGCGAAGCAACGTTTGAGCTGGACATTCCGCAGTTCAGCGGTGAACTGCGGCTGATGGCGGTTGCCTTTAAAGGGCAAAGTTTTGGGGGAGCCGATAATACCATAACCGTTGCCGACCCTGTTGTGATCAGCGCTGCGCTGCCACGGTTTCTCAGTCCCGGTGATACGGTGCTGGTGCCGGTGACTTTAAGTAATACAACTGATAAGGCCGCTACTGTTTCGGCAGATATCAGCAGCGATGGGGCGATAAAAGTGCTGGGCAGTAAAAGCCAGCCTGTTTCATTGGCGGCAAAGAGTGAGGGCAGGGCTGTATTCAGTTTGGTAGCTAACCCTGATATGGGTATAGCAAAAGTGAATGTAACGGTAAGCGGTATGGGAGAGAAGTTTACGGATGTGACAGAAATAGCTGTTCGTCCGCCATCCACTTTGCAAAAATCAACCGGCAGTGGCTCCATTACCGGAGGCAGCAATCAGCAGATCAGCATCGGGCTGGGCGATTATATAGAAAGCAGCACAGATTACAGTTTGGTGATCAGCCGTTCGCCTGCACTGGAACTGGGTGAACATCTCCGTTATCTTGTGCAATATCCTTATGGCTGCACCGAGCAGACTGTATCGGCAGCATTTCCGCAATTGTATTATGGTGATATGGCAGACCTGATGCAGCTTAATACCCGGCAATCCCTTAACGCCAATAGTAATATCCTGGAAGCAATCCGTAAGATCAGGATGCGGCAGTTGTATAACGGGGCGTTGACACTTTGGGATGGCGGCGGCATTGAAGACTGGTGGACCACCGTGTATGCTGCTCATTTCTTACTGGAAGCGAGGAAAGCAGGTTTTGATGTGGATAACAGTTTATTGTCTACGATGCTGAATTATCTCAACAACCGGCTGAAGAATAAACAGACAATCACTTACTATTACAACCGTGACCAGAACAAAAAGATAGCGCCTAAAGAAGTTGCTTACAGTTTATATGTGCTGGCCCTGGCCAATCGCAGCAATGTGCCCACTATGAATTATTACAAAGCCAATCAGGCTTTGCTGGCATTGGACAGCCGCTATTTATTATCGGCGGCCTATGCAGCAGCAGGCGATAAAAAATCATTTGCTGCCATGCTGCCTTCAACATTTTCGGGTGAAGAATCGGTGCCACAAACAGGAGGCAGTTATTATTCCGATGTGCGGGATGAAGCGATTGCACTCAATGCACTGATAGATACCGATCCGGCTCATCCGCAAATTGCCGTGATGGCCAAGCATGTTTCTGACAAACTAAAGTCAAGACAATGGCTCAGCACACAGGAAAGATCATTTGCTTTTCTTGCCCTTGGCAAATTGTCAAGGAGCGCAGCCAAATCGGATGTTTCTGCAGAAGTGAGAGTGAACGGAAAAACCATTGCCAAAGTTGACGGCGGTCAGTGGAAGGGAGATAAGGCGGCATTGAAAGGAAACAATATTGAGATTGTAACCAAAGGAAACGGGCGGCTCTACTTTTTCTGGCAAGCGGAAGGAATCAGCAAGAGCGGGGCGTATAACGAAGAAGACAGCTACCTGAAAGTTAGAAAACGTTTTTACAACCGCTACGGGCAACCGATAACAAGCAATATCTTTAAGCAGAATGACCTGGTGATCGTGGGCATCACGCTGGAACGTACTTATTCCGGTTCGGTGGACAACGTGGTGATCACCGACCTGCTGCCGGCCGGTTTTGAAATTGAGAACCCGCGGACAAAAGAAATTCCCGGTATGGACTGGATCAAAGACGGGCTCACACCAACTGCCCTGGATGTGCGGGATGACCGTATTCATTTCTTTGTGGATGCGACGAATAACAAACAGACCTATTACTATGCGGTCCGGGCAGTATCGCCGGGTAACTATAAGATGGGACCGGTCAGCGCTGATGCGATGTATAACGGGGAGTATCATTCGTATCATGGGGCCGGGGTGATCCGGATCACTGAATAAAAAATCTGTATTATTACCCCGTCTTTCTGATGCCAGAAAGACGGGGTTTTTTATGATTGCTTCCGAAAGAAAAAATATTGCGATAGTTTGTAACCCGCTGGCAGGTGCCGGCAGGGCCAAACGGCTGGCAACAGCCATAAAAAAAGAACTGGAAAGGAGGAGTCTTACGCATACCTTGTTCACGGATTCATGGCCTCTTTCTTTTCATGCGTTTTCGGATGTGTGGATCGTTGGCGGGGATGGCACACTTAATTATTTTATTAATCGCTACCCGGGCATACGGCTACCACTTGCGATCTTCCGGGGAGGCACCGGTAATGATGTTCATTCTATTCTTTATGGCAAACAGAGCTGGAAGGAACAAATTGAATATGTTCTGAAGACGGCTCCCAAACCGCTTGATGCGGCTGATTGTAATGGAAAACTGTTTATCAATGGCACAGGGATCGGTTTTGAAGGTGAAGTGGCCAGGAGTCTTACGGGTAAAAAAAAGTTGCCGGGCAAAATGTCTTTTCTCGCCGTGATCCTGCAGAAAATATTTTCTTATCGTTCACGGCATTATAACATCACCTGTGATGAGATATCTTCCGATGAACGGTTTTTATTTATCAGTGTGATGAATGGAAAAAGAGCAGGTGGCGGTTTTATGGTAGCGCCGGCATCTGTTTTTAATGATGGCTTGCTTGACATGGTTTTGGTAAAACCGCTGGGCATCTTTCAGCGGTTACGTTATTTGCCGGTAATTGAAAAAGGAAAGCATCTTGATCTTTCATTTATCACTTATTTACGGACAAAGAAAGTTTGTTTTGAAAGCAGACAACCGATCCAGGCCCATCTTGACGGGGAATATTATAGTGCTTCAAAATTAGAGATCAGTATTTTGCCTGCTGCTTTTTATGTCAGGTATTAGCAGTGGGGTAAATATTTACTCCATGATCATTTTAGCCAGCCGATCATCTCTTTTATACACATCTTCCCGGAAATTGATCCTGCCCTGCCTGTCCACCCAGGAAGTGAAATAGACAACGAAAACCGGTACCGTTTCTTTAAGCGTAAAGTATTGCTCCTTGCCCGCATTCATGGCTTTTGTTATTTTTTCTTCTGTCCATTCGGGGTAATCCCTCAACAACCATTTCGCCAGTTCTTTGGGTTTGCTTACTCTTATACACCCATGACTAAAAGCTCTTTTGTCTTCGTTGAACAATGATTTGGAAGGTGTGTCATGCAGGTAGATATTGTAGCTGTTGGGGAATAAGAATTTCACCAGGCCAAGTGCATTATTTGGGCCGGGTTTTTGTCTTACCGTGTTGCCATTCCATTCCATGTTCTGCCGTTTGAGGTAGTTGGGATTACGTTTCAGCGCCGGTAATATTTCATTCTTCAGGATACCGGGCGGTACATTCCAGTAGGGACTGAAAACAACATATTTCAGCTCGCCGCTGAAGATTGCCGTTTCATGAATCGCTTTCCCCACCACAACATTCATCGTCCACAGCAATGAATCTCCCGTATAGGCATGAAGAGCAAACTCGGGTATATTGACAACAAGGTATTCTTTTGATGGAACTTCAGGCAGCCAGCGGCAGCGTTCCATGTTCACGATGATCTGTTCGATACGTTTGCTGATGGGATAATTGATCTCTCTGAAAAAATTGGGCCCGATGATGCCATCCTGTTTCAGGCCAAGCCGTTGCTGAAAAGTTTTAATGCCATTAATAAGCGATGAGTCATAAACGGCGCTGCTGTCGTTTGAGGCAATATCACCTAATTGATAAAGTCGATCTTTGATCTCCTGTATTACAGCAGAAGAATTGCCTGGTTCGTATTTCCGTTTATCTGCTTTGATTTCTTTCCAGCCTCCATTGCTTTCAATGTCACGGTATTTTTTCAGGAAGCTCCTGAGCAATCCATACTGGCGGTACAAAGGTTCATTGTTTATCAATGCTGCTTTATCGCTCAGCAGGGAGTCCATCAGTTGCGGCAGGTTCACTTTTTTTCTTGGCAGAAACCAGTCCATGGCCTTGCTTTCTTTTTCACTGAGTCCCTGCCAGGCAATCTTTGCATAAGCAAAGTATTGGGCGGTCAGCATGAGTTCTGTTTCTGTGTCCGGTTTTTTATTTTCCAGTGAAAGCAGGCTGTCCATGACGATGACAAAAGAGTCACGGTATGGTAATCTGTCAGGCAAACCCTCTTCCCGGATATTGATAAGCCTATTGTATAAATTGCCTGCCTGCTCAATGAGGCCTTTGTCATCATACCAGGCATATGCATATTCCCTTTTGTTGTAAAACCGGTGCATGTCTTCAGCAAACAAACTGAAACCGGGATGCCGTTGCAGGAAGAGCTCAAGGGTCGCAGAATCGAAGCGTAGTTTTTCCTGGTTGCTGAATCCACCAGGTATGGAAATATCGTTGATCTCTTTGGCCAGTTTTGCAAGGCTATCTGCATGGGCCTGTTTACCGGAACCATTGTTGTTGCAGGCAAACAACACGGGTATCAGGAAAAATACAATGAAAAACCTGGCGGAAGAAAACTGCATATTTTTTTATCAATGAATTTACTGGAAATGCCATTAATGGCATACCAAAAAAAATCCTCTCCGAGGAGAGGATTTGATAACGGGTTTATAGCGCAGTGATGCTTAATAATCGTTGCTGTAGCCGCCGCGATCACGGTTGTATCCGCCACCGCCATTGCCTTTGTTGTAGCCGCCTTTTTTAAAGCCGCCACCACCGCCGCCGCCGAAGCTTCTTTTCTTGAAGCCACCGCCGCCGCCACCTTCCGGTTTAGGACGGCTTTCGTTGACAACGATGTTACGACCGTCAACTTCAGAACCATTCAAAGCTGCAATGGCAGCCTGTGCCTGGTCGTCGTTGGGCATTTCGACAAAACCAAAACCTTTGCTGCGGTTTGTGAATTTGTCTAAAACGATTTTTGCTGATGCTACTTCGCCGTGTGAAGCGAATAGATTTGAGAGATCCTGGTCTTTCAGGTTCCAACTCAGGTTTCCTACGTAAATGTTCATTGTGTTGTGAAATTTAAAAAAACAAATAAGTGCCAACAGTAAACAGTAACCAATGAACATTCACAGGACATGTAAAAAGTTCAGGACTTGTGAAACTGAAAGAACACCGATGCGCAACAAAATAACGGATTTTTTTCCGGTTAATTGCCAAATAAATGATTTTGAAAGAACAAACCTTCGCTAAAGGTTTGATTATTAGTGTACAACAAGCCTGGGGTAAAAAATAGCCTCCCGGAAAGGGAGGCTATTCTAAGTATTTCTGACGTATTTTTTTATTCACCTATCACTTCAAAATCCAGTTCGGTAGAGTGGCCGTTGCCAAAGTCAATACTGGCTTTGTAGGCGCCGAGTTCCTTCACTTCATCTGTGATACTGATCTTGCGGCGATCAATCTCATATCCTTTTTGCTCACGGATGGCACGGCTCAGTTGCAGTGATGTTACGCTGCCGAAAATCTTGCCGCTGGTACCGGTTTTGGCGCCAACTTTCAGCGGGGCTTCCTTCAGTTTGGCAATGACGTGGTTGATCTCTGCCAGCATTTTCTCTTCTTTCTTACGAACCTGTTTCAGTCTTTCTTCCAGTTGTTTTTGATTGCTGGGGTTGTTTTCAACAGCCATTTTACGGGGGAGCAGGAAATTGCGGGCATAACCGTTCTTTACCTTCACCACCTCGTTTACAGCTCCGAGATTATCTACGTCTTTAATTAAAATTACTTCCATTGTATTCTTTTTGTTCCCTGTCCCAGTCCGCCAAAGGCGGACTGTCTCTCTCGCCTCAGGCGGGAGGTTAGGGAGGTTAACAAACTATTTCAAAAGATCCGTTACATACGGCAATAATGCCATCTGGCGGGCTTTTTTCACTGCATCAGACACTTTGCGCTGGTATTTCAGGCTGTTTCCTGAGAGACGGCGGGGCAACAATTTGCCTTGCTCATTCAGGAATTTTTTCAGGAACTCTACATCTTTATAATCAATGTAGCGGATGCCATATTTTTTAAAGCGGCAGAATTTTTTTACTCTTTTGTCGCTTTTAATGGCGGTCAGGTATTTAATTTCATTTTTTGCCATTGTTTAAGCCTCCACTGCTTTTTCGGTTCCTGTTGCAACGCCACTTCGCTTTTTAGCATTGTACTCGACGGCGTATTTATCGAGTTTGGTGCATAAGTGACGGAGCACACTCTCGTCACGCAGAAGCTGAATCTTCAGCTTCTCATTGAAGTCGGATGGCGCACTGTATTCCAGCACCCAGTACAAGCCTGTGGTTTTTTTCTGGATGGGATACGCCAGTGATTTTAGTCCCCATACATTTTCTGCTACCACGCTGCCGCCGTTAGCGGTCACCAGTGATACATACTTTTTCTGCTCAGATTTGAATTCTTCATCACTGAGAACAGGGGTAAAAATCACCATCAATTCATAATTGTTCATTTACCTGTTTTTTGGTTAAAAATGCTATTTATCCCATTGGACATTGACCCATGCGGATCAAAGAATCCCGTAACCGACGGGATTTGGGGCGGCAAAGATAGGAAGTTGCAGCCAGAACTAAGGGCCGGGCGACAATTAATTTTTAGGATGTCCGGTACATATTGAAAAATGCATATAGCATTAATTGTCAATAGGCTAAAATGCTTTCAAGCCGTTTCTAGCTGGTTTTAGCATCACCAGGTAGGTGGGGAAATGGTCACTGTAACCAGCCCGGTAAGTGTTGCCATCCCAGGTGCGCATAGGGTAGCCTTTATAGCGGCCTTTATTTTCCACCAGGTATTCCCGGTTGAAGATATGCTGCTGGTAGAAAAAAAAGCCATCCTGATCTTTATTTAAGAAGGCGTGAGAAATGATAATCTGGTCAAACAATCCCCATGCATCCTGGTAAGCCAAAGTGCCGATGCCTTTTTTATAGAGTTCGGTCCATGGATTAAATAACCCGCCTTTTCTCACTTCATTGATCTTTCCCTTGGCATTGAGAATTACTGCTACGCTTTCATTGATAGGGTCGTCATTGAGATCGCCCATGACAATCACTTTTGCATTCGGTTCCAGTTTAGCAATAGAGTCTATATGGTTTTTGCATACCTGGGCAGCAGCATTTCTGCCGGGGGCACTTCTTTTTTCGCCACCACTGCGGCTTGGCCAGTGGTTCACATAAATATGAACGGTTTCACCATCTAATTTCCCCCTTACCCATAATATATCACGGGTGTAATAGGCATCTTTGCTGCCACCCGGTAACTGAACATATAATTTATCACTTGCTTCAACCTTGAAATATTTTGGATTGTACAGGAGACCTACATCAATGCCGCGGGCATCTCTGGAATCGTAGTGAACGATCTTATAATTTCTTTTTTCAATCAGTTTATGTTTGACCAGGTCATGCAGCACTGTATCATTTTCCACTTCTGCCACGCCAAGTATGGCGGGGCCATCGGGGTTCACTTCCATACCAATCTGGGAAATTACAGTGGCCAGGCGGTTCAGTTTATCAAAATAAATGGCCGAGTTGTAGTTGCGTATACCATTGGGAAGAAATTCTTCATCATTAATTTGGGGATTGTCCAGGGTATCGAATAGGTTTTCGAGGTTGTAAAAAGCAATAATTGCGGATTTATACTCTTTTTTCTGGCCAGCAACAGTAATGGCCAGGAAAAATCCAACAGTAACGGCAAAAACTTTCTTCATATATCCGGGAATAATTAAAGGGGCAAACATACTGAATCAATAGACGCTGCCAACGGGTAAAATGGTGGGCAGCATTATGAATATATTATGTGTCTATTTTTTTTAGCCGGATAAATATAACCTTCTTTACATTTGCCACTTTGTCAAAAAAATTAGTTCCATGTTACAATCAAGACTACTGCTGCTGTTTTTGCTTACTGGTTTGGCAGCCATGGCGCAGGTGGACAGCACTGCACGAAGAGACACTACCATTTTAAACGAATTAAAGGAAGGTGTTTTGGACAATCTCCCAACTCTTTCAATTGATGATAATGATTTCGGGGATGGTGGCGCCCAAAACATTTCCTCGCTGCTTACGGCGGCAAGAGATCCTTTTTATACAGCTGCTTCCTTTAATTTCAGTGCATTACGTTTCCGTATCCGGGGCTATGATAATGACCTGTTCAGCACATATATGAATGGCATCCCGATGGATAATCTTGATAACGGGTTTACTCCCTATGGACTCTGGGGCGGCCTGAATGATGTGATGCGCAACCGTGATGTAGCCTGGGGACTTCGTAATAATACGTTTGCCTTTGGCGATATAGGGAGCACCACTAATATTGATTCCCGTGCGAGCCGGCAACGGGCTCAAACCTCTATCAGTTATGCGGCTTCAAACCGAAATTATAATAACCGGATAATGCTGACACATTCAACCGGGCTCAGCCGTCGCGGCTGGGCTTTTTCCCTGAGCGGAAGCCGCCGATGGGCAGATGAGGGCTATGTGCCGGGAACTTTTTATAATGGCTGGAGCTATTTTGCTGCTGCTGATAAACGCTTTGGACAAAATCATCTCCTGTCGCTTACGATTTTTGGAGCGCCAACGGAAAATGGCCGGCAAGGGGCATCTGTCAGAGAAATGCTGGACCTGGCCGGCACTAATTTTTATAATCCTAACTGGGGCTACCTGAATGGGAAAAAACGTAATGCCAGTGTAGGATGGACACACCAGCCTGTGATCATGCTATCACATGACTTCCGGCTAAACAATAAAACCACGCTGACTACCGGTGCCGGTTATTCATTTGGTGACCGGAGTGTTTCGGCAATGGACTGGTATAATGCACCTGACCCCAGACCGGACTATTACCGGTATCTGCCCAGCTATACTTCTACCTGGGCAAGTACCACCGATCCGGTGCAGGGACAAATGTTGCAGGACCTGATGAAATATGATATTAATTACCGGCAGATCAACTGGCAAAGACTCTATGATGCAAACAGGGCTAGCTTTATGACCATTAATAATGTGAATGGGATACCGGGCAATACGGTGAGCGGTCTTCGCTCCCGCTATATTATCGAGGAAAGAGTGATCAATACAAAACGACTGAACCTGAACTCGGTGATCAACACCAAATTTGGTGACTATATTGATTTCACTGCCGGGGCTTCTTACCAGGTGCAACAAAATAACTACTATAAAAAAGTGAACGACCTGCTGGGCGGCGATTTTTATGTCAACCTGAACCAGTTTGCTGAACGGGACTTTCCTGCCGGCAGCGATGCAAACCAATTTGATCTTGATCGTCCGAACCGCATTCTCAAAGAAGGTGACAAATTCGGGTATGATTATAATATCAACATGAGCAAGGCTGCGGCATGGGCGCAGGCAGCTTTCAAATTCAACAAAGTTGATTTTTTCCTGGCCGGACAAATCTCTTACACAGAGTTTTACCGTGAGGGAAACAAAAGAAATGGGTTATTCCCGGATAACTCTTTTGGGAAAGGAAAGCTGAATACATTCACCAATTACGCAGCCAAGGGCGGCGTTACTTACAAGATAGACGGCCGCAACTATGTTTATGCCAATGCCGGTTACATGACAAGAGCTCCTTATTTTGAAAATGTGTTTGTTTCGCCCCGTACCCGCAACTCGCAACAGGATAACACGACCAGCGAAGCCATTCAAACAGCAGAAGGCGGGTATATCATGAATTCACCTAAGTTCAAGATCAGGATTGGCGGATATTATTCCCGTTTCCAGGATGGAATGGATGTTATGACTTTCTACCATGACGTGTACCAGAATTTTGTGAACTATGCTATCAGCGGCATTGACAAGTTGCATTTCGGCGGTGAGTTTGGTGTGGAAGCCCGGTTGACACAAACCATTACACTGAATGCTGCAGCTTCAGTGGGCCGTTATTATTTTGACAGCAAACAACAGGCTACCATCACGGTTGACAATAGTGCATCAGTGCTCGGGCAACAGCTTATTTATGCAGAAAACTTCCGGGTGCCTTCCACGCCACAGGAAGCCTATAGCTTTGGTATCAACTACCGCTCACCCAAATTTTGGTTTGTGAGCCTGACGGCAAATTATTTTGACCAGGCCTTTCTGAGCATCAACCCTATCCGACGCACCTGGGATGCGGTGAAATATGTACCCTATAAGAGCGATGACTACAACGAAATATTTGACCAGACAAAGTTTGATGCACAATACACGGTTGATTTCTTTGGTGGTTATTCACTGAAGCTGCCTAAGCATTTTGAGATCAACAATAAGGCCACCTTTCTGGTTTTTAATCTTGGAATCAATAACCTTCTAAATAATAAGAATATGGTGACCGGCGGTTTTGAACAACTGCGCTATGATGCACAGCAATCCTCTGGTGATCCGTTGTCTGTAGGCAAATTTCCGCCGCGGTTGTTTTATGCATACGGACTGAACTTTTTTTCCAGTGTCACACTTCGGTTTTAATTATTTATCACTAAGAAGAAAAAGAAATTTATATGTTTTTGAAGAAAAGAAAAGGATGGCCGGGTAAGGCAATCATGCTGATGATTGTTATTGCAGGCTTATTTGTTTCCTGCGATAAACAACCCCTCGGACCTACAGGTCCGGATCCTGTTCCGCCACCACCTCCCGGCACTTATATGACTTTTGAAGCATTCAGGGCTTTGCATGGGGGCGGCGCTGATGTTACGGTACCTGCAGGCACAAAAAAGATCAGGGGAGTGGTGATCTCCAACAGCGCCAATGAGGCCGTTGGAAATTTCAGGTTGCAGGATGAAAGCGGGGCTGGTATTTATCTATACACAGTTGTAGGTTCCCCGGTATATACCATTGGCAGCATACTGGAAATAGATGCAGCCGGAGTGGGGGTGCTCACTTTATGGAATGGCGACCTGGAATTGAAAAGCGTTCCCCAGGCAAGAGTGGTTCCGGTAAGCGGAACATTGCCCATCACTCCAAGGGTGGCCACGGTGGCAGATATTATTGCTAACCGCAGCTCCTGGGCTTCATCGCTGGTAAAGATCAATAACCTGACAGGTATCACACAAGGGGCAACTAATGCTACCGGTACCAATTATACGGTAAGCGACAACACCGGTTCGCTGTCATTGTTTGTCAGGTCAGCTTCCGGTATTACGGTGAACACCAGCGGTACGTCCATCACGGGTTACGTCTCAATCTATAACACGACAACACAAATCGGTATCCGGAGTGCAGCAGATATTCAATAATAACAGAAAATATATTTGAAAATTTTTTAATCAAGATGAAAATGAACTGGAAAAATAAATGGTTATATGTGCTGGTGACAGCAACAACCATCAGCTTGCTGGTGACCGCCTGCCGCAAAAAGACAGAAGATGCACCGCCAACCGGGGATGCTGATATTGTTGCTAATACGACCATCAGTGCATTAAAAGCACGACTGACGGCAACAGGTACTACGGTAGCTATCACAGATGATGTGGTGATTTCGGGTATAGTATCCTGTGATGACCGCAGCGGAAACTTTTACCAGCAGATCGCCATCCAGGACGAAACCGGGGGCATTTTACTTCGCCTGGCCGGGAACAATCTTTTTACCAAATACCCGGTTGGCCGCCGCATTTATGTGAAATGCAAAGGACTTTACCTGGGTGAATATGGAAGAATGATCCAGATAGGCGGCGGACTGGAACCCGGTGGCAGTGGTGTAACATTGCTGGCCTATAACCTGCATGACCAATTTATTATTAAAGGGGCGCTGAATCAGCCCTTGGAACCGAAGGTTGTAGCCGTTTCACAATTAGGAACCAACCTGCAGGATCCCTACGTAAACACTGTGATCAAACTGGAAAATTTCGAATTTGCTCCCGGAGAGTTGGGAAAGAATTATGCGGATGATAATTTTTCGGGTAACCGGATCATTCAGGGTTGCACTAATCCTACTACTAACCGCCTTACTCTTCGTTCCAGCAACTATTCCAACTTTGCAACCTTTCCTATACCTCAGGGCAATGGAGATATAATTGGTGTTTACAGCATTTTTAACAACACAAAACAATTCACTATCCGCGACACAACCGATGTAAGATTTTATGGTCCCCGTTGTCCTACAGCTGCTGGCAATGGAAGTATTAACCTCGGAGCTGCATCGCCACTGGAGTTTAATTTTGATAATATCACCACCGCTGGTTTGCCGGCTGGTGTGTATGTGAAGCAGGAGGCAAGCAATATTTACCTGGGTAATGAGGCTACGGTTTATAATGGCAACTTCACCAACCAGACGGCATGGAATCAAACCAGTTTAGGGTTTAAGAATTTCGCTTCAGCAACAGGTTTAACTTCTTCTTCAAATACCACGGCTCAGCATGCTTCAGCCAACAGGGCTTTGGGAGTGAGGCAAACCGGCACTGCAGGTTCCGGAGGTGATCCGGGGGCTGCATTCGCCTTTCAACTGGCTAATACAACTGGCAAGAGTAACCTGCAAATGGAGTTCAAACTGCAATCGCTGGATCCCACCACACCGGCAGCAAGAACCACTACCTGGCGGGTGGATTATGGAATTGGTTTAAGCCCTGCCGCATTTTCAACGGTGACAACCAGCCCGGCTACATTGACCACCAGTTTTGGAGTATTTTCTAATACGACCGTGACTGTGAATTTCGGCAGCGCATTAAACAATATCAGCCAGCCGGTATGGATAAGGGTGGTAGCATTGAACCCCACCTCGGGCGGCGGCAACAGAGCTTCATCAGCTATTGATGATGTGAAGTTTTCGTGGAATTAAAAGTAAAAGCGAGCCACTTGATATTGTTGCTACTTCATTGTAATATTTTCGATAAACTGATTTGATATGAAGAGGATTTATTTTTTTCTTGGACTTTTTTTAACAGCTAAAATGTCTTTGAGTCAGGTTTTAACTGAAAATTTTAGCTATACTGCCGGTCAACCGCTAACAGCAAACGGCTGGACTGCACATTCAGCGGCTGGAACCAATGCAATAACGGTCACATCATCAGGGTTAATTTATTCTGGGCATCCCGGTTCTGGTGTTGGAAATGCAGTTTCTATGACTACAAGTGGTGAGGATGTCAATAGAAGTTTTACTGGAATCACAAGCGGGGCTGTTTATTTTTCTTTTCTAGTCAACGTCAGCGCAGCGCAGGCTACCGGGGATTACTTTATCGGTATTCTTCAAACAACAGCAATTTTTCCTATAAGGATCTATGCAAAGTCAGATGGTGCAAGTGGCTTTTACTTTGGTGTGGCTAAAGGGAATGCAACTCCTGTTGTTTATGAAACAACATCGAGAAGTTTCGGAACAACTTATTTCGTAGTCTCAAACTATATTTATAATACGGGGACTACAACGGATGACGTAATCAATTTGTGGATAAACCCTGCGCTTGGCACCTCAGAACCTGCAGCTACGTTGGCTAACGTAACTGGCAGTGCAGTTACAGATGCAACTACAATAATAGGAGTATATCTCAGACAAGGAACAGCAGCGAATGCATCTACCCAGCATGTGGATGCAATATTGGTAGGCACAACCTGGGAGTCTGTTACTCCTGCTGCTGCGGGCACCCCGTTATTGTCTGCAGGTACGGTTTCAGGTTTTGGCAATGTTACGGTAAGTACCCAGTCCTCATCACAAACCTTTGATCTTTCAGGTTCAAATCTTACCGGCTCACCGGGAGATATTACTGTGTCGGCTCCTTCCACAGATTTTGAAGTGTCGAATGACAACAGCACCTGGGGACCAACTACTACTATTGCTTACGCAACAGCTACACTTACCGCTACCCCGGTTTATGTACGATTCACGCCACAATCTGTTGGCCTGAAGAGCGGAGATATAACTATTGCTGGTGGCGGAGCAAATACAACTGTTGCTGTCAGCGGAACTGGTGTCACCGCAGCACCTCCGGCAGCACCGGTAGCCACAGCGGCTACCGGAGTGAGTTCAACCGGATTTACAGCCAACTGGAATGCTGTAAGCGGTGCTACAGGATACTATCTGGATGTGTATACTATTTCAGGAAGCAATACGACTGATACTGTTGCAGGATGGTATTTCCCGATTAACAATTCTACCAGCTTAATAGCAGGAGTTGGCAATGTAAATAATGCCGGTATTCAAACAGTCAGCCAGTTTGGAGCCGGTTCTCTTACTTATCCATCAGGTCCTTCAGGAGCAACTGGATCTCCCAATCCATATTCTGTTTCAACCAATACCTGGGACAATGGTGCAGATTCAAAATATTGGCAGATTGATGTGAATACCACGGGTGTTTCAAACGTAAAATTATCATCACTGCAAGGCTCGTCAGGTACCGGGCCCAGAGATTTCAAGGTTCAATATAAAATTGGTGCGGCGGGCACATGGACTGATATTGCAGGCGGAACTGTTACGTTGACAACAGCAGTAATTGCAGGCAATCTTTCTACATGGGGAGCTATCAGCGATTTATCATTGCCTGCCGATGCAGACAATCAACCGCTTGTTTCAATACGCTGGTTGCAAACCAGCAATACTTCTGTAAATAACAGTACAGTTGCAAGCGGGGGCACCAGCCGCATCTCTGCTATTTATATATTAGGGGATGTGGGCGGCTCTACCACCACTTATATTCACCAAAATCTTTCAGTTGGTAATGTCTTATCATATGATGTGACAGGTATTTCTCCCAACACTACTTATTATTATGTGGTTCGTGCCGAGAACGGAGCCGGTACATCATCAAAATCTAACGAAATATCAGTAGTAACTCCAGCCACTTCTGTTCCGGAGATCAGCACAACAGTATTAACTTCTTTTGGCAATGTTTGCATCAATACTACAGCAGGCCCCAACAGTTTTACCATTAATGGCACCAGCCTGACCACTGCTGACATCATCGTGGGCCCGTTGTCCGGCTATGAATTTTCAACTACGGCAGGCGGAGTATATTCACCTTCTTTGTCTTTGTCACAAGCAGGAGGTACCTACAGCCAGGAAGTGTTTGTCAGGTTCTCTCCCAATGTTGCTCAATCTTATGACGGAAATATTGTAGTAGATGGCGGAGGTATATCTTCTCCCGTTGATGTAGTTGCTACCGGTACAGGCATTGATGTCAGTACAACGGTTACGAGTGCTGCTGCCAGTGCCATCACTCATCTTTCAGCAACGGTGGCCGGCAATTATGTTGCCGGTTGCGAAACAGTAACTGCGTATGGTATTGAATACAGCACTACCAGCGGCTTTATAAGCGGCACACAAGTTCCTTCCACCAATCAAAGTGGCGGCAACTTTACTTCATCGCTGACCGGATTGTCTCCCAGCACTACTTATTATTATAAAGCATATGCTGAAGATGGTTCCGGCACCGTGTATGGAACAGAACTGTCATTCACCACACTGGCGCCGCCGGTTACATTAACGGCTACTTCTTTGACTGCCTTTGGTGCGGTGTGTGTAAATACAAACAGTAATGCCAATTCATTTACTATTGATGGAACCAACCTTACCACTGCAAACCTCGTGGTGGGTCCGCTGGCTGGTTATACTTTCTCTGAAACAGCAGGAGGAACTTTTGTCGCTACACTGAATATTGTCCAGGCAGGTGGCACACAAAGTAAAACAGTATATGTACGGTTCAGCCCGGCTGCGGTTCAGTCTTACAATGGCAATATTCCTGTGAGCGGCGGTGGATTTAATGGAACAGTGAATGTGGCAGCTTCCGGTAGTGGCATCAATACACTCCCCTCGGTTACAACAGGAAGTTCATCCAATATCTTCACCCATTATGCAACACTGTCCGGCTCTGTTTCTGCCAACGGCTGTTCCAATGTTTCTGCTTATGGTATTGAATTCAGCGGCATCAATGGTTTTGCCGATGGTAATGGCACCAAAGTAAGCGGATCCAATTTAAGTGGCGGGGCTTTTTCTATTGCGCTGAATAACCTGGTGCAGGGGGCCACTTATTATTACAAAGCGTATGCAACCAACAATGGCGGCACAGCTTATGGAACGCAACAATCCTTCACTGTAACAGCTATACCTGATGCCTTTACTATCTTCCCAGTACCGGCGATAAGAGGACAGGAATTGCGTTTCAGTCTGAAGAATGTTGCACAGGGCTACTACGGCCTGTTGTTTTATAACAATGAAGGCAAACTGGTTCTCCGTCATGATATGAATATCCAGGCCAATTTCATAAACCAGGCCATCATTTTGCCGGCTACACTGCCAAAGGGAACCTACTCCGTGCAGTTGATAAATGCTACAAATGTTATTGTAACGAAATCAATACTTGTCCTGTAACACAGTTGCACGTAAAATTAAGAGGAGCTGCCAAAGGCAGCTCCTCTTTTATGATGTCAATGGTTATTGTTGTTTCAGCAGTTTAAGCGTTGTGTTGTATTGCCTGGAAGAAACATTTAGGAAGTAAACACCGCTTGCCAGGCTAGGTATCAAAATTTGTGTTATAGTTCCGGCACTGAGAATGTCATAATTGGAGCTGTGCACCAACTGCCCTTGCTGGTTCAGCAGGTTCATTTGCACATGTGTAAGTGTTTTGGAAGTTTTAATATTCATTGAGCCGGGAAAAGGATTTGGAAAAACACTGATACCTGCAACCGAAGGTTCAACCGAGGGAACCGAAGTTACTACACCGGAGAGATTGTAGCGGGAAAAAACAGGGTAGTGGTCCGATGTGTTATGAGCCGTTGCATAATCCGGCACCACGGTTGTTACATCTGTTCTGATCTGTGCCGACCCGGTGATATAAAAAGGAACCACTTCATTGGAGATGATATGGTTGTCAAT
The DNA here is from genome assembly GCA_964412375.1 of uncultured Chitinophaga sp. GTDB lineage: Bacteria > Bacteroidota > Bacteroidia > Chitinophagales > Chitinophagaceae > CADEDV01. Next base: position 15,582 of record CAYPOD010000018.1, on the reverse strand, counting down.
AACGTTTGGAAAATTTATCATGCTTGTTTGGCCGGCTACACCCAGCGGAAGTGAGATGGATTTGTAATGATCACTATCTGTGCTGTCGGCTACTATGGGAGAATAGGAAGAAACACTGGCGCCGGTATAGATGGTTGTGTGCAGTGCATCATTGAAATCGCCAATGATAAAATTCAGGGTTGATGCATAATGGGCATCCAGTGTGTCTTTCAATTCCTGCGCACCGGCAAGTCGCCGGGTATAATCAGAGGCGGTGCTGCCTGACTTGGCATGCAGCATGATGAAATTGATGTTTTTGGTCACACTGTTGATGCTGACATCCGCATTCAGCAGGTAAGGTACTCTGCCGTTAGCCCAGTTGCTGACAGCGGTGGCGCTGCTTCGCATCATGCCGCGGGTACTGATATTACTAAAAATACTTTTTTTGAAAATGAAAGCCTGTTTTTGCCCCTGCCGCCAGCCATTGCTGCCTATTACACCATCAGAACAATATTCGGCAATGCGGAAATCAAAATCTGACCCGAGTGAGTCCACCAACCGGCGAAGCCGCATACTATCCACCACTTCCGCTAGGCCATAGATATCTGCATCAAAAAAGCGACAGATCTTTTTTACATTTTCTTCCTGCAGGTCTTTGTTGGCAGGACCACTGGCATAAGGTGCGCCGAAAAATTCAATGTTCCAGGATACAACATCAAAGGTAGAGGCACTGCTTTGGGCATTTACTGTTTTAACAAGTAAGGCAAGACCAATAAGGCAGGGTATATGTTTAATTTTCATCAGCATTCTTCTTAAGACAACCCGGAAAACTATAGAGCTGCGTTTTTAATCGCCGGAAAGTTTGAAATCAATCACCCGCAACTGCAGGCTTTTTTCACCGTTCCATTCGTTCTCATCAATTTTAAAAACAATATCCAGTGGTTTTTTTTGTTGCAATAAAGCAAATTTATCCGCCATGCCAAAACCAATGCCGGTAAGACTGACATTGTCCTGCCGCAGGGAGAATCTGACATGTTCTTCCTTTACGATTTTTGAATAGCCGGTATCTGTTACTCTTCGTGCAATAAACACTGGCCGCAAATTTTCAGGGCCAAAAGGCTCCATTTGCTGTAAGATGTTATAGAACGGCCACCTGATATCTTTCAGGCTGATCTCTGCATCAATGACAATTTCAGGAACCAGCAGTTCTGGTGTAATAGAGGAAGCAACAACCTCTTCAAATTTTTCCCGGAAGGCATCAACTTTTTCAACTTCAAGGGTCATACCTGCTGCAGCAAAATGACCGCCATACCCCAGCAGGTGTTCCCGGCAGGCATGAATCGCTTCGTACAAATTAAATCCCGGCACACTGCGGGCACTGCCTGCAGCATATTCTCCGGAGCGGGTGAGCACTACCGTTGGCCTGTAATAATGTTCAATAAGCCTGGAAGCTACAATGCCGACAACGCCTTTGTGCCAATGTTCTTTAAAAACAACGGTTGATTTCCTGGTTGCCCAACTTTCATTTTCACTGATCAGATCAAGGGCTTCTTTTGTGATGTTGCTGTCGGCTTCCTTGCGGTCGGTGTTATCGCTGTGAAGCAATTCAGCAAAGGCAAAGGCTTCTTCATCAGTTTCGGCCACAAACATCTGCACCGCTTTGCGTGCATCGTCCATGCGACCGGCTGCATTCACTCTCGGGGCGATCATAAAAACAAGGTTGCTGATATGCATTTCCGTTCTCAGTCCGCTGAGCTGTTTCAGTGCCCTGATACCCCTGTTGGGGTTTTCATTGGCCTTTTTCAGACCGTGAAAAGCCAGTATCCTGTTTTCACCCGTTATGGATACAATATCTGCAGCAATAGCTGTAGCCACCAGGTCGAGGAATTCAAAGATATCTTCATCTTCCAGCTCCAGTTGTGGAGCCAGGGCCTGCATTAGTTTGAAACCCACACCACAACCACATAATTCTTTGTAGGGGTAGCTACAATCTTTTTGTTTGGGATTTAATATGGCAACAGCTTCCGGCAGCACTTCATCAGGGAGGTGATGGTCACAAATGATAAAGTCAATACCGAGTGTTTTTGCATAGGCTACCAGGTCTGCCGACTTGATACCGCAGTCAAGAGAAATGATAAGGGAGAACCCGTTTTCTTTGGCATGATCAATACCGGCTTTGCTGACGCCATACCCTTCACGGTAGCGGTGGGGAATATAGAAGTCAAGTGCCGTGTGCACTTTTTTCAGGAATTGGTACATACAGGCCACAGCTGTGGTGCCATCGACATCATAGTCGCCAAAAACAAGGATCTTTTCTTTTTTACCGATAGCAGTCATGATCCGGGTCACCGCTTTTTCCATGTCTTTCATCAGCCAGGGATCATGCAGGTCTGCAAGCTGAGGCCTGAAAAAATCTTTGGCAGCATCAAAATTGTCTATGCCTCTTTGCACCAGCACCTGGCAGATGACAGGATAAATATTCAGCGCTTTTTGTAGGGAAATAACCCGGCTTTCGTTCGTGGATAGTATGTTCCATCTTTTCTGCATCATGATTCATTGCATTTTCCGGCAGGTATCATCATCATCAGTATTTACGGTCTGTCACATACAGCACCATATCCTCAAGCCCCTGCCTCACGGGACCTTCGGGAAACTGGTGTAGCACAGATAGTGCCTCCTGTTTAAAGACATTCATTTTTTCATTGGCATAAGTGATGCCCCCGGATTGTTCTACCTGGGCAATGACCCATCGCACTTTTTCCCGGATTCGGTTTTGGTTTTTGATCGTGTAAATGATCTGGCGCCGGGTGGTTTTATCTGCGTTTTCCAGTGTGTAAATCAGAGGAAGGGTAAGTTTTTTTTCTTTGATATCATTGCCGGTGGGTTTGCCTACGTTTTCACTGGCATAATCAAAAAGATCATCTTTTATCTGGAAGGCCATACCTGTTTTTTCACCGAAAAGCCGCATCCTTTCTGTAAGTGTTTCATCATTGCTGCCAGACCATGCACCGGCTGCACAGGCCGAAGCCAGCAGTGAAGCTGTTTTATTGCGGATGATTTCATAATAAATATCTTCTTTCAGGTTCAGGCTTCGGGCTTTTTCCATTTGCAGCAATTCGCCTTCGCTCATTTTACGAACGGCATCAGAGAGAATATGCAGAATCCTGTAATCGTTATGGTCAAGAGAGAGCAATAATCCTTTTGCCAGCAGGTAGTCGCCAATCAGCACCGACGCTTTGTTTTTCCAGAGGGCATAGACAGAGAAAAAGCCCCTTCTTTCCATAGAATCATCCACTACATCGTCATGGACAAGGGTAGCAGTATGCAGGAGTTCTACAAGAGAGGCTGCCCTATAGGCGGGCTCAGTCACTTTCCCGCACAGCTTAGCGGAAAGGAGAACGAACATTGGCCGCAATTGCTTACCTTTTCGTTTAACGACATACCGCATAATACGGTCGAGCATAGGGGTATGGCTTTTAACAGCCTCCTTAAAGCGGGTCTCAAAGACTTTGAGCTCATTTTCTATAAGGTTAACAGGTAACCGCATGGTGAAACCGGGGCAATTTACACCTCAAAAATTAATTGCCATCAAATGCAGCAAATTGCGGCCAAATACTGACTAATTACTTGAAAAATATATGGATAGACTACAAATAAATTTTGCAAAAATTTGGTTTTTAAGCTTCAAGTCATATTTTTGCCTATTATTTGGAAAAAGTTTTCCTAAATCTTAATCCTTAGTTATGGCAAGCAAAAAGTACGCATTTCTGGCAGTAGTATTCTGTCTGCTGGCATCATATAGCTTTTCCCAGGTTGGGGCCAGCTATGATGTAAAAGATTCTTCCTTAGTTCCATCCAAGAGAATGCCTCAGCATACTGAGTTTCTCAATGGAGCTTATAACTTCCCTGCAAAACCAAGAAACCAGTGGGAGTTGGGTCTGAAGACAGGTCTGTTCCATGTCAGTGGTGATATTCCTTCACAATTCGCATTTCCGAGTTTCGGGTTGCATGTTAGAAAAGCTTTCGGCTACGTTTTCTCCATGCGGTTAGAATATATGTACGGAACAGGCAAAGGATTAAGTTGGTTGCCATCTGAAAATTATTTTAAAAATACCGCCTGGGGTCCTGCCGGCGCAGACTACTCTGCCCCCTTCAGGGATTTCAATGGTGATGTCGTCTCATCACGCACTATAAACGGTGGAAACCCCAATGATCCCTTTGAGGTCGTTTATCAGAATTATAAAGTAAGGGCTCACGATCTGTCTTTGCAAGGTGTTGTAACACTGAATAATGTCCGCTTCCATAAGGCCAAAACCGGATTCAACATTTATGGTTTTGCAGGTGTGGGCGGAACAGTTTACGACACCCGGGTGAATGCGTTAAATGGGGAACAACGATATAATTTTAACACGATAAGCGGCGGTGTTTATAAAAACAGGAAAGAAACTAAAAAAGCCCTTAAAGATCTGATGGATGATTCCTATGAATCTCCGGCAGAAAACCAGGGTGAGCGTCGTCCCAAACTCTTCGGTAATACTTTCAAGCCTTCCGGTACAATTGGTATCGGCTTTGCTTTCAAGCTCAGCAATCGCCTGAATTTAGCTATTGAAAACCGTCACACCTTTACCAAGGATGACCTGTTGGATGGTCAACGCTGGCAAGAACATCCCTGGGGAGATCCGGTGCTGACCCGTGATTATGATTCTTATAATTTTGCCTCTGTTGGTCTGAATATCAACCTCGGTGCTAAAGCCGTTGAACCACTTTGGTGGCTCAACCCGCTTGATTATGCATACAGCGAGATCCGCAACCCACGCCTGATGCGCCTGCCCAAACCGGTATTGCCGGATAGTGATGGCGATGGTATCACTGACCAGTTTGACCAGGAACAAACTCCCGCCGGTTGCCCGGTTGACAGCCATGGTGTAAGTAAAGACACTGATGGTGATGGTGTTCCTGATTGTAAGGATAAGGAACTGATCACACCAACTTATTGCCAGCCGGTAGATGCTGATGGTGTAGGTAAATGCCCTGTTCCTTGTCCGGGTGAAGATTGTCCAGGTTGGGGTAAGAAGGAAGAAGATAATTGTGCAACACTCTTAGGCCCGCTGCCCAGTGTGTCATTCAAAGCAAACTCCAATGTGCTGAGCAGCGATGCAAAAGCTGTATTGGCTACTGTAGCTGCAAGGATGCGCAATACACCGGGTTGTAAAGTTGTAGTTATTGGTTATTGCTCATCCAATAAGAGAGAACAGCAATTGAGCTGGGATCATGTAAATAAAGTGATCAATCACATGGTAGAGCAAGAAGGTATCAGTGCCGACCGCTTTATATTTAATTATGGCCAGGATGGTGATTGCAATACAGTTGATCTTCGTGCCGCCAGCGAAGGCGAAGACGGACCAAACACAGTTGCACCGCCACACCCAAGCATACGGAAAAATTAATAGTCAACAACTTTTGATAGCAAGCCCCGACTTTTAGTGTCGGGGCTTTTTTTGTACAAATTCAAGACAATGAGCCCTTTATCAAAACCTTAACGGACTGGTTTTGGCGTTCCATCTTTTTTGACGAAGATTTGCTACTATCTGTTAACTTTGCACACCTTTATGCGTTCTGTTGTTTTCATTATCATCACTGCTTTGTTGCTTTCCGCCTGCAACAAAAGCATGACCAAATTGCTCAAGAATCCTGATCCCGAGTTTAAACTTCGGCTGGCTGAACAGTTCTTTGTCAAAAAAAAGTATAATAAGGCACAGATCGTTTACGAAGACATCATGCCTTATTTCAGAACCTTACCCAAGGAGTTTGAGGATATTTATTATAAGTACGCTTTTTGTGCCTATTACCAGGCAGACTACCTGAATGCAGAAAACCTCTTTAAAAGCTTTATTGAAATATTTCCATCCAGTACCCGTGCTGAGGAAGTTGCTTACATGAGGGCTTATTGCTTTTATAAACAGTCACCCAAGCCGGAACTGGACCAGACGAATACTATCAAGGCCATCGGGATGATGGAGACTTTTATCAATATGCACCCGGGCTCAGAACGTAATAAAGAGGCTTCAGCGATCATTGATATTTGTCGTCAGAAGCTGGAGATTAAAGATTTTAAAGGCGCAATGCTGTATTATGATATGGGGCAGTTCAGGGCAGCTGCTGTAGCATTTGCCAGTGTGCTGAACGAATATGGCGATTCGGAAAAGGCAGATGAATATAAACTGATGGTGATCAAATCCTACTTTCGCTATGCCCAGATGAGCATTGTCGAAAAGCAGGCGGAGCGGTTTGCACAGGTAGTTACGGAGTATTACGAATTTGTTGACCGTTTCCCTGAAAGTAAATTCAGGAAAGAGGCAGATACATTTTTACAACAATCACAAACCAGTATTAAAAATTTAAATAATGAGCAAGTTAAGACGCCAGCTTAGTGCAGGAATCACCAACAATGTAGAAACCCGCAACCTGGATGATATCAAGAAAAAAACAGGTAACCTGTATGAATCCATAGCTATTGTGGGCAAAAGGGCTAACCAGATCAATATTTCCCTCAAAGAGGAGTTGCATAATAAACTGGAAGAGTTCGCCAGCCATACTGACAGCCTGGAAGAAATTCATGAGAATAAAGAGCAGATAGAAATTTCCCGTGCCTATGAAAGAATGCCCAACCCGGCATTGCTTGCCACACAGGAATTCATGGAGGATAAAGTTTATTTCCGCAAGGGCGAAGATGAACTGTTTAGCTGATAATGACAGCTACCCGATATACAAAAGCGATCCTGCTGCACAGGGTCGCTTTTGCTTTCTATAAGAAAAAAGTACTTTTGACTGATCATGTTGCAGGGCAAAAAAATATTAGTGGGGATCACCGGTAGTATTGCAGCGTATAAATCCATTTTCCTGGTTCGGTTGCTCATCAAAGCAGGAGTGGAGGTGAAAGTGGTGATGACGCCAGCTGCAAAAGATTTTGTTTCATCGCTGACATTATCCACTCTTTCCAAAAACCCTGTGCTCACCGACCTGTTTGATGAACAAAGCTGGGCTAATCATGTGATGCTGGGCCGGTGGGCAGATGTAATGCTGATCACACCATTGAGTTGTAACACATTGGCAAAAATGGCTAACGGGCAGTGCGACAACCTGTTGCTTGCCATTTACCTTTCTGCCACCTGCCCGGTGGTGGTAGCGCCGGCGATGGATGAAGACATGTGGCATCATCCTGCAACAAAAGAGAACCTTGCAAAGCTTGATTCATTTGGTAACAGGATCATTCCTGCTGAAAAAGGCGAACTGGCCAGTGGACTTTTTGGTGATGGCAGAATGGCTGAACCGGAAACGATCCTGCAATATCTGCGGAATAATTTTTTTTTGACCCCTTCACTGGCCGGTAAAAAAGCTTTGGTTACTGCCGGTCCCACATACGAACACATAGACCCGGTTCGTTTTATTGGTAATCATTCGTCAGGTAAAATGGGATTAGCTATTGCCAGGGAATTGCAAAATAGAGGAGCAGAAGTTACGCTGATACTGGGGCCTTCATCACTAAATCCTTCATCAAATGGTATAACAGTGAAACGGGTTACTTCGGCTGCTGAGATGTATGATGCATGTCACCATGTTTTTGAGCAAACAGATATTACGGTGATGGCTGCTGCGGTTGCTGATTATGCTCCTGTGCAGAAAGAGGATAAGAAGATCAAAAAGTCGGAGGCGAACCTGTCGCTTCAGCTAATAAAAACAAAAGATATTCTCAAAAGTCTTGGCGATGTGAAGCGAAAAGACCAAGTGCTGGTGGGATTTGCTTTAGAAACCAATGATGAAAAAAAACATGCTCTTGGAAAACTCGAAAGCAAAAATGCCGACATGATAGTGCTGAACTCACTCGCCGATCCCGGGGCAGGGTTTGGTTATGATACGAATAAAGTATCTATTTTCTGCCGGAAAGGAGAAGAGTTTCATTTTGACAATAAAACCAAACAGGAAGTAGCAGGGGATATTGTAGATACGATCATAAAATTGTACTATGCCTAAAAAATTCTTACTATCACTGTTGTTTTTCGTTGTTGTGCAGCAGGCCTGCGCCCAGGAAATACAGGCACGTCTCACTGTGCTGGCACAAAAGGTGAGCACACAGGTGGACAGAAAAGTGTTTATGACACTGCAAACAACGCTGTCCAATTTCCTGAACAACCGCAAATGGACCAGCGATGTTTTCGGGCCTGCTGAAAAGATCAACTGTAATTTCCTCCTCACTATAAACGAGGTCCTGCCGAATAATGTGTACAGGGCCAGTCTTACTATACAGGCAGCAAGACCTGTACATAGTACCAGCTATGACTCACCCCTGATTAATTTCATTGATGATAATGTTGTCTTCCGCTACCAGGAATTTCAGCCCATTGAATTCAATGAAAACAGGGTACAGGGTAATGACCCAGTGGCAGCCAACCTGCCTGCTGTGCTGGCCTATTATGTCAATATTATTTTAGGATTTGATTACAGTTCCTTCTCTCTCAGGGGCGGTGATGTTTATTTTCAGAAGGCATGGAATATTGTCAATAACGCACCAGAGTCGGGTGATATTAAAGGGTGGAAATCGTTTGAGAGCCTGCGTAACCGCTATTGGCTGGCTGAAAACCTGAACAGCAACCGGTTTGCCTTGTTGTATGATGCATTGTATTCGTATTACCGCACCGGGCTTGATATCTTTTACAATAATGAGGATGAAGGCCGGCAGGGCATCATGAACTGTCTTAATTTTTTGAATACCATCAACACTAACAATCCCAGTTCGATGCTGCTCCAGTTCTTTTTCCAGGGTAAAAGCAACGAACTGCTGAAAGTTTTCGCCAAAGCCAATCCTGACATGAAAAGCAGGGCACGGGACATTCTTGCCAAACTGGATATTACCAATGCCACTGCTTATAACCGGGAATTGAAATGAATTACAGCTTCCTTCTGATTTTGCTGGCCGTTATCGCGACAGGATGCGGAGGAAAAAAACAACCGGACGGCATTTTACCGAAAGATAAAATGACAGCCGTCATGTGGGACATGATGCTGGCTGATCAATATCTTTCTGATAATGTTTTCAACAAAGATACATCGCTAAACAGGGCAGCGGAAAGCGTTAAACTTTATCAGCAGGTTTTCTATATTCATAAAACCAGCAAAGATGAATTTTATAAAAGCCTGGCGCACTACCAGTCCAGGCCCGATGATCTGCGGCAGTTGTTTGATTCGCTGGAGAACTGGAAACCGGTTTCGATGCGGGACACACTCTCTAAAGCAATTCGTGACACAGGCAGCCAACTGGAGTTAAAACCAGAACTGTTGAAAACGAATTAAGCTGCCGGGCATAACCCTGCCCCAACTTTCCTAATTTTATTACTCAAAACAAACTACAACAAATGAATAAAGTTGTGCGCAGTGCAGCTGCTGCTATTCATGACATTGAGGATGGTGCAGTGTTGATGCTGGGCGGGTTTGGCTTGTGCGGTATACCTGAAAATTGCATCACAGCGCTGGTGAAAAAAGGGGTGAAACAGCTTACCTGCATTTCCAACAATGCCGGTGTGGATGATTTTGGCATCGGGCTCATGTTGCAGCAAAGACAGGTTAGAAAGATGATCTCATCCTATGTGGGTGAGAACGCTGAATTTGAAAGACAGTTACTCAGCAGCGAGCTGGAGGTAGAGCTGATTCCACAGGGAACACTGGCAACCCGTTGCCTGGCTGCTGGCTATGGAATGCCGGCCGTTTTTACACCTGCCGGTGCCGGAACAGAAGTGGCCACAGGCAAAGAAGTAAGAAATTTCAATGGTAAAGACTATCTGCTCGAACATGCATTTGATGCAGATTTCGCCATCGTGAAAGCATGGAAAGGGGACACTCAAGGCAACCTGATCTATAAAGACACGGCCAGGAATTTTAATCCGCTGATGGCCATGGCAGGCAGGATCACCATTGCCGAAGTGGAGGAATTAGTGCCAGCCGGTGAACTGGATCCTAATGCCATTCATACTCCCGGCATATACGTGCATCGCATTTTCCAGGGGAGTAATTATGAAAAAAGAATTGAACAAAGAACGGTGAGAAAAAGAATTTGAAAATAAAGCTATTTGAGAATTTGGAAACTTATTATAAGGAGGGACAATCTGATTTATAAGAAATGCTAAGCCTAATCTTATTGTTGACAAAAGCTTTCAATACGCATTGAAAGTTCTTGATTATGCGGAAAAGCTTTATGAAATGAAACGATATGCATTAGCTGACCAAATTATCAGGTCAGGTACATCTATTGGTGCAAACAAATGGGAGGCACAAAATGCGGAAAGTCCCGCTGATTTTATTCATAAAATGAAAATTGCAGCTAAAGAGGGAGACGAGCAAAAATTCTGAATGATGCTGATGAAATTTTCAAAGCACTATCCTGATCCGTTGGAAATGATACCAGAGCTTGAAGAAATAGAAAGGATACTGTCAGGCATTATTGCTACAGCAAAAGGAGCCAAAAATCATAAAAGGGCTTCGGTAAGATGTTTTCAAATTAACTCATTTTCAAATTATCAAATTACATATGGCGCTGACAAAAGAACAAATAGCACAACGCATAGCAAAAGAGCTAAAAGACGGGTATTACGTCAACCTGGGAATTGGTATTCCAACCTTAGTTGCCAATTATATCCCGCCCGGGGTGAATGTAGTTTTGCAAAGCGAAAATGGTTTGCTGGGCATGGGACCTTTTCCTTTTGAAGGCGAAGAAGATCCTGATCTGATCAATGCAGGCAAGCAGACGATCACCACAGTACCGGGCTCTGCTTTTTTTGATTCTGCTATGAGCTTTGGCATGATAAGGGCAGGCAAAGTAGACCTGACCGTTCTCGGCGCTATGGAAGTGAGTGAAGAAGGGGATATTGCCAACTGGAAAATTCCCGGCAAGATGGTGAAGGGAATGGGCGGCGCTATGGACCTGGTAGCCAGTGCAAGGAATATCATTGTGGCGATGATGCACACCAATCCTAAAGGTGAATCAAAACTGCTGCCCAAATGTTCACTTCCTTTAACGGGGGTGAAATGTGTAAAGAAGATCGTTTCCGACCTGGCAGTGATGGATGTAACAGCACAAGGATTTCATCTGCTGGAAAGAGCGCCGGGTGTATCCGTAGAAGAAATCAGATCAAAAACAGCCGGCAAATTGATCATAGAAGGTGATGTGCCGGAAATGCAATTTTGAGTCTTAATCAATCAGGTTATTCTTTACTGCAAAGAATACAAGCCCTGCTGTGTTTTTACTGCCAAATCTTTCCATCAGCCGGTCTTTGATTGCTTCTACGGTCCGGGGGCTGATCTCCATTTTTTTGGCAATCTCCTGTGCGGTAAACTCCATACAGATATAACGCAGCACATCCCTTTCTTTATCACTCAGGGTGATCTCGCTGCTTAGCGATGGAACCACTTTTTGGCGGGAATGTGATTTTTTCAGCAGGATGCGGTTCACAAAGTTATTGAGGTAATAACCTTTTTCATGCACTTCCATGATGGCTCTTCTTATTTCCTGCGGTTCCGCATTTTTCAGGAGATAACCGTTGGCGCCATTCTCCATCAGGTGATAGACGAACCTTTCGTCTTCATACATACTCAGCACCAGCACTTTTATATGGGGATATTGTTTGCTGACAGCTTTGGTGGTTTCAATGCCATCTTTACCCGGCATACGCAGATCCATCAATATCACTTCCGGTTCGGCCTGCGGGATATTGTTCAGTAGTTCTTCACCGTTCTCAGCCTCCAGCACAAATTTGATATTGGTGAAGGGTCGAAGAGAAAGAATCACGCCTTTGCGGAATATCTTATGATCGTCAGCAATCGCAACCTTGATTATTCCCATAGTTATCAGATATTGGCCAAAATTAATGAATTACTGCCATCTGCCTCTTATTCAGGTGAAGTCAGTGATTATCGTTTTTCAGGCCATGTTTTATCTTATTGATAGGGGTCGTCTTTGGGCATTTCGATGGTGACCTTATAATAGGTTTGCGAAATATCTTTTTCGAAATTGATATTTCCCTGCACTACCCGCAGACGGCTGCTGATGTTCTTTAGCCCCAGTCCCAGGTTGCTTTTGTTCAGTTTTTCAAAATCTGCCTGCACAATTCCTTTTCCGTCGTGGTGAATACGCAGGTAAAATTTATCGGCATGAACATTTTGAGTAAGATGAATAAAACTGGCGCTGCTGTGTTTAAGGATATTATTGATAAGCTCCTGCACAATACGGAAGATCACCAGTTCTTTTTCACCTTTCAGGCGGTCTTTGTATTCATGAAAGCGGCTGCTGGCATTGATGCTTCCGGAGCCGCTTATTTTCTGGAACAAGTCATTGATAGCCGATTCCAGTCCGAAATTCTTTAGGGTTGGCGGCATCAGGCTGTGGCTGATGTTGCGGATAAGCTGGATGGTGTCGTCAATGATCTGGCGGGCCTGGAAGATAGACTGCAACTGGGTGGCTTTGTCCTGGTTCACTAAATTCTCATTCAGGTAAAGCCGGGCAGTGGCCAGCAGGGGGCCGGCATCATCGTGCAGGTCGGCGGCGAGGCGCTGGCGTTCTTCTTCCTGCAGTTTGATGGAGGCGGTGAGCAGGATCTTCTGCTGTTCCTGTTCCATTTGCTGCAGCTTGTTCTGGTAGCGGATCACCTTGCGCTGGTGAAAGATGATAAAAAGAATGAGGCTGGTGGTGAGCACCAGCATGCCGAGAGTGCCGAGAAATAGCACGGCAGAAACTCCGGAACTGCTGGTGGCCTGTAAGAAAAACATAGGTCTGGGTTAGTGGTGTTTTTAAATCATGTCAAGATTGGGTACGGTGGGTGCGGATTGTTTTAGTTTCCTGATAGGGTTTTTGGCGTATAATATAATTGCTACTGTTGCAAGAATGTTTTTAAGAATATCACCGAAATAGGTCAGATACCAGTATTTTAAAAACTGATCTGGTGCAATTTCATTGGCCAGAATATTAAAGAAGAAGGTACTTCCAAGGTAAATAAGAATCCCTGTAATCATCCAAAAGCCCGGGTTTATATATAGCTGTTCATCAGTTATCTTTTTAAAATGCTGATAAAAGAAGAAGAAGATATACATGAAGATCAGAATACTGCCTATGCCGATAGGAATAGAATCAATTCTTTTTATTTTGGCAGTAGAATAATAAACAACAAGAAAAACAGCAAAAAGGGAAGAAAGAATTACTATGATCCGGGTTGCTTTTTTGTGGTTGATAATATAGCCAAGAACAAATGCAAAAGTTGAAAACTCTAATAGGCTATAAACAAAGTAATACCCTTTCTTTAATAGTATCCCCCTTAATTCTACAAAGTAGAAGTTTAAGAGAAAAAAAATGATAAAATAAGCTGCGAGGACAGTAATAAAATAATTTATACTACTTTTTCGGAGGGAAAGGAGTATAAAAGCTACTGGCAGGAGATACGAAAAGGTTAGAATATCAGCAAAAAGCTTTTCTATATTATTGGAATTTGTTCCAAATATAGAAAAGCTTTTGAATTAAGTGAAACAATCAGGCCGGAAAGTACCAACGATTACCAAGTCAGCATTTCCAAATCATCAATGATTACTTGCCTTTTAATAGTGTTCTTTTTCATAACAGTAACGTTTTACAAGTGCTTTTCAAATTAATTTGAGGAATAAAAATTGCCCAAAACAGGGTCTGTCGCAATGGCGCAGAAGCCCGGTAAAAACACTTAAAATGGGCTGAAATGCTTGCCCGTAAAGGATTTCAGGGTATTTACCCCGTATTCTTACCCGGCAAAATCGGGTAAAATTTCTTGGTAATTTTAGTAATTTTACGGTCGTAAAAATAGAAGATTTACCGGGAAAATTCACGGTAATGAGAGGTTTATTAACAGGTGTGGATAAGCCCGGTAGTGTAAGAGAATCCGGAACTTAGGCTATTCGCAAGCCGGAGAAAATTGATAAAAGAAAAATAAGTTGATTGACATTGGACTTCGCTGTTAGTCTTCAAAGGAATTGGAAATTCTGTTTTTTGGACGGTTTCAGGACATTGGATGTTTTTTGAGGGGCTGATCCGTGCCAACCAACTTGCTGCTAAAGTATATCCACATCGCAGTGTGCACAAGAGCAGTATTGCCCTGTTTCGGGTTCATGGTTTTTACTGATTACATCGTAAAATTCCGGTAATTACAACGTAAAACCTCTATCCGGCGCACTGATTTTGTCATCTTATTGTAATTCAATAATGGGTTTAAATATTTAAAAATGAGTAAGATAATTATGCCGGTAATTAAAAATGAGTACTTTTACTCAAAATCAATACCCCAATAATTAACTGCTAAAGAACAACTGCCATGTCCACCCAGCAAATTAAAGTAGCGATCGCCGATGACCACAAGATCTTCAGGGATGGTATCCGGATGGCCCTGCGGGACAAAGAATACCTCAAAATTCTCTGGGAAGCAGAAGATGGAAAAGACCTGATGCATAAACTGCAGCTCAAGATCCCCGATGTTTTATTAATGGATATACGGATGCCGGAAATTGATGGCATTAATGCCATTGGCCTCATCCGTAAAGAATATGAAATGGTGAAGATCATTGTGCTCACCATGTATGACGACCAGGAGATGATCACCAAAATGATGGAAATGGGCGCCAATGCCTATCTCACCAAGACCACTGACCCCGAAGAGATCTACCAGGCCATTCTCACCTGCATGAATGATGATTTTTATTTTAATGAACTGGTGAATAAAGCGGTGTTGCTGAAACTGCAACATAAAAAAACCGTAAGACAGTTTTATCCCAACCCGGTAAAATTTTCTGAAAAGGAGATCAAAATTTTAAAGCTTATCGCTGAGGACAAGACCACGGAAGAAATTTCCAAAGAAGTTTTTCTCAGCCCCCGCACCATCGAAACAATCCGGCAGAATATGAAACAAAAAGTTGGCGCCAAGACCATCGCCGGGCTGGTGATGTATGGAATGAGGAATAAATTATTGGAGTAAGACCTCACCCCCAAACGCCTATCCGGGGTAAAGGGGCTTTCGAAGACGCTGATAATTTGAAAAGCTTAGTCAAATCATTTCATGAGCAACATCAATGATACTTTTTTTGATGGTCAATATAAAGATGTCTGGAAGGCGCTTATCCCGGAAGAACTGACCCGGAAGGAAGTAGATTTTTTCATAAACTATTTTGGATTGCAACCCGGAAGCCGTGTGCTCGACATTATGTGTGGTTATGGTCGTCATGCCCTTGCCCTGGCAGAAAAAGGGATTGAAGTAACGGCAATTGACAATCTAGACGATTATATCGATGAGATTAGGAAATCTGCAGATAAAAGATCATTGCCGGTAAAGGCAGTGAAAGCGGATGCAGCGACTTATGAGCCCAATGAGTTTTTTGACCTTGCTATCTGCATGGGTAACAGTCTTAATTTTTTTCCTGCGGCTGATGTAGAAAGGATTTTAAAAAATACTGCAACACATTTAAAACCCGGAGCCTGCCTGCTTATCAATTCCTGGTCGCTGGCAGAGATAGCTATTCCCCGTTTCAGGGAACAGTCATCAGGTGAAA
>CAYPOD010000017.1:1223-68649 GCA_964412375.1 uncultured Chitinophaga sp. | reverse complement strand
CGCCTCCCGGTTTGGGAATAAATGCTTTCCTGAATCTTGACAGCATCGGCCCGGCGAGCATTACGGAACCTCTCAGTCTTCCGCTTTTCTTTTTATAGGATTCGCTGTGCAGGTAATCAATATCCACGTCATCGGCCCGGAAGAGGCAGGTGTCCCGTTGCGGCCGTTCCACTTTTACTTTCATTTCCTGCAATAATTCAATCAGCAGGTTCACATCGAGGATGTCGGGAATATTGGTGATGGTTATTTTTTCAGGCGTGAGCAACACGGCACTGATGACCTGTAATGCTTCATTCTTGGCGCCCTGGGGAATGATAGTGCCGTTAAGTTTTTTTCCTCCCCTTACTTCAAAGGAATGCATGGTATAAAGTTGACGGGTTAGTAAAGCCCCTGCAATGTAAAAACAAAAGCTGATGAGGATACTCACCAGCTTTCAAATATTGTGTTTTTACCGGTTGCTCAGAATCTTTTCTTCTTGAAGTTGCCTCCGCCGTTGCGGTTGTCATTGCGCCGGCCACCACCGCCGCCTCTTTGCTGAAACTTTCCCCGCTGTTTGCCATACCCGCCACGGTCGCGGTTTTCCTGCTGCGGCCGGAAAGCTTTTACAAATGGAGTATTGGTAAAAGTGAGCTGGCCATCGGTGATGCTGCTCAGTTCGCTTTGAATGGCATCATCATGCACCTGTTCTTTGTGCCAGTTGTTATAGGCCAGTTTCATATAATAGGCCACTGCATTGGCAAAGCCCAGTCGTTTATCAGGGTTTTCTTCCTTCAGTGCTTTGTTGATGATCACTTCCAGGTTTTTACCAAGATGTGAAAATTTGGGATGCCGCTTGGGATAGGGAAGCGGTTGGGGTTTTGCCTTGAGTGTTTCCCGGGTGGGAATGGGGTAAGGTGATTTTACATCTAATTTGAAATCGGAGATCAGGAAAAGATGATCCCAGAGTTTATGACGAAAATCTTCTACATTTTTTAAATGAGGATTCAGGAATCCCATCAGTTCGATCACAGCCTGCGCATTGCGCTGGCGGCGTTCGGGTTCTTCAATGCTCATCGTGTGCTCGATCATCTTTTGCACATGACGGCCATATTCCCGCATCACCAGTTCGTTTCTTGTGGTGTTGTACTCCATATTGTCAACTTGCATAGCAACAAATGTATAGAAAGAAATCGGAAGGGGAAAACGGTAGCGTCTCAGTTTGAATTTTCAGGTAAGAACGTTAAGTTATTCAAACCGCAAAGCATACAGCTTGGCGGCTTATTTTCTTTGCGTCTTTGCGTGAAACCAAAACTGCCAGGTAAATATTGAAACCGGTACAGGAGGGCATAAAGAAAGGGGCCCCGAACCAAGGCCCCTTTTACAAGCCACCATCCTCTTCCACCTAAGAGGTCATTTAATGAAAAGTTGATTGACACAGGACAGGCGGCCTGTTACATCCATAACCCTCACCCAGTAAACTCCGCTTTGTAACGCTGCAACCTGCTGATAAGAATTACCACTCACTTCAATTTCCTTTCTTACAACAGTCTGACCCTGTGTATTGTTGATAAGAACTACATATTTTCCGGCTGAATTATTATCAAATTTAATACCAACAATCCCATTCGATGGATTGGGATACACATTAATTTTTACAGCATGTATAGATGTTGCATCCACATATTTCGTAGGGCTAAAATAAACCTTACCATCGCTTTTTGTTTGTTTAACCCGGAAAAAATAACGGCCTTCTGCCGGTAAATCGTAATGATACTGGTATTGAGGACTGTTGTCATTGTTTTTTACGACAGTACCTATACTGCTAAACTGGTTGCCGTCACGGCTCACCTGCGGTTCATAGTAAAAATCCATAGCATCCGGTTCGGCTCTCCAGCTCAGTTTTGCTGTTCTTTCGTTTGTTTTCGTTACGGCGAAGTCACGCAGACCGGTGGATAATACTTCAGGATTGCAATAGCAATATTCCAGACGATAGTTGACCAGCCCTGTTGTGCCGACAGAGAAAAGATAATCACCGCTTCCCGTTACCACCGCACCTGCATTGATCTTGTAGGTGTATGTAACCGAATCCAGGCCATAAAACTCAATTAGGTCAACACTGTCCGTTAACACATGGCATATCGTAACAGCCTGCAGCACGGTATCTGGTCCTATGGAAATAAAATCAGGCCCGCCAAAAGGTGATCCGTCAGAAGCAGCCAGGTTATAGGGACCATAGGGTTGTGTTACAACATTCGTCATAGCAGAACTAAGTCCCGGACCTGTTAATGTATCCCGGCGGGTATAAGTGATGTTGTAGCTGGCCGGGCTTGTTACATTATTCTCCAGCAACATGTTTACCACCCCGGTGATGGTAATGCAGAGCCGCACACAGGTCACCATACCGTTTTGCGGATCAAACTTTGGAAATTTAAATTCCGTTGAATAGTTACCGCTTCCGGTACTTACCGTGGTGTCATATGCCACACCACCGGGTGTGTGCCCGTTGGCGCATTGTGCCTGCGCTTGCTGATGATTCAATATCATCAGCCCGGAAAAGAATAAAAGAATGAGAATGGATTTGTAAAGGTTTTGCATAGGTAGAATTTTGGATATTGCATAATCGTTTGCACTTAACAAAATTAGTTCCGCAGCCAACCATTGTCAATTGTATTAGTGCCTGATTTTTTGCGGAGTAATTCATGAAAATAAGCAGCAATATTCCTGCCATTTGACCTGTTTTACCTATGAAAAAACTGAAGGAAAACAACGGGTTGATGTGACCGTAAAATACAGTCCGGGTACAACTTATCAACCGTTATTTTACGGGTCAACAAAACAACAAGGCCATTAACTTTGCGGTTGCTGATGAGAATTGCAGTCAATACAAGATTCCTGCTGAAAGATTACCTCGAAGGCTACGGGCATTTTCTGCAGGAAACCCTGCGCCGAATTACGCAGCAACATCCCGAACATGAGTTTCTTTTCATATTTGACCGGCCGTTTGATCCGCAGTTTGTGTTTTCTCCGAATGTAACGCCGCTGGTATGCCGGCCTGCAGCCCGTCATCCTTTGTTGTGGAAGTTATGGTATGACATTAAAGTTCCCGCTTTGCTGAAAAAACACAAAGCAGATGTGTTTGTTTCTGCCGATGGGTTTTGCTCTCTGACAACCAAAGTGCCGCAATGCCTGGTGCTGCATGATCTTGCTTTTCTGCATTTCCCTTCGTTTATTTCAAAACAGCATTTATTTTTTTATAAAAGATATACTTCAAAGTTTCTTCAAAAGGCCAGATCGCTGGCCACTGTTTCAGCATTTTCAAAGCAGGATATTGTTGCACAGTATGGCATCAGCGCCGAAAAGATAAAGGTGACCGGCAATGCAGCAAGAGATGTGTTTCGTCCGGCTGCTATTGCAGAAAAGCAGGAAGTGAAGAGCAAATACACGGAGGGAAAAAATTATTTCATCTATACGGGGGCCATCCATCCCCGAAAGAATTTGATGAACCTGTTGAAGGCATTTTCAGTTTTCAAGAAAATGCAGCAAAGCAACTGGAAGCTGGTGATCGCCGGGAGAATGGCCTGGCAGTATGAGTTTTTCCTGGAAAGCCTTCAATCATACAAATTCAGGAGTGATGTGGTGATAACCGGCTACCTGCCGGACGAAGAACTTGCCCGGCTCACTGCCGGTGCATATGCCATGGTTTATCCATCGTGGTGGGAAGGGTTTGGAATGCCCGTGCTGGAAGCTATGCGCTGCGGCATTCCGGTCATCACTTCATCCGGTTCAGCCATGCAGGAAGTGGCCGGCGACGCAGCTTTGTATGCAGACCCGTCTGCATACAAAGACATCGCAGATAAAATGATGCAGCTTTATAAAGATGAAGTCCTGCGGGCTGCCCTGGTAGAAAAAGGAAAACTCCGGGAGCAGCAGTTCAGCTGGGACAACACCGCACAACAATTATGGCAATGCATCATAGAGGCTGCAGGCTGAATTCAGTTACCTTTGCTTTTTTTAATTCAACAAATAATATGAGCCAGTCAACGATTACGATAGGTGTGAATATGGATAACGGCCGTATCCCCGAAAGCATTGAATGGAAGGCATCGGATACAACAGCCGATAATGCACAAAAAGCCAAAGCCTTTATGCTTTCTTTCTGGGATGGCGCTGAAAAAACAGCATTGCGCATTGACCTGTGGACAAAAGACATGATGGTGGATGAAATGGCTGATTTCTTTTACCAGACCCTGATGACCATGGCCGACACCTATGGCCGTGCCACCAGCCATGCGGACATGGTGGAGGATATGAAAAAATTTGCCCATGATTTTTACCACAAATTCAAGGACAAACAACTAAAGGAAAATAAAGCATAGGATCACTGTAAAATATTTCGTCTATGAGTCTTGAGCAAAAAATAATGACAGACCTGAAAGCGGCCATGATCGCAAAAGATGAAGCAGCATTGCGAAGCCTGCGTGCAGTGAAGGCCGCCATCCTGCTGGCAAAAACTTCAGAAGGCGCCGGTGGCGAACTGAAAGAAGAAGATGAAATAAAACTGTTGCAAAAACTGGTGAAGCAGCGGAAAGATGCTTTGGAAATATTTCAGCAGCAAAACAGGACCGACCTGGCACAAAAAGAACAGGAAGAAATCGCTGTGATTGAAAAATTTTTGCCAAAGCAATTATCACCGGATGAGATAAAAGAAGTGTTAACAAAAATCATTGCAGACAGCGGCGCTTCTTCCCCGGCTGATATGGGAAAAGTGATGGGAATGGCAACCAAACAATTAGCGGGCAAAGCCGATGGCAAAACGATTTCGGCCCTGGTGAAGGAGTTGTTAAATAGGTAGGCTGTCTTCCGGGCAATAAAATTTATTTTTGAGAAGGCCGTTTTGAAGTCAACCATCCATTCAGCCTTATGTTTATAGACATCATCTTCGTTATCCTTGTCATTATCGCTGCTATCAAAGGATACCAGCGGGGTTTGATCGTAGGTGTATTTTCATTTGTAGCTATCATCATCGGTTTGGCAGCTGCCATGAAACTGTCCGCGGTGGTGGCAGGTTATCTCGGTGATTCGGTAAATATTTCTTACGAATGGCTACCCCTGGTTTCATTTGCCCTTGTGTTTTTGCTGGTCGTGCTGCTTGTGCGCTGGGGCGCTAATGCTATTCAGCGAACAGTGGAAATGGTCATGCTCGGGTGGGTAAACCGCCTGGGCGGGGTTGTTTTTTATGTTGCGATTTATGTAACTGTTTTCAGTGTGCTGCTGTTTTATGCGGAGCAGGTAAAACTGGTCAGCCCTGCGGCTATAGATAATTCACTCACTTACACCTTTGCACAACCCTGGGGCCCCAAAGCCATCAATGGGTTCGGGTCGGTGGTTCCTGTTTTCCAGGATATGTTTGCCCAATTAGAAGATTTTTTCAGTGATGTGTCGCAGGAAATTTCTCGCCGTTAGCAAAGGATGAAGAATACTTAAAATGTTTCTGCTAAATGCCGCTATTAGCGGCATTTATTTTTATTGTTATCAAAATATTACTATATAAACGCTTTACTTCACCCCTTATATTTGCCATTGACAGTCTTGTTTTTACGATTACAAACGCTGTTTTATTGCTGTAAAACGACTATTTTAGCAACCGGAGAAAGCGCTGAATTGACTGCCCATGGATTACGAGATCAAACAACAGGATAAATTCAAATTTATTGAAGAAGGCAGCGGGGAACCGCTGGTACTGTTGCATGGTCTTTTTGGCGCTTTAAGCAATTTCAAACCACTGATTGAATATTTCCGCCATCACAACCGGGTGATTGTTCCCATGCTCCCGTTGCTGGACATGGATATACTGCACACATCAGTGGGCGGACTAGCCAAATTTGTTCACCGGTTTCTTGAAGCCAGGAATCTAAACGGTGTTCACCTGCTGGGCAATTCATTAGGTGGCCATGTGGGACTGGTTCATACCTTAAAACACCCTGAAAGAGTAAAATCCCTGATTCTTACCGGCAGTTCAGGACTTTTTGAAAACGGGATGGGCGACAGCTATCCCAAACGGGGCGATTATGAATACATCCGCAAAAAAACAGAACTGACCTTCTACGATCCTAAAATGGCGACCAAAGAACTGGTGGATGAAGTATACAGTATTACAAATAACAGGTTGAAAGTCATAAAGATCATTGCATTGGCCAAGAGTGCCATCCGAAATAATCTGGGAGAAGAACTCAATCAAATCAAACAACCCACGTTATTGGTATGGGGAAACAACGATACGATCACCCCGCCCTTTGTGGCCAGGGAGTTCAATAAACTGATCCCCAACAGTGAGTTGTATTTCATTGATAAATGCGGTCATGCGCCAATGATGGAAGTGCCGGATGAGTTCAATGTGATACTTCACAAATTTTTGAAAAAGCTCAACGAGCCTGCAACAGTTGCCTGATCGTTGTGGTCTTATGAAAAACAAAGCCGCTATCCATGTTAACACGAGAACTCACAACTCAAAGTGTCCCCACGCTGCATCTTAATGACAAGGTGTACCAGGCGCTGCAAATGATGAATGACAATAATGTCACTCATCTGCCGGTTACGGATGGCGATAAATATGCCGGCA
Source organism: uncultured Chitinophaga sp. (assembly GCA_964412375.1). GTDB lineage: Bacteria > Bacteroidota > Bacteroidia > Chitinophagales > Chitinophagaceae > CADEDV01. The sequence continues at coordinate 62,051 of CAYPOD010000017.1, read as the reverse complement.
TCATCAGCGAAGATGATCTCATGCAGGCAGAGAATGACCGTTCCTCCCTTAATGAACTGCAACAATCTTTTTCTAATGCATTTGCCCGTGAAGAAGAACATTTTCTGAGGGCCATCCAGGTAGCCGTGGATAACGGGCTGAGTATTGTACCTGTACTGAACGGCGATAACGAACTGGCGGGAACAGTAGCTTACAGCGATTTGCTGAAACATGCTTCCCAGTTTATGAACCTGAAAGACCCCGGCGGCCTTATCGTGCTGGAAATGGAAAGCAATCAATATTCTTTCAACGAGATCAGCAAACTGGTGGAGACCAACGATGCACAGATCACACAACTGAACACAACCAATGATCCCGAAACAGGGCTGATGCAGGTCACCATCCGCATCAACAAAGCCGAAGTATCGGATGTAGTTGCCACCTTTCAGCGTTATGATTACAACGTGAAATATTATTTCGGAGAAGAACTATATACCAACGAACTCCGCAGTAATTACGATAACCTGATGAACTATCTCAATATCTGAGAAGGTTTTGCAAACATTCCTCCCGATTTTTCCGAAAACTGGTTAATTTAGTTGCAACTGTCTTGTGGACTAATGCTGCCTTTTTTCAAATATTGTTTCCGTTGCCTGCCGGCTATGCTGCTTCCTGCTTTTTTATTTGCACAGGACCAGGTTGATGTGACAGTCAGTGAGATCGGTGAAACAAAATCAACACACAGCGTCCGCAATATCCTCATCAGCGGAAACAAGAAAACAAAAGCAGTAGTGATCCGAAGAGAATTGCAGTTTAGTGAAGGCATTCCCTATAATTCAAAAGACCTGGAAGACAAGATCAGGTCTTCCCGTGAATGGCTCATGAATACGGCACTGTTTCATGAAGTGTTGCTGACAAAACTGCCGGTGAGTGAAAAAGAACTGGATGTGCTGGTTACGGTGAAAGAAAGATGGTATGTGTTCCCCTTTCCCCATTTCAGACCGGTGGACAGGAACCTGAACCAATGGCTGGTGGAAAAAAATGCAAGTCTCAGCCGGGTCAATTATGGGGTGAAACTAACCATAAACAACATCAGCGGTTACAATGATAAATTCAGGCTGTCTCTTATCAACGGTTACACACGGCAGCTGTCAATCGGCTATGACCGGCCCTATATTGACAAACAAATGAAATGGGGATTGTCCACTTCCTTTGGTATGGGCAAAAACAGGGAAGTGAATTACAAAACAGAAGAAAACAAGCAGGTTTTTTTTAAAGACAACCATTATATCAGAAGTTTTACCGCAGCCGCTGCTACTCTAACCTACCGGCCTGCCATTAAAACCCGCCACCTGTTTGGTATCGGGTTCACCCACGAAGTGATTGAAGACACGGTGGCGATGCTGAACCCGGAATATTTTGCCGATGGACGCAAGACCATTCAGTTTCCGGAGTTGTTCTATACTTTCCGGTATTTTGACCTGGATTACATTCCCTATCCAACAAGAGGTTATGCAGCAGAAATAACAGTTGGAAAAAAAGGATTTAACCGGCTGCTCAATCTCTGGTACCTGACCACAAAAGCACAGGCCAACTGGAGAACGGGCAAAAAAACTTTTCTCAACATGACGGGTTATGGCAATATCCGTCTTCCGTTCCGGCAGCCTTTTGTGATGCAGCGGTTGCTGGGTTATAATGATGCATTCATTCAGGGGTATGAATATTATGTGATTGACGGCGTGGCCGGCGGTTACCTGAGAACCACTTTTACCCGTGAATTGTTCAGCACCAGCATCCGGAAACCTGTCGGCAAACGGGTAGCCGGCGAACGGCTTCCATTCCGCTTTTTTGGAAAGATTTATGGCAATGCCGGTTATGTATACAATCCCCAGCCCGGAGAAAATCCGCTTGCCAACCGGATGTTATTTGCCGGTGGTGCGGGTTTGGATATCCTGACCGCTTATGATTTCACCATTAAGCTTGAATGGACCTTTAACCAGTTGGGTCAAAACGGGCTATTTTTACATAGGAAGTCCACCTTTTAAATCAAGCATGAAAGCAGCCATTTACAGCCGCATACTGGAAGAAGATCAACAGGAGGAAGTACAGTTTTTTTTTGATGAACTGGCCCGTCTGCAAATAATGCCAGTCATTTTTCATTCCTATTTTGAACAATTGCTCAACAGGGTACGGCTGCCGGAGAACGCTGACACTTTCGCACTGGCAGAGGATATTACCGGGGAAATTGAATTTATCATCAGCCTGGGTGGTGATGGTACCTTGCTGGATACGGTGACGCTGGTGCGGAATAAACCGGTTTCCATCATGGGCATCAATTTTGGGCGGCTTGGTTTTTTGGCCAGCATTGGCCGCAACGAAATGACTGCTGCCCTGAAAGCTCTTGCCAACAGGAGTTATGTGGTGGATAAAAGAACAATGATACACCTGGATGCCGATCTTCCCCTTTTTGGTAATGTGCCTTATGCGTTGAACGAGTTTGCAGTGCTCAAAAGGGATACTGCTTCCATGATCAAAATACATACCTACCTGAACGGAGAGTTTCTGAATACATATTGGGCCGATGGCCTGATCGTAGCCACACCTACCGGGTCAACCGGCTATTCGCTGAGCTGTAACGGCCCTATTGTTTTTCCCGAATCAGGAAGTTTTGTCATCACCCCCGTGGCGCCGCATAACCTGAATGTACGACCGATCATTGTTCCCGACAATCATATCATCTCATTTGAGATCGAAAGCCGCTCAGAAAATATCATCTGCGCCCTGGATTCCAGGAGGGAGATCGTGGGCAAAAATGTGCAGCTGGCTGTCCGGAAAGAGGATTTCTGCATCAGTCTGCTCCGGTTAGGCGAAAACAATTTCCTGCAAACGCTTCATAATAAATTGACCTGGGGGCTGGATAAACGAAATTAAGTTTAGTCTAAAAAGCCAATTTTAGTACTGTCTGGCTCATTTCTGGCTGAATTTGGCCCCCCGGATAAAAGAAATTAGCTATTTTTCCGTTCTATATATCCCGCAACCTTATTTGAGTACCATGAAGAATTTCTTTGCCGCCATTGCTTTTGCCGCTGTAGCTGTTTTTTCAGGCCAGCCGGGATTTTCCCAGGAGTCTATCCGCCAGGAAGGTGAATTTGGATTTGGGCTTGGAGCCGGTCATTATTTTGGCGACCTGAACACCCGTGCCCGGCTGAACAGGCCGAAAATGGCAGCTACCGCCTTTTTCAGGAAAAACTTTGGCAATTATGTGGCTGCAAGGCTGGGCGTTACCTATGCGAGGTTAGGGTATTCTGACAAATTCAATACGCATAATGAATACATGTATAGCCGCAATCTCAGTTTTAACAGCAATGTGTGGGAGGTGACCTTACAAGGCGATTTTAATTTTTTCCGTTTCATGCCCGGCGAGCCGCAGTATAATTTTACTCCTTATATAACATTTGGAGCAGGCGTCTTTAGCTACGACCCCTTTGCATACCTGAACGGGGAGAAAGTAATGTTGAGGCCATTGAACACTGAAGGGCAGGGCAATAGTTTTTATCCTGATCGCCAGCCCTACAGCCCGATGGGTATAAGTTTTCCTATCGGCGGAGGTATAAAATACTCTTTTAATGAAAGAGTGAATGTTGGCTTTGAGATTCTCTATCGGCTTACCAATACAGACTATCTAGATGATGTAAGCAAAACATATGTAGATCCTGCAGTATTTCCCACCAATCCTGATGGCAGTCCCTCTGTTGCTTATCTATTACATGACAGATCATACGAATTAGGCGAACCTATTGGTACCCCCGGTCGTCAAAGAGGTCTCAGCGGGCAAAAAGATCATTTTGTAACAGGGATGTTCTATCTCACATTCAACCTGCAATCCTATCGCTGCCCTACAGCAAAATAAGTGATCAATCACGGCAAATGTTTTTTATAAGCCAGGTGAATCCCTTGCTTAACTAACATGCAGTCGTAATGCGTTTTTTTGCGGGATGTTTTTTAATGCATGATGCAGCGGATAGCTGTTTATTTTTTTCTTATTTTAGAACTGTATATTACTGCAAACGAATTTTCAACCAACTGTCTGCTGTTTTGCTGTTTAATGCTGCTCATAATGATCATAATCATGAGAATGGTGCGGAAGCATTATTCTCCTCTCTATTTCGGCAGTATGAACATCGCTTGTACACACTTGCTGTACGCCTGACAAAATCAGACCAGGTGGCAAAAGATATTATCCAGGATGTTTTTTTGAAATTATGGGAACACCGCAGCGGTATGGCATCTATTGATAATATGGAAGCCTGGCTGTACAGGGTGACAGAAAATAAAGTGATTGATTTTCTCCGAAAGGCAGCAGCAGACAGCCGGTTACGCCAAAAAATCTGGAACCGGTTACAACACAACACAGACGAAGCTGAGCAGCTCGTGGCCGCCAAAGAATACAACCAGTTCATCCGGGCTGCCATTGAAAAACTTCCGCCACAACGAAAACGTATTTATCAGCTTAATAAAGAAGAAGGACTCAACTATCAGCAAATTGCTGACGAGCTGCAGCTTTCCCGCCACACGGTGAAGAACCAGTTGTTCAGCGCTGTTCAGTCTTTGAGACGCATCATCAGCCGCAACAGCTCATTTTTTTCTTTCTTTTTTTAGAACCGGTAGGAACATTCTCTTTTTGCTTCGTCTTTACTGATGGAGTCATATCCCCCAACTTGTATGGAAGAACGGTTACACTATCTTTTTAAACGATACCTTGCCGGCAACTGCCCGCAAAAAGAACTTGAAGAATTCTTTGGCCTGATAAGAAAAGCCGATCATGATGATGTGTTGCGCCAACTGATCCGCAAAGCCTACCAGGAACTGAAAGCAGAAGATTCACCTTCTACATTTGTTGACGAGCAGGGGCGCCTGGTCCTCCTCAGCGGAGAAAAGCCAGAAAAAGCAATTCCCGTTAGCAGTAAACAACGCAAACGCCTGGCCGTATTTGCAGTAGCTGCAACGGTTGTTGTAGCAGTTGGATTATTCTGGATATTTCAGCAACAAGATCGCCCTGTCAAACAGGGAGCAGTTGCTTCGCTTACCAAAAAAGCCACAGATCGGTCAGAATTAAAATTCATTATGCTTGAAGACAGCACAAAGGTGTGGTTAAATGCTGCCAGTTCATTAGAGTATCCTGATCATTTTGAAACCGGCAAACGGGAAGTGTACCTGACAGGAGAAGCTTTCTTTGATGTAAAACATGCTGAAGATATTCCCTTTATTATCCATACAGGTGATGTAGCTACAACTGTGCTGGGAACCTCTTTCAATATTAAGGCTTATCCCGGTCAAAAAGCGATTACTGTGGCTGTTAGCAATGGAAAAGTGAAAGTGACCCGTAAAGACGACCTCGTGGCAGTGCTCACAAAAGGACAGCAGGTAAAGATTGAAGAAAGCAAACCCAAAGCTGAAGAAAAAACCATAGCGGTTGCAAAAGTTGCAGCCTGGCAGCAAGGCGATCTTGTATTTGATGATGAGAGCCTCGGGGATATTGTTGCGGACATACAACGTATATATAATATAACTATACACTTGTCTGACCGGATAGATAAAGAAGCTTTGTTTTCAACAACATTCCGGAAAGAGATCGGGATTGAGCAGGCATTGCAGGTACTTTGCCGGTTAACCGATACTGAATTCAGCAAAAAAGAAGGAGAATATATTATTCAATAAAAAAAGTAAAATGTTTTTGAATACATCACCACCCTGAAAGAGAAAAAAATGGCCGGCCGGTTGCGACCCGGACGGCCTGGTGTTTTAACATAATCCCGATTAAGAATTATTAAAACAATCAAAACTATGAATTTGTATGCAATCCGGTATGGCAGGCAGTTGCTATACCCGGCAAAAAATGAAGCGCTGCTTCGCTTTTTGCATCCGCTGAGAAAAAAAGCATTGCTTATGAGAGTTGCTATTCTTGCTATTTTCCTTTCTGTCAGCAGTTTGTTGCTGGCCGGTGAAGGTATTGGACAGGACCTGGACAAAGTGTTGGTCACTGTGCAACTGAAAAATGCTACCCTCAAAAAAGCATTACGCACCATTGAGCAGCAAACCAACCTGCCCTTTGCTTACAAAACAGATGATGTATCTCCTTATGGAAACATCAGCTATGAAGCCAAAGATATTTCACTGGCCCGTTTGCTTCAGGCGTTACTAAGTAACACCGACCTCGGCTATGAGCAGGTTAATACCAACATCGTTATCAAAAAGATGCGGAAGCCGGCTGCAAGCAGCACCAATGATAATGAGCCGGTCATCCGGGATTATGACGGAATCATACGGGGTCGGGTTTTAAACGAAAGGGGTGAAGCTGTAGCCAGTGCTTCGGTTGAACTGGTGGGCGCCGGCAAAGGTGTGATTGCAAACAACAGGGGAGAATTTGTTATCACAGCCATAAAAGCCGGAACGTATTTAGTGCAGGTGACAGCGGTAGGTTTTGAAGACTTTACACAGGAAATAACAGTGAAAGACAACGATGATATTCAACTGAGTTTTCAACTGAAAGAAAAAAGTGGCAGCATGAGCGAAGTGGTGGTGACAGCTTTTGGTGTCAAGCAAAAGAAACGGTCATTGGGCTTTGCCACACAGGAAGTATCAAATAAAGAATTGCTGGAAAGTAAACAACCAAACCTGGTGAATGCTTTGCAGGGAAGAGTAGCAGGCGTGCAGGTGAATGGTACGGGAGGTGGACCGGGCCAGAGTGCAAGGATAATTATCCGGGGTATAAAAAGTCTTGCACCGGGCGCCAACAACCAGCCACTGTTTGTGATTGACGGCGTCGTGATGGATAACAGCACCAGCACTGAGTATGGAAGTGCTGTGTTGCGGGGTGTTAGTAACAGGGCGGTTGATATTAACCCGGATGATGTAGAATCGGTTTCTATCCTGCGAGGCGGCGCCGCCACTGCGCTATATGGTATCGGTGGTTCAAATGGGGTGGTGCTGATAACCACCAAAAGTGCAAGATCTGGCAAAATGAAAGTTGGTTTCAGTACCACGTATGGTGTGGAAAGGGTAAATAAATATCCCGATGTGCAAATGAAGTTTACACAGGGCTGGCATACAGAAACAGCCCCGGGATTCAACCTGCCGGGATACAATCCGCTAAGTTTCTGGCCATCCTGGGGGCCAACCGTTGAAGCAGCGAAAGCAGTGGATCCCACCCACCCGGACCAGATATTTCATCATTATAAAAGAGCTTATGAAACGGGTCATCAGACAAGAAACACTGTTACGTTAACAGGAGGAAATGATAATGCTTTATTAAGCAGCAGCATTTCTCATTTTTATCATAAAGGCGTTTTACCCAACACGGATTTCACTTCTTATAATGCAAGGATCGGAGCACAGTTCAGGATAAGTAACAAACTCCGGTTCAATCCTACCGTTATTTATACCAACAGCGGAGGTACCCGATACAATGCAGACAGGTTTAATGAAAGTCTTACTTACTGGAGTCCCCGGCATGATGTAAGAGACTATATCACCGACCAGGGCACCATGAAAACTTACCTTAACAACAACCCGATTTATGGTGCTTATGTGAACCTGTTCAAAGATAATGTGGACCGCATCATTGCAAATGCAAACATTCAGTATGACCCGGCAAGCTGGTTGAATGTAAACTATCGTCTCGGTATGGATTACACCAGCGATTTCAGAAGAACAACCAAACCCGGACCAAAAGGAGTGGCCGGGGAGATTGTGCTGACCGATGGAGGTCTGCTTGGTGTTAGCGGCGCTTTAGGATCTGTAGGTGAGTATCGTCTCAATAACCGTATACTGAACAGCAACCTGATCATTACTGCAACGAAAGACTGGACAGATAAGCTCAATACGGTGTTCCGTATCGGTAATGAAGTTCGTGACAGAAAATTCTCCAACCTGGCTGCTGAAGGAGCAGAACTGGATATTCCCAGCCTGTTAAGCCTCAACAATGCCAAGGTGCGGAGTAATCAGCAAAGAATAGAAGAGGAAAGAAGTGTAAGCTTCTATGGCGACCTTACAGTTGGTTGGGACAACATGCTTTTCCTGAATGCATCGCTCAGAAACGACAGGGTGAGCAACCTGCCGATTGATAACAACTCTTTTTATTATCCGTCTGTCAGTCTTTCTTACGTATTCAGCCAGCATTTTAAATTGCCTGACTGGATCAATTATGGAAAACTCAGGGCCAGTTTCAGCGAGATAGGTATCGGAGCCCCGAGTCCTTATCTGACCAATACATACTATGGTAATGCATTCGGACAGCCAATTGGGGGAGTGATACCCTGGAGCCGTGATGACAGCCGGGGAGATCCCAACCTGAAACCCGAAGTGACAACAAACAGGGAAGTAGGTATTGAACTCCGAATGCTGAAGAGCAGGCTCAGCGCTGATATCACCTATTACCAAATCAACAGCCGTGACCTGATTGTTCCAATTCTTGTTCCTACTTCATCAGGTTTCAACAGCGTTGTTACCAATGCCGGGGAAATTCAAAATAAGGGCTGGGAAATTACATTGAATGGTACACCCGTCATCGCAGGTGATTTTCGCTGGGACCTTGGTTTGAATCTAACCAACAATACTAACAAAGTGCTTAAAGTAAGTGATCAGAGCCAGGAGATCGTTTTTGCCACACATTTTGGTTATGTGGGAGCCGGGGTAACTCAAAAATATGTAGTGGGCCAACCTGTAGGCGGATTATATGGAACCACTGTTGCCCGTTATTATGGAAATAAACCCGATGATCAGAAAACACTGGCTCATGATCTGCCATGGATCATACAGGGAACAGGTTCACAAGCTGGTTTTCCACTGCGTGACCTTACACAACGCATGATCGGGAACTCACAGCCTAAATGGATCGGTGGAATCAACAGTAATTTTACTTACAAAGATTTTAGCCTCAATTTTCTTTTTGATTTCAGAACCAATTACCAGAAGTATAACCAGATGGCCAATTTCATGGCAGCCTTTGGTATTGCGAAGTTTACCGAGAACAGAACAGAGTCTCTCGTTTTTCCCGGAGTGCTGGCTAATGGAACTGCAAATAACCAGACCGTATATTTAGGCCAGGGTGTGGGACCCGATGCGAGAAATTATGGTGATGGTTATTACCGCAATATATATCGCGGCATCAGTGAATTCTTTGTTGAGGATGCACAATGGTTCAGACTGAGAACGGTAAGTCTAAGCTACCAGATGCCCCGCCGCTGGTTTAGCAAAACAAATATCATTGAAGGCATGAATCTTACATTGACAGGTAATAATCTATGGTTAAGCACACCTTACAGCGGGTTTGATCCAGAATCCGGTTCCAATGCAGCCAACAGCAATGCTGATGGATATGCCGGATTCAGCTATCCCGCCGTTCGCAGTGTATTCTTTAACCTGAACGTGAATTTTAAATAACCGGTGTTTATGCCGGATATTTTCAGACACTAAAAATTGAAATCATGAAAAGATCAATTATAAATAGCCTGCCTGCAATGTTGCTTCTTCTTGTGTTAGGAGGCTGTAAGAAATATCTTGATATCAACGAGGACCCTAACCGTCCTACCAAACCGCCCATCAATGGCTTGCTTGCAAGCACAACGCAGCAAACTGCTTTGAATATACAAAGAACCGGGAACACATCATCCTACTATGTTCAATACCTGGCTTCTCCCAATGCAGCTTCACCAACAGATGTGTATGACCGTGTTGATCTCAGCGCCACCTGGCGGAGTCTTTATGATAATCTCGCCGATGTGTATGACCTGGAGCAATTGGCTATTGAGCAAAGCAGTTCCGAACATCTTGGTGTGGCAAAAGTGCTGAAAGCAATAAACATGAGCCTGGTGATTGCTTTCTGGGGAACAGGTCCTTATTCAGAAGCATTCAGCGGTCTTAACCTCGCTCCCAAATATGATACGGAAGAAAGTATTCATAATGCCTGCCTGCAATTGCTGGATGAAGGCATCACAGAGTTGAGAAAAACTAACAGTGTGATAAAACTGGGTACAGCCCAGGATTTCATTCACGGCGGCGACAGGATCAGGTGGATCCGGACAGCCTATGCCATTAAGGCCAGAATGTTGCAGCGTCTCACAAGAAAAGGTTCTTATAGTGCAGCCGCAGTGCTCAGTGCAATTGACAGTGCTTACACCAGTAATGTGCAGGATGCCCGTATTGCCACATTTGCAGTTAGAAACCCATGGGCTACGGTGGCCCGCAACAATGCTGCATTGGTGTTGGATGGATGGATCAGTGATAACCTGGTCAAGGCCATGGATGGAACCCGTACCGGTATTTTTGATCCACGGCTCCGCCGCTATACCGACACAACACGATTTGGCGATTATCGCGGCACACCAAACGGAAGAGGCCGTATCGGAACGGGAACCAACAGGGAAGAATGTTACCTAACCATCAATAACTATTACAGTGCAGATAATGCACCCTTGTTTATAGCCACGTTCGAAGAAATGAAAATGATAGAAGCAGAAGCGGCGCTACGTGCCAGCAATCCCGTAAGGGCTTATACTGCCTATATTTCCGGTATAACTGCCCATATGAACAAAGTGGGTGTTGCTGCCATAGACAGGGATGCTTACCTGGCTCATGCTACCATTGGTGTGGGGCAGGGCAACCTGACACTGGCAGATGTGTTCAGAGAAAAATATATCATTATGTTCCTGCACCCCGAGTCTTGGGTTGATGCCCGCAGGTTTGATTATGGTTATAACGGGTTCACATTGCCGCAAAACAGTTTATTGAATCAACCCATCCGCCGGGTAGATTTTCCAAGCAGCGAACAGCAGCGCAACAGCGCCAACACACCGGCAGTTGCCAGCTTATTGGATAAACTTTGGTTTGACATTCCGTAACGACTTCAGCAAAGCAGGAGTATAAGCAATAGCCGTGCAGTTGTATTACTGTGCGGCTATTTTTATGCGATTTAATTTCTTTCCCTTTTCGGTAAATGTTTCAACTATTCCCCTTGTTTCCAGGTCAAGCCGAATGGAAATAGTGTACCAGGGAATGGATTTCGTGAAACCCGGCATTTTCTTTTTGATGATTCTCGCCACATCATCCGTGAGTTCGGTAAATGTTTTTCCGTTGCTTCCTTTCAGGCTTTGCAGAATGGCGGCTTTGAATGACTCATAGATCGAAGCATCAATATTGAACTGGCTGCCGGTGCGGGGATGTGTGGTGGTTGTTTTTTTAGATTTAACAGCTTTGGCCATGGCCTACCGTTTATTTTTAAAAAAATCTTTCATCAATACAGCACAATCATCCTTCAATACACCATGAATGATCTGCGTTTTGGGATGAAAAGGCCAATTAGGGCCGGTGATATGTTTGTGTCCATTCTTTTCATCGTCTGCGCCCCATACAATCCGGCCGATCTTGCTCCAATACAATGCCCCGGCACACATGAGGCAGGGTTCCACTGTTACATATAAAGTGGCGTCTGGCAAATATTTACTGCCCAATACGTTAAACGCAGATGTTAATACGATCATTTCTGCATGAGCCGTAGGATCGTTGAGCCGTTCGGTCATGTTATGTCCTCTTGCAATCACTTTTTCATGCATCACCACAACTGCTCCAATTGGAATTTCATCATCTTCAAAAGCTTTCCGGGCTTCTTTTAGGGCCTGCATCATGAAATATTCATCGGTCATCTGAAAAGAGTTTTATCTAACTTACTATAAAATTACAGGTAAATGACCGGGATCAGTAAGCTGGAAGCGCTGCGCCGTTATTTTGACAGCGGAATCACAAAATCTTATACTTTTCGCAGGGAGCAGTTGAAAAAACTGAAACAGGCCATTCTTACTCATGAAAGAGAATTATATGATGCCCTTCAGGCTGATCTTAAAAAAAGCCCGGAAGAAAGCTGGGTGACAGAACTGGGAATGGTGGTGGCGGAGATCAATGCCATGCTAAAGAATCTTAACCGCCTGATGGAACCAGAGGCTGTGGGTACTAATCTTCTCAACCTGCCATCCACGAGCAAAGTGATGAAAGAGCCGTTGGGTGTTGTCTTAATCATCGGCCCCTGGAACTATCCTTTTCAATTGCTCATCAACCCGCTGGTTGGCGCCATTGCAGCCGGCAATTGTGTAGTTTTGAAACCAAGTGAATTTGCTCCCGCTACAGCTGCAACGATTAAAAAAATAATTGTTTCCGTTTTTCCTGAAGAATACATCCTGTATGCGGAAGGTGATGGCGCCTCAGTGATACCTGCTATGATGCAACACTTTACTTTTGATCATGTGTTTTACACCGGCAGCACAGCTGTGGGAAAGATCATTTATAAAATGGCGGCAGAACGATTGGTGCCCGTTACACTTGAACTGGGAGGTAAAAGTCCTTGTGTGGTGGAAGCGGATGCCCATATCCAGGTAGCAGCAAAACGCATTGCTGTAACCAAATTTACCAATGCAGGACAAATGTGTGTGGCCCCGGATTATGTGCTGGTGCATGAATCCAAAAAAGGAGAACTGGTTGAACAAATAAAAACAGCCATCACAAAATTTTTCAGCGATAAACCGGAGGAAGATTACGGCTATTGCAGGATCATTAATGAAAAACAGTTTGACCGCATCTGCCGTTACTTAAATGATGGGAAAATAATCGGCGGGGGGAGAACAGATAGAGGCAAACTGTACATTGAACCGACAATTCTCACCGATGTGTCATTGCATGCTCCAGTGATGAATGAAGAAATCTTTGGTCCTGTTCTTCCTGTTCTTTCCTTTGCCGAAAAGGAAGAAGCCCTGCAGATCATCCGGCGGCATCCCAACCCGCTGGCTTTCTATGTATTCACATCAAGCAGCAAAAAGGAAAAAGAATGGCTGAACAGTGTACCGGCCGGCGGCAGTTGTGTGAACAATGCAAGCTGGCACCTCACCAACCATCATTTACCATTTGGCGGCAGGGGTTTCAGCGGAACAGGTCTTTATCATGGTAAATATTCCTTTGATACCTTTAGCCATCACAGGGCAGTGATGAAAACACCAACCTGGTTTGACCCGGCTATCAAATACCCGCCTTTCAAAGGAAGACTTAAACTGTATAAATGGGTGATCCGGTGAAAAAACTAAAACGCTTTATAATTGTTCTTTTGGTTATCCTGGCTGCGTTTGCCGTGTGGGTAGAGATCGCCAACCGAAATTCAAAGAATATGAACTATCGCCAAAAAGTATTGAAAACGGTTTATCCTGTATGGATGTGGTTCACCAAACTAACCGGTAAAAACAGTCAGCAACTTTCCAACGATAAAACAACGCCGCCTGTCTCTTTTTACTCATTAAGGGCAACATTGAATAACGGTAGTGAATTGGATTTTTCAAGTCTGAAAGGGAAAAAAGTGCTGCTGGTGAACACAGCGAGTGAATGTGGCTATACCAACCAGTATAATGACCTGCAAAAACTATCTGAACAATATAAAGACAAACTGGAGGTGATCGGTTTTCCTGCCAATGATTTTAAAGAACAGGAGAAAGGAACTGATGATCAGATCGCTGAATTTTGCAAAGTGAATTTTGGGGTCACGTTCCCGTTGATTAAAAAATCTGTTGTGATAAAAGATGCTGAACAAAATCCTGTGTACAAATGGCTGACCGATCCCATGCAAAACGGATGGAACAATGAGCCCCCGTCCTGGAATTTTTCGAAGTATCTTGTAAGTGAAGAAGGGGTGTTGCTTCATTACTTTGGTCCTTCCGTGCAACCCCTTGGCAAAGACATCACCGAAGCCATTAACAACCATTAACAGATATGTTTACCAAAGCTGACATCGAAAAATATTTTACCGGCGAAAAACAGGAAAGCCTGCTTTTTCTCGGCATCGGCATAGCTGCTGTTTTTACTGCACTCATCTTTTTCTTCTTGTTGAAAGCAAATTTCTATAAAGGTGCTGCTATTCCCTTACTACTGGTCGGGATCATCCTGGGCCTTGTCGGCTACACTGTTTACAAAAGAAGCGATGATGACCGCATCCGCAATGTGTATGCCTATGACATGAACCCCGGTGAACTGAAGGAAAAAGAATTGCCAAGAATGGAGAAAGTGATGAAGAGTTTTGTGCTGATCCGGTGGGTGGAGATCTTCCTGTTTGTAGCTGGCGCAGCGTTGTATATTTATTTCATTCGAGATTTCACAAAGGATTTCTGGAGGGGACTGGGTCTTGCACTGGCTGTTATGGCGGTAATTGCTCTCGCCGCCGATTATTTTGCTGAGTCGAGGGGTAAAACTTATATCAAAGGGCTCCGGGAGTTTGTAAAAAATAAATAATATTCCGCAATGGCATTTCGCATTTGCTTACCATCCATTAATGCGAAACGATCTTCAACCCAACAATAGAAGCAATAAGGGTGGTGATGAAAAACAACCGCCAGAAATCAGCCGGTTCTTTAAAAAAGAAGATTCCCATCAATACAGTTCCTACAGCTCCTATGCCCGTCCACACGGCATAGGCTGTGCCGATAGGTAATGTTTGTGCTGCTTTATACAATAAAAACATACTAATGGCCAGGCAAACAAAGAACCCGGCCATCCACCAGGCAGATGCACTACCGGAGGTTTCTTTTGCTTTTCCAAGACAGGAAGCAAAGCCTACTTCAAATAAACCGGCAATAATTAAGAGTAACCAGTTCATATCTCAAATACCCAGGGTTTTCAACCCATCGAAAGTTATAGAGTTAATCAAAAGAATACAAATGAGGCTGTCTAAAAAGGTTTTTGCGCAACAAAGTCACAAAAGGCGGTTATAAATTCTTTGTGCCTTCAAGTCTACGTGGCAAAATATTTTTTATAAGTCTTTTGAAACAACCTTTTTAATCAACAGGACATTTTTCATGATAATTGACCAGTTCTATAGCGGTCTTTTCAAATTCAAAGCCGCTGTAGGTCATTACAATCTCATCCAACACCGCATTGATCTCTTCTTCTGTTTTCAGTGTCACTAATTTATTCCGAAACTCTTTGATGTTGGGCAATCCTTTCAGGTAATTGGCATAATGTCTTCTCATTTCATTGATGCCCACCACCGGGTTTTTCCATTCCACCGATTTTTTTAAATGCTTGCGGCAAACAGCCACCCTGTCTTCAATCGTTGGAGCAGGCAGGTGCTCACCTGTTTTTACAAAATGTTTGATCTCGTTAAATATCCACGGATAACCAATAGCAGCCCGGCCGATCATGATACCATCCACGCCGTAGCGGTTTTTATACTCCAGTGCTTTTTCAGGTGAATCTATATCGCCATTACCAAAGATGGGAATATGGATGCGGGGATTATTCTTCACTTTACCGATCAGCGTCCAGTCGGCTTCGCCTTTATACATCTGTGTTCTTGTTCTTCCATGGATCGCCAGGGCTTTGATGCCCGCATCCTGTAGCCGTTCGGCCACTTCTTCAATATTCTTTGTATTATCATCCCAGCCCAATCTTGTTTTCACCGTCACCGGCAGTGATGTGGCTTTCACAACAGCAGAAGTCAACCGTACCATCAGGTCTATATCTTTCAGCACACCGGCGCCGGCGCCTTTCATTGCTACTTTCTTCACCGGGCAGCCGAAGTTGATGTCAAGCAGGTCGGGGTTGGTGACTTCCACAATTTTTGCAGCCAATGATAAACTCTCTTCATCGCCGCCGAATATCTGGATGCCGACAGGTCGTTCATAATCGAAGATGTCGAGTTTCTTTTTGCTTTTGATGGCATCCCGTATCAATCCTTCGGAAGAAATGAATTCAGTGTACATCAGGTCAGCGCCATTGTCTTTGCAAACGGCACGAAACGGCGGATCGCTGACATCCTCCATCGGGGCCAGCAGCAATGGAAAATCCGGAAGTGATATGTTTCCTATTTTGACCAAAATGTTCTGTTATCAATGATTACATTTGCTTGTGCGCCTCCCGGCGGAAGCCTGCCAAACAAAACAGCAGGTAAATCTGCAAATTTACATGTTAATCGCTGAAATCTATGTACGACAGCCACTCTAAGGGTATTTCCTACACTGCCGGTTTTTTTATGCTGATCGCTTTTGCTGTTGCAGGTTTAGTGTTGGCTTCGGCCATCAGTGTGCCGGTGTGGACAGCTATGACCGGTCAGCCTTTTGAAGCTTTTGCGGATGGTATGACCAACCCGGAATTTGCAAATGCTTTTAAAGTTATCCAGTCCATCACTGCCATTTTAAGTTACCTGTTGCCGGCTGTTTTCACTGCCTGGCTGCTGAATCGGAGGCCTTGGAACCTGTTGGGTTTCTCCGGTCAGGTAAAAACCGGCGAAACAGCTTTAACCATAATCATCATACTTGTGGGGTTGGTTGTTTCCACATCACTTGCTTATTTCAACGAACTTATTCCAATACCAAATGAATGGAAACTGAAGTTTGATGAAATGGAAGACAACTATAACAAGCAGGTGGCCGCTATTATCAGTTTGAAAAACAATACAGATTATATCATTGCATTGCTGGTGATGGCCTTTCTGCCGGCCTTGTGTGAAGAAGCGTTGTTCCGCGGGGGTCTTCAGAACTTCCTGACCCGTTCCACAAAGAATTATTGGTTTTCCGTAGTGGTGGTAAGCCTCATCTTCAGTGCCGCCCATTTTTCTTATTATGGGTTTCTCTCAAGGTTTTTCCTGGGATTGGTGCTGGGGCTGATCTTCCAATATTCGGGAAAGTTATGGCTGAGCATACTGGCACACTTTGTAAATAATGCACTGGCCATAACAGTACTTTACTATTTCATCCGGCAGGGAAAAACGATGGAAGAAGCCATCAATCAGGCTAATTCCAACTGGTGGGGTGTCTTTGCCCTGCCGCTACTGGTTGGGTTGTTCATACTTTTCAAAAGAATAGGAACGCCACTAATATCACGAAGCAGAATCTAACAGAACGAATGGCTTTCAACTGGCAAACATTCCGCACAAGGGCATTAACAGCTATCGTCTTTGCCGCCATCATGCTCACCGGCCTGCTCTGGAACCATTGGAGTTTTTTTGTGTTGTTCTCTATTATTCATTTTGGCTGCTGGTGGGAGTTTCTGAAACTGACGGAAAAAATTCATAAAACGACATTTCATTCTTATACAAAACTGGGCTGGATGCTGCTGGGCTATGGGCTGATGCTGTTGTTCTGCGGACCTGCATATCAGATCAGTGGTTATGAATTGAAAGAAAATTTTTCGCTGCCGGTATCGGTTGCAGGTTTTGTGTTGCTGTTCACCGGCATTTTTCAAAAGAACGCTGTTAACCTGAAAGCATTTGGCACTGCCGCATTGGGGTTGCTGTATATTTCCTTGAGTTGGGGATTGATGCTGGAATTATATCAATCGGCAATTGATATTCACCTGTATGATACCATGTTTGTAATTGGAAAAGAAACAATTCCCATAATTATCATTGTGAGTATCTGGATCAATGATACAATGGCATACATAGTCGGTTCATTAATTGGCAAAACACCTCTTTCAAAAATTTCACCCAAGAAAACCTGGGAGGGAACGATTGGCGGCGTATTATTAGCAGTTGTTACCGTGTCATTGATTATACCGGGTATATTTTTTAAGATCCCCTTTGCTAATATGACTTCAATACTTTTTGTTGCACCGATCGCTGCCATTGCTTCCATTGCCGGTACATTCGGCGACCTGCTTGAATCCAAACTTAAACGAATGGCCGGAGTAAAAGATAGCGGTTCATTGATGCCTGGTCATGGAGGTTTTCTTGACAGATTTGATTCCTTGCTTTTAGCTACACCAGCAGTTTGGTTTTGGTTTTCGTTTTTGGAATAGCAGCTGCTTGTCGAATCTGCAAGCCATTCAACTTTACTATATTTGCCGCTCAACCGGTTAGTATGACGATCCATAAGGAAGGCTATAAGATCATTGCAATCAGTACGATTTTAATTTGTGCCATCAATATACTGTCATTTTATTTTCTCAGTTTCAGCCTTCCCGTCCTGAGCTGGATTATTTTACTTGTCACGATGGCCTTATACATCTTTATCATTTCCTTTTTCCGCATTCCCAAACGCAATCATACCATTCGTGAAGATGCCATCATTGCCCCTGCCGATGGCAAGGTGGTGGCTATCGAAGAAGTACAGGCCGATGAATATTTCACCGATCGACGCATTCAGGTTTCCATTTTCATGAGTCCGCTTAATGTGCATGTGAACCGCAACCCGGTGAGCGGCGAAGTAGCCTATAGCCAGTATCATCCCGGCAAATACCTGGTGGCCTGGCATCCTAAATCATCAACAGAGAATGAAAGACATTCTGTTGTTTATCGTAAAGACGGTAAGGAAATTCTTGTCAAGCAAATTGCAGGTGCACTGGCCAAGCGCATCATCAACTACCTGCAGGCCGGTCAGCAGGTGAAGCAAACCGAAGAAATGGGTTTTATCCGATTTGGCTCAAGAGTGGACCTGCTGCTGCCGCTTGATGCAAAAATTCAGGTCAAAATTGGCGATAAACCGCAAGGAGGAGTTACTGTTGTAGCTACCTGGTAAAAAAATCAGCCAATACATTAATTTGATGATGTGCCAATTGGCTAATCGGCACATCGGCTAATTGTCTTATCAAAATATTCCTTCCAACTCCTTCAACGAATACACGGTATAAGTCGGCAATTGGTCTTTTGCAACTGCAACAGGTTCATTGCTGATATGATTTACATGCACCTGGTCAATGCCGGCATTCATAGCCCCGGCGATATCCACTTCAACAGAATCACCGATCATGATGCTTTGTTCCGGCAGCGCATTAGCTTTTGCAAATGCATATTCAAATATTTCCTTATTTGGTTTCAGGCTGTTGGAGCCTTCGGAAGTAATGACTTCTTTAAAGAATCCGCTGAGTGCTGAATATTGCAGTTTGCTGTGCTGGGTTTTTTCAAATCCGTTGGTGATCAGGTGCAGGGAATAGTTCTTTCCGGCAAGGTATTGCAGTATCTCTTTGGCATAAGGAAACAAAATGGTACGGGTGGGGAGCAGGTCAAGGAAACGGATATTCATTTCATTGGCCAGCTTTTCATCAGCTATCTTAAAATCCAGCAGGGCCAGCCACATTCTTTTTATGCGCAGTTCTTCCTGCTTCACAAAACCTTTTCGATAGCGTTCCCAGAGTTTATCATTATGAACAAGGTAGTTTTTATAAAAGAGCTCAAAATCATGCACTCCTCTTTTTTCTAATTGCAGGTCTTCGTACAGGTGTCCCAGTGTTGCCCTCGCATTGGCCTCAAAATCCCAGAG
The DNA here is from genome assembly GCA_964412375.1 of uncultured Chitinophaga sp. Lineage (GTDB taxonomy): Bacteria > Bacteroidota > Bacteroidia > Chitinophagales > Chitinophagaceae > CADEDV01. The sequence goes on along the minus strand of CAYPOD010000017.1, from coordinate 42,792 downwards.
TGTATGGTCAAGATCGAAAAAGAGATGCCTGTACTTCATGCTGCAATTTACAAACCATTCTAAGAAGGTCTTAATTAAGACCGAACAGGAATGAACGGCGAATTGGGTATTTTTGTTGTTTCTGCAAACAACCCGTTATGGTTATAGTGGTTACAGGTGCATCAAAAGGAATCGGCAGGGCCATTGCCGAGCAGTTTGCCGCTGACAAGCAGGGGCATTCTATTTTTATATGTGCCCGCCACCGCGAACTAATAGAAAACTTTGGAAAAGAACTACAGGGACGTTTCCCCCGCACCCGGATCTATCCTTTTGCTGTTGATCTATCTATAAAAGACCAGGCCATTGCTTATGGAAACTGGATTTTACAAAACACGGAAACAGTGGATGTGCTGGTCAATAATGCAGGGCTATTTGTCAGTGGCAGTGTTCATTCCGAACCCGATGGCGCCCTTGAGCATATGATCAACACCAATCTTTACAGCGCCTATCATCTGACAAGAACTATTATACCGGTCATGATGCAGCAAAAGCGGGGGCATATCTTCAATATCTGCTCCATTGCATCACTTGCTTCCTACAGAAATGGCGGGGCATACAGCATCAGCAAATTTGCCATGTATGGTTTTAGCAAAAACCTGCGGGAGGAAATGAAACCACATGGTATCAATGTTACATCGGTGCATCCCGGCGCTGTAATGACGGATTCATGGAGCGGCTTTGATAATTCGGAAAAGCGCATCATGGAAGCAGAGGACATTGCCAAACTCATTTATACGGCGGCCCATCTTTCACCACAGGCCTGCGTGGAAGATATTATCATCCGGCCGCAGCAAGGCGACCTGTAAACAACTCTTGTCTATCGCATTTACCATTGATACATTTTCCGGTATTCTTAAGAAAGGCTTTTCTATTTTTAAAGCCGTTTTATGCGAAAGACTCTCGTCATATTTTTTTTCCTGTATAGTGGGTTCTTACAGGCCCAGGTGTTGTTCAGAACTATTGTTCCGCAGCAACCTGTGGTGGCAGGTGAGTCATTCCGGGTGCAATATGTGGTTGAAAATGCAGAAACAGACGGGTTGCTGATCCCGCCGCCCTTTCGTGGTTTTCGTTTTGTAAGCGGACCAGAGCAGTATAGCAACGATGCAATGACCGGAGGAAAAAAGAGCTATTTAAAAAACACGGTTTATACATTACTGGCATTGAAGCCGGGCAGGTATAAAATACAAGGAGCAGCCATCCGCATCAACGATGTTGTTTATCGCAGCCAGGATGCCTGGGTGGATGTGATCCTTCCTGCGCAGGCCAGGCAACAACAGAACGGCACTCCTGCAGATATGAGCTCTTATCTTTTGCTGCCGGGAGAAGACCCGTTAGAAAAGATCAGGCAAAATCTTTTTGTGAAAGTACTGGTGGATAAACAAAGCTGCTATCCCGGTCAGCCGGTTGTGGCCACGTTCAAATTATATTCAAGATTAGAGTCCAGTTCAGAGATTGTCAAGAACCCCGGTTTTTACGGGTTTACTGTTTTTGATATGCTGAACCTTCGTGATAAAGTGATGACCACCGAAAGAGTCAACGGAAAACTCTTCGATGTGCATACTATCCGGCAAGTCCAGTTATACCCTTTACAAGCGGGAGAATACATCATTGACCCGATGGAGATCAACAACCGGGTTCGTTTTTCCAGAAGTGCAATTTCCCGCAAGCCGGAACAAAAAATTGCAGAAGGAGCAGGAGGTGAAGAAGAGGATAATATTCCCGGCACAGAAACATTTGAAACAACTGTAAAGACCACATCCGTTACCATAAAGGTGAAACCACGGCCTTCATCACCGGTTCCCGATAGCTACCATGGGGGCACCGGTCGTTTCAGTATCAATGCTACTTTGCTAAATGAAAGGCTGGCAAAGAACGAGGAAGGATGGTTGGTTCTCACAATCCGGGGCAAGGGGAATTTTCCGCAACTGACAGCGCCGGAGATAAACTGGCCGGAAGGGATAGAGGGCTTTGATCCAGTTGTGAACGAAGTGCTTGACAAAGCTGTTGCCCCACTGAGCGGATCCAAAACTTTTCGTTATGCATTTGTTTCATCTAAATCGGGCAATTACCTGCTGCCGGCCATAAAATTATCATTTTTTGATCCCGATAGTAATCACTACAAAACGGTGACTGCACAACCCTTGAAACTGATAATCCTGGATGAGGAAAAGAAAACAGAACTGGCTGAAACCGGAACAAAGAAAGTATCTGTTACTGCTATTAACCGGAAAGTAAGTTTTATTGCAGCAGGCATCGTGGTGGCTGCAGTGTTGCTGGTGCTGCTCTACTGGATGCTGCATAAAAAAAGTATAAAACCTGCAATTGCTGAAGAACATGCACTACCAGTGGTTCCTTCAACAGAAACAAGCCTGCAACCGGCTTACCTGGAAATAGAAAACAATGACCAAAAATTTTATGCAGCATTACACCAGGCCATCTGGAGTCGGTTAGCCCTCTTGTTTCAATTATCCGGCTCGGAAATGAATAAATCAGTATTGGCAGAAAAGTTATCTGTGAGTGACGGTAATGTCCGGGTAAAGATTTTACAGGTGCTGGAAATTTGCGAAGCGGGCATGTTCACACAGGCGGCTATTGAGGAAAACAGGGAAGCATTGCTGGCAGAAGTAAAAAACCTGCTGGAGCAAGTCCGTTCCTGATCATTCGGCGTATTTATAACCAACCCCTCTCACAGAATGGAAATACCGGGGATTACGGCTGTCTTCTTCAAAGTATTTACGGAAGTTGAGAATGAAATTATCTATCGTCCGTGTAGTGGGGTAAACATTATAACCCCACACAGCCTGTAAAATTTTCTCCCGGGGCACCACTTCGTTCTTGTTTTCGATCAGTAACTTCAGCAGCATGGTTTCTTTCTTGCTGAGTTGAATCTTTTGTCCTTTACCGGTGGTTACTTCCTGGGCTTTGAAATCAATGATATTGTTGTCGAATGAATAAGTATTGCCGACTGTTGATTTATCCTGCAGTTTTTTATTCTTATTGATCAGTTTTTGCACCCGCAGAAGCAACTCTTCAAGATTGAAGGGTTTGGTAAGATAATCATCAGCACCTTTTTTTAAACCCAGCACCCTGTCGGCGCTGCTATTCTTGGCGCTGAGCATCAGGATGGGCACTTCATTGTTGCTCAACCGGATCGTTTCAGCAACGGTCACACCATCCACTTCAGGCAGCATCACATCCAATATGATCAGATCGAAATATTCCGCTTCAAGAGATTTCAGAGCAGCGGCGCCGTCAAAGGCCGAGGTTACACTGTATCCTTCCAGCTCTAAATTCAGGCGAAGAGCTTCATGTAGATTTTCTTCATCCTCTACCAGCAAAACAGAGCTTTTTTTTTCTTCACTCATCGGTCAGGTATAAAAAGTGACTGCAAATGTACAGCCGCGGGGAGAATGGTTTGTCACCGAAATGTCGGCATTGTGATCGGCGGCTATCCTGCTGCAAAGATAGAGACCCAGCCCTGTGCCTTGTGCTTTCCGGGTATTTTCATTTCCGATCCGGTAAAAACGGGTAAAAATCTTACTCTTTTCTTCGTCCGGGATGCCGGGACCCTCATCGGTTATTTCCACAATCACAGTATTTTCTTTCTTTATGGCTGTTATGCCAACCGGGCTTTCTTTCGGCGAATATTTGATGGCATTTTCCATCAGGTTGTTAAACAGCATCTGGATCAGCAAAGGGTCGCCTTTTAGCTCACTGTCGGGATCAATGCTTTCGTTAAATATTCTTTCGGGAAACCGGATCCGGAAATCATTGATACAATCTTTCAGCAAATAGGAAAGATCCAGTTCTTCACGGGTTGAGCGGTAGCCGCCACCTTCCAGTTGCGAAGAAATGAGAATGTTATTGGTAAGAGTATTGAGTCGGGCAATTTCTTCCAGTGTGTTGCGGATCAGTTTTTTTTCCTTGTCAGGGTCAAGTGAATACTTCTGAATGGTTTCAAGGTTCAGCCGGGCTACCGAAACAGGTGTTTTCAGTTCATGGGTCACCGCCATCATAAAATGCTGCTGTTGCTGCTGCATCTTAAATTGCCGGCGTACAGAACGATATACAAATGCAGCGCCGATCAGGATAAGGATAAGAAAAGTGATGCCCTCTGCCAGGTATTTTGTTGTGTTTCTCCTCAAATCAGCATCAATTTTCTCCTGTTGCAGTTGTATTTCTGCGGGGCTAAATGTGGCTGACTTTTCTTTCAGGGCTTTGTAACGCATATCACCCATCTGGCGGTTTTGCTTTTCAAGAATGATAAACCACCACACCAGTGCGGCAATGATATAAAGCAGCATGGTCCAATAGATGATGGTTGCCTTCTGCAATCTTTTACGGCTCAGATCGTTCATAGGCTCAGGGTTGTTTTTCCACCCGGATGCCGGCATTCATCACATGCTCCAGGGGGTCTTCCCGCATGATCTGTTCAATCGTGAAAGTATAAGTGCCTGCTTTCAGGTATTCGGGATCGCCGAGTTTAATGCGATGTTCGTAAATATCATCCATGCCGATGCCCAGCCATCCTTTCTCGTTTGTTGCCAGGATAAGGTCTTTCCGGATGCTGAGGGTGTCAAGACCGGGCAGAACCGCATGCAGGTTGATGTAAATATTGTTGAAATTATATTTTTCAGTATGACGCAGCACCAGGAAAAGCTGGTAAGGTGCAGTGCTGTCTTTAATGGTAAAGCTGAAAGCCGGCCTGTAGCTGCTACTCCATTTATGACCCGGCAGTGCAACAGATTTTTCATAAAGATCAACTGTGCTGCAGGAGACAAGGCATAAAGAGCAGGACATAATAAAGAGACAGGATCCTTTTATGTATTTCATCAGCCAAAGATATTAAGAAGGAATTATCAGTAGCGGCAATTATAGCACATTCAGCACCTGCTCTTTCGCTTTTTCCAGTTCGTCTTTCATCATCACCACGCATTTCTGGATGCTGGCATCATAAGCTTTAGAACCGGTGGTATTGATCTCCCGGCCAATCTCCTGCAAAACAAAAGACAGTTTCTTTCCTTTTGCTTCCTCTTTTTCGTTCAGGATAGTCCTGAAATATTCACAATGGTTCTTCAGCCTCACCTGCTCTTCGCTGATGTCAATTTTTTCAATGTAATAGATCAGTTCCTGTTCCAGCCGGTTAGCATCGTAATGTTCTTTGCCTACATGTTCTTCCAGCAGCTTAGTGATGCTATCCCGGATTTTTTGCTGGCGCAGGGGTTCCAGTTTAATTACTTCATCCTGTTGTTTGAGAATGTTTTCTATCCTTACCAGCAGGTCTTCTTCCAGTGACTTGCCTTCTTCCAGCCGGTGCAGGTTCAGGTCATCAATCGCAGCGAGTAATACCTGTTGAAATTCCTCCCATTCTTTATCGCCGAGTGTTTCACTGCTGGGAGTGATTACTTCCGGGAGCTTCACCAGGGTACTGAGGATGTGAGAAGGATCAAGGTTCAGCGAAGCAGATAATTCAGCCAGGGGTTTATAATAGGCTTTGGCCAGGTCGGTATTAATGGTAACGGGTTTGGCATCGCCGGTGTCTTTGAGACTAATCGTACAATCCACGCTGCCGCGTCCCAGCTTTTCTGAAAGGAGGCGGCGGATGTCGAATTCGAAAGGCTTGAGGATAGCGGGCAATTTCAGGTTCAGTTCAAACTGTTTTCCGTTAAGCGATTTTATATCAACTAAAAAAGTTTTGTTACCGGCATTTCTTTCAGCCCTTCCGAAGCCGGTCATTGATTTCAGCATGGATATTAATTTGATTGATGTAAAGGTATTTTATTGTTACTAATAAAATCAATTCTCCCTTTGCTGGCATGTTATCTCCTGGCAGTAGAAAAAGTGACAGGGCTATAATAAAAAACCCCCCCGGAGTACCGGAGGGATCATTTATATGGATGGGTTAGTAAGTACGGGAAATAAATTTCCCGACACAATATTAAAAATAATTTTCCCTAACCAAAAAAATTTTCCAAAATTTTTTATTCACATTTTAATCCGGCTTGTGGATAAGGAACGATGTTTTTTGTATGAAATTGAAATGAAATGTTCACATGTAATGTTTGCAGGTAGTGATCGTTATAACAACTGAAAAAAATCAATTCAATGAAACCCTTGACCAGCCTGCATTTCATCAGTTGTGTTTTTTAGATGTGTAGAATCGAAATAAGCGATGAACTGTGTAACAAAATTTATAGTCTATAAAAAAACAATGAGATTTGCACAGTTATAAGGGCATAAAAAAAATTTTCTACTTCCGGTATAAAAAGACCCTTTGCACCCCCTGATTGGCCATTTTTAAAAAAGCAAGACCATTTACCTGCTTATTACCTTTGTCAAAACCAGTCGTTATGCGTTTTAAAAAACCGGTTCCGCTAACAGAGATCGCATCATTGATCGATGCAAGGATCATTGGCAACAGTGGCGCTTCGGCCACAGGCATCAATGAAATTCACCGGGTGGAAGAGGGTGATCTTGTGTTTGTGGATCATCCCAAGTATTATGAAAAATGTATCCGGTCCGCTGCAAGTTTTATCATCATTAACCAGGAAGTGGATTTTCCGGAGGGAAAAGCGTTGCTGCTGACCGAAGAGCCATTTGAAGCCTATCTTAAAATTGTGAAACATTACAACCCTTCACAACCTTCGGTCAAAGCCATTAGTGATTCGGCTGTTATTGGCGAGGGAACCATCATCATGCCCGGAGCATTCATTGGCAACGGGGTAGTCATCGGGAAGAATTGTTTGATACACCCCAATGTGACCATACTGGACAACTGCATGATTGGCGATGATGTAATCATACAGGCCGGCACTGTCATTGGCAGCGACGCATTTTACTATAATAAAAAGATCAGCCGTGATGTGCATTATAAGAAAATGACCAGTTGCGGCAGGGTGGTGATTGAGAATGACGTGGAGATAGGTGCCAATTGCACAATAGACCGCGGAGTAACGAATGACACCATAATTGGCCGTGGCACCAAGATGGATAATCTTGTTCATATCGGTCACGATACCATTGTTGGAAAGAACTGCCTGTTTGCCGGGCAGGTGGGAATTGCCGGAGGCACAACGATAGAAGATAATGTAATCCTATGGGGACAGGTAGGGGTAAGTAAAACACTTACTGTCGGACAGGGTGCTGTTGTTTATGCACAAAGCGGCGTGGCGGCTTCTTTGGCAGCTGGCAAAACATATTTTGGATCACCGGCCGAAGATGCAGCCGATAAAAAAAGAGAACTGGTCTGGATCAAACGCATTCCCCTGCTATGGGAGAAAGTGATGGGAAAGAAATGATCATTGATAGGGCCAGAAATCATAAGGCAGCAGGTCCGCCAGGTTTTTCCAGCTCCAGTATCCCTGGTTCACCCAATCCCGCTGATCATAGTAATATCCATTCTGTTTAATGGCTATCGGCTGGAGCATATCAATGTAGGATATCTGCACTCCCACATCCATTGGCAACCCTGCCTGTTGCAGGTATTCATTTTCGGGAACAGACTTGGTATAGGCTACGCTGATCTTTTGCGGGTAAAATAATTCCACTTCATCCAGCGAGTCAGCACCCTGGTAATATTTTTCCGATAAAGGATTGGTCAAAAGACCAAATTTTGTTTTATCAGTTTCATCCAGCACAGAAACGGTGAATCCTTCTTTTTTTAAAGTACTGTCATAAACAGACCGCATAAAATGCAAGCGGGAACCATAGTAAGCATTTTCACGGTTAGCTTTCCATACCATTGCCTGGCTTACCGTTCCTAATTTTTCCGTGAAGAAGCAGGTGCCCCTGTAAGAACTCAATTCTGTTTTGTAAAAATATACAAATGAGTCAAGCTGGTAATGCAAATCGTAACCAAGAGCTTCATTGCTTATCCTGAGCGGCTCGGTAGCCAGTATTTTCAGTTTATCAGTGCGGCGGTAATAGAAGAACTTTATTGCTTCCGGGTTTTGAATGCTGCATTTCTCCGCAAAAGGAGTGGCGCCGATAAAATGCTGAAGAAAGAAATCGCCATATTTTTCCCAGCCATCTGCCACTTCATTGCTGGCCGTGATCACCACTTCACTCAGGCTTTTATCTTCTTTTGACAATAAAATTTCAAACCGGTTGGTTTCGCCGGTTACACGAACAGTTTGTGTGAGATAGCCGGTATAGGTGAATACCAGTTCATACCCACCTGATTTCAGTTGCAGCACAAACTCACCCTCTTTGTTTGTAGTAGTGCCCAGGGTAGTGTTCTGGCAAAAAACCGAAGCCGAATTGAGGGGTTCACGGGTGGCAGAGTCAAGCACGACACCGCTGACCGTAAACTGGCTGCTGGCCATGAAGGTTGAGAAAGTAAATAACGCCAGGAAAACTAAACGAAATGTTTGCATAGCTGATGATTGCGGACTAAAGATACAATCCATAGGACTACCGTTGCATTGCATTTACCATGCCAGCGTATTTCTCACAGGCGTTTTTGATGCTTTCATCCAGCGGGGTGAAGGTGAATTCCGGAAATTGCCGGAGTAATTTATCGTTTTCAAACCATGTTTTGCTCATAGCCACTCTTGCACTTTCCCTTGTCAGCAAAGGTTTTTTACCTGTAAAGAATGATTTTAATTTTTCCATTCTCCAGGCAACATTCAATAAAAAGCGGGTTGTTTTTACAGATGGTCTTTTCCGGCCAAAAGCGTCTGCAATGGTGTCGGTAAGTTTTTTAAAAGGCCAGGTGTCACCATTTACAATAAACCGCTGACCGCTGATATTGCTTTTCATCAGCATCAAGGTTACGTTGGCCACATCTTCCACATCTACAAACCCGTTGATGCCGGGACTATACCATCGGAAACCTTTATAAATATTTTTAAAAATGGCGCAACTACTGCTGTTCCAGTCGCCATAACCAAGAATGGTGCTCGGGTTCAGGATCACAGCATCCAGTCCTTCTGCCATCCCCCGCCACACTTCCAGCTCAGCCCTGTATTTGCTGCGGGCATAATGCGTATTCACTTTCGTGTCTTCCCATTTTTTTTCTTCATTCACCCTGCCGCCACCTGCGGTTCGTCCCAATGCCGCAACGGAACTGATATGCACAAGGCGGTTAATATTATTTTCCAGGGCAACATTCACCACGTTGGCTGTGCCATCTACATTCACCAAATACATTTGTGCTCTTTCTTTGGCCACGAATGAAACAATGGCTGCCGAATGAATAACTGTATCAATGTCTTCCATTGCATCCTGCAGGGATACCACATCAAGCACATCGCCTTCCACCCATTCCACTTTTTCCAACACTTCAGCAGCTATCCATGATGGCCGATTGTTGCTTCTGCAGATGGCCCTAACGGCATAGCCTTTTTCCACCAATACTTTGATGATATAGGAACCGAGAAATCCGGTGCCGCCGGTGATGAGTATTTTGCCAGGCAAACTGATAGATTGATGAATGAGCGGCGAAGATAATTCTTGTCAGCGGTTTATCTGGTTAGCTGTATTCATAATAGCCGCTTCCGGTTTTTTTACCGAGTTTTCCGGATTTTACTTTTTCTTCCTGGATAAAGGATGGTTTTAGCCGTTCGGGTTTATTTAATTGTTCATACACCGAACAACTTACAGCATAGTTCACATCATTGCCGATCAGGTCCATCAGTTTAAAGGGGCCCATTTTGAAACCTGAAGCTTCAAGCAACATATCAACTTGTTCAAAACTGGTCAACCCTTCTTCTGTCAGCCGCAATGATTCAATATAATACGGTCTTGCCACACGGTTCACAATAAAACCCGGGGAATCTTTGCAAACAACCGGAACTTTGCCCATCTGTTTTGCCAGTTCGCAGATTGTATGAACCACCATTGAGTCTGTGAAATCAGATTTTACTACCTCTACCAACTTCATAACAGGGGCAGGGTTGAAAAAGTGCATGCCAATCACCCTTTCCGGGTTTTTTACACCGGCTGCAATTTTTGTAACAGCAAGCGAAGAAGTATTGCTGGCAAAAATGCATTCGCTGTGATTTAATTCAGCCAGTTGGTTGAATAAAGCTGTTTTGATCGCTTGTTTTTCAACAATAGCTTCAATAAAAATATCGGCCAGGCAGCTATGCAGGTCGGTGGTGAACAGCATTCGTTGCAATATTGCTTCTTTTTCACCAGTAGCCAGTTTCCCCTTTTCGGTTAGTTTCTGCAGGCTGTTGCTGATGGCGGTTTTTGCTTGTTCTAATACCGTCTCGTTTAATTCATACAGGATGGTGTGAAAGCCGGACTGCGCCGCCACTTGTGCGATGCCGCTGCCCATGGTGCCTGCCCCGCAAATGCAGATTGTGTTTATTGTCATGAGTTCACTTTAAAAAATAAAGATACTATGTGTGAATAAAACCGGGGTTTAGTATTTTTAAATAATATAAAAGAATGTATGCGTTGCCTGCTACTGCTATCTGGCCTTTTGTTTTACTCAACTGCTTACTCTCAAACATTTGAGTGGTGGAGGGATCTTGTAAACTGGAATGGCACTTCCCATTGGTCCACTTATCTTATCGTCAGTCCGAGATATTTTGGTCCCAACGCTCTTACGGTTCCCTTTATCAATAACGGGAGTGCTGACAGCGTTGTATCCCTGGGTATAACAGGGAATTTTCATTTTTCAAAAGGTGATCAAACTAATAACGTGGCGATTTACGGCAATTATGCACCTAAGGGCAGTAAAATTTCTGTGGATGCTATGTTTGTTCCTTTTGAACGATTTAATGTATCACATCAGGTGAAGGAGGAAAGACGGGTTTATTATGAAGATTATTATCAAAAAAGTGCTGTGGGAGATGTGGTGGTAAACACTACGATACAATTGATGGATAAGTGGAGAAGAAAAAATATTCATACTGCAATCCGGGTTGGATTACGAATGCCTTCCGGGGGAGGGCTCGGTGCTGCCCGGTATGCCGATGAACCAGCCTACTGGGTTGACGCAGGGAGTTCTTTTGTATTCAAAAACCGGGCATGGAAATGGATCTGCATGGCAGGATTACTGGTGTGGCAAACAAACGAGGATTCATCTCCGCAGAATGATGCGTTTCTTTTTGGGAGTGGGATAGAATGGAATAACAAAAAATTGAAGATCCAGGCTTATGGGACAGGCTACCTTGGCTACAAGAACAATGGTGACAGGCCGATACTGTTCCGACTTTTTTTAGAACGAAGCGGTAAAAAATTTAATACTCTTCTTCGCTTCCAGCAGGGATTGAATGATTTTAAATATAGTAGTGTAGAAGCTGGGATGAAATTTGGTTTTTCTGTCCAATGATCTTTATTTCAACCACTGTTGAAATTGCAGTTCGGATATGTAAAATGTTTCACTTATCTTTCTGCAAACTTACTGTATGGCCATTTCTGCCACCAGGGGTATAACTTCCTTTTCATTTGCCATTGGTATTTTACTTTTCTTTTTGCCTTTTCTGGATATAAAGTGCAATGACGTGTCATTACAGAAGATAAGCGGGATTGAACTGGCAACTGGTTTTCGTATCAAAACACCCGGCACAGACAATTCACTATTTGGCGATTTGAAGGAAAAAACCAGTATGGATACAGGTGTAAAGCATGAGAAAAAAGACCCGAACGTTTATGCTCTTGCAGCATTGATCCTGGCAATGGCAGGGCTGTTAACTTCTTTTATCAAAGCCAAAGTGGGGAGGTTTGCAAGAATGGTTGCCGGAATTCTCGCTGCCGGTGCTATGATTGGTTTGCTGCTGGACATACGGAATGATATAAAAAAAGAAGGATTGGGTGAAGAGGCAGGCATTACGGTCGCTGTAGTGTTTACACCATGGTTTTATGTGGCCCTGGTCGCATTTTTGGCAGCAGCATTTTTCAGTTTTCAGCAAATGAGAACCAAAAAATAACAGCATTAATTTTTTAATCACCAAAACCAATCAACATGAATAGAAAAACTTTCACCATCGTTTGCGGGGCAATATTGCTTATCAGTTTCTTCCTCGCCTATTTCAGCACTTTCGGGTTTGGCGTAAGTGGTTATGATATGGTCTTCGGCAAAAGTGGCGGCGACTGGAAGAAATACATCGTTTTGTTGATCCCGATTTCCGGTGCCTTATTACTGGTTGGCGAACTGTTAGGCACTTATATACTCGACAGGGGACTGCTCGGCTGGCTTCCCTTCCTGGCAGTGATCTTTATGATCTTTATCGGTCCGCTGATTGACGGAGCTTCAATCGGAAATATTTTCAAGGCGATCGGCAAGGGATATGGCATTGGCCTTTGGCTGACCATCATTACTTCCCTTGCACTGGCATTTTATAAACCCAGGGGGTAATCTTTGCCCGAACCTTATTTCCCCGAAAGACTGCAACCGCAGTCTTTCTTCATTTCCGGCCTAATAACGTGTTATTGCAGATATGCTATCTTTATTTTATGATTGAGTTCAAAGTAATTCTGTTTTTCCTGCTCACCCTGCTGCTGATGGGTTTTTTTGCCGGGATAGAAATGGCTTTTTACAGTGCCAACCGGCTGAGTATTGAACTAAAGAAAAAACAAGGTGGCAGTGCGGGGCAATTGTTATCACGGTTTGTAGATTCACCGGCCACTTTTCTCGGCACCACGCTGATCGGGTTTAATCTTTTTTTAATTTTCTTCAGTCTGCAGATCAGTTCAGTGATGGAGCCGGTATGGAAATACTTCAGCATAGGATCAGACACCGTTCACATCATTGCCGAGATTGCTATTGCCACTTTTGTAGTATTGATATTGGCAGAATTTATTCCCCGTGCCATTTTCCGTGCCCGCAGCAACACCCTGCTCACACAGTTGGCCTATATCACCGATTTTTTTTACCAAATGTTTTATCCCGTTGCTTCAGGTCTTATTAAAATGGCCGAATGGATGCTGAAATATGTGTTTAACGTAAGGCTGGATAAAGAGAAAGAGGCCTTCAAACGAAGCGATCTCAAAAATCTTTTTCAGCAAAACATGGACGAAGAAAAACAAGAACGCAACACCCGTTTGCTGGAGAATGCTCAGGAGTTGCCACATGTCCGCATCCGACAGTGTTTAGTGCCACGAAAGGAAATTGTAGGCGTGGAGATTGGCTCATCTGTTGAAACGGTGAAAAATAAATTTATCGAAACCAAACTGAGTAAGCTGGTTGTGTATGAGAATAACATTGATCACATCAACGGATATGTGCATCAGTTGGATATGTTCAAAAGACCTGCTGACCTGCGTGCCATCATTCACCCCATTCCCGCAGTGCCGGAAAGCATGAGTGCAACGGACCTGATCAGTAAATTTACAAGGGAACGAAAGAGCATCGCCTGGGTGGTAGATGAATTTGGAGGCACAGCCGGCATCATCACCATGGAAGATGTGCTGGAGGAACTGTTTGGCGAAATACAGGATGAATATGACACGGAAGAATTTGTAGAAAAGCAGATAGCAGATAATGAGTACATTTTTTCAGGCCGTATGGAACTGGATCACTTAGAGAAAAAATATGGATTTGATTTTCCCAAAGGGGAGACAGAGACCCTCTCAGGCTATATCATCAACTACCACGAAACCATTCCCCGCCAGAAAGAACGCATCATCATTGATGACTATGAGTTTGACATCATCAGTGTTAGCGACACAAGGATTGAAATGGTGAAAATGAAGAAATTGAAGTGAGTTATATCACGAATTTCTGTTTTTTACCTGAATGATCTGGGCTGCAATACTCACCGCGATTTCTTCCGGGGTCTGGCTTTTGATGGCCAGGCCAGCAGGTGTGGAAATTCGTTGCAACCTTGCTTCACTGACTCCCTGTTTCCGGTAATCTTCAAACAATGTTTCCATTTTTCTTTTACTGCCCAGCACACCGAAATAGGCGAATTCTTTCATCAGCAGGGCTTTGATGGCTATATCATCGGTTCGGTATCCGAAAGTCATGATGACTACGTAATGAGTATGGCCGGATTCAATTCTTCTTTCGAGCTCATCATAGTCACTGATTAAATATTTTTCATGTGCCGCTTCATTTTCTAAAAAAGTTTTCAGCTCAGCCCGGTTATCATATACCCGGATATAAAAATCCATCTGTCGCATCAATCTGGATAAAGCCAAAGAACAGTGACCGCCCCCAATGATGAATAAATGATTTTTATACCCGGTCTTTTCTTTATACACCCAGTCATTTTCTGAAGTAAACCGGTATTCAGCATCAGTACCCGGCGGTTCATCTATGTAGCCAACACCTTCAGGTGATAGTATAAGTGTTCCGTTTTTATTTTTTTCCCATGAAGCAGTCAATTGCTTTACTGCCTCCAGGTCTTTTTGCTGAAGAGCGTAGAGCAAAACAGTTTGTTCACCAGAGCAGATCATGCCGCTTTGATTCTTTGCTGCGGTCTTATTATGTATTTGCTTCTTAATCGTTCCGGCCTGTAACACGTCGCTCAAATCCCGCAACTTCTCTCTGGCCATTTCCACACATTTATATTCCATGATGCCTCCGCCAATTGAACCTTCCATGCCATCGTTTGCACTTACAGCCATAAAAAATCCCTGGCGTCCCGGGCTGCTGCCGTTACTTTCGAGAACATAAAGTAGCATCACAGGAATATTATTTTGCAAGCAATCACAAATGAATTTCCAATGCTGCAGATTCTTTCGCATAATGAAGGTTCTTGCCGGGTCCCGTCAGGATTTTGGAATATTATATAATGCCATCAGCAGTTTCTCTGCCGTCATCGGCGCATCAAATGCAATTTTAGCAGATGAATTAAATGCTTTTATTGCATTGCGTAAGGCAAAATATGCTCCGATGCCATACATCAGCGGGGGTTCGCCAACGGCTTTGCTGCGTAAAACAGCCAGGTTGTCTTTTTCAGTTTCCAAAGCATGAATGGAAATTTCTTTCGGCGCCGAGTAAATATCCGGCACTTTATAAGTACTCAGTGCACTGCTGCGCAGTTTTCCATCTTTATCATACACGACCTCCTCCAACGTCATCCAGCCAATGCCCTGCACAATACCGCCCTCGCACTGGCCACGGTCAATTTCCTCATTCATGCTCTTGCCAAAATCATGAACCACTTTCACTGTATCAAATTCGTAAGTGCCGCGGACACAATCAACAGTTGCCATAACTATCGCTGTGCCATAGGTGTGATAAGCAAAAGGGTGTCCTTTTTCAATAGCAGCATCAAAATGAATACCCGGCGGAGCATAGTGTGCATATTCTGACAAACTGATGCGTTTTAGATGTGTGGCCATCACCGCTTTCTTCCAGTCCCAGCCTGTTTTAGTATTGTTAGAATAAACCTGCTCGTCTCTTATTTCAATGACTTCTGCAGAAACTTTTAGCTCATCAGCAATCGCCTGTTTGATTCTTTTCAATATTTCTATGCAGGCCATCTGTGTCGCTCTGCCATTCAGGTCGGCAGTGGCACTGGCAGCTGAAGGCGAGGTGTTGGCAATGCGCCAGGTATTGGCAGGATTGATCTTTACTCGTTTCAGGTCAACAGAAAAAATGCCAGCAGCCACCTGTGCAATCTTTGTATTTACCCCTTGTCCCATTTCCACCGCCCCCGTACTGATGCCGATGCTGCCATCAGTATATACATGCACCAAGGCCCTTGCCTGGTTCATCGGTGTTTTGGTGAACGAGATGCCAAAACAAATAGGCATCATCGCCATACCTTTTTTATAGTTTTTATTGTTGTTATTGAATGTGTCAATTTCTTGCCGCAGTTTTTCCGGGTTGTACAATTCAACAGTTTTATTCCAGCAGGCGGATGCTTCACTATCGGCTTTTTGCCCATAGGGAAACTCATCACCGGTTTGCAAAAGATTGCGTTGTTGAATCTCTGAAGCGGGAATGTCCAGCTCCTCCGCAGCTTTGGCGATTGCTGCTTCAATCACAAACATTCCCTGCGGACCGCCAAAACCCCGAAAAGCAGTGTTAGGTGGTAAGTTCGTCCTGCAGCTATAAGCGGTTGCTTTTACATTGGGAATAAAATAGGAATTAGTACAGTGAAATAAGGTTCTTTCCATCACCGCAGGTGAAAGATCAGCAGCAGCACCGGCATTCTGGTAAAAATTCGCTTCATACGCTATAATCTTCAAATCTTTATTCAATCCAATTTTGAAATCGGAGGAATATGGATGACGCTTGCCGGTCATCCGCATATCTT
Source organism: uncultured Chitinophaga sp. (assembly GCA_964412375.1). Classification (GTDB taxonomy): domain Bacteria; phylum Bacteroidota; class Bacteroidia; order Chitinophagales; family Chitinophagaceae; genus CADEDV01. The sequence continues at coordinate 26,590 of CAYPOD010000017.1, read as the reverse complement.
CCATGCGATGCAGGCAGTATTTTACGGGACGCTTTGTTAAATGCGAAGCTAACGCACACATTACGGCCCAGGTGGTTGCCTGGTCTTCTTTGCCACCAAAGCCGCCGCCAAGTCTTGTGGTGTCCACTTCAACCTGGTGCATGGGGATATTCAGCACTCTTGCCACTGTTCGTTGTACCGCAGTTGGTCCCTGTGAGGAAGAAAAGATTTTTATGCTGCCATTTTCCTGCGGCAATGCATAAGCCCCCTGAGTTTCGATATAAAGATGTTCCTGTCCATTGGTTTCCGTTCTTCCTTCAAAAATGTATTCGCAATCTTTCCATACGCCGTTTGTATCTCCAATCGCAAAAGTTCTTGGCGGAATGATCAATTCACCTTTGTCTTTCGCTTCTCTCGGATCAGTGATAACAGGCAACAGCTCAATCTCAGCTTTTATTTTTTTAACAGCGGCTCTTGCAATTTCTTCTGTTTCGGCGATCACCAATGCTATGGGCATTCCGCAGAAATGAACTTGGGCGGATGCCAGCAATTCTTCATCGGGAACAATACCACCGATCTGGTTTTCACCGGGAATGTCTCTGGCGGTGATTATTCTCACTATCCCCTTTGTTTTTTCTGCTTCTGCTGTATCTATTGAAATGATCTTTCCATGCGCCACCGGGGAATCATACACAGCAGCAAACAATGTTCCTGTCTGCAGCGGAATATCATCCACATAAATGGATTCGCCTCTCAGGTGTGTATAGGAATCAATATTACCCATTTCTTTTGTTGATGTCACCCTTCGCCAGGCTCAGGGTGACAATGAATAAAAATGTGCTTTTATCAACTGCCCAAGCAGCAATGTCTTGTACTCCTTGCTTCCCCGTACATCGCTGATCGGGGAAATCTCTGTTTGCATCACTTCAATAGCTTCCCGGATTGTTTCATCCGATACCTTTTTACCGGTCAGAAATGCTGACGTTTTTGTTAAATACATCGGCACCGGCCCCACACCACCCGCTGACAGGCCTGCTTTTTCAATAATGCCATTCCTGATTGTTAAACATATTGCCGAGTTTACACTGGCAATATCGAGATGTGTCCGTTTACAAACTTTTTCAAAATTGAAATATGTAGTTGCCGATGGCAGTTCAAATGTTATTTGTTCAATGTGTTCATCGGGTTTTTTATCCGTTAGCTTATAGCCTTTATAGAATTTCCGGAGTGGAATGATCCTGATCCTTCCTTCGCTGTGCGCCGTTTGAGGAGTACTTCTTAAAACCAGTTGTGCATCCAATGCCAAAAAGAAAATGCTGAAATCACCAATAGGCGAGGCATTCACAAAATTGCCGGCAATAGTGGCCATGTTGCGAATAGGGGTAGAAGAGACCAATTTGGCGTATCGAAAAAAATCCGGGAAGGTTTCGTTTATAACAGCTGATCTTAACAGGTCACTCACCGTTACAGAAGGTCCTATAATACATTGGTTACCTTCTTTCGTGATGCTATTAAGTTCGGGGTGGTCAAACAAAAAACGAATGCCCGCATCTTTCATTTCATCATGCGACTGAACATAGAGATCCGTGCCACCGCCTACGATCCGGGGTCTATCCTTCAAAGCAGCAAGATCGGGTATGACTCTTGCTCTTTCAGCAGTAATCAATTCCTGCAACCTTTTTTTTATGTTGCTGAAATAGCTGGGTAAAATATTATTGTTACTTGTAAAAGAAACCGGTTCTTCCTCTTTTCTTTCAGACTTCAAAGCTGCCACTTTTGCGGCAGCCCGTTCAATGGATTTGTAACCCGTGCAGCGGCAGATATTTCCGTCAATCGCAGCGATAGCATTTTCTATAGTTGCGTCAGCATCATTCAAACAAAAACCGGCAAGTGACATGACAAATCCCGGTGTACAGAAACCGCACTGTGTGGCGCCTTCATCTGCCATGGCTTGTTGCACCGGGTTTAATGCAGTTGGGAAATTGACACCTTCAATAGTCACAATATGTTTGCCCTGTACATTGCCTAACGGCAACAGACAACTGGTCATGGACTGGTAGTATAATTTATCATGCTTTAGTTCGCCGACTAATACGGTGCAGGCACCGCAATCTCCTTCGCGGCAACCAACTTTGGTGCCGGTGAGATGCTGATGATAGCGGATAAAATCGAGCATAACCATACCCGGCGGCATATCTGTGGCAATCGTTTTATCATTTAGAATAAAGCGTATCAATGTAACTATATTCGTTGCCAATAAAGTTAAACCAAATGGTTGAAACAGGAATCTGCAGTATAGTGTGATTAATTCAACCCGTCATACCGTTTATTACCGGCTTATTGCGCTGTGGGTATTGTGCGAAGCAATGCTTGGAGGTATCATTCACGGTTTTCGCATACCCGTTTCCGGGCTGGTGGTCGGAAGCTGTGCCGTTGTCTGCATATGTCTCATTGCCTGGTATGCACCGCAAAAAGGAAGTATCATCAAAGCTACGGTTATAGTAGCTATTTTTAAAATGATGATGAGTCCACAGGCACCACTGCCGGCTTATATTGCTGTGTTCTTCCAGGGATTGCTGGGCGAAATTTTGTTTCACAAAAGAAGATACTATGCACTTTCCTGTATCCTTTTGGCGGTGCTGGCTTTGCTGGAATCAGGTTTGCAGCGCATACTGGTGCTGACGATCGTGTATGGAAATGATCTGTGGAAAGTAGTCAATGATTTTATAAATGGCCTCACCCGGCAAAAAGAGACCAGCAATTACAGCCTGTGGATTGGAAGCATTTATGTTGCCCTGCATATAATCACCGGGTTGCTGCTGGGTTGGTGGGTGTCAAAGCTGCCAAAGCGGGTAAACAAATGGAGTGCAGATAAAAGCATAAAGGTGAACATTGCCGGTATTGTCGCAGGACTACCTAAAAAAGAAAAAGGAAAAAGAAGCCGGTTGAAAAAATGGCTTTTCATTTTTTGGCTGCTACTGATTGTGTTGTATGTCCAATCCTATTTTAATATAGGAGAACCTTTGCTGCCATCGCATGTTTCATTGAAAATATTACTTCGTTCTTTTATTATTGTGCTGGGCTGGGTTTTTATCATCGGGCCATTGCTTATAAAATTGTTGCACAACTGGCTAAAGAAAAAATATAATCACTCACAACAGGAAGTGCAGGAAGTGTTGCATTTGCTGCCGGCCACGCAATTATTGATTGCTGAATGCTGGAAACAGTCTGCCACGCAAAAAGGGCTCAGACGGTTGAATGTTTTTTGCAAAATGGTTTTAGTAAATAACCTAACCACCCTGTCTCCTGAAAACGGGGCTTTGCCTGTCAATAATTCCGGCAGAAATCAAGTCATAATACTAACAGCTCCCATACAGTCCGGAAAAACTTCGTCGCTGCTACAATGGTCAGCAAACCGAAAGGATGTTTTTGGAATTTTAACACCGGTTGTAAATGGAAAAAGAGTTTTCCTGAACCCGTTGACTAAAGAGCAATGGCCAATGGAGGCAAATGATGATGAAGAAGCGGTAGCGGTCGGACGATTTTTATTCAGTAAAAAGGGATTTGAAAAGGCTGCTGCAATTATTGCCGAAGGAATCAGTAAAGAAGGCTGGCTCGTTATTGATGAGGCAGGTCCGTTGGAATTAAGAAGAGAAGGGTTTCACATCGTATTGCGGGAAGCGTTAAGAAACCGGAAAGCCAGGTTATTGATTGTAGTGAGAGATGGAATGGCAGAAAAAGTTGCACTGCACTATGGTATCAGTGATTATTTAATTATCAAAACGGCTGCTGAACTTCCGGATATAAATTAACTTGCTGTAAAATGAAGCATATTTTCAATTTTTTGCTGCTTATTGCTTGCTGTTTTCAGTCACCGGCACAGAAACCGGTCAGGTGTGCTGACTTTGGCATCCAAATCGGAGTGATGAAACCGGGCCTGCTGAATGCTATCACCGATGTGAAAGGTGTAAAAGTTGGTCATACAACATTGATATATGCCGACTCCGTTCGCACAGGTGTAACTGCTATTCTTCCCCACGATGGGAATTTGTTTCAGCAAAAAGTGCCTGCAGCCATTTATGCCGGCAATGGTTTTGGTAAACTTGCGGGTTATACACAAGTGAAAGAGTTGGGGAATATTGAATCACCTGTTATTCTCACCAATACACTGAATGTGTCCACAGGAATCAATGCCATTATTTCACACAGTCTTTCACAGAAAGGAAATGAGCAAGTTCAATCAGTGAATGCAGTGGTGGGTGAAACCAACGATGGTTATCTCAATGATATCCGTGGCAGGCATGTTAAAGAAGCCGATGTGATCAATGCAATCAACAATGCTTCTTCCGGGAAAGTAGCCGAGGGAAATGTGGGTGCAGGTACGGGCACAGTTTGTTTTGGATTCAAAGGAGGTGTCGGCACGTCTTCAAGACAATTACCTGAATTACTTGGAGGATATACAGTAGGTGTATTGGTGCAAACGAATTTTGGTGGTGTGCTTACAGTGGATGGTGTCCCGGTAGGAGAAGAACTGAAAAAATATTATCTACGTGATGTACTCAATGAAAATCCCGATGGCAGCTGTATGATCATAGTTGCCACTGATGCACCACTTGATGCCCGCAACCTGGAAAGACTTGCCAAAAGGGCCTTTATGGGTTTAGCGAAAACTGGAGGCATTGCCAGCAATGGCAGCGGCGATTATGTGATTGCCTTTTCAACAGACAGTACAATGTGGATTCCTTTCAACGGGCCGCCGCTTCAATCACAAAAAATATTGAGCAATGATGCCATGTCGCCTTTATTCATGGCAGCCATTGAGGCAACAGAGGAAGCCATCATCAATTCATTGCTGGCTGCAGAAACTATGAAAGGGAAAAACGGGAGAGTGGTGGAGGCATTGCCCAAAGACAAACTGAGAGATATACTGAAAAAATATAACAGGATGAATTGATCTTCTTTTTATACCCTACAACAATTCATTCAACTCCAATTCCACTGTCTTTACCTGGCGGCTGGTCTTTACGGTCATTTCCAGCTTTTTTCCTGTTATTGTGAATAGGGACTTCATTTGCTTTTCATCAATTGTTCCGATCTTCCTGCCATTAATTGCCAGAATGAGATCGCCGGGCTGTAGTCCTGTTTTTTCTGCTGCCGATCCTTCATACAATCCTTTTACCTCTAAAACTTCTTCAGACCCGGCTTTCACTTTTGTATAGCTGAATCCCAAAATTGGCCCGAGGAATGGTTTATTATTGTTTTTATCAGGCTGCAGGTACAGCACCCCGGTTTTAAAATCAATTATTGTCCGGAATTTTTCCAATATCTCATTGCCCAGTAAACCGCTGTGATCTGACCTTGCCATAGCACCGGTTGAATCAAGCGACCATTCGATTATTGGCAGAGCAAGTTTATGTTTACCTATTTGCAGCGAAGCGGCCCTGAACTGGTAGCCGTCTATTCTGCCACCAGCACCGCCGCTGACATTAAAGAACTTTATTTTCCTGTCAACTGTTGTTTCCAGCTTGTTTTTCTGAGCAAAAGCAGATGTCAGAAACAATGTTCCGCCGTTGCCAAGATCAAGCTGGCAAAGTCCGTCAATAGTCACTCCATTTTTCACTTTTATATGCACAGGCAGGTAGTACCTGTTGTTGCGGATCTCCATTTTTATACTGTCAAATCCATTTATGATAGAATTCCCGCTATGCAGTTTCAGCAGGTTATTGCTGTAGTCGATTTCCACCAGGTAGGATTGAAGAAAAGCCGGGCTGATAACACCATCTGCCTTGTCACCAAGAATGGAACGCAGATCAAACAAGGGAACATACCGTGGAGTATACCTGAGATCACCGATTTTTGTCAGCATTGTATCCAGTATCACAGTGATGGTTTTTGGTGTTGTCCCTGCTCCCGGCAACAATGACTGCTGCCTGCGATTGATTCGGATGCCCGTAGAAGCAAAAAACTGTTGATCGAGCAATAATTCATCCGCCCCTGAATCGAGAACAAGTCTTGCCTCCGTGCTATCATTAATCATAGCCTTCAGGTAAATATGCTTGTCATATTCCATTTCAATCAGTATTGGCTTAGTGCTGTGCTGGCAGGAGGCAAGAATTGAAAAATCAGAGATAAGCAGGAGTAAGAACATGTATTTCTTCATAAACATCTGGTTAGTGATTAAAAATATTGCACTTGCGCCTGATGTTGATTCGGGCCACAGTTAATTCCATACCGGTATTTATTATATTACATGTGCGGAAAGAGGGTTGTCGTTTTTTTACATTACTAAACGCTGTAATTTCGGCCTTCTCTTTTGCAAAACACCTGTTTTATTTATTATGGCTGTTTTCCTCAACGATAAATTTTTGAACGACGAAGAAGCGCTGCTGCATGTATCCGATCTTTCCATGCAGCGGGGCTATGCTGTTTTTGATTTTTTCAGAACAGTGAACGGCGTGCCGCTGTTCATGCCTGATCACCTTGACCGTTTTTTTGCTTCTGCAGATGCGCTGCATCTGCCCATTGGTAAAAGCAGGGAAGAATTAGTGAGCATCATTCATGAACTCATTCAGCGTTCATCGCTTGCCGAAGCCGGTGTCCGGCTGATGCTGACAGGAGGTTACTCCCGGGACGGCTATCAGCCTGCCGTTCCCAATTTGCTGCTCAACTGCAAACCGGTAAAAACTGCCAGCGAAGCAGATTTTGAAAAAGGATATTCGATCATCACCCACGAACACCAGCGGGAACTGCCGCATATCAAAAGCATCAACTATTTAACAGCCGTCTGGTTGCAACCTTTGCTGAAAGAAAAAGGGGCCGATGATGTTTTGTATCATTATAATCACCGCCTCACTGAGTTTCCCCGTTCCAATGTGTTTATTGTAACTAAGCAAAATACACTGGTGACCCCGGTCCGCAATATGCTGAACGGGATCACACGAAAGAATGTTTTGGCAATGGCAACAGAAATGATGAGTGTTGAAGAAAGAGATATTGGCATCAATGAGCTGGAAGATGCCGCTGAGGTTTTCCTGACCAGCACCACCAAGCGAATACTTCCGGTGGTAAAGATCAATCAAAAAAATATTGCAGACGGAAAGCCCGGTCCGGTTTCCCGAAAGTTGTATGAGCAATTGGTGGAAATGGAAAATGACCTGGTGACAAACTATACCACTTAAGCAGATTTTCTCATCTTGTCAGCCGGTAGATCAGCAGCGCAGCTCTTTTAATGAGTTGGGGATATTCTTTCAGGTTGATCGTTTCTCCCGGTGCATGGGCGCCTCGGCCCGATGCTCCCAACCCATCCAGGCAATCAAGATATTCTGCCACATAAGAAATATCACCGGCGCCTCTTGAGCCGGGATTACCTGCCTTCACTTCACCATAACCTAATGCCATACTGATTTCATTCACCACTTTTACAAGAGTTTCATTACCCGCTGTCGGAGGCATAGAAGGAATACCATCTTTGAAACTGATCGTTGCTTTTGAATTAGATAAATTTTTTGCAACGATCTGTCGCATGTTCTCCCTGGCTTTCTCTTTTTGCTGTTCACCTAAAAAACGGAGGTCACCGATTACAACTGTTTTAGGTGAAATGATATTTGTTTTCCCAGATACCTCTCCTCTTTGCGTTGCTGTATCATATCTTACTTCTGATCCGCCGATGAAAAGCCCGGGATTAAATGTTAGATATTGTTCACCACCTAATTTTTCCCTGAATTCATTAATGATCCTTGCTGCTTCAAAGATGGACCCATAACCGGCGCTGCCAAACACTCCCGAGGAATGGGCTTGTCTTGCTTCTACTTCCAGTCTCCATTCGCTGGCGCCACGACGGGCTGTTGCGACAATGCCCATGCTGCTTGCTGTTTCAAAACCCAGCGCAATATCATGTTCTTTGGCTCTTGCAATAAAGTCTCCGCGGCTGGCAGCTCTCGGGTGACCGGCATTTTCTTCATCGCCGGTGAAATAAACCGTAATGCTGGCATCGTCCAGTAATTTCTCTTTATGCAAAGCTTTTAATGCAGCGATTACCAGTACATCACCTCCTTTCATGTCATTGATGCCCTGCCCTGTTGCCGTACTGTCATTCAGCATGGTAAACGGATTGGGCGGCATATCGGGTTCAAACACGGTATCAAGATGCCCAATCAGGAATAGTTTTTTCCCTTTCTTCCCTTTGCGATAAGCTACAAGGTGGCCTGCTCTTTTTATTGAATCGGGGACGGATACCCATTCAACAGTAAAGCCAAGTTTTTTCAGTTCTTCTCCATAAATGGCTCCCACTTTCTTTACCCCTTCAATATTAAAAGTGCCGCTATTGATGTTCACGGATTCTTTCAGCAAAGCGAGGGTATTGTTATACTCTGTTTCAATATGTTTGATGATTTGCTGTTCTATTTTGGAGAGGGATTGAGCCCTTACAGAAAAAAGGAAAACAACAAGAATAATGGTGCTGACCAGCTTTTTCATCTTTTATCATTTGGGAACTGAAAGTTAATGATTGTATATCATTTGGATTACAGCTAAAGCGTAAACAGTGAACAACCGACCCGCTAAAATGTCGGAATCAGCCTGCGGAATATTCAAAAATGATCCCCAGATTTGTACTGCATTATTCATCAAAAATAACCGACATGGAAAAACTGTATTTCAGCGTTGATATCATGGCTCCCATTCAAAAAGTATGGGATATTCTCTGGGCCGATGAAACCTATCGTAAGTGGACGGCTGCTTTCAGCGAAGGCTCTTATGCAGAAAGCGACTGGAACGAGGGAAGCAAAATTCTATTTCTTTCTCCCGGTGGTGACGGCATGCTGGCGAGGATTGCTGAGAAAAGAGAACCGCATTATATGGGGTTTGAACACCTCGGTATGATACTCGGCGGTGTGGAAGACACTACCAGTGATAAAGTAAAACCATGGGCGGGTGCAAGAGAGAATTACACACTATCAGAAAATAACGGACAAACAACAGTAGCGGTTGATATAGATATTACAGAAGAGTATAAAGATATGTTCACCGGCATGTGGCCAAAAGCGTTGCAAAGTTTAAAGCAACTGGCAGAAGATTAGTGTGAAAAAGAGGCTGTCCCGGTCTTTTTTTAGACAGCCTCTTTGCTTTCTTGTTTTGCATCTCCTTATTACCAGCGACCGTTGCGGCCATACCTGTCCTGCCGGAATTTTGCATAGAGCATTCTTATCTCAAACTGGCGTTCCTGCTCCAGTTGACGGATCTTTCTTTGCTTCTCAAAACGGCTCATGAAAAAATTGTTTTGTACACGGCGAATCTTTGCATCGTATTCACGGTTGATTGCATTGATCCTTCTGGCCATTTTTCTTTCCATAGCCGGGTTGCTTTTGATATAGCGGACATCATGCCTGTAAAAATCATCTGTGTACCAGCTATTACCGATCCGTGCATCTGTTTGAATGGTTACCTGCACACCGCGGTGACGGTCAGCGCCACGGCGGTCCTGTGCCTGCGCAACAGTTAAAAGACCAGTTGCAAAAAGGAGTGTGAAAATTGTTTTCATAGTTCCACTGTTTTAAAAATGAATAATGCTCTTGTGAAGGCAAAACAGGAACCAGTTTTAAAAGAGAAATGTTAATGTGTTTATCATTTCATACAGGGCTTTCTTCAATTCATACTTTGAGCATATACACATCAGTATCATACTTCCCATCTTGCAGGCCTTTAAACCATTGCCATGCAAAAAAACCTTATCCTTTTTTTCTTTTTAGTATGCAGCGCCGCCTTGTGGTCGCAAACCAAACCGCTTTCTTCCGACCCTACGAAATGGAGTATGGACGACATGAAACGATTTGCCGCCATGAGCCCTGCCGAACAGGAAGCATTCAAAAAGAAAATGCTGCAGCAGGCCGAAGGACAACTGACACAGCTGGCAGATGCGGGTAATATCAAGTTAGATCAGACCGTATTACCCACTACAACCCTTAAACCACCGATCCTTGACGCCAAACGGTTAGCGACTATTCCTGTTACGCCGCCAACACGGCAACAGTTATTGCAAAATGTTTCCAAAATGGAAGCGGCGTTAAAGACCACATTAACTCCCCAGGCCATTCAGAAAGTGGAAGAGTTCAGCGCCAATAAATCAACTGAAGAGATCCGGTCGGCAGCAGCCGGCAGTTTTTATGATGATAATCCCCAGTCCGCTCTTTTGCTGGGCATGAAAGCCGTACAGAAAGATGCGGCTGATGTGATGGGCTGGAATAATCTCGCAGTTTTATTGAATATGACAGGGCAGGAACACCAGGCTATTCCCATTTTGCAAAATTGTTTGCAACAACATCCCGAGAGCAGTTTATTATTGAACAATATGGGGCAGGCATTTTTGGGATTAGGTGATCTCGTCAAATCAAAACAATTCCTGCAACGCTGTCTGCAACTGGACGATCTCAATCCCGAAGCCAACCGTTCCATGGCATTGATCTATTTGTTTGGTAATGATATGGCCAATGCAGTGAAACACTTCGAAAAAGAATTCCAGGTGGGACAGCGAAGGTCATCGCTGGCCTATCTGGTAAAGTCAGGACAACGCAGTAAGATCAACCTGGCTGCACTGCGCAAAAGGAAGATGCAGATGGATGGTACAGACAACAGGGATTTCTTTTCCGAAATAAGTTTGGATAAATTTAAAATACCTGATCCGCCATCCACTTCTAAATTATCCATGTCATGGAGAAATGAACATGCGTCGCTGTTCCAGTCCATTTCGGAGGAAGCACAGTTCTGGATGAAAGCCTCACTTTTCACCGAAGAGGAAATTGAAGCCAGTGGAAAAAGTTATGCCGGTTTGTATCATGACCTCGTGGATGAACTGCTCCGTGACCTCGGCGACCAGTATATTCCGTTGCTTGCCTATATCACCGATGATGACCTGGGCCACCTGAACCAATTGCACTATGATTACATGAAAAAAGACAAGGCCATCGAATGCCCGGATGGTAACGGCATCAGCCCGGAGGCTTATCATAAAATGTGTTGTGATCTGAAAACGCCTCCGATTGATGACCTGATGAATAAATACAACAGTTTTATCGGGCCCAGGATAAAAGAAGCTCAGTCAAATTACAAACAATACATCAATGGTCTTATCAGCATAGTGCAGCTTGATCCCAGCATTGCTAATAAGAAAATGGTATATGCGGCAGTGGGGCAATATTTCTCCTGGCTGGGTGGCGCCATCGGGGCTTACCTTATCAAGGAGCCATATATGACCTGCTTTGACAACACACTCAGCAGTGAAGAAGCAATAGCCTCGATCGAATCTGCAAGAAATATCAACCTGCAATGTCCTTCCTGGCTGAAAATGGAGATGAAACTGATGGTGGCCAAGCTGAAAGCTGACTGCAACGGGTTCAATGTGGAGGCCGATGTTTACAAACTTATCAATGTGGGGTTGGAAAAAAAATTCAAGACCGGCACTTCAACCCTCTATGTTGGTGCAGGCATAGAAGGTAGCTTCAAAGGAGTGGCGAAGGGTTCCATCAAACAGCAGTTCTATGTGGTGTTTGACAACAACAATGAGTTTGCTGATCTCGGCATGAGGGGCAGCGCTACCGGTGATTTGGCCGGAGGCATGATCGGCGCTGAGTTTGGCTATGATTTTGCACTGAATGGCGGCTTCAATGCACAGGGAAAGGTAAAAAGCGGCTGGGTGGAGAAATGGGAAAAGGCAATCACTTATTTGCCAAAGTAAAAAAACGTATTACAACATGGAAATAAGATACTCATTGCTTAATTCGTACCAATTTTCAGCAACGGGAATTTAATTTCAGGTTTTTACAGCTAAATTTTTTTCCGTTTCAAAATGCTCCATTCTGTTTCTTCTGCAATAATTGTATTGCTAAGCCTGCCCAATCCGTCAACCTCCATTTCCACCACATCATTGGGTTGCAGCCATTGCTCGGTATAGTTGGGATCGTTGAGTTTGCCTGTGCCGTTCAGTTCCAGGAAACAACCGGTGCCCACCGTGCCGCTGCCGATCACATCGCCGGGATAAAGATCCACACCATAAGAAGCTCTTTCAATGATCTCAGCAAAGGTCCAGTCCATATCACCTACATTGCCGTCACTCACCTGTTTGCCATTCACCCAGCACTGCATTCTTAAATTCCAGCTTTTACCAACATGATTTTCTTTCGGGGGTATTTCAAACGACTGCAGTTCATCCAATGTTACCAGCCAGGGGCCGATGACAGTAGAAAAATCTTTTCCTTTGGCAGGGCCAAGATTTAATAACATCTCTTCCATCTGCAGTCTTCTTGCACTCATATCATTCATGATCATTAGTCCGCCGATATATTCATCCGCATGTTCTGCTTTGATATTGCGGCCATGTTTGCAGATAACAATAGCAGCTTCGAGTTCAAAGTCTAGTTTTTCAAAATGATCAGGCATGCAGCGGATCTCACCGGGGCCCTGTATGCTGTGATGATTGGTGAAATAGAAAATGGGATATTGGTCAAACTCCGGAATCATCTCCACCTTGCGGTTTCTTCTCGCCGCTGCCACATGCTGGCGAAAAGCATACCCATCACGGCAGGAAGTGGGAAACGGAACCGGTGACAGCAACTGCACATCTTTAACCGCAACAGCTTTGTTGCTCGATCTTGTTCCTTCTCTCAGCAGCAATTCACCCGCCTGTGCCACAGGAAAAGTGTCTTCCCAGTAATTCAGGAACATGGCCATGCTGTTGGGCAGATCGGGATGCAACACTTCCATATCATAGATCATATCCTGGATCAAAACCCCGGCCTGCTCACGGCCTTCTTTGAGATAAGAAACTAATTTCATGTGATGATGTTTGATAAGATGTCGCTAAGTTACCAAGCTTGTTGTAAATTGGCTTTATGAAAAGATTATTGATCGTTGTGTTGCTGCCGGTGATTGCTTTTATGCCTGAATCAGAAGAAAAAGCCTGGATACGCATCAACCAGTTGGGTTATACTCCCAACGGTGTGAAAGTGGCGGTGTGGTGCAGCAAGGAAGACAGGACCATCGGCTCCTTCCAGTTGATAGATGCTGCGACACATAAAGTGGTGATGACGGGCAAAACAGGCAAGGTCTTTGGCGCCTATGGACCCTTTAGATCAACACAGCGGTTGAATTTTTCTTTTTTCAAACAGCCCGGCAAGTATTATTTGAAAGCCTGGGGCGCCCAATCGCCGGAATTTGAGATCGGAGAGGATGTGTACAAAGGCGCTGCAGATTTTTGTTTGCGGTATATGCGGCAGCAGCGTACCGGGTTCAACCCTTTTTTAAAAGACAGTTGTCATACCCATGATGGTTATGTATTGTATGGTGAAAAGGCCGGCATCAAAGACAGTACAAGAATTGATGTGGTGGGAGGCTGGCATGATGCATCGGATTACTTGCAATACAGTACCACTTCGGCCAATGCCACGTATCATTTGCTGATGGCTTACCGTGATTTTCCGCATGTTTTTACTGACGAAAAGCAGGCCAATGGCCTGGATGGAAAGAATGGCATGGCAGATGTGCTGGATGAAGCCAAATGGGGGCTGGACTGGTTATTGAAAATGCACCCGAGGGATGACTGGATGTTTAACCAGATTGCTGACGACCGTGACCATATCAGTATGCGGATGCCGGCATTGGATTCGCAATATGGCAGGGGTTATGAACGACCGGTTTATTTTGTAAGTGGTGAACCGCAGCAACGGGGAAAGTTTATGAATGCTACGACGGGTACAAGTTCTACGGCGGGGAAGTTTGCCAGTGCTTTTGCTTTGGGAAACCAGGTTTTTTTAGACTATGATAGTGTATTTGCAAGAAAGCTTTTCGGGAAGGCAAAGACGTCATACCAGTTTGCTATTAAAAAGCCGGGTGTAACACAAACAGCCTCCGTAAAAGCTCCTTATATCTATGCAGAAGATAATTGGCTGGATGATTTACAACTTGCCGCAGCGGCTATTGGGCAAATGGAGTGTGACCCCAAAAATAAAGCGATTGACTGCGGTAATCAGTTCGATCATATCCTTTTTCATTCAAAGCTTGAAGAAATTACTCCATGGCTCGGTAAGGATACAGCCAATCATTATCAATGGTATCCCTTTATTAACGTTGGTCATTATGAACTGGTCAGGTTGTATAGAAAATTAGGTGACTGGGCAATAAAGAGGAAACAACCTAAATCAAGATACCAGGACATTATCGGCTATTACAAAGAGGGCATTCAACGTGTTTGGAACAAAGCCAAACAAAATGCCTTCTATCGCGGCATTCCCTTTATCTGGTGCAGCAACAATCTCACTACCTCCTTTGCCATTCAATGTTATTGGTACAAGCAGTTAACAGGTGATAAACAATTTGATGAACTGGAGCAGGCCAATTTTGACTGGCTCTTTGGATGCAATCCATGGGGCACAAGCATGGTGTATGGTTTGCCTTCATGGGGAGATACTCCTGTTGATCCTCATTCTGCCTTTACCCATATCAAAAAATACCCGATTGACGGTGGGCTGGTGGATGGACCTGTTTACGGAAGTATTTACAATAATCTTATCGGTATCAAACTCTATGAACCCGACGAGTATGCTGCATTTCAAAGCGACCTTGCAGTATATCATGATGATTACGGTGATTACAGTACCAATGAACCCACGATGGATGGTACGGCTTCATTAATCTATTATTTGGCTGCGAAGGAGACAGAAAGCAGGCCAAAAAAGTAGTTGCCTCCGGTGCAGGAGGCCTCACTTATTACAAAGGCGCCATTATCCGGGGGGATACTACACAAAAAAAAATCTCATTAGTTTTTACCGGTGATGAATTTGCCGATGGCGGAGATTTTATTGCCAAAGTATTGCAGGATGAAAAAGTGAAAGCCTCTTTCTTTTTCACCGGACGGTTTTACAGGAATGAAAATTTCAGAAAGATCATTCAGCAACTCAAAAAGGATGAACATTATCTCGGCGCTCATTCTGATCAGCACCTGTTGTATTGTGACTGGACAAAAAGAGACAGCCTGCTTGTTACAAAAGATCAGTTCAGGTTCGATCTTGCAGATAATTATACGGCCATGGCACGTCAGGGTATAGATGTAAAAATGGCTAAGTACTATTTACCCCCTTATGAATGGTATAACGATACCATAGCTGCCTGGACCAAAGAATTAAAACTGCAACTGATCAATTTCAGCCCCGGCACATTGAGTCATGCAGATTATACCACCCCGGAGGATAAAAACTACCGAAGCAGTGAAACGATCTGGAATTCCATCATGGATTTTGAACAAAAAAGACCAGCAGGTTTGAATGGATTTATCCTGTTGTTGCATATTGGTACCGATCACCGGCGGACGGATAAATTTTACTTCCGCCTGCAGGAGTTGGTTCGCCGGTTAAAGTCCAAAGGCTATCAGTTTCAAACGGTTGATGAACTGCTAAAGACTGATTAAAATCAGGCCTCAGCAATGCCCGGCACTTGTAATTCCCCACTCCCTTTCATTATCTTTGCGCCATGCATTTTGAAAAAATTCACAATAAAGGACAGGCCCGTTTATTCAAAAACGATTTTCTCGAAGCGCTGACCAAAGCCCATCCGCTGGTGATATGGGGCATGTATATCCCGATCCTGAGTTATATTATTTACCTGGCCGCCACCAAATACAATTACAGCACAAAAACAATACTGCTCGTTTTTTTAGGCGGTATGTTCTTCTGGACCTTTTTTGAGTATGTAGCCCATCGTTTTATTTTTCATTGGGTGCCAAAAACACCAGGGGCCACCAAGTTTGTTTACACACTCCATGGCAACCATCATCACTACCCGAGAGATAAACAACGGTTGTTCATGCCGCCGGTTCCCAGTCTTATTATTTCTTCCACTTTGTTTGGAATCATGTATCTCATCATGGGTACTTATGCTTTTATGTTCTTTCCGGGTTTTGTGCTGGGCTATTTAATGTATGGTACGATGCACTATGCCATTCATGCCTGGAACCCGCCTTTCAAATGGATGAAACCTTTATGGAGAAACCATCACCTGCATCATTATAAAAATGAACACAACGGTTATGGTGTCAGCTCTACTTTGTGGGATCATGTATTTGGCACCATGTTCGACCTGAAAAAAGAAAAAGAAGATAAAGAAAAGGTGAAGGAGCTGATGTTTGAAAAAAAACAGAAGTAAATCTCCCGGCAACGGCGTATATGAAACGAAACCTCTTTTACCTGCTACTGGTATCTTTTGTCCTTTTCGCCTCTTGCAACGAACAGCAACCCCAAAAAAAAGAAACAGCAGGTTTTTTAAATGCAAAGGAAGCCGTACGGCTCAACCAGCTTATTTATGGTGATACACTTGAAAAAGCACTGGCTGCTCATGCCCCTGCTTTTGAAACTGTATTCATTCCAGAAGCAGTGAATGGCAATTATGCGGTAATTGTAAAAGATAAAGCCGCTGACCGCTATGCTCTTGTTATCCGTGGCTCCATGATAGAATTCAGCAACGCCGGTTTTCAGAATTTCATCATGCAGGATTTTAATATTTTCCGCATCAAAGAATGGAAATATACAGACACGGTCAAGGAAGCCTATATCAGCAACGGTGCCTGGATCGGGTTTCAAAACCTGTTGCAGTTAAGAGATAAAAAAACCGGGCTGAGCATTAAAGAATTTTTTGAGCAAAAATTACCTGAACATGCAAGCGTCGTTGTAACAGGCCATAGTTTGGGTGGTAACCTGGCTTACCCGATGGCGGGATATTTGAAAAAGGAAATGAATACCCGGGAAAAAATCAGGCTGCAGCTGATCACTTTTGGGGCTCCGGCTGCCGGTAATGCAGCATTTGTTCAGGACATGGAAGAAAAATTTCCCGATGCAGAGCGTTATGCTGCCAGCATGGACATTGCCACCATGTTTCCTGATATTGAAAAAATTGGGGAATTGGCAAAGGCAATCGGGTTGGATAGTGTGCTGCAATTAGGCAAGCTGAGTATAAACGGAGTTGACACCAAACTGAACACCGGAACATTGCTGAATATTGCTAATGAAGTGCTGAAAAAAACAAATGTGATCAACGAGACCAATAAATACGTTCAAAGCCAGAAGCATTTTCGAAGCCTGCAAGAGAATAATCTTGCTGTTCCGCCGGCCGCAATAAATGCCGAGGCAATCTTTGGCCGGGCTTATGAATTTCATAAAGTGGATATGTATGCAGAGTTGCTGGGTGTGGAAGCATTAACACAATAATACATTACCATTTTTCTTCGTCAGAAACTGTATCACTGCCCTGAAAATCATTTCTGCTTTTAGCCTTTTGTAATTGTCGTTCAATGATCAGTTCAGCGATCAAAGAAGCAGCATTTTCACCATTGTTTTGAGAAAGCAATTGTCTAATTTTTGTTTCATTTACATCAATGCGGTATAAATAAAAAACCAGTTTTTCAAAATCATGATTGATCAAATAGCCGATCCGGTCAGCCAATGCCTGCTTCAATTCTTCCAAAGAAGCAGTAGTGGAAAGTGCCAATCCGAATGTATCGTTTACTATAGGGATAACTGAGTTTTTGGACATGGTCATCAAAATTTTTCAATGACACCAAGACTAAACAGCGCATAATCATATTTCACCGGGTCATTCTTGTCCAAAGTTCGGAGATATGCTGTTAATTCAACAGCGGCCTGCCAGTCGTTTTGCTTTCGTTGTAAAATTTTTAATTGTCTTGCAACTCTTGCCACATGCACATCCAGCGGGCAAATGAGTTGTGATGGAGAAATATTTTTCCAAAGGCCGAAGTCAACGCCATTTCTGTCTTTTCGCACCATCCAGCGCAGGAACATATTCAGTCTTTTGCAAGATGAGCCGGTTTCGGGTGAAGCGATATGCTTTTCTGTTCTTTTTTCATGCGGCAGCGAGAAAAAATATTTTCTGAAATCATTTAATCCGTTTTCAATACTTAAATCTTTTTTACTTACACTTTCTGCAAATGCATTCTCCAGGCTTTCATTCCGGCTGTAATGCTGTTCCAGGAATTCAATGAAGTAGAAAAGATCAGTGGCCTGGAAGGTGCGGTGTTTGAAATGCTGCAATCTTTTCAGGTCTTTTTCTTTATGCTGCCGGATAAACTGGAAGGGTGCATTATCCATCAGTTGCAGCAGCTCCTTGCATTTGCTGATGATGGTGACCCGCTGTCCCCATGCAAATATGGCTGCAAAGAATCCTGCAATTTCAATGTCTTGTTTGCTGGTGAAAAGATGCGGAACAGAAACAGGATCGTCTTTGATAAAAGCCGGCCTGTTGTAAACGGATATCTTACTGTCTAAGAATAATTTCAAGTCAGGGATCATTGCACCGGGTGCCTGCCGCTGATGATGCGAAGCAGCACCGCAATGATAGCGATAACCAATAATATATGAATGAGTCCGCCAACATTCATCACCACGAATCCAAGTATCCAGCCGAGGATCAATACCACGGCAAAAAGGTATAACAGGCTGCTCATAGTAAATGATTTTATACAGGATTACCGGCAATGACCGTACCAGAATTGCCACTCGCAAAAAAATAGCCGCCCGGATAGGGCGGCCTTGCAAATTGCTTAGCTATTTTTAATTACCCGATGGCCTGCTGCAGGTCGTTGATAAGGTCTTCTGCATCTTCAATGCCTACACTTAATCTAATCAGTGAATCACTTAGCCCGTTTTTTATCCTTTCTTCCCTTGGAATAGAAGCATGGGTCATGGATGCAGGATGATTGATAAGCGATTCCACTCCGCCAAGACTCTCCGCCAATGAAAATAATTTTGTAGAGGATAACACTCTCCGTGCTTCTTCCACGCTGTCATTTTTCAGCTCAAAAGAGATCATTCCGCCGAAATCCCGCATTTGTTTTTTAGCAATTGCATATCCCGGGTGATCTTCAAAGCCGGGCCAGTAAACCCTGGCCACTTTTGGATGGTTGCGCAACCAGTGGGCAATGATCTTACCATTTTCGCAATGGGCTTTCATTCTCACCCCGAGTGTTTTGATGCCCCTCAGCACTAAGAAGCAATCCATCGGGCCGGGAACGGCTCCGCAGCTTTTCTGGATAAAATATAATTTCTCCCGCAGCTCAGTATCATTCATCACCAGGCAACCCTGGATAACATCGCTGTGACCGCCGAGATACTTGGTAACAGAGTGCATCACGATGTCGGCACCGAGGTCAAGCGGGTTCTGTAAATATGGCGAGGCAAATGTGTTGTCAACACAAACAAGAATATTTTGCTTTTTTGCCAACGACGCCACTGCCGCAATATCACAAATGTTCATCAGCGGGTTAGTCGGCGTTTCCAACCAGATAAGTCTGGTGTTGCTGTTTATGTACTTACTGATATTATCGGCACTGTGCATATCCACATAGTGGAATTTTATCCCGAATTTTTCAAATACTTTGGTGAATAAGCGATAAGTGCCGCCATACATGTCATTGCCGCAGATCACTTCATCGCCTGGTTGAAGCAGTTTGATCACCGCATCCGTTGCAGCCACACCGCTGCTGAAGGCAAGTCCGTATTTGCCATTTTCAATAACCGCAAAGGCTTCTTCCAACGCTTTCCGGGTGGGGTTTTGACTGCGGGCATATTCAAAGCCTTTGTTTATGCCCGGCGCTTCCTGCACATAGGTTGAAGTCTGAAAAATCGGTGTCATGATCGCTCCGGTAGAAGGATCCGGCTCCGCACCGGCATGAATGAGTTTAGTTGCAAGTTTCATATAGTTATATATCTGGCCGCAAAGATGTGAAATATCAGCCAAATGCATTGTTAACTGCCATTCATCCGGAAAAGAACTGCTTTAACATTTGCTTAAGACAGATCGTTGTTGCGGCATGAATCATGCCTGGCGGGCATGACATATATTTTCAAGCTAGTTTTAACAGGCTTCAGTTTGTTTTATGATATTATACATACTACGGTAAGAAATTCTTTACTTACCAATAATAGATAAATGCTTGTGACCGGTTGCTGCACCCTTTAGTTTTACTGTGTCAATGAACGTTAATCATTTAAAAGTATAAACCATGAAAAAATTCCTTTACCTGGCTGTGTTGCTGACAGGTCTTTCAGCCGCTGCCGCCCCCCGCACCGAAGTCAGTGAAAAAGTGCTGAAAGCATTTAAAGAAACATTTACTGATGCTGAGGATGTCGTTTGGAATGAAAGCCCCGGCAGCTATCAGGCTAATTTTAAAATGAACCAGATCCAGGTGAGGGCTAAATATGACGAGCAAGGCAACCTGCTGGAGACGATCAGGTATTATGGCGAAACCAACCTGCCTCCCAATATCATAGCCCGCCTGAAAAAAAGATATGCCGGGAAAGAAGTGTTTGGTGTAACAGAGGTTTCTTCTGACAGTGATGTGAGCTACCATATCAGCCTGAAAGATGAGAAACATTGGTACACGGTTAAGTCCGATCCGTATGGCAACCTGCAACAGCTGGATAAATTCAAAAGGGGTGACGGCAATTAATACATAAAATTTGCAGCAGTATAGAAGCATCCATGATCATTCGTCCCGCCACAGGCGGGACGTTTTTTTTAAAGGAATGCAGCAGCAGAAAGATAGCGCCAGTCATAACTATCCGCATCATGGCTTCCTTTGGCAACTACAGGTTTATCCAGTACTTCCGGTTTTAAGATTTTCGCCTGCACCATTTTTCGTTTTGATTCCTGTATCATTTCCTGCAACTGCCTGTTTTGCATCCATTGTTGTTGCGGGGGTTCAAATCCTGTTTTGTCTTTTCGCCAGGTAATGGCTGACGGCAGCTTATCTTTCATGCTTTCTCTCAGCAGCCATTTCGTCCAGCCTTTTCTTATTTTAAAATGTGAGGGAAGTGAGAAAATGAATTCTGCCAGCCGGTGATCCAGGAACGGGAGCCGGACTTCCCGCCCATGGGCCATGGAATTCCGGTCGGCTAAACGCAGCAATTCTTCAAGCCCATGCACCCTTGTGTTGAAATATAGTATTCCGTTCAGGTTATAGGTTTCAGGAGTACTGTAATAGGCTTCGCGGCTTTGCATTTTTACAAACTCTCTGGACAGGTCTTCATGGCGAAGTGCATGAAGCAGGTATTGTCGTTCCAGGACAACAGAAGCTATGTCGGGAAACAACGCTGCAATAATATTTTTAATACCAAAATCTTCATTCACGCCATTATACTTTGCAGCTTTTAGTTCGCCGCTTCGGATCAGTTTTCTTTTGATAAAAAGTTCCTGCCAGTACCATTTATAGTATTTATGGTAGCCGGCGAGTAATTCATCGGCGCCCTGTCCGTCGAGCAGCACCGTTACGTTATGCTGCCGGGCCAGTTCAAACACTTTATACTGTGCAAGCACACTGGCCGATGCAAAGGGTTCTTCCTGGTAGTAACACAATTTGTCCCATGTATTCAGCAGGTCAGTGACAGAGAGAGGGATACTGTGATGATACAAAGAAAAATGTGTAGCCACCTGTTGGGCAAATGTTGTTTCATCTTTTTCAAAACCAGGGAATATCGCAGTGAATACCTTTTGCGACCAGTTACCGGAGCTGTTTTCAAAAACCGTCGCCGCTACAGATGAACTGTCAAGCCCGCCGCTTAATGAAGTACCGACAGGAACATCGCTTCTCAGTTTCCTGCAGACGGAGAGTGTAAAAATCTCTCTGAACCTTTCCGTTGCTTCTTCATCGCTGATCTTCTTATTAATTGTGCCCGGGTCAATATCCCAATAAGGTTCACAAATAAGTTCATGATTGCTGAAAGTATAGATAAGCCTGGTAGCCGGAGGCAGTTTTTGAATGTGGTTGTAAAATGTTTCTTCCGGTCTTTCGGGATTGTCCGTGTAGCCGATGGTGATAAAGTTAAAAAGCATTTGTAGGTTAAGCTCCTTTTTTACACCGGCTGCCCACAATGCTTTCATTTCGGAGGCAAAAAGAAAATTTCCGTTATCAAAGTAATAATAGAAGGGTTTTTCGCCAAAACGGTCTCTTGCAGCAAACAGTTTTTTTTCTTTTTCATCCCAGATGGCAAAAGCGAACATCCCGTCCAGTTGCTCTACACATTCTTCTTTCCATTGATCATAAGCAGCCACGATCACTTCTGTGTCTGACTGGCTGCGAAAGACATAGCCTTTTTTACGGAGCTCTTCTTTCAGCTCTTGGTAATTATAGATCTCACCATTGTGTATGATCGTGTAGCGGTCAAGATAGTGCATGGGTTGTGCCGCCGCTTCAGTGAGGTCAATTATGGAAAGACGGCGATGCCCCAGCAATACGTTACCGCTTTGATTTTGCCAGTGATGTTCGGCATCAGGCCCGCGGTGGGCCAGGGCCGCTGTCATTTTTGCCAGTTGCTCCCGGTGAAATGAAGAAGGATTAACCTGTATGATGCCTGCTATGCCGCACATACTGTAAATATCTGAATTAAAAGAAAGCCAATGTACGGGGGCACTAAATTTTGCGTACTGACGACATCAAAAACGAAGAGAAAGTTTTGCCTGCACATCGTCCCATGCCATCAGCAGTTCGGCATTTTTTTCTTTGCCTTCAAAGATCATGGTGAAATATTCCAGTCGCAAATTGGTTTGAGTAACGGGTATATCAAACCGGGCCACATCATTTGCAATATCCGGTTCCAGACCCCAGGTGTCAATATTGCTGTTGAATACGATGGTCCATTTTTCCTGCTGCGGGATGCAATACATTACATACCTGCCTGCGCTGATCTTTTTTCCCTGGATGACTGCATCCCGGAATAAATGAATTTCCGTGGCTTCATTGGCACCCAGTCGCCAGGGTTCATCATATTTCAATATGTTTTCAAACAGGCGACGACCACCGAGATGGGGACGGCTGTATAGCACCCTTGCCAGTGGGCCATTTGAAACAGCCTTTGCCATTTTCAACTTTGGATATTCTGCCGGGAAATAGCTCACATCCATCGGTGAAATATCAATAGCTGCATACAGGTTGGGAAAACTGTCATACACCTGCTGCACACCGTTGTTCTTTACCGGGACGGGTTCAGCAACAGGAGGATCGTTTTTTTTCTGCTTGCAGGAGACCAGCAATAAAGCAAGAATACTATAAAGAAGCCAGGAAAAGCATTTCATATTTTTTATTTGAGGCTGACGGGCATGGTCACTTTCACATTATCCCATGCGATCAGCAGGTTGATGCCGGTTGCCGATTTTTCAAAAGTCATTGCGAAATATTCAACAGATTCAGTTGTTTTTTCAACGGGTACATCTATGCGCACCACATCTTTCTTACTATCATATTTAAACGGCCCCCAGGTGTCTGTATCGCTGTTTACAATAATGGTCCATGTGTTTTCATGGGCAATGGCAAACAGGGTGTACCGTCCTTTATGGATCCGTTTGCCGTTGATGCGCACCGGTTTGAAAAATTCGATCTCCGTTGCTTCATTAGCGCCTAACCTCCACAGTTTGCCGTATTCCACCAGTCCGCCAAAGATCACCCGGCCTTCTTTGCGGGGACGGCTGTAGATCACCCTGGCTGTCAGCGGCTCGGTGGCTTTGTCCTGAACTTTCAGTACCGGGTAATTCACCGGGTAATAGCTCATGTCCATAGGAGATTTATCCACCGCAGGTGTCACGCCGTTTTGCGCAAAAGATGCCAGGGTGCAGATCATGATCGTGAAAAAAAAGAACAGTGTTTTTTTCATGCGTTTGTTTTTTATGGCTCATAGCAACAGCGGCATTTGCAAAAATAGCTGATTTGAGTTTCGGCATTCACATTTTCACAGGAATGGATTATCGCCGGTAAGTTCATCAAACCTGTTCCGGGCAAATGGCTGCACATCTGCCCAGAACTGACGATAACAATCCTTTAAAAGTTGGTAGTGTTGATCAAACAATTCAACAGCTTTGCTGCTGTCTGAAAGGTAAGCCGCCCGGCGCACAACACCGCCAAGGCTTTTTTCTGTGCCCCAACGGGTGCGGTAATTGAAGAGCCAGTTTTGCGATTTCATATAGGGAAACAGGCCGGCAAAATATGGCGGAAGCACAGGCTGCCAGTTATCAACAACAGCATACACTTTTTGCGAAAAGGTTTCCAGGCTTTCTTCCGAAAATTCGTTTTGATCCGTTGCCAGGAAATGATCATACACTACATCGGCAAAAGCCCCGCTATAGAGACGGTAGTGCGGCCGGAAAACCTCTTTGGCTTCTTTTGTTGCCGGGTGTGCATCTGTGTAGCTGTCAATGGACCGGTGCAGTGTAATTCCTTTTTGAATGTTTTCCGGGTAATCAAACTTTTTTTTCCCTTTTACAAAATCACTGATGAGGTTGCCTACCAGTATTTCCGGGTGATCAAATGAAAGATATGCATGGGCCAGGTAATTGATGGGAATAAGGTTGACAGGTAAATGAATCAGCTAATTTACTGATTAACCCGCCAACCTTTTTATTGCTATGCAGCATTTTTCTTAGCCCGGTAGAGCCGAAATGAATAGATTACAGGAATGATCACCAGCACCACCACTAAGGGAATGAAAAGCCATATCACTGTTTTCTCAGGAATTAAAAGACTGGTGAGTGCAAAGAGCAATCCCCCCCAAAACCAAAGTTTGCCGGCCAGGGCATGTGTTTTGCGCCAGTTCTCATCGTCACTTAATGTCCACGGCAGCCGGATGCCGGCAAAGTAATTGGGTTTGATGGAATGCATATAGTTACCTATAAAGGCAAACATCAGTCCGATCAGCGGGAACATGAAACGGCTCAGCACCAGGTTACCATTGGCAGCGGCAGCAACGATTATACAACCCAATGCGGCAATAAAAACAACCATGCCTGTTGCCAGTTTATTAAAAACGAAAGATGTGTCTTTGTTTTTTCTTTTCGGATCAAAGATGTGGATGTTTTGCAGCAGCAGGTATACGCCAAACGAAACAACAGCCAGGATACCGACAACAATCCACAATTCTGATTTGCTGCCGATGCGGTCCGGCTCCATACGGGCATTATAATGCATAGCCACTTTTTCGGGTAGCTTGTTCCAGACAATGGCCAGGTACCCGGCCGGCACCAGGCTCACCAGCAACATCAACAGGTTTCTTGTAAACGTATTTATTTTCATATCAGTTGTTTTTATTTCTTTTTTGATTTGAATTGCATGAACCATTTCAATAGTTCATCCACCACGGTTGTATTCAATGAATAATAAACATACTGGCCGTCTTTTTCGGCTGTCACCAGTTTGGCCTGTTTCAACAGGTCAAGGTGGTGCGACACGCTGGGCCACGACATGTTGAATTTTTCAGCTATCTCACCGGCTGTCAGGTCTTTTTCCTGCAGCATTTCCAGTATTTCCCGCCTGGTGGGATCGTTCAGCGCCTTAAA
This sequence comes from uncultured Chitinophaga sp., assembly GCA_964412375.1. Classification (GTDB taxonomy): domain Bacteria; phylum Bacteroidota; class Bacteroidia; order Chitinophagales; family Chitinophagaceae; genus CADEDV01. Next base: position 1,240 of record CAYPOD010000017.1, on the reverse strand, counting down.
AACAATATTCATATTGA
>CAYPOD010000017.1:0-1123 GCA_964412375.1 uncultured Chitinophaga sp. | reverse complement strand
TTGTCATTGTTAACCCTGTTTAACAACGAGCCCCATTAGTCACAATTGGCTTGACCCCGGCTGTAACAACATCTACATTTGTTACGTCATATTGACGAAAAAATAATTCAACAACACGTATCATTAAATAATGACATTATGAAAAAGATTATCCTGGCGCTGGCAATTACTATCAGTACGGTCAGTGCATTTGCCCGGGAAAAAGAAATTGATCCTAAAGTGCTCGAATCGTTCAAAACTGAGTTTTCCGCTGCCAAAGATGTTGCCTGGAGTGCAGGCAGTAACTTCTACAAGGCTGAGTTTATTTTTAACAGCCAGTATGTAACGGCCTTTTATGGATTGGACGGCGAGTTAATTGGCCTTTCCCGTTTTATCACGTCTGTTGACCTGCCACTCGGTCTGCAAACCAGCCTGAAAAAAAATTATAATGATTATTGGGTCAGCGATCTCTTTGAAATGACAAAGAAGAACAGCACAGCTTATTATATAACGCTGGAAAATGCGGACACACAACTTGTGCTCAAAGCAACGGTTGATGAGGGTTGGGTTGTCCATAAGAAAGTGAAAAAAGTATAAGCCCTGTCAGCAGTTGCAGGGAGAAAGTTAGTTTTGGTGTGTGGTAAAAAAACAAGCCCCGGTTCTGCGAATTTTCAAAGAATACGGGGTTTTGTTATGCCATCATCTTAGTTGTTATTCATCTTTAACATTTGATTCCACCCGTCATTATTCGCTTGACCCGGCGCCGTGCCGATACTATTTTTGAATCGTAATCATAATCATTAACACCACTGCCTTAGGGCAGGCTTAAACCTTAAAAAATGAAAAAGTTCCTTCTTTCCTTATCACTGTTACTTACAATGGCGGCTGTTGCTGTTGCTGCAGACATCAATCCCCGCATTAAAGCATCGTTTGCAAAAGAATTTGCCGGCGCCGAGCAGGTGAAATGGGCCCAGGCCGGTGAACACAGCAAAGCCAGTTTTGTTGTTTCGGGTTTCCGGGCTGAAGCCTGGTTTAACAATGATGGAGATTTGCTGGTAGTAGCCCGCAGCATTTTCTACAACCAGTTGCCGATGGCAGCCATGCGTTCATTGGAGAAAACTTATCCTGATGTCACCATGATTGA
>CAYPOD010000016.1:0-70812 GCA_964412375.1 uncultured Chitinophaga sp. | reverse complement strand
AGGTGGTAACATCAAAGCCGAGTAGTACTAATTGCCCGTACGCTTTAATTTTTTTCTTTCTTTATAACCTTTACTGGTGAAAAGAAGGTAGATACTCTCTAACATTTTCCAATATGACATTATTAAAGTTGACTGGTTAACAAGTTAACAGGTTGAAAAGGACTCCCTGTCAACCAAATACTTTTAAACTTATCAACTCAAGACCTTATGGTGGTTTTGCCGAGGGTGTTCACCTCTTCCCATGCCGAACAGAGAAGTTAAGCCCCTCATGGCCGATGGTACTGCACCACAATGCGGGAGAGTAGGTAGCTGCCATATTTATTGAAAGCCCTTCAGTTTATCTGAGGGGCTTTTTTGTTTTTGTAACGAAGCTAACTGCGGCTGCTATTTTTACTTTAACTTACGTCAGGCTTAAAAATTACAATATGAAGTTTTTTTTCTTAAGCATTGCATTCATTGTTACTTCACTTATCCTCAACGGGCAAACCAACACAAAAGACTGGACGAATCTCTTTGACGGAAAGTCTCTCAATGGCTGGAAAAAAGTGGCTGGCACAGCAGAGTATATCATTGATAAAGAAATGATCACCGGGATAACGGTGCCTAACACACCCAATACCTTTCTTATCACCGAAAAAGAATACAGTGATTTTATTCTTGAACTGGAAGTGATGATAGAAGATACCACATCTAATTCAGGCATCCAGTTTCGTAGCCAGTATGACCCGAAAGCTAATAATGGCAAAGGCAAGGTCTTCGGGTATCAATATGAATTGGATCCTTCTTCCAGGAAATGGACAGGCGGTGTTTATGATGAAGGAAGGAGGGATTGGTTATATCCATTGTCACTAAACCCTTCAGCTCATACTGCCTATAAGCGTGGAGTTTTTAATAAAGTCAGGATTGAGTGTATTGGCAACAACATGAAAACATGGGTGAATAATGTACCCGCTGCTTATGTTGTGGATACCGTGGACAGGAAAGGTGTTATCGCTTTGCAGGTACACAGCATTAATAATCCTGCCATGGCCGGAAAAAAAATTCATTGGAAAAATATCCGGATCAAAACAACAGGCCTGAAGCCATTGCCATTCCCAAAAGATATTTATGTGGTGAACAACATTCCAAACACTCTTTCAGCATTTGAAAAAAGCAACGGATGGAAATTGTTATTTGACGGTAAAACAAGTAATGGCTGGAAAGGCGCATACAAACAGCGTTTCCCGGATAAAGGATGGGAGATTAAAGACGGTATATTAAATGTATTGGCATCCACAGGTGGCGAATCTACCAATGGTGGTGATATCGTAACCATAGAAAAATTCAGCGCCTTTGACCTTTCATTTGAATTCAGGCTTACTCCCGGTGCCAACAGCGGGGTGAAATATTTTGTTACACTTTCTGAAAACAATCCCGGCTCAGCCATTGGCCTGGAATACCAGTTGCTGGATGACAGCTTACACGCCGATGCAAAAATGGGACGTGGCGGCAACCGTACTATGGCATCTCTTTATGATCTTATCAAAGCCAATAAAACATCCAGATTTATTAAACAGCCCGGCGGCTGGAATACGGGGCGGGTTGTTGTGTATCCCAACAACCGTGTGGAGCATTACCTGAATGGCATAAAAGTGCTGGAGTATGACAGGGGTTCACAGGCTTATCGTGACCTTGTGGCGATAAGCAAGTATAATATTTGGAAAAATTTTGGCGAAGCAAATGAAGGACATATCCTGTTACAGGATCATGGCGATGCCGTGAGTTTCCGCAGTATTAAGATCAGGAAATTGAAATAACAATTATTTCAGCACTTCAGGATTTATCAGGTTGGGAATTTTATTTCCCTTGTAAAAAGCTATAATATTCACGGCTGCCATTCTTGACATTTCTGTTCTTGCTTCAATCGTGGCGGAACCGATGTGTGGAAGTATAGCGACATTTTCCATTTGCAGCAGCGGGTTTTCCGGCTTCATCGGCTCCGGATTTGTAACGTCCAATCCCACACCCCAGATTTTTTTTGAATTCAATGCTTCAATAAGATCATCTTCATTGTGCACTTGTCCCCTTGTTGTATTGATGAATATTGACGATGGTTTCATTTTTGCAAAAGCCACTTTATTAAATATCCCTTTTGTTTCGGGATTAAGTGTGCAATGAACCGACAGTACATCGCTTTGCTGTAATAACTCATCAAAACTCACTTTCTTTGCCTGCAACAATTTTTCTGCTTCTTCATTGTGTTTCCGGCTTGTGTAAATAATATTCATATTATAGGCGCCTTTGCACCGCTTTGCCATTTCCATCCCGATCCTTCCCATTCCGAAAATACCCAGGGTTTTATTTTTCAGCTCAAAACCAAGGTGGGCAACAGGACGAAAATGGGTCCATTCGCCTTTGAGAATCGTTTTGTGCATATAAAAGAATTTGCGGGCTACGGCGATCATCAAACCAAATGCGATATCCGCTGTCGCATCACTCATGGCGCCGGGAGCAAATCCAAGGGGAATTCCGAGCCGGGTGGCTTCCGATACATTGATGTTGTCATAGCCAGCAGCGAACTGTGAGATTATATCAAGATGTTTACACTCGTTCAGAAAACTGGCGTTGATATCATCTGTACTGATACAAATAACAGCATCAGCTTTTTTACCTTCTTTAATTAATTCTTCAACAGGGATGGGCCGGTCGTGTGGCCACATGGATACGATGAATCCTTCATTTTTTAGCAGGTCAATGCCTGCAGAAGGAATTTCCCGGGTGACAAATACTTTCTTTCCACTATACTCCGCTATCATCGTAATAAATTTAAATCTTCGGCTCCCATCCTTTCTCATATTCTCTGCGCCAAAATTTCATGGCACCTGCATCATTAATTATTCGGCGGGTATCCGGGTCGAAATGTAAAGTGCGGCCGGTACGCTGGGCAATATTGGCCAAATGACAAAGCAGGACAGTCTTTTGTCCTTCTGCAATGGGAGAATTGAGTGTTGCAACGCCCCTGATGCTGTCTATAAAATTGTTGAAATGAAAGAAATCAAGATTGCCGGTAGCGCTGACGGTGTTGGTGCCGTCATTACTGCTGCCGGTTTTTACTTCTTTTATTAATTTGTTATCTGCATCATAGATAGCATAGTCATCATTTCCTTTATTAACCAGCGTTCCTTTTTCACCATAAATACTAAAACCACGACTGGCGCCTTCCACATTCATTTTATTACAACTTCTGCCTTCCCAGGTGATGGCTTTGTTACCAAATTCAAAAGTGGCAACTTGTGTGTCGGGCATTTCCCAATCATCTTTATAGGCATATCGTCCACCTGCAGAAGTTATTTTAATAGGATATTCAACACCGAGGAACCAACGGCACATATCTATTTCATGTGTGCCGTTGTTGCAGGTTTCAGCAGTGCCCCAATGCCAGAACCAATGCCAGTTGTAATGAACGAGGTTGTCTTTAAAATCTCTTCGCGGCGCAGGCCCCTGCCACAGGTTAAAATCCAAAGTTGAAGGGATTGGTATTTTTTTACCAACTCCAATAGATTTTCGGTTGTTGGCATACCATGATTTTGCAAAATATACATTCCCGATAATGCCTTCTTTCACTTCTTTAACCGCATTGATAAGATTAGGCATGGAACGTCGCTGGTTGCCCATCTGCACCAGTAGTTTTGGATATTTCATTGCGGTTTTAGAAAGCAACTCTGCTTCATGCGGGTTATGGCTGGAAGGTTTTTCCACATACACATGTTTACCATGCGCCAATGCCATTAAAGTTGCTGGTGTGTGCCAGTGATCAGGGGTAGCAATCAGCAATGCATCAAAATCATTTTTTTTCAACAGTTCACGGATATCTTTTATCACTGTTGGCTTACGCTGCGCATTGGCAAAAGGTCTTAAACCGTTGGCAATGGCTTTATCTTCCACATCGCAGAGCCAGGCGATCTCAACATTTGAAAGCTTTGAGAAACATTCGGCAAGATAAGCCCCTCGGCTGTTCAATCCCATCACAGCCAGCACCACTTTATTTGAAGGCGCAGTTTTACCAAAAACCGGGAAATTGAGAATAGTGATGCCTGCGGCTGTCACTGATGTATTCCTGATAAATTCTCTGCGTTTCATGTATATTGATTTTATAAGCTTAAAGATAGCTATACCTGCCAATTGGCAATAAAAAACCGCAATAAGCCCTTATCGCTTTGATTTCCCTGAACTATTACCGACCTTTGCACACCATCTATGACAAGGAACGAAAAGATCATATTATTCCTGCTGGCTGCGCTGAATTTTACGCATATTCTTGACTTTATGATCATGATGCCATTAGGTAACTACCTGATCCCGTCACTGAAGATCACGCCATTTAAATTCAGCATACTGGTGGCCAGCTATTCGGTGAGTGCATTTTTTTCCGGGCTTGCTATTGCCATGTTCATCGACCGCTTTGACAGGAAAAAATCTTTGTTGTTTGCATACATTGGTTTCTTGCTGGGTACACTTGCCTGTGGCATTGCACCCACTTATGGTTTATTATTGGCAGCAAGAATACTCGCTGGATTGTTTGGTGGTGTGATTGGGGCACAGGTTCTTTCTATTGTTGCCGATCTGTTCACGTATGAAAGAAGGGGAAGAGCTATGGGAGCAGTGATGAGTGCTTTTGCAGCAGCATCCATACTGGGTGTGCCTATTTCGTTATACCTCACCAATCTTTTCAAATTCGACTGGCACATACCTTTTTTACTGATTGGTTTTCTCGGGGTGGTGTTTGTTCCTCTTATCATAAAACATATCCCGTCTATGACAGGGCATATCCGGCCAAAAGCAGACGGTGCTAATTTATTTGATGCGCTGATAACGGTTTGCAAAGTGCCGGAGCAACGTGCTGCACTTATCTTCTCCTGTTTATTGATGATGGGGCATTTCCTGATCATTCCTTTCATCAATCCCTATCTTGAATTCAATAAAGGATTTTCCAAAGACCTGACCCCCATGATATATCTTGTCGGCGGCTGCGCCTCCATGGTGGCGGCATTGTATTTAGGAAAGTTCTCCGATAAAACGGGAAAACTTCCTGTTTTTTCATGGTCAGTATTATTATCGCTGCCGATGGTATTGATCATTACGGCTATGCCCGGTGTCCATTTTTCTGTTGTACTTGCCTTTTTTGCATTCTGGTTTATTGTGGCCACCGGCAGAGCTATCACTGCCCAGGCTATGATCAGCGAAGTGGTGAAGGCAGAACAACGAGGCAGTTTCATGAGTGTAAATGGCAGTGTGCAGCAATTAGGCAGTGGTATCGCAGCACTATCCGCCGGCGCTATTGTTATTACAGAAAAAACAGGAAAAATTCAGCATTACAACTGGGTGGGATATCTCAGCATCCTTGTCCTTCTCGGCAGCCTGGTACTGGGCCGTTATATTTTTAAACGGCTTGATAAGACCGAAGAAGAGGTCGAAACAGAAAAAGAACTGCTACAGGAAACAGCCTGATCTTTTACAACACCCTGAACACCGGGTAGCGCATATGAGCCGGTTCATACCAGGGAGAATTTTGATACACAAATGTCAACTGCGCCCTTCCATTATTTGCAAAAGCAGTGTCGCTAACTTTTCTTTCGTCTAACTGCTTCTTCAATCCAGGATTTTTTTTCAGGTAATCAGCCGCTATATCTTCAAACACATAAGCAGAGTATCCTTCTTTCTGGCTCAGGATGGCATCAAAATAATTCCAGGCAAAATAAGAGTCTTCTCCATGCGGCTCCAATGTTTCAATAAGAAAACGGTTTGCAACCTGGTTCATCGGGATATACCAATCACCTCTTTTGAATTGTATCTTTTGCAGTGATGCAGTCGTTTTCACGTCGCTGTTCAGGTGGTGCATTTCGTATTGCCGGGGAGCTGTTTTGTAATCATCAATTCTATATACTTCAACTTCGATGGTGCTGTCTTTTTTCAATTGTGTCATCTGCACTTTATTCAGCTTCAGCAGGTCGATCACTTTCCACCAACCCTGCGGAATGATATAAGCTTTTGGTTTTTTTATAAATGTTTTTGGAACGAAGTGGTTGAATATTTTTACCTGTTTTTCGTAAGGTTTGTTGCGGTCATAATACAATCTTGGTAAACCGGATATGTCGCTGGGTTTGCGGCCGGCTTCATATCCTTTGTATAACACTTCTTTGAATACAGACCGATCCAATGACCAGGTAAGTGGAAATTCGGTGGTGGTTTTCACAGCCTGTTTTGTTTGGTTACGCAGTTTCTTTATTTGCTCACTGTTCTTTGCTGTGAATTCAATAAAACTTTTCATCAGTTCGTAAGTAGCTTTCACCCGCTGGTCATAAGGTTTCAGCATATGGGTTTCAGGAACGAAAGAAAACGTATGCCACAGTGCAGCATAGCCGCTGGCATAACGGGGGCTGTCCCAGTATTCCGGCCATCCGTTGTCAGGTGTATCACCAAATGAATTGACATAAGGGATCAGGTCATATCCTTTTTCCTTCATCGATGCATAGATGCCGGGCTCAAAAGTTTTGCTGATATATTCACCCAACACACCACCCAGTTTGCTGTTTTGCGTGGTGAGTAATGTCATCACATGCTGGTAGTCGGCGCCGTTGCTTACATGATTGTCAACAAACACATCCGGATCGGTGAGGTGAAATATTTCAGTAAATGCTCTTGCATCCCTTGAATCACATTTGATGAAATCACGGTTCAGGTCAAGGTTTTGTGAGTTACCCCTGAATCCAAATTCTTCAGGCCCGTCCTGGCTCACCCTGTAGTAAGCACTTCGGTTAAGACATCCGCCGATATTGTAAACAGGAATAAAAGCCAGCACCAGGTTATCAGGTATCTTGTACTTGTTCGTTACAATGTCCCTCACCAGCAGCATACTGGCATCTATCCCATCCGGTTCACCGGGATGAATGCCGTTGTTGATAAGGATGACCCTTTTATTATTCTTCCGGATATTATCAAAATTATGATCACCATTATTGGAAACCACTACCAGGTGCAGCGGATAACCTGCATCGGTCATTCCCATCGGGAGCATTTTCACTTTGCCGGATTGTGTATCCAGCTTTTTCCACCAGTCAATGATCTCAAAGTATGTGGGGCTTTGCTTCCCTTTTGACTGTTCAAATTTTGTAAGAATAGTTTGCGCCGCAACACACTGGCAGCAAAGGATAGTCAAAGCGAACAGGATTTTTCTCATGAGTCAGTATTATGGCTTAAAAATAAAAAAGGCATTCCTATATGGAACGCCTTTCAGATAATTTATTCTTACAGCTTATTTTGCTGCAGTGTTTGCTTTTTTAGCCAGTTTGCTCTTCAGGTTTGCCGCTTTGTTCTTATGGATAACGCCACGTTTAGCTAATTTGTCAATCATGCTGGCAACAGCAGGTAATTGCTCACCCATTTCTTTACCATTCGCTGTTCTCAGGTCACGGATAGCATTACGGGTAGTTTTGCCATAGTACCTGTTCCTGTCCCGGCGTTTTGCAGCCTGACGCATATCTTTCTTGGTTGCCTTGTGATTAGCCATTTATATCAATTTTAATCCCGATTTTTATCGGGAGGCAAAGGTAAGGGCGGGGCTGTTAACCACCAAATTTACAGCCATTTAATTCCCGTGTTATTATCCGCGCCAGCCCCCCTTTTTAGCGTATGTTGCCGGGAACCGGCTGGTTTCTAAATCCTTCGTAATGAACGGGGATTTTCAGTTTTTTCAGCGATATTTGTGACCCGAAATTTGGCAATCTCAAACCTCCCCCTTTCATGAAGGATTTTTCCTATATCACCCAGTCGCATCCTGAATACATTGAAAACCTTTATCGTGATTTTGTAAATAACCCCGGCAGCATTGACCCGGAAATGAGAAAATTTTTCGAAGGGTTTGATTTTGCTATAGCTGCGGGTGCTGTCGCAACAAACGGGCATGGCCCGGTTGCAAAAGAAAGCCCTACAGTAACAGCGGATGGAGTGGAATGGAAAAAAGAATTGGGAGCCTACCGTCTTATTCTTGGTTATCGCAACAAAGGCCACCTGCTGGCCACCACTAACCCCATCCGTGAAAGAAAAGACAGGGGCGCCAATCTCGACCTGTCATTCTTTGGCTTCACGGAGGCTGATATGGATAAACAATTTTTTGCAGGCAACCTCATCGGCCTTGGCACCACAACACTCCGGAATATTCTTACTCACTTAGAAAAATGTTATGCAGCCAATGTTGGAATAGAATTTAAATATATCAGCGACCAGGTAAAAGTGGACTGGCTCACCAGGGAGATGGAAAGAAATTTCACCAATCCTGTTCCGTTGGAAAAAAAGAGAAGAGTACTGGAGAAACTGAACCAGGGAGTGATGTTTGAAAAATTCCTGCACACCAAATACGTTGGACAAAAAAGATTTTCGCTGGAGGGAGGAGAAAATACTATTCCCGCACTGGATGCAATCATCAACCAGTCTGCAAAGGAAGGAGTGAAGGAGGTGGTGATTGGGATGGCACACCGCGGTAGATTGAATGTGCTGGCCAATATCATGGGCAAAACCTATGAGCAGATATTCAGTGAATTTGAAGGAACAGGATCACTTGACCAGACCATGGGTAGTGGCGATGTAAAATATCACATGGGCTATGGCAGCCAGGTAGAAACACCGGATGGTGATGAAATATTGCTGAAGCTGATGCCCAACCCATCACATCTTGAAGCAGTGAATCCGGTGGTGGTGGGTTTTGCCCGCAGCAGCGCCAATATTTTGCATGAGGCCATGTATGAAAAAGTATTGCCGGTGCTCATCCATGGTGATGCATCTATTGCAGGACAGGGGATAGTCTACGAAGTGCTGCAGATGAGCAAGCTCGAAGGTTATTACACAGGTGGCACCATTCATTTTGTGATCAATAACCAGATCGGGTTCACCACTGACTTTGATGATGCCCGCAGTTCAGATTACTGCACTTCGCTGGCGGCAATGGTACAGGCGCCGGTTCTGCATGTAAACGGCGATGATGCGGAAGCGGTCCTGAAATGTGCAGAAATTGCGGCCCGCTATCGCAGCGAGTTTCATGCAGATGTGTTCATTGATATGGTTTGTTATCGCAAACATGGACACAACGAAGGTGATGATCCCAAATTCACACAACCACGGTTGTATGCATTGATTGATAAACATCCCAACCCGAGGGAAGTGTATATAAAATATTTGCTGGAAAACGGAACAGAAGATGCACAGGAACTGGCCAAAGAGATGGAAAAGAAATTCTGGGCCGATCTGCAGGACAGGCTGGATGAAGTGAAACAAAAGCCACTGCCTTACACTTACCAGCAACCGGATATCTGGTGGAGAAATTTGCGCAGGGCAACAGCCGGGGATTTTGATACATCTCCTGTCACAGCCATCAGCCGAGATGATTTCAACACCATCTTTGCTGCGATGATGAAATGGCCCGATGGTTACAAACCATTGCGCAAAGTGGAAAAGATCATCCAGGACAAGATCCGTTTGTTTGAAACAGAAGAAAAGTTAGACTGGGCATCAGGTGAATTGCTCGCCTATGGCAGCATTTTACTGGATGGAAAAGATGTGCGGATGAGCGGACAGGATGTTTGCCGTGGCACTTTCAGCCACCGGCATGCTGTGCTGAGGGATGAAACAAATGACGAACCATATAACAGGCTGAGCCGCATTCCCGGCGCCAAAGGAAAATACAGGATATTCAATTCTTTTTTGAGTGAATATGCTGTGATGGGCTTTGAGTATGGTTATGGGCTGGCCAACCCCAATGCACTGGTGTTGTGGGAAGCGCAGTTTGGTGATTTTGTTAATGGGGGGCAGATCATGATTGACCAGTTCATTACTGCCGGGGAGCAAAAATGGAACCGGATGAACGGGCTGGTGATGCTGTTGCCGCACGGCTATGAAGGACAGGGACCTGAGCACAGCAGTGCAAGAATGGAAAGATTTCTGCAGCAATGTGCTGAATTGAACATGGTGGTGACAAATATTACTACGGCTGCCAACTTTTTTCATGCTATGCGAAGACAACTGGCCTGGCCTTTCAGGAAACCATTGATCAATTTTTCACCAAAGGCCAACCTGCGCCATCCCGGCAGCTATTCCAGGGTGGAGGAATTTACAAACGGCGGGTTCAAAGAAGTGATAGATGATACCAATGCTGATGCAGGCAAAGTGACGAAAGTTCTTTTTTGCAGCGGTAAAATTTATTTTGATCTTGAAGAACGCCGTCAAAAGGAAAACAGGACAGATATGGCTATCATCCGGCTGGAGCAATTGTATCCGCTGCCCTATAAGCAACTGGAAGCTTTGTACAGCAAGTACAACAGGGCTACCTGGTTTTGGGTGCAGGAAGAACCTTTGAACATGGGAGCAGCCACTTTCCTTCACATGAACCTGAAGACGATTAATTATGGTGTTATCAGCCGTCAGCCCTCTGCTTCCCCGGCCACCGGTTATAACAAAGTGCACCACCAGGAACAGGCAGAGATCATCGAAACAGCATTCTCAATTTAACTTAGAAATACGATTGTATGATCGATATAAAAGTACCAACAGTAGGAGAGTCCATCAGCGAAGTCACGTTGCTCAAATGGAATAAAAAAGACGGGGATTATGTGGAAAGAGATGAGGTGATCGCAGAGCTGGAGAGTGAAAAAGCAACATTTGAAGTGAATGCTGAAAAAGCCGGCGTTATCAAACTCGGACCAGTACAGGAAGGCGATACAATCAGGATTGGCGATTTGCTGGCCAGTATTGATGATACTGCTGCTAAACCGGCAACTAATGGCAAACCTGCTGAAGAAAAAAAGACAGAAAAGAAAGTAAAGAAGGAGGAAGCACCGGCGGCAAAATCAACGGCTCCCGCCGCCAACGCCGAAATAACTGCTGTAAAAGCCACCCCGGTTGCCTCTGCAATTATTGCTGATAAAAAAGTGGATCCCAAAACAGTTACTCCATCAGGCTACCAGGGAAAAATTTTAAAAGATGATGTGCTGGCGGCATTATCCAACCCCGGCAAAAGACCTTTTGACGGAGCTGAATTGTTTAGCCGAAATGTCCGCCGGGAAAAAATGAGCAACCTGAGGAAAACGATTTCCAAAAGATTGGTGGAAGCCAAAAACACAACGGCCATGCTCACCACTTTCAACGAAGCGGACATGAGCAGTATCATGGAGATCAGGAACAAACACAAAGACAAGTTTAAAGAAATACATGGTGTAGGGCTGGGCTTTATGAGCTTTTTCGCCAAAGCCTGTGCGGTGGCGCTGGCTGAATGGCCTTCGGTGAATGCGTATATTGATGGCGATAATATAGTGTATCATGATTATGCTGACATCAGCATAGCCGTGAGCACTCCGCGGGGATTGACGGTGCCGGTTATCCGTAATGTAGAAAGCCTGGGAATGGCGGATATTGAAAAGAAAGTTATGGAGTTGGCTGCAAAAGCTAGAGACAGTAAACTGACGGCTGAAGAACTCACCGGCGGCACTTTCACCATTACCAATGGCGGAGTGTTTGGTTCACTTATGAGTACGCCGATCATCAACATTCCGCAAAGTGCTATATTGGGAATGCATAAAATACAGGAACGTCCTGTGGCAATAAACGGGCAGGTGGTCGTCAAACCGATGATGTACCTGGCATTGAGCTATGATCATCGCATTATTGACGGAAGAGAGTCAGTGAGTTTCCTGGTTAGGGTAAAGGAATTGCTGGAAAACCCGGAGCAATTACTGATGGGTAAAGACCCGGTGAAGACGTTGCTGGAAGTGTAATAGCTATTCAATGAATTGGAAAAGTGGTTGTGGAGTCACAGCCGCTTTTTGTTTCTTTGCTCGGTGAGCCGTTTCCATTCATACCATAATTCAGCAGTTTCAGTACTGCGTCAAAATAAAGGAGAAGAACCATTTTCTGCTTTCCTGAAGAAATATTTTGCTGCCAATAAAAAATTTGGTGCAAAAGACCGCAAACAGATCAGCCATCTTTGTTATTGTTATTTCCGTTTGGGGAAATCATTGGCAACACTGTCTATTGAAGAAAAGATATTGGCAGGGTTGTTTCTTTGTTCTGTAGAACCAAATGAATTACTGGCTGCATTAAAACCGGAATGGAATGAGCAGGTAAAACAGCCATTTGAAAGCAAATATTCAATCTTAAACAATCAGTTTTTGCTTGTTGATGTATTTCCCTGGAAAGATGATCTAAGTGAAACGATAGACCACGAAGAGTTTTGTCATTCATTTTTTATACAGCCTGATCTTTTTTTGCGACTGCGGCCGGGGAAAGAAGAATTGGTGAAAAAGAAACTAGAGAAGGCAGGTATTTCTTTTGTTGAAAAAAAACCGGGTTGTCTTGCATTGCCCAATGCGGCAAAGATAGATATGGTGATTGAATTGAACAGGGAAGCTGTAGTGCAGGATTATAGTTCACAACTGACAGGAAAGTTACTGCAACCTATAATCGGAAATACCCGCCTGCCGGACGGGCAGGAAAAATCAAGAATATCGGTATGGGATTGCTGCGCTGCCAGTGGAGGCAAGTCTATCATGGCTTATGATTTGAATCCCGGTATTGAACTGACTGTTTCTGATGTCAGGGAAAGTATTCTTATCAATCTTAAAAAGAGATTTGCAGGGGCTGGTATAAAAAGGTATCAAAGCTTTGCAGCAGATCTTTCTGCTGATTCGCCACTCACCATTCACTATTCTGCTTTTGATCTTATCATCTGTGATGCACCTTGCAGCGGCAGCGGCACCTGGGGACGGACACCGGAGCAATTGTTCTTTTTTAAGGAGCAGAAAATTCAGCAGTACGCAGCACTGCAAAAAAAGATTGTCGCCAATGTAATACCGTCTTTAAAACCCGGTGGGCATCTGCTGTATATAACTTGTTCTGTGTTCAAAAAGGAGAATGAAGAAGTGATTGATCACATCTGTAAGAATTATCCTCTTCAATTGAAAAAGATGGAAGTGCTGAAGGGCTATGATATAAAAGCGGATACGATGTTTGCTGCCTTACTGCAAAAGCCTTTATAATCGTATCAGCGTTGTTCTGCCGGCTAATTGAAGTCCATTGTAAATACTGATATGGTATTGACCAGCGGGTAGTTTGCCAACAGGAAGATCAATTGTTTTGCGGCCTGTAGTTTTGGAACTACTGAGTTGCAACAGCCGGCTTCCCTTCATATCGTGAACGATCACCTGCATTTGCGGAATAGCATAATTGGTTTCTACAACAAGGATAGCCGTGATATTGCCCTGCGCCGGGTTAGGCTGCATATAAAATTTATCTGTTGATGCTGTTGGATCGTTAGTGCCGGTGGGAAAACAGCCCGTAATGTTCACTTCTGTGCTATCAATATAAAGAGCTGTAAAGCTAGTAGTTGCTGTATCAATAATCTGACGGATGCGGTATGATACAATGCCGGCGCTGACATTGGACAATGTATTATTGAACTGGTAGCTGCGATTGGCCAGTATTTTCCCGGAAGCAGCATTCACATCTCCGACCTTACTGTAATTCGTTTCTCCCGGTAGTTTTCTTTCAATTTCATATCTCATCGCATCCACATCCTTGCTGTTCCAGTTTATCGTTACCTGGCAGGCATTGACAGATGAAGAAGCTGTTGCGTAGTCAGCCAGCAGGCTGCTGAATGCTTTTTTCATATCGGGGATGCCATAACCGGTTCGGTCATTTGGGTTGTCATAAATATGCCCGGCCTGGCGCAGCGCTGTTATGATGCGTATATTATTGAACTCCTGGAACCCCTGCCATAGGCAGGCAGCAAGACCAGCCATATTCGGACAAGCGAAGGATGTTCCGTTTGAAGTGAATAAAGTATTGCCGCTTCCCTGTATCAATGCAGCAACCCCAACAGAAGCCACATCGGGTTTTATCCTGCCATCAGCAGATGGTCCATAACTGGAAAAACTACCGACATTGCCGGATGAATTCACGGCACCGACAGCCACTATGCTATCTACATCAGCAGGAGCGATAAGAAATTTCCAGCTATTGTTTCCTTCATTGCCATTGGCATTGAAAACGAGCAGGCCTTTCCGGGCTGCAATCACTGCGCCACGGCTGATGATCGTCGTCCGCCCGTTCATATCATTATACGTATAATTGAATGAAGCATTGTCAAAATCATAATAGCCTACTGAAGAAGAGATGAGATCGCTGCCTGCACTATCTGCTCTTTCGGCTCCACACACCCAGTTATGTTCTTCAATCGGATATTCGGTGGCTGCCTCTTCTGTTCTGAACAAATGAAAACTGGCTTTCGGCGCTTTGCCGATGAACTGACCGGGAATATTAGCGGCGATAGTGGAGAAACATTGCATGCCATGTGCATTATCTTCTGTTACGCTGGCATGACGGGCTACAAAATCCCAGGTACTTAATACCTGGCCGTTGGCATTTACACTGTCGAAGGCACGCAGGCCTGTGTAATTAAAAAATCCTGCATCCAGCATGGCGATATGCATACCCTGACCCCGCAAACCGATATTATGCAAAAACTCGCCGTTATGCAGCCTGATCTCGTTTAGCGAGGTGCTGCCATAGTCAAAAAAATTTTCGGCAACCTGTGCCGTTCTTGCCGATGGCTGAAAAGGCACAAACTCCTCCTCATATTTATTACGTGGGTTGTTTTGCTGGCGGGCCGCAATACCACTCACTGACTCTACAAATGGCATTGCATTTATTGAAACGATAGCGTTGGCATCAGTGGTCTGTATGGAAACCTGGTTGAGCCATTTGGATGAATTCAATATAGTAACATTTGGCACTGCGGCAAGCTGATCGAGGTAGGACTGTGTAACAGGCAGATCGGCACTGTCAAGGGCAATACCATATCGCTGACGACGATCGAGAGCTCTTTGCGAAAGAAACTGACCAGGATTACTCAGGGTAAAATTGTTGTTCGCTTTGTTTTTAAACTTTACAAGGTAGCGGGTAAACTGTGCATCTGCTGCAAGGGTAACTGATGATAAAACTAGAAGAAGTAAAAGTTTCTTCATGGGGTTTGCTGCTTTTGCCGGCATCAAAATTAAGTGATAGCGGCCGGACTCAGTTATGGTCGATCATCCACATAGTGACCCCGAAACCAGTTTTGTAGGGACCTCCGCTGCCGCCTGTATTCGGTTGGTATTCCCACAATTCAAACTCCCGGTAAACCAGGCCAATGCCTTTGGCATATTTTTCAACAGCCCTTGAACGGGCAGCATAAGCGTTCACATCATTGATCGGCACATTATAAGCTTCATCGGCGGCTTCAATGCTCCATACATCGGTATAGTTTTGGCCTCCGTAACTAAAAGAATTGGTGTAGTTGTCAAAATAATAATCCCAGTCAGCCATATTATCATCATTGCTGAAAACATATAGTGTGCTATAGGGATCAGCCGGTAAAAATTTATTGCCTTTCCAGCTAAACCCTTCCCTTACCGGCAAATGCATTTTGATAAAACGAAGGTTGTCTTCCGTCACTTCCACCTGGTCAGGTAAAATGGTGATAATGTAAGAACCGCCGGGTTCCCAGGGTTGCGCCTCTGTCCAGGACAAAGCATCGGTGGAATCACGGAAATAGCGAAAAACCCTAAAAGCGGGTCGCCCCAGGTTGTCGGTGATCAGGGCATCAATAACATGTTTTTCCTGGTATTTATGAATTTCTGTGTTACGGCCAAAATTGGTGAAGACCATCGAATCGGTGCGGTAGGTGATGTATTTGCCCGGTTGAGGACTGATGTATTCAGCAATCAGTTCAGTTTCAAACTGTTCTTTTTTTTCTGTGCAGGAAAACAGCAGGAGAGAAGCTAAAGCCACA
The DNA here is from genome assembly GCA_964412375.1 of uncultured Chitinophaga sp. Lineage (GTDB taxonomy): Bacteria > Bacteroidota > Bacteroidia > Chitinophagales > Chitinophagaceae > CADEDV01. The sequence goes on along the minus strand of CAYPOD010000016.1, from coordinate 54,962 downwards.
ATGGCCAAAGCGAATCTCATAAGTGGTTTGATTGTGTTCACGGATACAACATTGTTCGGTTATAAAGACTTTTTTCACAGGAACTTAGCTGCCTCAAAACTAAAAACAAAAAGCGGGGAAACATAGTATCCCCGCTTTAAAACGTGGTTCCAATGACTTTATTGCCTGAGTCTCAGCCGATAAACCAGCACATTTCCATAGCCTGGCGCATGGTCCGGAAGCTATTGAACCAATATTCTTTCAGAGCCGGCATCCGTTACCAGGATATAAATTCCTTTTGCGAGCCTGCTTACATCAGCAGACTGAACGCCGGCATTCATAAATTTTCGCCAGATGATTTTGCCATCGCTGCTATAAAAAGAAACCCAGCGGGAATCAGACAAATTAAATTGTAAAGTTCCTGATACAACAGGGTTCTGGAAAAGGGTAATGACTGATCCCTTAGTGTTAAAAAACAAAGTACGGGTGCTGCTATAGCTGCTTTGTCCGTCAAGGTCTCTTTGCCTGATCCGGTAATAATTTATTCCCTGAACCGGGTTTTCATGTCTGAACTGGTAGGTGGACTGAGAGTTGGTATTGCCTGTGGCAGGAATCACAGCCATATCAACCCAATCCCGGCCATCCTTGCTGTGTTGCACCACAAAATCTTTGGTGTGCTGTTCCTGTTCGGTTATCCATCTCAGTAGTGATTTTTCACCTTGTTTTTCAGCAGTGAAACTCCGCCATTGCAAGGGCAGCACAAACAATGAATTGTTTTGTGTAACAAAATTGGAAGTAGTACTATTTAATGAAAAATTGTTCAGTGTTCCGTTATTGTCACCCTTCATGTCGTAGGCAGTAACAAGCCCGGTATTGGTTCCGTCAGGAATTCCCTGGTTAAAAGAATAATAGGCCACCAGCGAAGATTCGGCAGCAGGATTGATTTCAAAATTCATAGCCACCTGTATTTGCGGTTGGGTACGTACCACATTCCATATCCGCACTTCATCAATAGAACCATTAAACATATTATTATTGGTTTGTAACATCCCGAAAGTGATACGTGGCGGTGCATTCCGGGTGTTGGTGCTGCCGGCAGGAAAGGTTCCCTGGTCGGCACCGTTAATATACATTTTCATCGTTCCCGAAGACTGTTGCCAGGAAACTGCCACATGCACCCAGTTGCCTGTGTTAACATCAGCTGTTGAAAAGATTGTTTGGTCGGGATTGCCAATACCAAAGGCCAGTTTGCTGCCCACCAGCGATGTGCCCCAGTCATTGGTTCCGCCACCCACTTCTGCATCTACAATACCATTTCCATTAAACCATTGTGAACCACCTGGACCTGTTGACGTAGTTCTCATCCAGTATTCAAGGGTAAAGTCACTGCTGACAGAATGCGGCACTACAACATGATCGTTGGCGCCATCAAAATGGAGGGCATTCATGTTATAGGTAACCGGCGAAGCCGACCAGCCCGGTGAAGCATTTATATAATTTCCGTTGATGTTGCCGGTTGCATCGGTAACTACAGATCCGCTTCCGTCATCACATTTATAATAGGCCAGCAACCCCGGTTCTGAAAGCGATGGTCCCCTGAACATGTTATGTTTGAGCTGTGCTGCTGTCAGTGCATAATCCCAGATTCGGACCTCATCAATCATCCCGTTGATCAGACTGTTGCCACCAAAGTGAGAGCCGATAAAAGTAGTTTCGTTGGCATAATTACTACTAACACTGGTATTGATGCCAACCTGGACACCGTTCCGGTAAAGACGCATGGTGGTAGTGGCCGCATCATACGTTACTGCTGCATGCACCCACTGCCCTGCAGGAAAAGATCCGCCTGTGACCTGTGAATAATTCCCTCCATGCCCGGCGGATAGATTACCGTTATTGAGCCATAGAGGCGTATTTGTAGACGAAATGATGTTTTGGGCTCCACCAATAGCGCCAACATTCACCCAGGCTTCCTTGGTATATGAACTGTTGTTGGGAATAGGTGCCCCGATATTTACATACTGATTGCTGCCATTGAGCGGTATGGCATAGTTTGGTTGTGAGTAGCCGAAAATGGTGAAAGTGAAAAACAGCAGAAGTAAAATGTATTTCATGAATATTAGTTTGATTGGTTTCTAAGTTCGCCATGGAATATGAAGAAGTGCATTGAAAATTATTCACAACAGTGAATAAAACATGATGTGAGAAAGAAATGTAAGGGAGTCAGTTAATTTATATATTATATCTTATCATAACCTCAAAATAATGAAGCATGATGCGGGTATTAATAAACTGCAATTGTATTTTAAAGGTGAAGACCCCGGTCAATCCAATTCTTATGGATGTATTAGCTTACCTGACTGAATGATTCCCCCGCCAATCACATCATCACCTTCATAAAACACAGCGCTTTGCCCGGGTGCAATGCCTTTGACATTTTCATAAAAGCGAACGTTTATATAGCCATTCTCCGGGTAAAGGTTAGATAAAGCACCTTTATCCTTGTACCGGATCTTGGTGGTGGATTCCATGCCCGAAGTGATTTGGTCGTATTTGATCAAATTCAATTTCCCCACTCTAATTTCATTTTGCTCCAGGTCTTCTTCATCACCCAGCATGACGGTGTTATGTTCAGGATCAATTTTCGTAACAAAGACCGGCTTGCCCAATGCAATATCCAATCCCTTGCGTTGACCAATGGTGTAAAATGGATATCCTTTGTGCTTTCCCAATATATTGCCATGCTTGTCGATGAAATTTCCGCCATTCACTTTTTCTTCCAATCCTTCTACCCGGCGTTTCAGAAAACCACGGTAATCATTGTCGGGAACAAAACATATCTCATAGCTCTCACTCTTTTTGGCCAGCTCAGGATAACCGTAGTCTAAAGCCATTTGTCTTATTTCCGTTTTGCGATAAGGACCTAAAGGCAGCAAGGTTCTGCTGAGCAGGTCCTGCTGCAGGCCCCACAACACATAACTCTGGTCCTTGGTATCATCAATGGCTTTGCTGACTACAAATCGTCCGTTGTCATGCTGACGGATCTTTGCATAATGGCCGGTGGCAATATAGTCACAGCCCAGTGCATCGGCTCTTTTCAACAATGCTCTCCATTTAATATGTGTATTGCAAAGCACACAAGGGTTGGGGGTTCTTCCTGCGATGTATTCATCTACAAAATTCTCGATCACAAAATCGCCGAATTCTTCCCTGATATCGAGGATATAGTGGGCAAAGCCGTGCTCCACGGCTGCCTGCCGTGCATCGTTGAAAGAATCCACATTGCAGCAACCGGTTTCTTTCTTGCTGCCGCCGCTGTGGGCATAGTCCCATGTTTTCATGGTGATACCCACCACTTCATATCCCTGGTCATTGAGCATCAGGGCGGTGACGGTACTGTCAATACCGCCGCTCATCGCCACCAGCACTTTTCCTTTCCGGCTCATAGTTGTAAAAATTGCAAGCCGCAAATATACGACGAATAGGCGGGTTTCACTGAATTGCCACGTTCAGTGAAACCCGCCCGTTCAAAAACCACAAGGACTGCTTTATTGTTTCAATTTAAAGCCATTGGCTTCAGCAAAACTTCTCTGTGCCCGCTGCATGTCACCTGCCACTTCCATTCGCTGTTCAACAATTTTTTTGATTTCATCCATCTTTTCATCACGGGCTTCATCAGTGCCGGCATTGCCATATTCTACATACCCGGCATAAAGGCTTTTCATAAAGCCAAAATAACGGAGCGTTTCACTTTTAAAACTATCACCTTCTTTTACACCGGACCATTTCATTTCTTTTATTTCTTCGAGGGTATTATCAATGATTTTTACCATTTGAGTACTGACAGCAGCCATGCTATCATATTCGCCGGCCAGGATAAAACGACCAACAGCATCTTCTGTTCTTTTAATGTCTGCTTCCAGTGCTTTTTCTTTTTTTGCAATTTCCTGGTTGATCTCAAACGCTTCGTTTGATTTGCAGGCAACAAGAAAAAGCACAACCGTCGCTGCAAAAAATAATTTCTTAAACATGATAAAGATTTTGATTTGGTTAATGAGGAACGCCACACAAAATAAAGTTTTTTTATCAGCCTTTCGTTTCAGCCTGATTCTGTAATTTCCACACCTGTTTATTAACTATATACTCATGAAAAAGATCATTGCTGCTTTTTGCCTGCTCTTTGTTTTCGGAAAAATGCAAAGCCAGGACCTGAACGACTACCTGCCCGATTCTGTCAGCTACAACCCCGCCATTCCCAAGCCAAAGGAGGTAATATACCACGAAGTGGGAGAGTGGCATATCACCCACGACCGCCTGGTGAACTATATGAAGGCAGTTGCAGCCGCAGCGCCGGACAGGGTGAAACTGGTAACCATGGGATTGAGCTATGAGAGCCGGCCACAGGTGCTGCTCATCATTACTTCTAAAAAGAATCATGCAAACCTGGAGCAGATACGTCAGCAGCATGTGCAACTGACTGATCCGGCAAAGTCTGTTTCGCTGAACATAGAGAATATGCCGATCGTGGTATATGTAGGCCATTCCATTCATGGCAATGAACCCAGCGGTGCCAACGCCTCTTTATTGAGTGCTTATTATCTCGCAGCGGCGCAAGGCAGGCAGATTGATGAATTGCTTGATAATGTGGTAATCTTATTCGATCCGTCTTTTAACCCGGATGGATTGCAGCGTTTTTCCACATGGGCCAACCAGCACAAGAGTAAAAACCTGGTGAGTGATCCCAGCTCAAGAGAATTCAATGAAGTGTGGCCGGGTGGCCGCTTCAATCATTATTGGTTTGATCTGAACCGCGACTGGTTGCCGGCCGTGCATGTCGAAAGTCAGAACCGGCTGAAATGGTTTCATGCATGGAAACCTAATATTCTTACGGATCATCATGAGCAAGGCAGCAATGCTACTTTCTTTTTTCAGCCGGGAGTTCCTTCAAGAGTGAATCCGTTAACGCCAGAAAAAAACCAGGAGCTGACTGCTAAGCTCGGAAAGTTTCATGCTGCATTCTTAGATCGTATTGGTTCACTTTACTTTACCAAAGAAAATTATGATGATTTTTATTATGGTAAAGGTTCCACCTTTCCCGATGTGCAGGGCTGCATCGGTATTTTGTTTGAACAGGCCTCTTCAAGAGGGCATTTGCAGGAAACCAATAATGGCCTGCTTAGTTTTCCCGCTACTATTAAAAACCAGTTTGTCACAACACTTTCCACATTGGAAGGAGCCAAAGCATTGCGGAAAGAATTTTTAGAGTTTCAAAGAGATTTTTATAAACAAGCAGCCAACCGGGCTGCTGCCTACCCAGTAAAAGGATATGTGTTTGGCGATAGAAATGACCTTGCCAAAACCTTTCATTTTGCAGAAATGCTGAAGCGGCAGCAGATCGAAATTCACCAGTTGCCGGATAGCTGGAAAGATGCTGAATTCGAAAAAGGTAATGCTTATATGGTTTCTCTCAACCAGCCCCAACATAGTTTGATCCGGGCCATTTTTGAGAAAACATCTGATTATAAAGACAGTTTGTTTTATGATATCACTGCATGGACTTTTCCATTGGCATTTGGACTTCCTTACCGTGAGTTGACTGCTTCTTTCACAATGGGAGAAAAAGTGAATGAACTACCCATGCCCAAAAGAAAAGTGGAAGGCGGTAAAAGTGATTATGCCTATCTCGTTGAATGGAATGAACTCTATGCTCCTGCGGCACTGAATGAATTATTAAAAGCCGGGCTGATTGTAAAAGTGGCCACCAATAAATTTGAAACAAATATTGCAGGTGCCAATAAAAAATTTGATTATGGCACATTGATGATACCGGTAAAACTGCAAAAGGAAACCAGTGAAACAGTTGCAGTGATGGTGAATGCTATTACAGAAAAATACAGGTTGAAAGCCTATGCTGTTTCTTCAGGCCAGGTGAATGACGGAAGCGATCTCGGCAGCAGCCGGTTTGCTGTGGTGCAGCAGCCAAAGGTTGCGATGATTACAGGTCCCGGCGTAAACGCCACCGATGCAGGTGAAATATGGCACCTGCTCGATCAGCGGATGAATATCACGGCTTCGCACCTCGAACCTGCTGTGTTCAACAGGACGGACATCAATAAATACAACACATTGATTATGGTGGGTGGCAGCTATCCCGACATCAATAAGGAAAAGCTGAAAGCATGGGTGCAGGCAGGGGGCACATTGATCCTGACAGAAGAAGCGGTGAATTGGTCTGTACAAGCCGGCATCAGTGATGTGAAATTCAAAAGGGCCAAATCACCGGTTGACAGTACGCAAAAACTGTCTTATGTGGACAGGCAGCAGGTTGAAGGTGCCCAGCAGATGAACGGAGCTATCTTAGGTGCAGAAGTGGATCTGACACATCCGCTGGCTTATGGATATAATCAAAAAACAGTTAGTCTTTTCAAAGCGAACAAGGTGTTTATGGAGAAAAGCAAAAATCCCTATGCCACACCATTTTATTATGGAGTCAACCCTTTGCAAAGCGGCTGGATAAGCAAGGAAAATAAAGACGCTATCAGTAAATCGGCTGCTGTTGTGGTGAATACAGTGGGGGGTGGTCGTGTCATTAATATTGCGGACAATCCTAACTTCCGGGCTTTTTGGCTGGGGGGGAGCAAGCTGTTTATGAATGCCATCTTTTTTGGAAGGATCATTGATGCGGCCAGTGCCAGGAGCGAGGAATAGGTAATATACAGTTATGCACAACCGGCTCACAATATGGGCTACCACAAAAGTGGTATTGTTTTCCCTGTTCAAATAATCTTACATTCGCTGTCTAATTAATTACGTCAATTTAAAATTTGAGCACTATGATTAAAATGCAAGTTATCGGCAACCTCGGCAAAGACTGCGTGGTTAACACAGTAAATGGTAAAAATGTTATCAACTTCACTGTGGCACATACAGAAAAGTACAAAGACAGCCAGGGCAATAACCAGGAAAAAACGACCTGGGTAGATTGCGCTTACTGGACCGATCGTACAGCTGTATCCCAATACCTCACCAAAGGCAAACAGGTTTTTGTGGAAGGCCAGCCCGAAGTAAGATCATTCACCCGGCAGGACGGAACAGCCGGCGCATCCCTTTCCCTTCGTGTTCGTGAAGTGCAGTTACTGGGTGGTCGTGGAGATAATGCCGGTGGTGGTTCTTCTTATGCTGGCAGCAGCTCTTCTGCAGCTTCATCAGCAGGCAATGTTCCGGCAGCAAATGAGATCACCGAGCCGGTGGACGATCTTCCTTTCTAAGAATAATTTTTCAATCAAAGGCTAAAGGCCCGCATGGTTTTCCGGCGGGTCTTTTTTATTGATAGTGATACTGTAACTTGAGGGCATGAAGCAACTGTTGATACTTTTATTCTTTATCCTTCCTGTTGCTAGCCCTGCACAGCGGCAAGGCCGTAGCCTGGAAACAGAAGTGCTGGTGATCGGCGGCGGTGTAGGAGGAACCGCTGCTGCTATTCAATCGGCCAGGCTTGGTGTCAAAACAGTTTTGGTTGAACCCACAACAATGCTTGGCGGCATGCTGACGGCTGCAGGTGTCAGCTGCACCGATGGCAACGACCAATTGCCAGGCGGTATATGGGAAGAATTTAGACAGGCTCTATACAAACATTATGGAAGAAAACACCTCAACACGGGTTGGGTGAGCAATACCAACTTTGAACCCAAAGTGGGCGACAGTATTTTCAAAGCATGGGCCGGCAAGGAAAAGAACCTGCAAGTTTTTTATGGCTATGAATCTGAATCCATACAAAAAGCAGGAAATAAAGTTACCGGGGCAACATTTCGGAATAAAGACAATACAGAAGTGTTGAAAATAAAAGCGGTTGTGGTGATTGATGCCACCGAACTGGGTGATGTATTGGCAAAAGCAGGTGCTGCCTATGATCTGGGAATGGATGATCCTGCGGTAAGCGGTGAAAAAGAAGCAAGGGAAAAGAATGATATCATCCAGGACTTAACATGGGCAGCAGTATTAAAAGATTATGGCCCCGGCGCAGATAAAACCATTGCAAAGCCGGAAGGGTATGACCCCCGGAAATTTTATTGCACCTGCACCGATGCCCCCTGCAACGACAAACCCTGGAATGGTGATAAATTCAAAATGCTGAATTATGGCAAACTGCCACGCAGTCCCGTCGCCACACAGGATAAGTATATGCTCAACTGGCCGCCGTTTGGCAATGATATTTACCTGAATGTGGTGGAAGAGAGTTCAGAGACGAGAGTTCAGAGTTATGAGTTAGCGAAGCAACATACTTTGAGCTTCATTTATTTCATGCAGACAGAATTGGGCATGAAGAATATCGGGCTTGCTGATGATGAATTAAATGGCGGTCTTGCATTGATTCCTTACAATCGGGAGGGGCGGAGAGTAAAAGGAGTGGTACGGATGAATATTAATCATATTAAAAACCCTTATGACTATACTTTATACAGAACCGGTATTGCGGTGGGTGATTACCCGGTGGATCATCACCATGCCCGCTACCCGGGCAAAGTACCGGAGATAGAGTTTCCGCCGATACCGGCTTTTAATGTGCCGATGGGTACTTTGATACCGGAGAAGATTGACGGGTTGATTGTTTGCGAAAAAGGGATTTCGGTGACCAATATTGTGAATGGATCCACGAGGTTGCAACCTGTTGTGTTATTAACCGGGCAAGCAGCAGGAGTGCTGGCGGCTAAAACAATTCAGTTGAAAAGAAAAGTAAGAGATGTTCCCGTAAGATTGGTGCAGGAAGAACTGCTAAAAGCAAAGGCTTACCTGCTGCCTTTTGTGGATGTGAAACCGGATGACCCGCATTGGGAAGCTATACAAAAAGTGGGTGCAACGGGTATTTTAAAAGGAACAGGCAAAGCAGAAGGCTGGGCCAATAAAATGTTTTTTCATCCGGATAGTTTGGTAATGGGACAAGAGTTTCGTAGTGGGTTGTTTCAATATACTAAGAAAAGCTATGGTTGGCTTCCTCCCGGAAATGAACAAAAGATTTCAATGATATATGGTAAGCTCAAAGGGTTAAAGTATTGGCGAAAAAAGGAATTTGCTGCATTGAAATCAGTGGAAGAGTTGAAACCTTACTGGGAAAGTTGGGGACTAAATGATTTTAACCCAGATAGGTTTATCACAAGAAAAGAGCTATGTGTCATGTTGGACAATTGCATTTTACTTTTCGGCAGCAAAAACCTACCGATGGATATAAACGGTAAAATGAGTTTTAAATACAGTGAATTTTGACATATGCGTAAACATTTTATTATAGCCGGTTTTTTCTTTATTGCTTTATCATCATCAGCCCAGAAAGATTGGCAGCTCGCCATCCAAACCTGGACCTTTCATCAATACAGTTTTCTCGAATCTGTTGACAAGACCGACACTCTGAAAGTATCTTTTTTAGAAGTCTATCCGGGACAGCGGGTAGGGGGCGAAATTCCCGGAACATTCAGTTACAGTTTAGATAAGGATGCCAGGGATAAACTGAAACAATACCTCACCTGGAAAAAAATAAAAGTGGTGGCGCTGGGGGTGATTGATAAATATTATTACAATAAAGACAACCTGGAAAAATTCTTTGAGTTTGCGAAATACATGAACATCCCATACATCACTGCCGAACCTGAATGGGAGGATCTTAATGAATTTAACCGGCTGGCTGCAAAGTATAAAGTGAAAGTAGCCCTGCACTGTCACCCCAAACCCTCCAGTCATTACTGGCATCCCGACTCCACCCTGAAGGCCATGAAAGGAAGACCGCATATCGGCGCCTGGCCGGATATTGGTCACTGGGCAAGAAACGGTGTGGCTATCATTCCGGCCATGAAAAAACTAAAGGGGAAAATATGGGGACTTCACTTCAAAGATGTGCAGGATTTCAATAACGTCAATACACCCGATGTGTTGTTTGGTAAAGGAATGTGTGATTTACCCGCTGTATTAAAGGAACTGAAGCAACAACAATTCAAAGGAGTAGTGGTGATGGAGTATGAAGCCAACGAGAACGATAATATGAAAGATATGTGGAAGAACAAGCTGTACTACCTTGCTGAAACAAAAAAGCTAACTACGGTAAAACAATAAGCCGTTTATGTCAACAAGAAGAAAATTTCTGAAACAATTCGGGGCGGCTTCACTGGTAGCCCCGCTTGCCTCTTATGCGACTGTCAGCGAAGAGGAAATGGAGAAACGTATTCTTCCTTACGAAAAAAAATATTCAACCTACGACGACATCCATATTGCTATAATTGGATTTGGCATCATGGGTAACCGTAACGCCAAAACGATCCTGCAAATACCGGGAATAAAACTGAAAGCTGTCTGTGATCTCTACAAAGGCCGCCTCGAAAGAGCAAAGGAATTATACGGGAAAAATCTTTTTGTCACACAATCTTATGAGGAAGTATTGAACAGGAAAGACATTGATGCCGTCATCATCTGCACCAGTGACCAATGGCATGATAAAATTTCTATTGATGCCATGCTCAAACGAAAAGCAGTGTATTGTGAAAAACCTATGGTGCACCAATTAAACCAGGGATGGAATGTGATCAATGTGCAGAAAGAAACGGGTGCGGTGTTACAGGTGGGCAGCCAGCGGGTCAGCAGTATTGCGTATGCAGAAGCAAAGAAGTTTTATAAAGCCGGTGAGATCGGGCAGTTGAATTGTATCGAAGCCTCGTTCGACAGGCACACAGCTCTCGGCGCCTGGCAATATACCCTGCCAACCGATGCAACTGCAGAGACGGTTGCCTGGAAAAAATATTTTAAAAATCCTTCCAACGTTGCTTTTGATGCCAAACGTTTCTTCTGGTGGCGCAATTATAAGGAATATGGAACGGGTGTGGCCGGTGACTTGTTTGTTCATTTATTATCCGGCATTCATTTTCTCACCGATTCAAAAGGTCCGTCAAGGATTTTTGCCACTGGCGATCTCAGTTATTGGAAAGATGGCCGCAATGTGCCCGATGTGATGACGGGAGTGATGGAATACAAAGCCACGAAGGAACATCCGGCTTTCCAGGTTTTATTAAAAGTGAATTTAGCCAGCGGTGCAGAAAAAGTGGAAAGCGGCAAAATAAAATTTTACGGCACAGAAGGAATGATTGATTTTGGCTGGAATGATTTTACTATTTACCGGAATAAATTTTCTTCTTTCCCAAACATAGGTGGCTGGGACGCATTGGACACTTACCCGGAAGCTATGCAGCGGGAGATCATGAGGAATTATAAACAAAAATATCCTCTGTCGGAAGGTTTGCAGGCAGAGGCTAAACCCATCCGCTTCATGGCACCGGAGGGTTATGATGACCGTTTCGATCATTTTGTCAACTTCTTTGAGTCCATAAGAAATAATAAACCGGTGGTAGAAGATGCGGTATTCGGTTTTCGTGCCGCAGCGCCATGCCTGGCCTGCAATGAAAGTTATTTTCAGAAAAAGGTCATCAACTGGGACGCATTAAATATGAAGTTGAAACAAAATTGAGCCACTGCGACACGAAGAACCAGGCTAATATTCGTTGCATCTCAGCGCCTCTGCGGTAATTTTTCCTTTTCTTTGCCTCATGCCCGAGCAATTTTTTTCTTACCAGCACTTGTTTGATTTTACAAAAGCCCTATTCCAACAAATCGGCTGCCCGGCGGAACATGCTGATACAGCTGCAAAAACATTATTGTCTGCTGATCTTCGCGGTATAGATTCACATGGCATAGCCCGTCTCAGTGGTTATGTCCGGCTTTGGGAAGCAAAAAGAGTGAATGCAACACCTGTTATCAGAATAATTCATGAAGCACCTTCTACTGCCGTGGTGGATGGCGACAGTGGATTGGGATTAGTCGTTGCACCCTTTGCCATGCAGGTCGCTATTGAAAAAGCAAAACAGGTGGGCACAGGTTGGGTAAGTGTGCAAAACAGCAATCATTTTGGTATAGCAGCGTATCATGCCATGATGGCCCTGCAGTATGATATGATCGGTATGGCAATGACCAATGCCAGCCCGCTGGTAGCGCCGACATTTTCAATTGACAAAATGCTCGGCACAAATCCCATTTGTGTAGCAACGCCTGCCGGCAGTGAACCTCCTTTTGTAGCAGACCTCGCTACCACCACCGCTGCAAACGGTAAGCTGGAAATTTTGCAACGTAAAAATTTAGAAACACCATCCGGCTGGGTACAGGACAAAGACGGAAATCCAAGCACGGATGCCAATATTCTGAAAAAAGGCGGTGCCTTATTACCACTCGGTGGAGACAGGGAGCATGGTTCTCACAAAGGTTATGCACTCGGTGCTGTAGTGGATATTTTCTCTGCACTGTTAAGCGGCGCCAATTATGCACCCTGGGTACCGCCATTCCCGGCTTATGTGCCCATGCCGGCACAACAACCCGGAAAAGGCATCGGTCATTTTCTCGGGGCCATGAGAGTGGACGCCTTTCGTCCGGCCAATGAATTTAAAGCTGCGATGGATCATTGGATACAGGGATTCCGCAATGCCAGAACAATTCCTGGTGAAGAAAAAGTGCTGGTGCCCGGTGATCCCGAACGGTTGTTTGAAGTTGAGCGGATGCAAAACGGTATACCGCTGCATGAAGCAGTCGTATCAGATCTTACCCAACTGGGACAACAGTTTGGATTGACGCTCTGAAAATTTCGTTTTTGTAATTTGAAACATTTGCCACTGCATTCATATCCTCCTGTCGGTTATCTTTGCAGCCCTGTCTGAAAACAAGCAGGTTGATCTGCCGAAGGCAAACAGTTTTATAATCCTTTAAAATCTCGGGAGGGGGGAACAAATGAAGATCATGAAGTTTGGGGGCACCAGTGTGGGCAAACCGGAACGGATGCACCACATTGTGTCGCTGGTGAAAAAAGAAACAGAGCCAACAATTGTTGTTTTGTCTGCATTGTCCGGTACCACCAATGCACTAGTGGAAATTGGTGAACACATTGCAAAAGGTGACCGCACCGCCGCCAAGCAATCCATTGATAAACTGGAGGCTCACTACCAGGCTTTCGTTGAGCAATTAGTTAAAAAGCCTGAAGCGTTGGCAAAAGCAAAAACCATTGTAGCAGAACATTTCGAGTTTCTCAATATCATTCTGCGTATTTCTTTCAGCGAAGCCTTGAGTAAAGACATTCTGGCACAGGGAGAACTTCTTTCCACTAAACTGTTCTGCACCTATCTCGAAGAGCAGGGCATTGATCACCTGCTGCTGCCGGCATTGGAGTTTATGAGTATAGACAGTTATGATGAACCGCAGATCGGCAGCATTAAAGTAAAACTCTCACAACTATTGCAGCAGCATAAGGATAAAAAATTGTTTGTAACGCAAGGGTATATCTGCCGCAATGCGAGGGGAGAAGTGGATAACCTCAAAAGGGGAGGGAGCGACTATTCGGCATCACTTATAGCAGCCGCCATCAATGCATCGGTATGTGAAATATGGACAGACATTGATGGCATGCACAACAACGACCCAAGGGTGGTGAAGAAGACGCAACCGGTGGAACAGCTCAGTTTTGATGAAGCGGCGGAACTGGCTTATTTCGGCGCTAAAATTCTGCACCCGGCTTCTATCTGGCCGGCGCAGCAATATAAAATTCCTGTAAAGCTGCTTAACACGATGCAGCCGGAAGCAAAGGGCACTCTCATTGCTGAGCAGGCCGGTAGCGTGGGAGTAAAAGCAGTGGCCGCAAAAGATAATATCATCGCTATCCGCATCAAGAGCAGCCGCATGTTGCTGGCCTACGGTTTCCTGCGGAAGATATTTGAAGTGTTTGAAAAATACCGCACACCCATTGACATGATCACCACTTCTGAAGTGGCCGTTTCTTTGACGATTGATACCGATGCCAGTCTGAAAGAAATCCTGAAAGAACTGGAACCCTTCGGCACAGTGGAGGTGGACAAGAATCAAACCATCATTTCCGTGGTCGGCAACGAGATTTCCCAGACACAGGACATGGTGAAAAAACTCTTTGGTTCCATCATGAACATCCCCGTCCGTATGGTGAGCTATGGCGGCAGCCCGCATAATATTTCGTTGCTGGTGCCGGCGGAATACAAAACACAGATACTGCAACAACTCAACCGCGGCATGTTTGGCTTGGAGTAATGTTTTTTTTCCCGTGTTTATTATCTTGTAAAAAAATCAACTCATGGAAGGAAAATCAAGAATTGTTCTCCGCCGTTCTTCAGAATGGCTCAACAGGGCCCGCAACCTCAAAGTTTTTATTGATGGGGAGCAGGCCGGCACAATTGCCAATGGCGAATCCAAAGATTTTCTGCTCACCCCCGGTCATCATAACCTTACCTGCAAAGTGGACTGGTGCAGCAGCCGCGACTTTGGTATCAGTTTGGGTGAAAATGAAACCGCTTACCTCTTTGTACGCAGCGGCATGAAATATTACTGGCAAACCGCCTTTCCGTTATTTGTAGTGCTGGCTTTGAATTTTTACTATGTCTTTTCCGCCGGGGGCAAAAGACCGGAGTGGCTCAACTACCTGCTCATTATTGTGGCGCTGCCGGCCCTCTTATACATGATGTATTACGTCACAATTGGCCGCAAAGACTACCTCGTAATCAGCAAGGATGACAAAACAGGTTTCAGTAAATAATCAGTGTGATAGTTAAATAAGGTTAATAAAACCTGTCGCAAACAATTGCATAAAGTAAATTGCCGGTATGAAATCTATGCCGGCAATTTTATTGCTGTTTCTTTCCCTCAATGGGATGGCCCAGCGCAGCATTAAAGGCCGTGTTGTAAACGCTACTACCGGCGCCGCGGTTCCCGGCAGCAGTGTATTCATTACCAATACGTCCAAAGGCACGGTGTCCGATGCAAACGGCCAGTTTGAACTGACTGCTGTGCCCGCCGGAAAACATGAACTCATCATTTCTTCCATTGGCTATGAAACTGTAGTTTATCCTTTCACCGAAGCACAACTGCCCCTGCAGTTGCGGGTGGAGTTGCAGATAAAAGTGAAAGAACTGCAGAACGTGACTGTAGAACCTTATGTGGAAGAAGGCTGGGACAAATGGGGCAAGACCTTTACAGAAAATTTTATCGGCTTCACCGATAACGCAGTCCGCTGCCGCATCAAAAATGAAAAAGCAATACGCTTCCGGTATTTTAAAAAAAGTAACCGCTTGGTTGCTTTTGCTGATGAACCGCTAAAGATCGAAAACAGGGCATTGGGTTATACGATCACCTACCAACTGGAGGATTTTGAAGTCAACTTCAAAGAAAAAAGCACCGTTTACCTCGGCTATTCACTTTACGAGGAGTCGGGCCGTGACCGCAAAGCGCTGCAAAAAAGAAGGGACGAAGCCTATCATGGTTCCATGATGCATTTTATCCGCAGTTTGTACAGGGATAGCCTGGCAGAAAACAATTTTGAAGTGCGCCGTATGGTGAAAGTGCCGAATACGGAGAAAGAACGGGTAAAAACTATTTATAAACCTGTACGGACAACTAATATGATGGGAGGGGGTGTGGCCATTATTACGCAAAGCGAACAGGAAGGTATTCACCCCGACAGTGTCCGCTACTACCAGTCGGTGCTGCGCCAGCTCGATGAAACTGATGTGTATGGGAGCCACCTGCTCACTGCCGACAGCCTGCTGCTGAAAGAAGACAACGGGCACAAACTTTTTTATTTTACAGATTACCTCGTTGTCACTTACAAAGGCGAATTGGAAAAAGAAGCATACCTGCGGTCGCAAATGCAAAACAGGAAACCCTCTTTTCAGCGGTCACTGCTTTTCCTGCCCGAACTGAACCCTGTCTGGATAGAAAGAAACGGGAATTATTTTAACCCGAAGGATATGTATTTTCTCGGTTACTGGAGCTGGTCGGATAAAATGGGTGACAGCCTGCCGCTGGATTATTTACCAGGCAACTGATTCTCTTCATTACTCTTCATCTTCCCCCCGTAGTGTGTAAATGGCAATGGCGCCATTGCCACCGTTAAAGCCGCCATAGAAAGGCTGTTTGATCACTTTCACCATGGCAATATCGTTAACGTTGAGAAAGTTCAGGAAATTGAACGGCATAGGTATTTCATCCACGAACAGGCCCGGAATGCCTCCCCGGATAACAGGTATAGGTGTGCCTGTTGATGATGGATAGATCTGCAAACCGGCTACACGGCCCTGCAGCCAGTCAAGGATGTTGATAAAACTGCGGCTGCTGACATTGGAAGCCACATCCAGGATGGTTCCTTCCGTGGAGCGGAACATCCCGGTGCAATACATATCATTGAGTTGTTGTTCGGGGCTTTTCGTTACCCGGTCACCGCGGTAAGACTGTGCGGAAACTGATAAACCTAATAAACCGGCGAAACCGGCCAGTATGATCTTTTTCATATCGGGTTCCTCCTGTCTGTAATTTACGGAATTTTTTTCTGTTAGGGGATAGTTAAGAAAAAGGGGCAACGTTCAGGCATTTGTGCTGTTGGGGGCTTCATCTCGTCGTCGCTCCCGGCGACGGCTACCGAACGAAGAACTAAAGTACAAAACATATTGTGTTGCTTAATAGTAAATGTCAAGCCCGGACAAAAAGCTGAACAGCGATCCGAACGATGAAAGATGCTATTCGTCCAATAGCACAAATGCTCATGTTGTACGCATACCCTGTCTTCTAGGTCATCTACAATGTGGGTCATTTTTGCACCGAAAGATGGTTGCCGTGTACAGGGCAAGTCAGGCTCTTGGGCAGGTTGGCTTTTGTGCTTTGGGTTTGTGTGCCTGCCCATGTGCCTGACTTGCAGCGTTGGCTTGTTAGAAACTTCAAATTGTTTTGCCCTTGAATTGTGAAATATCCAAGTCTTGACCCTGAAGTGTTTTTAATAAGATATTTTGAGTAATAATTTTTGTTGGACTTTCTGCATAATTATTTTTTGAAGAGTCTTTGCAACCCAAGCTGAAGAATATCAGAAAAAGTATCATATATTTTTTTATCTTTCATCGCAAATCAGATTATTTTTTACTCTATTGTATTTTAAAAGGGATTTCCACTCTTAGTTTCTCCCATGCCACAGCAATTGTCCCTGCAATATTTTGTTCGATTTCAATAAAATATTGCAGCCGTTCCGTATGGTCGTTTTTCTTAGGCTTCACTTTCAGCCTTACTATATCATCTTTTTCATCATACTCTGACGCCAGGTGCTGCTCCCAGTTTTTATTAATGATTATCGTCCATTCTTTTTTCCCCGGAATGGTAAAGAAAGCATATTTACCTGCCGGTATTTTCTTACCATTTACTACAAACGTTTTCGGCATTTCCAGTGTAGTGGCATCATGTGCACCGGTAACCCATACTTCATCATAAGGAACAAGGCCGCCCCAGATTATTCTTTTACGAACACCGGGTGAATGATAATTGATTTTTATACTATCCCCCTTTACAACAACAAATGCCATTGATTTAATGCTTTTCTTAGTGGTGTCTTTTATTAGGTTTGGATTATAGCAAACTTCTTCTGTTTTCTGTGCGACACTCTCAATGCAGACAAACAAAGCAATAACAGATACCAAGAATTTGAAAACTGGATTCATATTGTTCTTTTTTAAAATTTACTAATGATCATGTCCTGCCATCGGGTCGGCCCCTTTTTTAAACACATACTCACTGTGCAACAAGTATGCACCGGTTAACACAACTATATCACCTGTTTTTAGCCCTGACCTTATTTCTATCCGGTCATCACTTTCCAGACCCGTTTGCACCATTGCACTTTTAAATGTGTTCTTACCGGTCTGTATCCAGACAGTAGCTCCTTTGCCATCTCTTATGACCGCATCAATAGGTAAAGTGAGTGATTGCCGCTGCGGACTTTTCAGTAATACATAAGCAGGCATGCCGGGCTTTAATTGATTGCCTGGATTAGGAATAGAAACACGTATAAGATTGATTCTTGTATCGGGATTGATTTCAGGGTTTACAAATTCAATCCTTCCTTTGATTTCCTTATTATCAAAATCAGGAAGCTGAACGATAGCCATACTGCTACTGTTCACTTCAGCCAGCTGTGATGTATATACCTGCGCCTCGGCCCATAAAGTAGAAAGGTCGGCCAGCTTTACAATAGTGCCACCTTCCATTACATAATCTCCTTCACGAATATCAAGCTGTGTAATATAGCCACCGGCTGTACTGTAAAATGTTGTTGTGGGTGTTGTCTTCCTTGTATTTGCAAGTTCATTTAGTTGCGCTTCACTTATTCCCCAAAGCAGTAATTTATTTTTTGCGCTTTGAATCAATTGGTCAAAGTCAATAACAGTTTCAGTAGTAAATGCCTTTTTTCTATCCAAAGCCAGGATATATTCCTGCTTTGCATTGTTCAAATCCTCACTGTATATTTCATAAAAAGGTGCCCCTTTCTTTACATAATCCCCCAGATTTTTATAATAAAGTTTTTCAACTCTGCCCATCACTCTTGAACTTACAGACGATGTTTTCATCTGGTCAAAATTCAAGGTGGCCGTTAATACTAACTGGTCGCCGATAGTTCCGTTACGGATGGTATCAGTTTGAATATTGCCCAACTGAATTTGCTGTTCGCTTAACTGCAATTCATCTTTATTCTCGCCATTCTTTTTCTTTACCGGTGTCAAATCCATTTTGCAGATAGGACATTTGCCCGGTTTGTATTCTACCACCTGCGGGTCCATTGAGCAGGTGTAGTAAGTATCCGGGTCTTTTGGTGTTTCCTTTTTGTTTTTACAAGAGGCAGCAACCAATAAAACGGTTGTGATTATTATGATATATCGCATAATCATTTTTTTATTTTAATAAAACTCTCACTGTCCATCAGAAACTGTGCGTTGACGGCAACAGAATCTGTTGCTGTCAATCCACCCAATACCTGTACGTGTTTTTCATGAATGATGCCTGTACTTATTTTCTTTGCCTTAAATCCTCCATCGGTTTTTTGAAAAGCCACTTTATCCATTCCCAATGAAAGAACAGATTCCTTTGGCAACCAGTATGCTTCTTTTGTATTCCCAAAAACAGTTGCTTTTACCTGGCTTCCGATTGGAATTTTCAAAACACTGTTATTAAAATAAACTCTTACAGTAAGCGTCTTACTTTCTTTCCGGTAAAATGGTTCTATAAAATCAATAGTTGCCCTGAAGTCTTTACCCGGTGCTGTCTCGGGTACAACCCTTACTGCGTTACCCGTTTTTACCAATGATTGGTTATCCCCATAAATATAGAGAATAGCCCATGCTTTGTCGGGGTTAAACACCGTAAACACAGACTGGCCTTTCTGCACATACATTCCTTCTTTTAATGACAGCTCTTCGGTGATTAAAGAAATATCCCGCATGTTGCCGGCTTCAGTATCCATGCTGCCGCCACTTGTCGATTCATGAATATGGCCGCTGTAATTGCTATATACGGCTATTGTTAATGATGGTGTGCCCGATTTAATGACCTGCTGCAATTGCTCATTGTTCATTCCTAAAAGCAAGAGCTTTTCTTTTGCAGCTTCAATAAAGCTACTGTTCGACGCATCATTTTTTAACAGGAACAAAAGATTCTGCTGTGCAGTAAGCAATTCAGGACTGTAAATATCCAATATCCTTTGCCCTTTATTTATTTTCTGATAACGGTAGCGAACATAGAGTTTTTCAATTCTGCCGGATACTCTTGCTGAAATACTTCCCGCCTGTCTTGTATCATAAGCAATATTACCCAATGCATCTATCTCTATTTGTTCTTCTCTTCGTTCAATAGTGGTTACCGGAACAGAGGATACAACAAATTCATTGGTCGGTTTCAGCAATGACTCCAGTTCTATATCACCCACTTTTTTGCTGTCTGATTCTTTTTTCACTAAGCCCATTCCACAAACAGGACAAGTGCCGGGCTTATCTTTAATTATTTCAGGGTGCATGGGGCAGGTGTATTCTACTTTGTCATGTGGATGGTCATTTATTTCCATTTTTATCAAATCCATTCCACACTTCGGGCATTTATCCGGTTTATCGCTGAATACAGAATCTTCCGGCATCGGACAGGTGTACATATCCTTAGAAACCTCAGTTTGATGTCCTGCATGTGGGTCTTTATTATTATTGCAAGAGAATAATACAACAATTGCCAGTAAGATCGATATGGTGTTTATTCGTTTCATTTTTTCTCAATTATTCTTTCAATCGTAACCTGGAGTCTCAATGCCTGGTTGAGCAGCTCCACATATTCCAGTTGCTTCATGTTTAAAGTTTCCCAAGCATCATAAAGCATAAATAGTTCCTCTGTGTTTTGCTCATATCCCAACTGCATGGTCTTATAATTATTCCGCAATGCAGGAATGATATTTTCCTCATAAAGCCGGAGCTGCTTCTGCTTCAATTCAAGTTCATTCCGCATTGCGTAAGCCATACCGCTGTATTCATTCACCATCATTTCTTTTTGTGATTGGATGGCATAGGTTTTCCATTTCAGGCTTTCAATATTTGCCTTGTTCATTTTTGAGGACCATTTTGCAATTGGAATCCGCACCATTCCCATGATTGTGTATTGCAGAGGCTGGCCACCAAAACCAAACATATTGTCATAGCGGATACCGAATTGTGGCTTCAGGGCAGCTCTTTCTGTTTCCTGTTTCAACAAGGTTAAACCTATTTCCTTGTCCAATGATTTCAGGTCACTCCGGTTGGTATAAAATAAAGTGCTGTCAAAAACAAGTCCTGAATAATCGTTTAATGTATAAGTTGTATCTATATCAAAATCAGTCATTGCATTTCTGCCCATGAGTGAATTAATGCGTATTCGTTTTTCTTTTATATCGCTTTCATACATGAGCTGCATATTCTTAACATCGCCCAATGCGGCTTTGGCTTTGTAGTATGCGCTGATTTTTTCTAACCCATTCTGGTATCTTATCTCCGCATTCTTTATCATGAAGTCCAGAATCTTTTCATTCTCCTCCAGTATCTTCAGCTTCATTTTCAGAATAATCCATTCATTGTAAAACTGTTTGGCATCATTGATTAATTCGTTCAGTGTTGCGTTCTTTTTTTCCTTTTCTACTGATGACATTTCTTTCATATACCGTTCATCAGCATCCAGTTTTTTCCGGTTGGGGAACATTTGTTCACCTGACACCATTGCCGAGCCCATGCCTGGCATATCGCCTTCCCTTTGCCAAAGCCTCACATTATACGGTGTCATAAACTGACCAAAGCCAACCTGCGGCGGCATCCAGCTTCTGGCCCCTTTAGCCGCTTCATCCATTGAGCGGATTTCATTGTCATACATCTTCACCACAGGGTGTGAGGCTTTGATGCTGTCAATAACAGCATTCAGCTTTAGTATTTGCGAATGACTGCTGAAAGCAACCAAAGATGCAAATAATACCAGGAGTAGTTTATTCTTTAACATCTATTAAATCAATTTTGCCTTTACGTTTTAATTCTCTTTCCTTTATCATTTCAAAAATGACAGGAGTAATCAGTAATACATAAATAGTGGATGAAATAGTGCCGCCGATTAATGGAATTGTGATAGGCCGCATAATATCACTGCCTACACCGGTCGCCCAAAGGATGGGTATCAACCCAAAGAGTCCGGCTGATACCGTCATCAGTTTTGGCCTTAGTCTTTTTACAGAGCCTTCTACTACAAATTCCCGTATGATTGCCGGAGTAAGTGTTGCTTTGGAATTACCATGCTTTGCAACCATATTCTGCATGGCTTCATTCAGATAAATCGTCATCAGCATTGCTGTTTCTATTGCCATTCCGAACAATGCGATAAAACCAACTGCAACAGCAACCGATAAATTAATACCATAGAAATACACCATGAACACACCACCAATTAATGCAAACGGAACAGTTATCATGGTAGTAATTGCTTCTTTAAAAGAATGATAAGTGAAGTATAATACCATGAAAATGATGATAAGTACAATAGGTAAAATCATTTTCAAAGTGCGGTTGGCCCTTATCTGGTTTTCCCATTGGCCACTCCATTCCAAAAAATAACCTTTCGGAAGCTTTGTTATCATCTGATCCAATCTCGCCTGCGCTTCTTTGACCGTGCTTCCTAAATCTCTTTCCCTTACATTGAACAGAACTGTACCTCTCAGCATTGCATTTTCCGAATTTATCATCGGCGGGCCATCACTGAGCTTAATGTCTGCCACCGCTTCCATCGGAACCGGGCCAAAGTCCATCGTCTGCACCTGCAACCGCTTTAATGCTTCAAGATTATTCCTGAAATCCTGGCCATACCTTGCATTTACGGAAAAACGCTGACGCCCTTCAATGGTTGTAGTAAGCTTCATGCCCCCCAATGCACTCTCAATTACAGTGTTTACATCATCCACACTTAACCCATACCGGCCAATCTCTTCTCGTTTTATGGCAATATCTACATACTTACCACCGGTAATTGGTTCTACATATAGGTCCTTTATTCCATTTATTCCCTCGAGTTGCCTTTTTATAGTTTGGGCAAAGGCGTAAATACTGTCAAGGTTCTGTCCATATACTTTTAAGCCAACATCGGTACGGATACCCGTTGAAAGCATATTGATACGGTTGATGATGGGTTGTGTCCATCCATTGGTTACGCCGGGTATTTGCATTTTGGAATTAAGTTCATTGATAATGCCATCTTTCGTCATTCCTTTTCGCCATTCACTTTTCGGCTTCAGCAGTATGATTGTTTCAATCATACTGATAGGAGAATTATCCGTTGCCGTATTAGCCCTTCCCGCTTTACCCAACACATGCGATACTTCAGGAACGGTACGAATAATTTTATCCTGTACCTGTAATAATCTCTTTGCTTCCGAATTAGAAACATCGGGCAAGGTAACCGGCATAAATAATAATGAGCCTTCATCCAACGGGGGCATGAACTCTGATCCCAAACGGGTCATCATCACAATACCCACAGTCAATGCTACAATGTTGATGCCGATTGTTGTCTTACGCCATTTCAAACACCATTTCAATATGGGGGTATAAATCTTCTCCAGTGTTCTTGTAATGGGATTGGCACTTTCAGGCTTCAATCTTCCTTTCAGGAAAAACGAAATTAATACCGGCGTTAAAGTAATAGCCAAAAAAGCATCTATCAGCAGGATAAAGGTTTTTGTCCATGCAAGCGGATGAAAGAGTTTGCCTTCCATGCCGGTAAGCAGGAAAACAGGAAGAAAAGAAGTAACCACAATGATGGTAGAATAGAAAACACCGGGGCCAACTTGCTTCGATGATTTTTCGATAATATCATTTCTTTCCTCTGTTGTCAACGGATCTTTATTTCTTTTGAACCACTTTGCCATGCTTATGCTTTGTCTGATGAATTAATTTTTGCAGTTTGTGCATCGCTGATATGCCGGTAAGCATTTTCCACCATCACAATTCCATCATCTACTACCACACCGATTGCCAGTGCAATACCGGTTAATGACATGATGTTGGAAGAGATACCAAACATTTCAAGAAAAATAAAACCGGCAGCAACTGAAATGGGTAATTGTATTAGAATGATAACGGCACTGCGCCAATGAAATAGAAATATGAGGACAATAAGGGATACTGCAATCATTTCCTCAATCAATGTTCCTTTTACCGAGTTAATGGCTTCCTGTATTAATGTGCTACGGTCATAAGATGTCTTAAAAGTTACACCTTCCGGTAAGCCCTTTTCTACTTCCTTCATCTTTGCTTTAACTGCTTCAATTACTTTATTGGCGTTCTCATTATAACGCATCACCACAATACCGCCCACCACTTCTCCTTTTCCGTCCATATCAAAAATGCCAAGCCGTAAATCGCCACCCATTTGTACGGAGCCAATATCTTTTACCCGTACAGGAATACCATTGAAATATTTGAGTGCAATATTTTCAACATCCTCCTTGCTTTTGATATAACCAAGACCACGAATGATATAAGCCATATCTGCCATTTCAAATTTTCTGCCGCCCACATCGTTGTTATTGGCTTTCACTTTATTCATTACATCCATCAAAGAGATATTGTAATACTGCAATTTTACCGGGTCAACCACTAACTGATATTGTTTTTCAAAACCTCCAAATGAGGCAACCTCTGCAACACCCGGCACTGTTTGCAAGGCAAACTTGATATACCAATCCTGCAATGCCCTTTGTTCGCCCAAATCCATTTTCGGTGCATCAAGATGATACCAGTAGATATGGCCAACACCCGTTCCATCCGGGCCAAGATATGGTGTTACACTCTGTGGCAATAGGCGCTGGGCAAAATTCAATCGCTCTAAAACTCTTGTCCTCGCCCAATAAATATCAACATTGTCTTCAAAAATCACATAGACAAAACTCATCCCAAACATGGAAGAACCCCGTATATTTTTAATTTTAGGAATACCCTGCAGGTTACTCACCAATGGATAAGTTACCTGGTCTTCCATTACCTGCGGACTACGACCCATCCATTCTGTAAAAACAATCACCTGGTTCTCGCTCAAATCAGGAATGGCATCAATGGGATTTTGTTTGATAGAGTAAACGCCATACGCAAACAGGCCTCCTGCCAGTAGCAAGACGATAAGCCTATTGCGTAAAGCCAGTTCAATTAATTTATGAACCATGATTTTGTTTTGAGTATTATTTAATCACTTCTTCAACTCTACCGCACCTGAACATTTCTGACCCGAAGTAGGGGTTCTTAATCTCTTTCACTTCACTAAGCCACATGGCACCCTGGTTATCCCTGGCCATAGGGCAATGGTCATGATAAACCGGGCGGCCGGCACCGAAGTTTTTAACCAGGTCATACACTACTTCACTCATAATGACAAAATGTGAGCGCTGGTATTTTATATTATCCCCGTTTTTAGCAATATGCTCCGCATGTTCTTTCATTTCTGTTTCGTTGGCATCGTAGGCAGTCTTTTGTTCTGCTGTTAGTAATGATTTATCCAACTTGTTTAACGCATTCTCCAATGCTTTTGCCCCGCTGGCTGCTTCTCCGGCATCATCATTGGCCAATGCATTTTTGATATGCAGGTAATGGTCAATAATTTCCTCAATAGAAGCAGACGCTTTTGCATCTACATTAGAAAAAACTACGGCAACGGCCTTCACATCCTTATCGTCGGTTGCCGACACATGCTGAGTTGTGTCGGTTTTCATATTGTTCATATCATGTCCCTCATGCTCATTTTTGGAGCTGTTGTTGTTGCATGCCGTAAAAACAAATGCAGAAACAATTGCAATTGCTGAAATTATCTTGTTCATAGTTGCGTTTTATTTTTGATTAATGTTGGTGATTGCTGTGGTCTTCTTTCTTTTCTTTTAAATCCATACCGCATTTAGGGCATTTACCAACTTTGGTATATGTTTTATCGCCTTCGCATTTCATGGGGCAGGCATAGGCTTTTACTACTTCTGCTTTCATTTTTTCTTTTGATGAAAGAGTCAGGTTCATTCCGCATTTGGTACACTTGCCGGGGCTATCACTGGTTACATCGGCATGCATCGGGCAGGAATAGCTTTTTGTAACCTCTGTTTTCATCTGTTCTTTTTTTGAACGCTCCAGCTTCATGCCACAAACAGGGCAATTGCCGGGCTTCTTTATAGCAATGGTATCATGCATTGTACATGTATAAAGTGTTACATGTTTCGCTGTATCTTTTTTACCCGCCTTTCCCTGGGCAAATACAGAAACAGACAGGATGGTAAGAGCTGCCATCATCAGCATTTTTAGCGATTTCATTTCCTTTGCTTTAATATTATAAAATGAGATACAGAGGTATATAGAAATGCCAATTGCCTGGCATAGGAATACCTGGCTCATGAAAGAAAATAATCTTTAAATAAGAAATGAGCAATTACGGATGTATACCGCAACGCCATTACTTCGGGGTGGAGCGTGACTGACCGGATATTTCTCAGTGACAAAGGAAACCGGAATATCGAATACAGAAAGATATTCTATCGGTAAATCAATAACCTGGTTAGCAAGATTTATAACGAATGTTTCAGCAGTTTTATGGTCATTGTCATTCTTTACAAACTTATGTTCATCCTTACAGCATCCATTATCTTTTTCTTCAGACTTCTCCATCCCACAGTTTCCACAGGTTTTAGAATTGTTATGACCCAATCCCCAATCAGCCAGTTCACCCATGCAGTAGTGCATGTGAATGTTAGCACCTGTTGAAGTGCTGATGTATATAACTGCTAATATGGCTGCTACAAACCCTTTCATTCATTTCGAAGTTATAATAAAGCTATTGAATTATTTGCATGATTTATTTTATAAGGATACATAAGAACTGAATTAACCCAAAGGAATATGTGAAGGCTACCAGTTCTCCCCATGAGTTCTGTAAGTTAATTCCCTAATAAATAATCATTTGTAGCAATTCTTTTGTTCTTTCCATCCGTTGGCAAATAAAGTATTTTTCAATGGTTGAGCCATCTACTTCTGAAAATAGGGTGCTTAAATAGTTATAGTCTTTGTGTATTTGTGAAGTGATGAAGTCGGGCAGGGTTGTCTTTAAGTTATGGACTGAATGATGAACCTGTGTACAATGGCGTTTTTTATTTTTTCAATCGGTTGGCTTTATTGTTGTCTATGAGTTCAAAGCCTAATGATTTTAAGGATCTGTCTAACTGCGATAGTTGGTCTTTTGATAAGTGGTTTTCAATTTCCACTTCACTCAAATTGACATATAAGGGGCAGAGCCCCTTTCTTTTCAATTGGGTTTATACTACCATTTTGTACTTGCTGCAAACCATGTTCTTAATGTATAGTTTCAAATTGTCTGTCGACCGTGGTGGTTGCAAATTAATTAAAAGCCTACCGTAATCTGTCGCACTAAAGACTGGTTGCTGTGTATTGACTATTGTAGCTCTTTTGCAAGGTTGGCTTTGTGTCTTGGTTTGTGTGCCTTGTAAATGTGTTGCTATGTGCGGTCGGCCATGAGAGACTTTGATCTGAATGTACTGTCGCTTGAAGGTGAACAGAATGCTGTTTTAGGGTTGCGTACAACGGATCGGGGATTCCCCGATCCGTTAGGCCGCATTAAGAAAACCTAAAGGACGGCGCAGCCGGACGGATTTTCGTGGTAGCCGCCAGTCGCATCTGCGCAGCAAAAGACTTTTCTGGCGGCTGCCATTGCGGCCTAACAGATGTATTTACGCTATTATACGAATCTACATTTTTTTCAACTCATTGACAATCTGTCGGATCATATTATAATTTTAGTATTCAGAAGTTGCGTCAATACCCGATTATAAACGACTACAAACCTTTAGAAACAAGTATACCTATCGTATATACATAAAAAAAGCCCCACTTTCGTGAGGCTTACCAAAAAATTTTTCTTTACAGTTTAAATAATCAGCAACGCATCGCCATAGCTGAAAAAGCGGTATTTGTCTTTGATCGCTTTTTTGTAAGCTTCCATCGTCAGCTCATAACCGGCAAAGGCGCAGGTCATGATCAGCAAACTGGTTTTGGGCAAATGAAAATTCGTTACCAGCGAATCAGCAATATTGAATTCATACGGCGGGTGGATGAACATATTGGTCCAGCCTTCCGATGGTTTCAATAATTTTTGCGCTGTGAAAGATGATTCCAAAGCCCGCATGGTGGTGGTGCCTACGGAGCAGATACGATGGCCATACTCTTTGGCCCGGTTCACAATTTTGCAGGCTGTTTCATCTATGCGGTAATACTCCGCATCCATTTTATGTTTACTCAGGTCTTCCACTTCAATAGGGCGGAAAGTGCCAAGCCCGGTGTGCAGGGTCACTTCCGCAAAGCGGATTCCTTTAATCTCTAATCTTTTGATCAGTTCCCGGCTGAAATGCAAACCGGCCGTGGGGGCGGCCACAGCGCCTTCATGCTTCGCATACACCGTC
Source organism: uncultured Chitinophaga sp. (assembly GCA_964412375.1). Lineage (GTDB taxonomy): Bacteria > Bacteroidota > Bacteroidia > Chitinophagales > Chitinophagaceae > CADEDV01. Next base: position 27,085 of record CAYPOD010000016.1, on the reverse strand, counting down.
TGGTAACGTTCCTTGTCTTCTTCATCGGGTTTGCGTTTGATGTATTTGGGTAGTGGCGTTTCGCCGAGTCTTTCCAGCACGGCACGGAAATCTTCTTCGCTGCCCTCCCACAAAAAACGGATGGTGCGGCCGCGGCTGGTGGTGTTGTCTATCACTTCGGCCACCAGGTCTTCCTGCTCGCCGAAATAGAGTTTGTTGCCCACCCGGATCTTCCTGGCGGGATCAACGATCACATCCCAGAGACGGTTGGGTTTGTTCAACTCACGGAGCAGGAACACTTCGATCTTGGCGCCGGTTTTTTCCTTGCGGCCATACATACGGGCGGGAAACACTTTGGTGTTGTTCACCACAAATGCATCCTTGTCGTCAAAGTAATCGAGAATGTCGCGGAAATGCTTGTTCTCGATCTGGCCGGTGTGGCGGTGCACCACCATCATGCGGGCATCTTCTCTTCTTTTCGCAGGGTTTTGGGCAATAAGGTTCAACGGAAGGTCGAAACGGAATTGTGAAAGCTTCATAAGTGTTATGGGTTTATTCAGAAGTCGCAGGACACAAACCAGTGGCGGGAAGCCGGGTGGGGATGATCCAAATCCCGACGGGGTCGGGACAAGTCCGGCCTTACGGCGCCGGGTTTGTTCAACCTGATGACTTTTAAAGGCGGCGAAGGTACACTTTTCAACTGCAAAATCCCGTTTTATTGTTCACATTCTTTTCATTGGCCTGGCCCGGGTGGTTGCCGGGTGCGGGCTAAGTGAAAGAGGGTATTTCAATAGCTTGATTTTCAAATTAATTTTATGGTTTTTATTGCCAACCGGCATCTTAAATTTGTTCAACATCAAACTGGCCATCCCTCATGAAGAAGCCCCTTATCTTATTGTTGCTCTTGTTGCCATATTTGCTCAATGCCCAGGCTAAGGACAAACCCCGGAAATATCCCAGCCTCTTATGGGAGATCAGCGGCAATGGGTTGAAAAAAACTTCTTACCTGTTTGGCACCATGCATGTCAGCAGCAAGATTGCTTTCAACCTGTCCGATTCTTTTTACCTCGGCATCCGTAACGCAGATGTGGTGGCGCTGGAAACCAATCCCGAAAGCTGGCAGGAAGACATGAGCAAATTTGAATTTGGCGGTGATAATTACACAGTGTCCGGCAACCGTTTTGCCGGCTTCATGGCAGTGCCCGATGATTATTTCACCATCAACACCCTGAAGTTTTACAAATACGATAAAAAGATAGAACGTTCCCTTTATAGCAATCCTTCCACCATCAACAACCTGTTGTATCGTTCCTATGGCAATTCTTCCAGTGATTTTGAGGAAGACACTTACCTCGATATGTATATCTACCAGTGTGGTAAAAAATGGGGTAAGAAAGTAGCCGGGGTGGAAAGCTATGCCGAAAGCATGCGGCTGATGCAGGAAGCCTACAGGGATGCGGCCAAAGAAAAAAACAAAAAAGAAAGAAGCTATGACCTGGAAGAGGATTATTCCATTGCCAAACTGCAGGAAGCTTACCGCAAGGGAAATCTTGACCAGCTCGATTCCATCAACAAGCTCAACAGCTTTTCAGATGCCTTTGATGAAAAATTCATGTATAAGCGAAATGAGATACAGGCTGCTTCCATTGATTCCATCCTGAAAACAAAACAGTCCTTGTTTGTAGGAGTGGGAGCCGCCCACCTGCCGGGCCAGCGGGGGGTGATCGAAATGCTGCGGCAGATGGGATATAAATTAAGACCGGTGATGATGCGGCAGCGGGACAGCCGCCACAAAGAGATCGTTGAAAAGTTAAGGGTGCCGGTCACCTTTCAGTCAGCCACAGCCGAAGATGGTTTTTTCAAAGTAGATATTCCCGGCAAGTTTTACAAATTTGGCGAAGATGAGGCGCTGGACCAGCGGCAGTATGCCGATATGGCCAACGGTAGCTATTATATGGTGACCCGCATCATGACCAATGCCTGGCTCTGGGGCCACAGCACCGATGATGTTTATAAAAAGATAGACAGCCTGCTCTATGAAAATATCCCGGGACGCATTCTCAGCAAAACAAGGATCAGCCGAAATGGATACAGCGGGTTTGATATTACCAACAAAACCCGCCGCGGCGACATTCAGCGTTATCATATTTTCATCACGCCGTTCGAGATCATTTTTTTCAAAATGAGCGGCACGGGTGAGTATGTGAGGAATGGTGAGGAGGCCAAACGTTTTTTTGGCAGCATACAGTTGAAAGAATTAAAACCTGCGGCCGGCAACGGGAACGGCTGGATAAAATATGCGCCGGTTTATGGAGGTTTCAGTGCAGAGCTTCCGCATGAGCCCTATGTGGGCAATGATGGCAGCCGTATCTATGAAACAGAAGATAAGGCGGCCGGTCTTTTTTTCCGTATCATCCGTTCAGATATTCATAACTATCATTTTGCCGAAGAAGACAGTTTTGACCTGGAACTGATGCAGGAAAGTTTTGCCGCTTCTGAGTTCATTGATACCCTGCTGCAACGTAAACCCGGCAAACACGAAGGTTATCCGTCGCTGGATTGTCGCTACAAAACCAAAGAAGGGCTGCACCTGCAGGTGAGATTTATCATTAAAGGGCCGCAGTATTTTACCCTGGTGGCCGGAGGCAAAAAAGAACATCCGAAAATGCAGCGCTTTTTTGATGGGTTCCGGTTTAAGCCCTACCAGTATGGTGAAGCAAAGGAAAGAACCGATACATCGCTGTATTTTTCTGTCCGCACACCTGTTTTCCCACGGCAGGATAAAGAAAAACTAGATTTCACCGGTTACAATTATTATGGCATAGATGATGAGGAAGAGCAGGAAGAATCAGAAGAAGATCTGCTGGAAAGCGGCGCCTATCGCAGCAAGATCATCAGCAACGACACAACAGGAGAGAAAATCTATGTTTCTTTCTTCCGTTCCCACCGCTATCACTACAGCAAAGACAGCACCCGTTTTGACAAAGACAATGAGTTCACTTTCCTGGGGGACACTTCCTGGATCGTAAGGGAGAAAAAGAAATATGAGCTGCCTGACAAAACCAAAGTGTGGGAAGCGGTGTTGTCCGATACCGGCAGCAGCCGCAGCATCATCACTAAAAGTTATTATAAAGACGGGATAGCCTTTTCACTGATAACCCAATCGGACACACTCAGCGGGCCCAGTGAATTTATCCGCAGCTTTTTTGAAACCTTCAAGCCTGCGGATACACTAAAGGGTGTGAATCCTTTTGAAAAAAAATCGGCAGTGTTCTTTGCCGATCTTTCCTCTGCCGACAGTGCACAGCAAAAAAGGGCTATTAAAAATATCAGTACGATCTACTTTGACTCCACCGACCTGCCCCAACTCAAAAAAACAATCGAAGGGTTATCCTGGAACCTGAAAAAATATCTTGAAGTAAAAAAATCACTGATCGGCAAATTGTCTGCCATCCCTTCGCCGGCTTCTGCACAGTATCTCCGGGACATTTATTATGCTGCCGGTGATACCATCGAACTGCAGTATGCTGCACTGGAAACGTTGTTGCAGCAAAAAACAACAACGGCATACCAGGTGTTCAGGGACATCATCAGCAATGAACCGCCTGTGATTGAAAAAGGAGAAAGAGGCGGCTGGTCCATGTATCCCCCGCTTTCTGCAGTACGGTCTCTTCCGGGTTACAACGCACTTCCTAAAGGCAATGACGGTTATTTCCTGGATGAACTGCATGACTCATTACAGCTTACCCGCAGCATTTTGCCCGACCTGCTGCCATTGCTCAACCTGGATGACTATAAATCAGACATCATGCGGTTGCTGGGTCGAATGATTGACAGTAGCCTGGTGAAAACAACGGATTATGAAATGTATTTCAGCAAGTTCCTGCTCGAAGCAAGGCAAGAATTGAAAAAACAGGCCATTGCTGAGAAAAAACGAGCTATAAGAAAAGCAGAGGAAAGCAAAAGTGAAAAAAAGAATAGCCCGCTTGATTATTATAATGATGGAGACAAAGATACCGGCAATGATAATCTTGAACTCTATGCCAGGTTGTTGCTGCCTTATTGGGAAAGCAAACCTGCTGTGCAGCCGGTGATCCGCCAGATGCTGCATTCTGCAGACAAGCGGTTAAAGTATAGTACCCTGCTGCTGATGATACGCAACCATCGTCCTTATGAAGATAGCTTACTGTCATTCTTTGCTTCACAGGATGAATACCGCTACGAATTGTGGAGTGATCTGAGGAGATTGAAAAAAGAAACATTGTTCCCCTCAGCATTCAATAACCATCTTGCCCTGGGCCGGAGCAAGCTGGTGTCCATGAGGATTTATGGCAAGGCCGACTCTCTCGTCTACGTTGATCGCCTGCCCGCTGAAACAAAAGGAAAAAAAGGCTACGTTTATTTTTATAAATACCGGAATAAAAAGGATGACCCAAGCTGGAAGCTGGCTATTGTCGGGCTTGTCCCGGAAGATTCTTCACGCATAGACTTTGAAATGGGTGATGCTCAGTATGCTGTCATTGTTCCGGGTTGGCATTCAATTGTACCGGGCAATGAACTGAACATTACTTCCTATCTTGATACTAAGATCAAAGAGGATGAACCGCTGGATGGCCAGTTAAATAAGGAACTGAAAAAGCAGTTGTATGCGTTGCGGAAAAGCGGTAAAAATTTTTACGAGGGGAGTGAGTATGAACGGTATGATTTTGTCAGCAGGATGGAAATGGGGGATTAAGTAACCAGTCCTTTCGGTATTGATGCGATAAGTTGCCGGGTGTAGTCGGTTTGCGGGTTAGTATAGATAGAATCTGCATCGCCGCTTTCTACTATTTTTCCTTTGTTCATCACCATGATGCGATCGCTGATATACCTCACCACTGACAGGTCATGTGAAATAAAGATGATGCTGAATCCAAATTCTTTTTTCAAATCATTAAGCAGGTTCAGCACCTGCGCCTGCACACTCACATCCAATGCCGAGACAGATTCATCGCAAACAATAAAAGAAGGATTTAATGCTAAAGCTCTTGCAATAACAATACGCTGCCGCTGACCCCCGCTGAATTCATGCGGATAACGGTTGAAATGTTCGGCTTTTAAATTCACTTTTTCCAGTAATTCGGTCACTTTGTCTTTTCTTTCCTTTTCAAGAGCCATCAAACCATGCACTTTCAAAGGTTCAGCAATGGCTGAACCGATAGTGAGTCTTGGATTCAGGGAAGAGTAAGGATCCTGGAAAATGATCTGGATATCCTTTCTCAAAGCTCTTAGCTCATCTCTTTTTTTTGCGGTCAGGTCAATCCCATTGTATGTAATAACACCGGCAGAAGGCTCTGCTAGTCGCAGCAATGCCCTTCCTAAAGTTGTTTTGCCGCAACCGCTTTCACCTACCAGTCCCAATGTTTCGCCTTTATACAGATCAAAACTTACATCATCAACGGCTTTGGTGAAATCAACTGGTTTCCCCAATAACGTTTTTTTAGACGGAAACCATACAGAGAGATGTTTGGCAGACAATAGAATCTTTTTTTCTTTTTGCGAAGCTTTAGGTTGTGATGGTTGAAAAACTGTATCTGCCGGTTGTGGTTGGATTATTTCCCGCTTATCTAAAAAATCACTAACCACCGGTAGTCTTTCACCCCGCCGGTGATTGACAGGCCTGCAGGAAAGCAATGCTTTTGTATAGGGATGTTGCGGGTTAGTAAAAATCTGTCTTACGGAGTTTTGTTCAACAATTTCTCCTTTATACATCACCACCGCCCGGTCCGCTATTTCTGCCACCACTCCCAGGTCGTGAGTGATAAAGATGACACCCATGTTGGATTGCTGCTGCAAATCTTTGATCAGGGTCAGAATTGTTTTCTGTACGGTCACATCCAGCGCCGTGGTGGGCTCATCACAAATCAGTAAGGATGGTTCGCAGCACATGGCCATAGCAATCATCACCCGTTGCTTTTGTCCGCCACTTAACTGGTGGGGAAAACGCCTGAACACAGCTTCCGGGTTGGGCAGTTTCACTTGCTGAAACCATTCAAGGGTTCGTTGTTTTGCCTGGCGGCGGGAGATCTTTTTATGCAGCACCAGTGCCTCCATCACCTGGTCGCCGCAGGTGAGTACCGGGTTCAGCGATGTCATCGGTTCCTGGAAGATCATGGCGATCTTGTTGCCACGAATAGTTTGCAGCGAGTGTTGTTCTTTTTTTAAAAGATCAACAACGTCTTGCCCGTTCTCTGAAAATAGTATTTCTCCTGAAGCATACCGGGCAGGGGGTGAAGGCAGCAATTGCAGGATAGAAAGTGAAGTAACCGATTTTCCCGATCCTGATTCACCAACAATGGCGACAATCTCTTCCCGGTTCACCGTAAGCGTTATATGTTTGAGTGCCTGGGTAACCTCTGCACCGGAGATGAAATCAACCGAAAGGTTTTTTATATGGAGTAGGGGAGGCAAACCTGTTTTCGGTTTCGGATTTAAAATTTCAAATGTCTGACCGTTGCTCCTTCATTGATGAGTTGTTTCAGGGAATCTATCCCGATTTTCAAATGTGTTTCTACAAAGTTTGCGGTCACCTTTTTATCACTTTCTTCTGTTTTCACCCCGTCGGGAATCATCGGTTGGTCACTTACCAGCAACAGGGCACCTGTTGGTATTTTATTATAAAAACCAACGGTGAAGATAGTAGCAGTTTCCATGTCAATGGCATAGGCCCTTACCTGCTGGAGGTATTCTTTGAATTGCTCATCATGCTCCCACACCCGCCGGTTGGTCGTGTAGACCGTACCGGTCCAGTAGTCCACCTCATAATCACGGATAGTGGTGGAAACGGCTTTTTGCAAAGCAAATGCAGGCAGCGCCGGCACTTCTGAAGGGAAATAATCATTGGAGGTTCCTTCACCGCGGATAGCGGCAATAGGTAATATCAGGTCGCCGATCTTATTTCTTTTTTTCAGTCCGCCGCACTTTCCCAGGAATAATGCTGCTTTCGGTTCAATGGAAGAGAGCAGGTCCATCACGGTAGCGGCTGTAGGACTGCCCATGCCAAAATTGATAATAGTGATGTTATCTGCAGTGGCGCATTGCATGGGGCGGCCTTCGCCGATAACCGGCACTTTATGCCATTCGGCAAACAACGTCACATAATTACTAAAGTTGGTGAGAAGTATATACTTCCCGAAATTTTCCAGTGATTCCCCGGTATAACGGGGCAACCAGTTTTGCACTATTTCTTCTTTCGTCTTCATGATGCATCAAATTAAACGGGGCTAATTTAAAGCTTTATTTTTGGAGTGATGATAAAGATTGATTACCCACAGCCTGCATTTCGCATCCAAAAGGAAAAGGAGAAGGAGTATATTTTCGATACGCTGCGAAAAAAATGGGTGATACTTACTCCGGAAGAGTGGGTGCGGCAAAATTTCGTCCAATACCTGGTGCAGGTGATGCACTATCCGGCTTCACTGATAGCAGTTGAAAAGGAAATTAAGCTGGGGGAGTTGAAAAAGCGGTTTGATATATTGGTGTATGACAAAGAACACCGTCCCTGGATGATGATTGAATGCAAGGCCGCAGCAGTGAAAATGGAGGATTCGGTTTTGCAGCAGGTGTTGCGTTATCATATTACTGTGCCTGTTCAATTTATAATCATAACCAATGGTCACTACACTGTTGCCTGGAAGAAAAATGAAAATGACTTTTTGCTGATCCAGGCATTGCCATCATTGTAGTAAACAAAAAACCCGTTCAGCAAATGAACGGGTTTGTGCAATAAGCAATTGGTTTATGTACTGGTGTTAGTGCAGGCGTTACGGGAAGATACCCAGTTCAGCGTAGCTGGTGCCTACTTTGTTTATGGCAACCACATAAGCAGCAGTTCGCATATCGGGAATATCAGGATTAGCTTTCCATACATTCATGATCTCATGCGTAGCTGTGATCATGGTTTCTTCCAGCCCGCTATAAACGAGATCCACTTCATCGGGGCCATGGACAATGAATTCTTTGTCGGTTGATTTAACTTTTTTGCCACTTAAATCTTCCATGGTGGAAAGGATATGCGCATTGAGGTTTTCGGTAAACCTTTTTTCCAACCGGCCATACCGCACATGGCTCAGGTTTTTCAGCCATTCAAAGTAAGACACAGTAACACCACCTGCATTGAGGTACATGTCCGGCACCACCAGCACACCTCTCTTTGCCAGTATTTCATCCGCTTCGGGTGTCAGCGGACCATTGGCGGCTTCGCCAATGATCTTTGCTTTTACTTTTGGTGCATTTTCTGCATCAATCACATTTTCGAGGGCGGCTGGTATCAGGATATCGCATTCCATCTCCAGCAAGTCTTCTTTCCTGGCAAAATCGCTGGCGCCGGGATATTTAAGGATGGTACCTGTTTTTTTGCGGAAAGCAAACACATCGTCCACATCCAATCCTTTTTCATTGTAAATACCACCGTCATGTTCGGATAAACCAACTATGATGGCGCCGGCATCCTGGAAGAATTTGGCGCTGTGATAGCCCACGTTACCCAACCCCTGAACAGCTACTTTTTTTCCTTCCACCCCTACACTAAGGCCCAGTTTTTTCATCACATCTTCCATATTGCACACTTCACGCAGGCCAAAGAATACTCCCAGGCCGGTGGCTTCACGACGACCACGAACACCACCCTGGGTCACAGGTTTGCCGGTAACACAACCGGCAGCATCAATTTCACCGGGGTGCATGGCGGTGTATGTGTCCAATATCCAGGCCATTTCTCTTTCGCCGGTTCCATAATCGGGAGCAGGAACATCGGTGCCGGGTCCGATAAATCCTTTCTTTATCAGCTCTGCCGTGTAGCGGCGGGTTATCTTTTCCAGTTCGTAAGGAGAATATTTTTTGGGATTGATCTTGATACCGCCTTTGCCACCGCCAAAAGGCACATTGACAATGGCGCATTTATAAGTCATCAATGCGGCAAGTGCCATCACTTCATCCTGGTTCACTTCGGCTGCAAAACGAATACCTCCTTTGCAGGGAGTTTTATGATGAGAATGCTGCACACGGTAAGCTTCTATCACTTCTACGGTGCCATCATCTCTTTTTAACGGAAACCTCATACGATAGACAGCATTGCAGGCTTTTATCTGGTCAAGGATACCTTTATCCCATTTGGTGAATTTGGCAGCTATATCGAAGCTTCTTTCTACAGCGCCAAAAAAACTGTAATTGTCTGACATGAATTCTTTTTTTATGTTATAGCAATCGTTGTTTCAATAAGGCAATTCAACAGGCATTTGAATGATTCCCGTTTATCCGGCATCATCCAAATGCCTTAGGTCTCTTTTTCCAGGCGGCTTATTTTTTTATCTAAACGCACCAGGTATAAAACAAGACCGGCGAGTATGGTCAGCATCACGGCCACCACCACATATATGCGGCCATTGCTGCGCATCAGGTCAGCCATTTCTGATTTGTCTTGCTGGGCAAATCCCGGAACCAGGATAAGGAGCATCGGCACCAGCAATAAAATTTTCTTCCATTTGTTCATGACATCATCTCTTTTTCTTTCAGTAAATGCAACCGGATTTTTAATGTAGTGATCCACACGGCCAGTAACGTCCATCCGGCAATGGCAGGATAAAACACCAGCCGCATGATCATCGAAGCATCTTTAAAATTAAGCGCCGGGTTTCCTTCGCTTCCGCCGGGATGAAGACTCGGCAGCATTCTGGGAATGATCCAGATGGAAGGGAAGAGCATCGCAAAAGCAAAAATGTTATATACGGCACTTACCCTGGCTCTTTTATCTATATCGGGAATGGACTGGCGCAGGATCATATAAGCTGCATAGATCAGCAAAGCAATGGCTGCACCAATCAGTTTTGGCTCACTGGCGATCAGGCTGAAAGAATTGAATGGTGAAACATTGGGATCGGCCCAGGTATAACTCATCCAGATGGCGCCGGTAGCATAGCCGAGGATTCCGAGTAAAATGCCCGTGCCGGCATACTGGCGGGATGCAATATCATGTTCCAGCTTGTTGCTCCGTAGATATTTGATGGCGTGTATAACAGAAATGATGAAAAGAATCATCATGGCAAACCACATGCATACATGAAAGAAAAGGTTCCTGATCGTTTCACCTAATTCCCTGTCCCGTGGCACTTCCAGCAACAGACCCGCAGTGAAGGTGTAAACCAGCAATACAACACTCAGGATCTTCCACCAGGACTTGTACATATAGTTTTTTTCGTGGGCCATGGGAGGTCAGCTCTGAAAAACTGCCAACGGCTGAATAAAGTGGGGCAAAAATAAGGGGAAAAAGCTATATCAAACGAACAACCGGTAATATCAGCTTGTAGCATTGAGGCCCGCATCAGGTTCGTGTTTTAATCTTTCCAAAGAAAAGGAAACAGGATAACGGCCAGCAATATGACCAGCACATCGAGAGCAATAAGCAGCAAAACGGTACCTACAGGCATGAATAAGAAAGGTGCAAAGGCGATCCCGGATAATTGCATCAATAATAAAAGTTGCGGAATAATAAGCGGGAAACCCAGCACAGCCATGATCGCAGCATTTTGCTGCGCTTTGGCAGCAATGGCGGCCAGGAAAGTGAAGACCAGGCTCAGGCTCCAGCCGCCCAGCACCACCAGCCCTATAAACTGCATAGTTTTTTGAATGCCAGGCACACCCAGGAATAAGCTGAAGAGCAACAGGCTCAACAAACTCATCAGCAACATCAGGAGAGTATTGAACAGCAATTTGGCCAGCACAAAATTAACAGGGCTGGCTATGGAATAGAAGTAGAGCAACCGGCCCTTGCTTTCCTGCAAAAAACTTTTGGCCACCGCATTGATACAGATGAATAACTGAATCACCCAGAACAGGCCATTCCACACTTTTGGTTCGGGTTCTTTGATAGCCATATTCAGCACAAAAATGGTGGCGCCGATATACAAAAGGATGCCGTAAAAACTATACTGCTGCCGGATCTCCAGCAACAGGTCTTTTTTTAACAGGGAGTATATGTGTTTTGCCCGGCTCAATCTTTATTTTCATTATAGCATTTGCGGCATCTTGGTTCATACACATCTTTTGCCCCCAGCATCACCTGGTCTTCATTGGGCACTTTGCGATAGGAATAGTTGGCAATATTGCCGCATTTCACACAAATAGCATGCAGTTTGGTTACATAATCAGCTTTGGCCATAATAAATGGCATCTGACCAAAGGGTTTCCCCATAAAATCCATATCCAGCCCGGCCACGATTACCCGTATTCCCCGATAGGCCAGTTCATCACACACGTTAGCGATTTCTTCATCAAAGAACTGTGCCTCATCAATGCCGATCACATCCACATCATTGGCCATGAGTAATATTTTCTGGGAATTATCAATGGGTGTGGACTGGATCGCATTGGTATCATGTGAAACAATCTTCACCTCATCGTAGCGTATATCTACGGCCGGTTTGAAGATCTCTACTTTCAGGTTGGCGATCTTCACTCTTTTCAGCCGGCGGATCAGTTCTTCGGTTTTGCCACTAAACATGGAGCCGCATATCACTTCTATCCATCCCCGCTTGTCGCCCCGGATATTTGGTTCTATGAACATTGTTAAGATTTATACTTCGTAAAAAACCTGACAGTTATATTGGTAAACAGTTTGTAATTTTAGTCCGCCACCGGCCAACCGGCCAAAAGTAGCAAAATGCAACGAATAGAAACATTGATACATAAACTGAAAACACAGTTTGAGCAGCAAACAGATCCTGCACAAATGCTGTTGACAGTTCAACTGCTGCAACAGGAACTGGCTTTATTGCAGCAGCGGGACAGCGCTAAAACGCTGGGCACTTCAAAAGTGGCCGTTTTGCTGCCATCAACACCGGCTGTGACAGCTTCGCAATATGAAAAGTTTGCACCAAAACCGGCACCTGTGCATGAGCCCGCCAAAGAAACACAAACTCAACGGGTGAAAGAAACCCTGCTGGTGGATGATGGCGCTGTATCCCTGTTGCAAAAGAATGGCCAGCTGGATATGGTTTTTGACCCGATGACAGAAATTCCTACTCTTTCCCATCAGCCTAGAGATAAGGAACTAAATGATAACAGCAGCCTCGCCGAGTCGCTAAATGATAAACTGAAACAAAACAAAACAGAACTGGTGGAAGTGCTGAAAGAAACACCGGTGAAAGATCTGCGCAAAGCCATCGGCATCAACGACCGGTTTCTGTTTATTAATGAACTTTTCAGGGGCGATGAAGCGATGTATGAACGCAGCATCAAAACGATCAACAACTTTAATATTTATGCTGAAGCTGAATACTGGATTAACCGGGAAATGAAAACTAAATTGGGCTGGAGCAACGATAACCCTATTGTTGCACATTTTGATCAGTTGGTCAAAAGACGGTTCTCCTGAATGAAACGCATAATAGAAGCCGTTGCACCGCGGCGATCTCTCACAAAATCCCCCGCTGCTTTACTGCGCATTGCATATTCCTCCTGACCGGCCAGCAACACTTCAATTACCTGCCGCAGTAACTGGCCATCTTTTTGTATGTCATTGATGGGAATACCGCCACCGGCTTTGACAAGTTCAACCACTTCCGGATTTTTATCATATTCAGGACCAAACAAAACGATCTTGTCATATACAGCTGCTTCCAGCACATTGTGTATACCTCTTTTGATCTGGGCGCCGCCCACATAAGTGATCCATGCATATTTATACAGCCGGGATAACATGCCGATATTATCAATGATCAGGACAGCAGCATTTTTGGCTGCTTCTGTATTGAATTGTGAGTACAACAGCGCACCAGGAAATAATTTCAACAGGTTGCTGATATGACGCTCATTGATTTCATGCGGGGCAATGATGAGTTTGAGGTCATTGTCAGTTAATGTGGCAAAAGCCTTTTGAATAACCCTTTCATCTTCGGGCCAGGTGCTGCCGGCAATAAAAACTTTTTTGTTATCTGCAAAAATTTCTATTGCTGAAATGGGTTCAAATTTATCAGCGATAGCAGAAACCCTGTCAAAGCGGGTATCCCCGGCAACACTGCAGCTGACAGCCAGGCCGGCTTTGTCCAATAACGCTTTTGATTGGCTATCCTGTACAAATATGTGAGTGAAGCAATGAAGCATTTTGCGATGCAGGCCTCCATACCAGCGGAAAAAAAGCTGCTGGCTGCGAAAGCTGGAAGAAATAAGTAATAGAGGTATGTTTTTCTTTTTCACTGCTGTCAGATAGTAATACCAGAATTCATATTTTACAAAGATCACCAGGGTTGGATGGATGATCTCCATAAAACACCGGGCATTGCGGCGACCATCCATGGGTAAATAAAAAACCCAGTCTGCACCATCGTAGTTTTTCCTGATCTCATAGCCCGAAGGGGAAAAAAAAGTAAGCAGGATTTTATGACCGGGATATTGCCGGCGGATGTTTTCCAGCACGGGCCGGCCTTGTTCAAACTCACCCAGTGATGCACAATGCATCCAGATGACCTTTTCATTTGCCGGGATAGCTTGTTTCAGCCGCTGAAAAATACTACGGCGCCCTTCCCTCCATTTCCTGGCCTTGGCACTGAACAGGGAAGATACCAAAACAGCCATATGGAACAATGCCAAAAAGATATGATAGAAAATAAGTCCCAAGTCTTTGATAGTTAAGCCGGACAAAAGTAAAAGCAATCGGGTAAACTATCCTTATTTTACTATTTTTGCGCCACTTATTTAAAGCCAGGCAGGTTAAGATGGCTATGGTGCGGCAGAAAAGGTGCGGTTGATACTTGCATTTTGATCAAAATGACCTCTTGAATCTTTAAACCCTTTCCCGGATGCGACCGATCCAAATGGTTGACACGAAGACGCAGTATCATAAAATAAAAGATGATGTGGACAGGGCTGTACTGGAAGTCATGGAAAGCACGGCGTTTATAAACGGGAAGGCGGTAACAGATTTTGCCAATGGTCTTTCAGCCTATCTGGACGTTAAGCATACGATACCTTGTGCCAACGGTACCGATGCATTGCAAATTGCCATGATGGCCCTTGGATTGCAGCCGGGTGATGAGGTCATCACTCCTTCATTCACCTATATTGCCACTACAGAAGTGATTGCCCTGCTCAGGCTTACACCGGTGTTTGTGGAAGTGGATCCCAAAACTTTTTGCATCGATCCGGCAGCGCTGGAGAAAGCGATCACTCCAAAAACAAAAGCCATTGTCCCGGTTCATTTATACGGCCAGTCTGCACCCATGCAGGAGATCATGGACATTGCTCAAAAGCATAACCTGTTTGTGATAGAAGATAATGCACAGGCTATTGGCAGCAGTTACCGGTTTTCAGATGGGTCAGTTAAAAAGACAGGCACCATTGGTCATATTGGTACAACCTCTTTTTATCCTTCAAAAAATCTTGGTGCTTTTGGTGATGGCGGCGCTATTTTCACCCATGATGATGAACTGGCCGCTAAAATCCGAATGATCGCTAATCATGGCCAGAGCAGGCAATACTATCATGATGTGGTGGGCTGCAACAGCCGTCTCGATTCCATACAGGCAGCTATATTGGGCATCAAACTAAAACATCTTGATGATTATACTGAGGCCAGGAGTGCGGTGGCTGATTTTTATGACAAGGCTTTTGCCAATCATCCAAAGATCAGCACGCCTTACAGGGCAGAGTATAGTCACCATGTTTTTCATCAATACACGGTCTTGCTGGAAGGAGTTGACAGGAATGGGTTAAAAACATTTTTGGCTGAACATAAAATACCCGCTATGATCTATTACCCGGTGCCGGGTCATAAGCAAAAAATGTTTGCGCATTTCAATGTGGCCTCACAGGAAATGCCGGTGACCGACTGGTTGACCGAAAGAGTGATCTCGCTGCCCATACACACCGAGATGGACAATGAGCAACTGGGTTTTATTTCATCAAAAGTATTAGAATACCTAAATAAATAATAATTACATGAAAATTGCAGTCGTTGGAACGGGCTATGTTGGATTGGTAACAGGAACCTGTTTTGCTGAAACAGGCAATACGGTAACCTGTGTGGATATAGACGTAAACAAAGTGAAAAAGCTCAGCAACGGTGAGATTACTATCTATGAACCGGGACTGGAAAAAATATTTCTCCGTAACCTCAAAGAGCAACGGCTGTATTTTACCACTGACCTTGCAGCAGGTATTCGTGATGCAGAGGTCATTTTTCTTGCTTTGCCTACTCCACCCGGCGAGGATGGTTCAGCCGATCTGAAATATGTACTAGGGGTGGCTGAAGATCTCGGAAAGATTCTTTCGGACTACAAAGTGATAGTGGACAAAAGCACCGTGCCGGTGGGAACGGCGGAAAAGGTGCATACTGCTATTGCTAAAAATTATAAAGGAGAATTTGATGTGGTGAGCAACCCGGAATTTTTAAGAGAAGGAGTGGCTGTTGAAGATTTTATGAAACCTGACCGTGTGGTCATCGGCACCAATTCGGAGAGAGCAAGAAAAGTGATGAGTGAGTTGTATGCACCATTTGTTCGCCAGGGCAATCCTGTTATTTTCATGGATGAACGTTCAGCAGAGCTGACCAAGTATGCCGCAAATTCTTTTCTTGCCACCAAAATATCTTTTATGAATGAGGTGGCGAAGCTATGCGAGCTGCTTGGCGCAGATGTAGATATGGTACGCCGTGGTATCGGCAGTGATGAAAGAATTGGCAAACGATTTCTTTTCCCGGGAATAGGTTATGGAGGCAGTTGTTTCCCCAAAGATGTGCAGGCATTGGTGAAATCGGCCAGTGAAGTGAATTATGATTTCCAGATATTGAATGCCGTGATGGATGTCAATCAAAAGCAAAAGCTGCACCTGATGCCGGCGATCAATCATTATTTTAACGGTGATCTGAAAGGAAAGCATTTTGCGCTATGGGGGCTTGCCTTTAAGCCAAATACAGATGATATCCGCGAAGCACCGGCTTTGTATATGATCGAAGAACTGACAAAAGCAGGCGCAACAATCACTGCTTTTGACCCGGAAGCCATGAAGAATGTCAAAACACAGATCGGTGATAAAATAATTTATGCAGACAGCCGTTATGGGGCATTAAAAAATGCAGACGCATTGATCATTGCCACAGAGTGGAATGAGTTTCGAACACCGGATTTTTCGCAAATCATTTCTGCGTTGAAAAACAAGGCTATCTTCGACGGTAGAAATCTCTTTGACCTGGAAACAATGAAGAAACTGGGATTCCACTATGTAAGTGTGGGGCGGGCTATCATAAACTAATATTTAAATGCAACAACGTAAAAGTGTTCTTGTTACCGGCGCAGCCGGTTTTCTTGGTTCGCATCTCTGCGACCGGTTTATCAAAGAAGGTTATCATGTTATAGGAATGGATAACCTGATTACCGGTGACCTGAAAAATATAGAGCATTTATTTAAACTCGAACAATTTGAATTTTATCATCACGATGTAACGAAGTTTATTCATATTCCCGGCCAGCTTGACTACATCTTGCATTTTGCCTCGCCGGCCAGCCCGATTGATTACCTTAAAATTCCCATACAGACCTTGAAAGTGGGTGCAATGGGAACACATAATTGCCTGGGCCTGGCCAAGGCTAAAGGGGCAAGAATACTGGTGGCTTCCACCAGTGAAGTATATGGTGATCCGCTGGTGCATCCGCAAACAGAAGAATATTGGGGAAACGTAAACCCGGTAGGCCCGAGAGGAGTTTATGATGAAGCCAAACGTTATATGGAATCTATAACGAGAGCTTATTTCACATTCCATGGAGTGGAAACAAGGATCGTAAGGATATTCAATACCTACGGACCGCGGATGCGGCTCAACGACGGCAGGGCCTTACCCGCTTTTATCGGCCAGGCTTTGCGTGGTGAAGACCTTACTGTTTTTGGCGATGGCTCACAAACCCGAAGTTTTTGTTTTGTAGATGACCTGGTTGAAGGAATTTATCGCTTATTGCTTAGCGACTATACCATGCCTGTGAACATTGGCAATCCCAACGAGATCACTTTAAAAGAATTTGCGGAAGAGATTCTTTCGTTGACAGGCAATAAAGTAAAGATTATATATAAACCCCTGCCGGTGGATGATCCCAAACAAAGACAACCGGATATCGCCAAAGCCAAAAATATTTTGGGATGGGAACCCAAAGTGAGCCGCAGTGAAGGTTTGAAAATAACGTATGAGTATTTCAAATCATTGCCGGAAGAGGAATTAATGAAGCAACCCAAAGAATTCATCAGTCAGAAATAAACGAATAATGTACCAGGATTTAGTTGATAAAAAAGCAAAACTGGCCGTAATCGGTCTTGGTTATGTAGGACTACCCATCGCACTGGAGTTTGCACGGAAACTGTCCGTGATCGGTTTTGACATTAATCCCAAACGTATTGAACTGATGAAGCAGGGTATTGACCCCAGCAATGAACTTTCCAGTGAAGATTTTGAAGGATGTGATATCGTTTTTACCGATTCATTGGATGTACTGAGAGAGGCAAAGTTCTTTATAGTGGCTGTACCCACGCCGGTAGATGAGCATAATGTGCCCGATCTTGTACCGGTACAAAAAGCATCTGAAACTATTGGCAAAGTGATCAAGAAAGGAGATTATGTGGTGTTTGAATCTACTGTATATCCCGGTTGTACGGAGGAGGATTGTTTGCCGGTGATTGAAAAATTATCGGGGTTAAAAGCCATAAAAGATTTTAAGATCGGCTATTCACCTGAGAGAATTAATCCCGGAGATAAACAACATACACTTGCCACAATTGTAAAAGTGGTATCAGGTTGTGATGCAGCATCTTTGGAAACGATTGCCAAAGTGTATGAACTGGTGGTGAAGGCCGGTGTGCATAAAGCCTCTTCCATCAAAGTGGCTGAAGCCGCCAAGATCATTGAAAATACACAAAGGGACCTGAACATTGCATTAATGAATGAATTGTCCATCATTTTTGACATGATGAACATTAATACCTACGAAGTGCTGGAAGCAGCCGGTACCAAGTGGAATTTTTTAAAATTTCAACCAGGCCTGGTAGGCGGTCATTGTATCGGTGTAGACCCCTATTATCTTACTTATAAAGCCAATGAACTGGGCTATGATGCCGAAGTGATCCTCGCCGGACGTAACATCAATGATAACATGGCAAAATATGTAGCCAAAAAAGTGGTACAGCATATTATCAGGAATTCGGGTGATGTAAAAGCATCGAAAGTGCTGATCAAGGGTGCAACCTTCAAAGAAAACGTAAGCGATATACGTAATTCAAAAGTGGCAGAAGTGGTGAAAGCATTACAGTCATACTATGTGAATGTAGAAGTCGAAGATCCGTATGCAGATTCGGAAGAACTGAAACATGAATATGGATTCGGTTTGACCAGGGAGAACGGCAATGACTATGATGCGGTGATCGTAACTGTGCCACACAGGGAGTATATGCATCTTGACGATGATTATTTTGCAGGCATTACAAAATCACATGGGCTGGTTGCAGACCTGAAAGGGATTTACCGTAATAAAATTGTTAACCGTTCATACTGGAGTTTATAGCTATGCCTTTTTTTACAACTGATATTCCCGGTTTGCTGGTATTTGAGCCCAAAGTTTTCGAAGACGAACGTGGATATTTTTATGAATCATACAACGAAGCTATTTTTAAGCAGCAGGGAATTGATCTGCGGTTTGTTCAGGATAACCACTCCCAGTCGGTGTATGGAGTAATCAGGGGCCTTCACTACCAGTTACCGCCATTTGCCCAGTCAAAATTAGTGCGGACAATCGCTGGAAATGTACTTGATGTTGCCGTTGACCTGAGATATGGATCTCCGACCTTTGGCAGGCATTATGCTATAGAGCTTTCTTCAGAAAACAAAAAACAGTTGTACATACCAAAAGGGTTTGCACATGGATTTTCTGTGCTAAGTGATAAGGCGGAACTTCTTTATAAGTGCGATGGCTTTTATAATAAGGAAAGTGAAGGTGGGATTATTTATAATGATGCGGCATTGGCCATTGATTGGAGAATTCCTTCCGAAAAGGCCATCATTTCTGAAAAGGATAAATTTCTTCCCTCATTTGCTGATTGCAGAAATAGTTTTGTTTTTGAAGAATGACAACAAAACCTGTGATATTGGTAACAGGTTCCAATGGACAGTTGGGAAAAGAGATCAGGGAACTTGAATCAGTCTATCCGCAATTTTCATTTATTTTTTTATCAAGAGAAGATCTTCCTGTACATCATTTTGAACTGGTACGAAACTCATTCAAAGCTTACCATCCGCAATACCTTATCAACTGCGCCGCTTACACGGCTGTTGACCGTGCTGAATCGGAAAGGGAACTGGCTTTCCAGGTGAATGCAGAAGCGGTGGGTGTGCTGGCAGCAGTTTGCAAAGAAAATAATTGCCGGTTCATTCATATCTCCACAGATTATGTATTTGATGGAACGGCAACAGCACCTTACAGGGAAGATGACGCCACCAACCCGCAGGGAGTGTATGGCGCTTCCAAACTGGAGGGTGAAAGGCAGGCGTTGCAACTTAATCCTGCATCCATTATCATCCGTACTTCATGGGTTTATTCTGAATATGGAAAGAATTTTGTGAAGACGATGCTGCAACTGATGAACGAAAGGGATTCAATCAACGTGGTGAACGACCAAATCGGCTCCCCAACCTATGCTGCTGATCTTGCTGAAGCCATCTTGCAGATAATATCTTCCGGCAACTGGCAACCCGGAATTTATCATTTTAGCAATGAAGGAATGATCACCTGGTATGATTTTGCGGTTGCCATTAAAGAACTTTCCGGAAGCAAATGTAATATTACTCCTGTTCCTTCTTCAGCATACCCCACAGCGGCCAAACGGCCCGCCTATTCCGTTCTGGATAAATCAAAAATTCAGCAAACTAACGGTATCATATTAAAGAACTGGAAAGAAAGTCTCAGCCGTTGCCTGGCAAAAATTAAAAAGCACAGCGGTTAGACTGTGCTGCATTATTAATATTTCCTGTTTATTTAATAGCTGTGATCTCTGTTTTTCCCCCGCTTGTTTCTGTTTTCACCACACCAATTCCCGGTGCATACCATTCTGTTGCTTCCACATTGATAGGAATACCAACAATCAGTTTCATCACTATGCGGCTTTTGTAGGTTATCTTAAAACAATCCCATGTGCCGGCAGCGGTTGTTACAGACTCACGACCATGCACTTTCCGGTTGGTGATGTTTACGGAAACACTGCCACCCATACCACTTTGCATTTTAAAATCCATATTGAACTGACCATCTTTAAGCATATCGCCTTCTTTCATGCTGGGAGGATATTCGAGATATACATCACTGGCAGAGGCAGCAGCCGTTCTCATTTGCTCCTGCTGGGCAGAAGGGATAAACATTTTCATGTCCATCATCATCACACCATCTGCACATTTCACATTGTTAATAGCTTTGGACACTGACTTCCCCTTTGTATCAAACGTTTCCATTGCGACAATGGAGGAAACACTGCTGCCGCTTTTGATTACATTGGAAACAGAATAAGTCATCTTGCCGGTTTCTTTTCCCTTTTTATTGGTGGTGGTCATTTCCACCGTTTTATTATCCTGGAGAAAGAAAAAGTCAGTGCAGTTTTGAGCCCTGGGCACCATAAATCCGGTTAAAAACAGCGCAAGGCAGAAAAATCGTTTCATGTGTTGTGGTTTTATACAGCCAAGTTAGGAAGTTGGCTGATTTCAGGCAATTCCACTTTTCGGGCAATAAAAAACCCGCCGGGGCGGGGAATCTGTTGAGCTACCAGGATTCCCTTCCTGCGTGACGCAGTCAGGCAGGGAACCTAGACAGACAGAACCAAAATCTGTTATTCTTGATTGAGTGTTTTTGCAAGCCACTTTTTTCCTGCAGCTGATTTCAAATATTTTTCCCGTTGTCTTGCATTGGCCCAATCGGGATGAGGTTCTGTGTAGATAATTTTCCAGGGTCTGTGCCCCTTAGTGAATCTGTTTTTCCCGTTGTTATGTTCATCCAGCCGTTTTAGCGGATCAAGAGCCATTCCGGTGTACCTGGTTTTATCCAGTAAGCTTTCAATGACATAAACATGCACCATAAAAAAAGACCTTGTCATAAGGTCTCTCGTTGAGCTACCAGGATTCCCTGCCTGCGTGACGCAGTCAGGCTGGGAACCTGGACAGACAGAACCAAAATCTGTTATTCTTGATTGAGTGTTTTTGCAAGCCACTTTTTTCCTGCAGCTGATTTCAAATATTTTTCCCGTTGTCTTGCATTGGCCCAATCGGGATGAGGTTCTGTGTAGATAATTTTCCAGGGTCTGTGCCCCTTAGTGAATCTGTTTTTCCCGTTGTTATGTTCATCCAGCCGTTTTAGCGGATCAAGAGCCATTCCGGTGTACCTGGTTTTATCCAGTAAGCTTTCAATGACATAAACATGCACCATAAAAAAAGACCTTGTCATAAGGTCTCTCGTTGAGCTACTAGGATTCGAACCTAGACAGACAGAACCAAAATCTGTAGTGCTACCGTTACACCATAGCTCAGCCTAAACATTCCTTTCGGAACGGGGTGCAAAAATAGGGGTTGCCGGGTTTTGAGCCAAATGGTTTTTTCGTTCTGTTGGTAGTTTAATGGCTCATAGCTAACGGCTTCCCTTCCTTCTCTTCCCTTTCCTTTAATTCCTTGATCTTATCCAGGGCTCTGGCAACCACGTCACACATGATGGTGTATAAAGCCCCTTGACGGGGATTCTCATAAATATAATCCAGGGCCTGGTCTTCATTGGGGATCGTCATTACCGGAATCGAAGGATTGATCTTCTCGATTCCTTCTTTTAATAACCCGATGATCTCATCTGCTGTTCTTCCCCTAAGATTTTTATCGCAGCGGATAATGATCTCGTCAAAATATTTCGCTGAAATTTCTCCCAGTTCACGGATGTCTTCATCTCTTCTGTCGCCGGTTCCGGAAATCACACCGATCTTGACCGGGTAATCGAGTTTGCTCACAAAATCACAAAGCAATTGCAGGCCATGCGGGTTGTGGGCAAAGTCAGCCAGCATCGTGAAATTTTTGAAATGGAAAAAATTCAACCGGCCTGGCGTCAGGCTTTCGCTGGGGATGAAGGTTTGCAAACCTGTCCGTATATCTTCAATCGTTATATCCCTGAAGAGGTAAGTAGCAAGCACAGCGGGTAAACAGTTATTGATATTATGTGTCGCTTTCCCTTCATAGGTCAAAGGAATGCTTTTAGCAGGCAGCACTCTTATCTTCCAGTTACCTTTCATAAGAG
Organism: uncultured Chitinophaga sp.; assembly: GCA_964412375.1. Taxonomy (GTDB): domain Bacteria; phylum Bacteroidota; class Bacteroidia; order Chitinophagales; family Chitinophagaceae; genus CADEDV01. Next base: position 4,784 of record CAYPOD010000016.1, on the reverse strand, counting down.
TTACATACCCGTTTTCATACACACAGGATAATCCATTTTCTGCAGCATGTGCTTTGATGCGTGGATTGTTTTCGTCCATGCTGAACAATGCGATATTACATTTGAGATCATCTTTCATTTTATAAACAAGATCATCATCGGCATTCAGCACGGCATAGCCATGCGGAAAAACTGTTTCCGGCACCACAGCCTTTACCTTGGCCATCGCATCCAGTGTATGTATTCCTCCCAGACCCATATGGTCGGCAGCAACATTGGTGACAATGGCCACTTCGCTGTTTTGAAAAGCAAGACCAGCTTTCAGAATTCCTCCTCTTGCACATTCCAGTACTGCAAAATCAACGGTAGGGTCTTTTAATACGAAAGCCGATGATACAGGACCAGTACAATCACCTTTCATCATCAGTTGGTTTTGTATATACACACCATCGGAAGTGGTGTAGCCTACTTTTTTCCCTGCACTTTTTGCTATATGGGCAGTCAGCCTGGTGGTAGTGGTTTTTCCATTAGTACCCGTTACAGCTATAATAGGAATTCGGCCGGCAGTGCCTTTGGGAAAAAGCATATCCACAACCGGTTCGGCCACATTCCTGGGCAGGCCTTCGGCCGGTTCGATGTGCATACGAAATCCCGGTGCTGCATTTACTTCGAGAATGGCACCGCCATTTTCTGCAACAGGGGTTCGCAGATCGGTGGCCATAACATCAATACCACAAATATCAAGACCGATGATCTTTGCGATCCTTTCAAACATAAAAATATTGGCAGGGTGCACTTCATCTGTTACATCGGTGGAAGTGCCGCCTGTAGAAAGATTGGCGGTGGGTTTCAGTAAAACTCTTTCATCTTTTGCAGGTATTGTTTCCAGTGTATATCCAATATCATCCAGCATTTTCTGAGTGAACTGGTCTACTGTGATCTGCGTCAGCACTTTTTCATGTCCATAACCACGACGGGGGTCTTTGTTGGTTTCGTCAATCAGCCATTTAATATTGTGTTTCCCGTCACCAACAATAGATGCAGGTGTTCGCAAGGCGGCACAAACAAATTTGTAATTGATAACCAAACAGCGGAAATCATAACCGGTGATGAATCTTTCTACGATCACACTTCGGCTGTATTCCTTTGCAGCCGCAAATGCTTTCAAAGCCTGCTCCCTGTTGACAATATTGGTGGTGTTGCCTTTTCCATGATTGCCATCAATGGGTTTTATCACCAGCGGGTAACCATATTTTTCTATCGCATCATCCAAACCAGCTTCAGTTCTGATTACCGTACCTCTTGGCACTGGTATTTCAGCCGCTTCCAGCAACATTTTGGTTTCTTCTTTGTCGCAGGCGATATCTACGGCAATATTGCTGGTGGTAGAAGCAATCGTTGCTCTTATTCTTTTTTGATTCACTCCATAGCCCAACTGCACCAGGCTTTGCTTGTTAAGCCTTATATAAGGAATACCTCTTTTGGCAGCTTCTTCCACAATGCAACCGGTGGAAGGGCCAAGCCTTGTATCTTCCCTGATCTCTCTTAGCTGCTGAATATCTTCTGCAAGATCATAGGCTGTGCCGTCTATTAATGCCTGGGCAATTTTTACAGATGCTTTGGCTGCGTACACACCGGCATCTTCTTCCATATAGCTGAATACTACATAATACACTCCTTCTTTTTCACCTTCCGGTGTACGGGTGCGGCCAAAGCCGGTGTCCATTCCGGCAAGGGTTTGCAGTTCCAATGCTATATGCTCGATCACATGGCCCATCCAGGTGCCTTCATCCACCCGTTGAAAAAAGCCACCCGGTTTACCCACACTGCAGCGGTGTTCATACATGCTGGGAAATAACTTCTCCAGTCTTTCACGAAAACCGGGAATGGTATTGGTAGGACGCTGTTCCATTTCTTCCAGGTCCAGTTTCATTTGTATCAATTTGGGACGACGGACACTCCAGTAGTTGGGTCCTTTCAGCACTTTGATCTCCAGTATTTTCATAAACAGTCATTTTTTCTGCCAGAAACGGCAGATTGGAAGTTAGTTTTTTTTGACATACCGGCCAAGTTGACAAAAGCGATGAAAATGAAGCTGCACCGCCTGAATCAGCCATGTATCTGGCATAAAATAAGGCCCGGTTGAAACCGGGCCTTAACAAAAATCAACACGACTGCTTGCAAAAATGTTATTGGGCAAACTCTGGCTGGTTATTGACGAAATTCACCAAAGCCGCTGTGTTTTTCAGGTTTAGCTTTTTCAGGATATTATAGCGGTGTACTTCCACCGTTTTATTGGATATTTTCATTGTTTCGGCTATTTCTTTAGAGATAAGTCCCCGGCGTATGTGTTCAATACATTCGATCTCCCTGGCTGATAAAGTATGAATGCCATTGTTGTTGTTGTCTTCGCCGATTACAACCTCACAAAGATTTTTCTTGATCTCTTCACAAATGAATTTTTTGCCTTTTGCTACTTCTTTAATAGCCTCGATCATTTCTGAAGAGGTTGAATTTTTTGTCACATAGCCCAATGCTCCTTTTTGCATCATTCTTTTGGCATAGGCAGGCTGGCTGTGTAATGATACTCCCACGATCCTGGAACCAGGAGAATATTTTCGGATCAGCCCGGCCGCTTCAATACCATTCATGCCGGGCATATTGATATCCATGGTTACCACGTCGGGTCTCAGTTCTTTTGCTTTTTCTACAGCTTCTTCGCCGGTGCTGCAGGAGGCCACAACTTCCATATCGGGCTGACTATTGAGCATCACGGTCCACAACTCTCTGACTAGTGTGTGATCATCAGCAATGAGAATGCTTATTTTTTTGGAGGCTTTTGTTATGTTTGGATTTTCCATAAAGAATTCTAATTAAACGACGAATTGTTTACGGGTGTAAAGAACGGAAAGCCGGATGTAGTGTAAAATAGAGGATTCAGTGATTACCATGTCTAATAGTATTCACCGGGTTTGTAGTAAAACTTCTACTTAATTTGTAATTGAATCATAAAAGCTTGTTTTCAATGGCATAGCGAACAAGATCAGCATTGTTTTCGGCTCCAATTTTTTTAAGGATACGGGCCCTGAAGCTGCTGATGGTGCTGGGCGACAGAGAAAGTGCGGCAGCAATTTCCACCAGGGCTTTGCCTCCGGCCAGCATACGCAGCACTTCCATTTCACGGAGAGTGAGTAGTTCGTGTGGTAGTTTTTCGGAAGCGGGTTTGTTTTCAGCCCCAATAACAGGATGCCATTGTTTTTCGCCACGCAGGATATTGCTGATAGATGATACCAGTTCTTCATGTGGCGCATCTTTGCTTACATAACCGGAGGCGCCGGCTCTTAAGGCGGTTTTGCTGTATTGCTCACTTGTCTGAAGGCTGAGAATAAGTACCGGGGTGCCGGGCTTTTTATTCTTGATTTCCCGCAGGGCTTTGATACCGCTCAGTACTGGCATGCTGATGTCCGTAATAATCAGATCCCAGTCTTGTTGCAGAGCCATTTCCAGCAACGTATTACCATCAGCTGCTTCATGTATATGTGCTGAAGGATATTCATGGAGAAGAATATGTTTTAATCCCCTTCTTACAATTTCGTGGTCGTCTGCGATAAGAAATCGTAGCATTTTTTTTGACAGGATTTAAATAGAAATATTTGCTGCAGGTACAACAAATATTATCCGGGTCAAAAATAGAATGCAGCCTTTCCCCGGATAGTAGCAGGGGGATGAATAATACTGTCAGATAACAGCCACAATAGTTTATGCAAACGTTGCCGGTCTAAATCAATTTATTGGAGAGAGCATATTTAGTGAGCTCGGCATTACTTTTCATACCCATTTTTAACAGTATTCTTGCCCGGTATGTGCTGACGGTACTCAGGCTGATGGAAAATTGAGTGGCAATATCTGAGACGGAAACACCTGCTGCCAGCAATTTAAAGACATCGTACTCCCGGTCTGACAGCAATTCATGCGGAGCCTTATCGGCAGGGTTTTTATCTAACTCATCGGCTATTCTTTCTGCAATCGCTGCAGAGATATAACGCCGGCCATTCAAAATTTTTTGTATGGCGGCGATCAGTTCGGCAGTTGCTGTGTCTTTACTCAGATAACCGGAGGCTCCGCCTTTGAGTGTCCGGATAGCATACTGGTCTTCCGGGTGAATGCTCAGGATGAGCACAGGTGTTTTAGGAAAATGTTGTTTTATATGCTGCAACAAATCCAGCCCGCTGCGACCGGGCATGGTGAGATCACTTATCACAATGTCATATTCATTGGTAATCGTTTTTTGAATTGCCGTTTCCGTGTCATTGGCTTCGTCAATGTTTGCAGAAGGGTATTCTTTCAGCAATATCTGGGTGAGTCCGTTCCGGACAATGGCATGGTCATCCACAATCAGGATTCTGAGCATACGGTTCAGTTTATTATTTCAGTTAATGGTACAGCAATCATAAGCCGGGTACCTTTTCCCGGTTGACTGTTCAGTTCAAATTTTCCTTTCATCATATGCACTCTTTCTCTGATCCCCAGCAAGCCAAAGGATTTACTATTGCTTGAAGTGGCTGGGTTTATTCCTTTGCCGTCATCTGTAATCTCAAGTGTAAGCCAGTCATATTCTAGCCACAGCCTGCTTTTTATGTTTTTTGCATTAGAGTGTTTTACGGCATTGTTCAGTGCTTCCTGGTAAATACGGAAAAAACCTGTGGAAATGGCTACGGGCATGTCCAGCAGGAAAAGTTCGGATTCAAAATCAATTTTAATAGAGCATCTTTTTTCTGTTTCCCTTGCCTGCCACTCCAGTGCCG
>CAYPOD010000015.1:72158-74077 GCA_964412375.1 uncultured Chitinophaga sp. | reverse complement strand
TAAAAATCATTTTTCTCATAAACCCGGATACTTCTTTCGTATAGCGCAAAGGTTGAATCATTGAGTTGTACCGTTGCGCCTTTCTTCGGTATCCACACAGGCCCGTAATTATCTCTTGACCATTGATGACGGCCATCATGCGGGAATAAATTCCTGCCGTTGCCCGGCGGCTCCACATCCGGCTGAATGGATATGATAAGCCCGGATTGCATCATTTTTTCTTTGGCCTTTGCCGTAAGCAGCATTCTGTATTCATTGGGTCTTTGACCAGTTGCGAAATATTCGCCTTTATCATAATCGATTCCATATTCTTCTTTCATGATATCCTGGTCAAGAAAACGATTGGTGGTGACCGTGTAGGACATTTCTGAATAGGGAGGAATGTTTTCCTGCTTGCCGTCTATATAGGCTACACCATTTCTCACTTCAATCATATCACCGGCAACGGCCACACATCGTTTGATATAATTATCCGTTTTGTCAACCGGATGCGCTACAATGGGTTTTAGTTCCGGGTCTCTCCATACATTTTCCCGGCCACGGGCCCTTACAAAATCGTAATACGGTTGTGCTGATTCATAGCCTTCTTTATGGATCACTGTATCTCCTTCCGGGAAATTAAATACCACTACATCTCCCCTTTTAGGCGAAGAAGCAAACCAGCGGGTGTAAGGCAGTTTAATGGATTCAGAATAGGATTTTGTATTCAGCACCGGCATATAATTATGCACAAAGGGAAAAGAAAGTGGTGTGTTAGGAATCCTTGGGCCATAACTGAGTTTGCTTACAAAAAGAAAATCCCTTACCAGCAGGGTTTTTTCCATTGATCCGGTTGGAATCGTATATGCTTCAAAAATAAAAGTACGGATCAGCGTGGCGGCCACTACAGCGAATATCGCAGCATCCACCCACTCTCTCCAACCTTGTTTTTTATGCTTTTTTACTGCTTCCGGGCCTATAAATTTGGGGTTCTCCTTATATGCCAGGTAAGGAAAATAGAAAGGAGCAAACAGGGATGCCAATGTGTGTTGTCCCAGTGAAAATCGTCCGAATACTTTGGCAAATTCTATAAAGATCCCGGGGCTGATGAACCATCCTACAACCGGGATGAACTGCCAGAATACCCAGTGCTTGGGCCTGTGGGCCAGTTCCTGCATCACCCAGGTATTATAAAAAGGGATATAGGCTTTCCAGGCTGGCGCCCCTGCTTTTACAAAGAGTTTTGCAAAGCCAAAGGAAGGAAGGAATACAATCAATGTTCCAATCAGATAAACGATTAATATGTGTTGTAAGGGCATGGGCCTGCTTTTAATAGCGACAAAAATATCATAAATATCTGCCTGCCAAAATATAATCGTTCAAAGTTTTGCTAAACCAAACCAGCGGAGTTTTTTCATTTTAAGTGGAAGATTGATAATTTTAGTTAGAAATATGAACCAGTTCAGTATCCGGGATATAGAGAATTTATGCGGCATTAAAGCACATACGCTGAGGATTTGGGAACAGCGGTACCAGCTTTTCACACCAAAACGAAAAGAAAGCAGTCACCGTACTTATGACTGCGATGATCTCAAAGTGTTGTTGCGCATTTCCTTTTTATACCATCATGGGTATAAGATTTCCCGTATAGCTGCTATGAGCCCCGATGCTATACAGGATGAAATTGACAAGATCAAGCCACAGCCCTGCAACTATGAAATTTATGTTCATCAGCTCACGGAAGCCAGCATTTCTTTTGATAAAGTGTCCTTTGAAAGGGTTTGTAATGACCTGCTTGACAGGATAGGTGTAGAAGAAACGGCTTTATATGTGTTCTATCCTTTTTTGCAAAAAATTGGACTGTTGTGGATGACCAACCATGTAATACCTGCGCAGGAGCATTTTTCGAGTAATCTGATTCGTAAAAAGATCATCAGTGC
>CAYPOD010000015.1:0-72058 GCA_964412375.1 uncultured Chitinophaga sp. | reverse complement strand
GCTAAGCTCAATGAGTTTATCTGTTCCGTTTGCCGTGTTTTCCCGGAACAGCACATCATCATTTCGGGTCCGGCAAGCAATTGCATCCGGACACAGCCGGCAAACCTAAGCCACCTACGTTCGCTGGAAGAAGTGATTACTTTTGTCAATGATATAGAACTGGGAAAAAACAATACTGCCTGACAGTTGCGCTTACTTCGGCATCACATAATTGTTCACGTCTTCTGCCGTTATGGTTTTGCCGGAAAGAATCACCAACCTTTCGACCACATTCCTTAACTCACGGATATTTCCTGTCCAGTTGTATTGTTCCAGTAATTTGATGGCATCATCATCTATATTTTTACGGGCTGTGCCGTAATCGACACAAATATCATCGAGGAATTGGTCAACCAGCAATGGGATATCTTCCCTGCGTTCGTTGAGAGAAGGAACATGAATAAGTATGACGCTAAGACGGTGATACAGATCAAGGCGGAAATTTTTTGCCTCCACTTCTTGCAGGAGGTCTTTGTTGGTTGCAGCAATCACCCTTACATCCACATTGATGTCTTTATCGGCTCCAACCCTGGTTATTTTACCTTCCTGCAAGGCTCTTAGTACTTTGGCCTGGGCATTCGGGCTCATGTCGCCAATCTCATCCAGAAAAAGAGTGCCGCCACTGGCCGATTCAAACTTTCCGATTCTTTGTTTAATGGCTGAAGTAAAAGATCCCTTTTCATGCCCGAACAGTTCGCTTTCAATCAATTCGCTGGGAATGGCTGCACAGTTTACTTCAATCATCGGACCGGAAGACCTGTTACTTTTTTCATGAATCCAGCGGGCCACCAGTTCTTTTCCCACCCCGTTTTCACCGGTGATGAGAATACGGGCATCTGTCGGGGCCACTTTTTCAATGGTTTCTTTTATTTTTCTGATCGGGCCCGAATCACCTATCATTTCCTGAACCCGGCTCACTTTGCGTTTCAGCACCTTGGTTTCTGTCACCAGGCTGCTTTTGTCCATTGCATTGCGAATGGTGATTAGCAGGCGGTTCAGGTCGGGTGGCTTGGAAATGTAATCGTAAGCGCCTTTTTTTACGGCTTCTACGGCAGTTTCAATGTTGCCATGGCCTGATATCATGATGATGGGCACATCAGGATTGGATTCTCCTGCTTTTTGCAGGAACTCAATACCATCTAGTTTGGGCATTTTAATATCGCAAAGCACCACATCATAAGTCTTTTCCTTAAACTTTTTCAACCCTTCTTCCCCGTCTGCCGCTTCTTCAATCTTGTATCCTTCAAACGAAAGAATTTCTGTGAGGGTCTTCCGGATCGCCTTTTCATCATCAATGATCAATATATCAGCCATGATTCATATTTATTTAATGCGTAAAAATAATTGATTTGTAATAGAGTGGAGCAGTTAAGGCCAGTGAGGCCTGGATAATAAAAGAAAGAAGTGGAGGTTTTAAAAAATAGAAGCCGGGTAGAAACCCAGCCTCGTTTTAAAATCCAATATCCTATGAAAAACCATTACAAAGATGGGGGGAAACCTATAAAACGCTGCAATTTGTGGGAAACTTTTTTTTCACATTCTTAAATAAATATGAGCTGGTAAACAATAAGTTAACGGTAGAAGAAGCAATAAAGGATCAAAACTGCTCTCCTCAACTGTATTGAATTCGCAAATTTTATAAAGCAATTATTTGTACTGGTACATGACTTCTTTAACCAGTTTAACGGTGCGGGGCACATCGGGTAGTGCAGCAGCAACGAGGTTGGGAGCATAATGCAGCGGAGCATCTGCCGCAGTTATACGGCGTATAGGAGCATCAAGATAATCAAACCCTTCTTTTTGTATGCGATAAGTGATTTCGGCTGAAACAGAAGCAAACGGCCATTGCTCTTCAACTATTACCAGGCGATTTGTTTTTTTCACACTTTCCAGTATCGTCATCCAGTCAAGCGGCCGTATAGTACGGAGATCTATCACTTCAGCGCTGATACCTTCTTTCTCCAGATCAGCAGCAGCACCAAGGGCCACTTTCATCATCTTATTAAAAGAAACAATGGTCACATCACGACCCGCTTTCTTAATATCAGCTTTGCCAAGTTCAATGTAATATTCTTCATCCGGCACCTCACTTTTATCGCCATACATCACTTCACTTTCCATGAAAATCACCGGATCTTCTTCATACCGGATGGCTTGCTTCAGCAAGCCCTTTGCATCATATCCATTACTGGGAGAAACTACCTTGATACCGGGGATGTTGGCATATAAAGCTTCAAAAGCAGTGGAATGCTGGGCGCCTAACTGGCCGGCAGAACCGTTGGGCCCCCGAAAAACAATTGGACAAGCAATCTGACCACCACTCATTGCCAGCATTTTGGAAGCAGTATTTAAAATTTGATCCAAAGCGAGGACAGCAAAATTCCATGTCATAAACTCAACGATCGGACGGAGGCCATTTTGTGCAGCACCCACACCGACTGCGGCAAAGCCCAGTTCAGAAATGGGAGTATCAATTACCCGTTTGGGGCCAAATTCGGCAAGCATTCCCTGGCTAACTTTATAGGCACCGTTATATTCTGCAACTTCTTCACCCATCAGGAAAACCCTTTCATCTCTTCTCATCTCTTCGTTCATTGCTTCACGCAGGGCCTCCCGGAATGCAATTGATCTTGCCATAGTCAGTAACTACTTTTTAAAGAGCAGCAAAAATAAGTGACGCTCAGGATAAAACCTAAAAATGGTAATGCCGGATTCTTGTTCCCGGAATCCGGCACTGCCACCAGTATTTACCTTTCTTAATAAATTAAAAATCCTCATCGTTATCATCAAAACCACCACCACCACCGGAACATTCGGCTATGGCATTTTGCCATTCACGGGTTTGAAGATCCTGTGCTGTTATCCGGTTTGCTTCCCTGAAAGAATAACGTTGTTCAATTTTTTCAGTCATGCATTCACAGTAAGAATTAGCTTCTCTGGCAGAAACACCGGCTGCCTGGCGGCGGGCCTGGGCACAACCCTGAATATAGGAGCGTCTTTCCTGGCTTGTCCAGCGACTCCTTCCCCGTTCGTTACCGAAATCATCATCAAAGCCTTCGTCAAAATTATCATCTTCAAAATCATCCTGCTTCTTCTTTTTGTTGAAATTTCCCAAATCATCCTCATCTTCAAAATCACCTCCTCCTCCACCCTGGATGACAGACATACAGCTTTGTGCCATGGCCATACCTTCTTCTTCCGTGGCGTTTTCAGCAGCCTCATAACTCTTATATTTCTTCATTGTTTTTTGCAGAACGCAATCGCAAAGTTTTTTTGCAGTTGTTTCATCAATCTTGTCTTCAATTTCCGACATGCATTCCCTTAGGCCTTTTCTTTTGTCTGCAGAAGACCATCCTCCCCCGTTTCCGGAGTCTGCATTGTTATTACAACTTATTGAGATAATCAATAAGAAAATAGTGGGTAAAATGGTGATTTTTCTCATAAAAGGTGGTTTTGATTTCTTTGAAAATACGAAGTTGTAACATACCCAAAAAATATTTTCTACGTGAAACCACTGATAGCAAATGGACAGCTTAAGCAATTTTGAAACGCTTAATTACTGAAAGCCTGTGCTTCAATAGCAGAATAAAAAGGATTTGTCGTAAGAATACCCGGAAAAACACTATGATATTTATCAAAAATCAAATTTCCATGTGGATAACTTGTAAATAGGATCCGGAATAGTAAATTTTGCGGGCTAATTCTTCCTTGAAAAACATCCACCATGAGATCTTTTTTGCTTTTGTTCCTGGGATTATATTTCTCGGGATTGCTATCCGCCCAGATTACCGGCCCGCAAAGCCCCGGTAGTTTTACCGTAGTTAATATACCCGGCTCAAGTGCCACCTGGTCAAACACTGGTAATGTTGCAGCCAGCGATAATAGTTATGTAACATCGGGAAATATTCCTGGGGCATCGGGTGCTTATACAGACTACCTTGTTGTAACTGATTTTGGGTTCTCTATTCCGTTAGGTTCCACCATATCCGGTATTGTTGTAGAAGTGGAAAGAGCAGACCCCAATGCCCGCACCGCTGATTATAGTATCCGCATCGTTAAGAATGGAGTGATTGGCTCAACAGAAAAATCATTTAACGCCGGTTATACCATGACCGATAACTACCAGATCTATGGTAACGCAGGTGATCTTTGGGGCGAAGGCTGGACAGAAAGTGATATCAATGATGCGGGGTTTGGTGTGGCAATAGCAGCTCAAAGAAGTGTTGCCGGGGGAACAACAGCCGGACGTATAGATCATATCCGTATCATTGTTTTTTATGATTTTATGACCCTCCCACTGCGGCTTATCTCTTTTACAGCCACCAAAACAAATGACGCTGTTTTGCTAAAATGGACAGCTGCTGAAGAAACCAATATGAGTCATTACGAAGTACAGCGGTCTGCAGATGGAAGAAACTTTACTGCCATAAACAGCATACCCAGCAGAAACAGCCTTAGCAATACTTCATATTCGTTCACAGACCAATCACCCGTACAAGGAGTAACATATTACCGTTTAAAAATGATTGGTCACAATCCAGGTGATGTAAAACATTCGGCGGTTCTTACGGTTCATTTTGCTGGGAAAAACAATGTGCTTGTGTGGCCGTCTGCTTTGCGGGCCGGCCAGGCATTGAATGTTTCAAATCCTGTACAGGAAAGACTGATCCTTCAATTTTTTGACTTCGGCGGAAAATTATTGGTAACTATGACTACCAGCTCTGGCCAGTTGCCATCTGATCAGTTGATGCAGCACAAGGGAATGATATTTTACACAGTACGCAGGGAAGACGGAACTGCTGCCGGCAAAGGGAAACTTCTTGTCCACTAGTTGTGTTTATACCCGGGAACCAGGAAAGAAAGTTTAATTTGTTTTTTCTCTTGTCCATTCTTCATGAATGGGCTCGCCTCTTGAACTAAGACCTTTGTGTGTCCAAACATTTCCACTGACACTGCCTTCAAAACTAAGTGAGGCCCCTACCCTTGAACTATCTCTTGAGAAAAACTCAATATTTTCAGTGTATTTCCCGTCCTTAAATGTATAGGTTCCCCCACCCGTGCCGAAGAATTCTTTAGTAGCCGGGTTGATCGCCATCCATTGAAAACGGGTGTCTGATAAAATTTTCAGTGTCTTCCTGTCACCACGCTGCATCGTATTCATCTGGCCATTTTGCATACGACCGGTGATGCGCCAATTGCCTGACAGGTTTGCTGATCCCTCATCAATGCGGTTCCATGGTGCTTCAACACCGGAGATATTTATGCTTAGGATATCAGCTTCTTCTTTAAACCTGTAATGCAGGTGTTGTCCGATTTGATCCTTACGTTCCGTGTCAAATTCTATTTGAGCATGAATCTGGTCGCCGGAAACTTTAAAAGTGCCACCAAATGAACGATAGAATTTTTTGTTTTTTATATCATAGGAACTGAACGTGAAATAACCATCAATGAAAATCAGCGTCTGTTCCATGGCTCCATTTTTGGAATACCATGCACCCAAAACTGGAGTTGAAACTGCCATCATGTTGTTGTTCATGTGAACTATCCCGGCAATTAAAAAACTCAAAAAATAGATTTTCATTTCATCTGTATTTTATCTAAAAATAACCAATTAAAATCAACTGCTAAGAAGTACTTTATAGACACAAAGTACTGTATTCAAACAAGTAATACTTTAGATTTATTTTTTTAATTAGTAGGATAATACTAACTTTTCCATTCGTCATCTCTCCCCCTATCCAGACTGTACCTTCTTTTTCATCATCTAAAACACAAAAACATGAGAAAAATTTTTATTCTCTGGCTTTTCGTTCCACTATTTGGAATGAGCCAGAACAAAAATGTCATGAGCACATTCAGGGCATTTCCAAAACCGGACAAAATTCTTGAATTTGAAAAAGCGTTGACAGCACATGCTCAAAAGTATCACACAGGCGACTGGAAATGGCGGGTATGGGCCATTCAATCCGGGCCGGATGCCAATGGCTATCATATCACCGAAGGGCCTCTAAGCTGGGACCTTATTGATAGCCGTGGAGATCTTGGAACAGAGCATAATAATGATTGGAATAAGAATATAGCCATTTACATTACGGAAAGAGGTTCCGCTGGTTATTCTGTTTTTGAGGATTCGCTTAGCACTGTATCAATAACCGATTATGCTGATAAGATCAATATTACCCATTGGTATCCTAAAATCGGTTGGGGTAATAAAGTAAGAGACGAAATTGCAAAAATGAAAAAAGCCTGGCAAGCCGTAGGTCAGTCTGTAGCGGTTTATACTGCCAGTTCCTCAGGCCCTGCGCAGTTTACAATTGTTACCCGCTACAAACAGGGGTTAAAAGAAAGAAACCCTGGTTTTATAAAAGAAACTTTTAAAAACAGGTACGAAAAAGCTCATGGAGAAGACTCATTTGAGGATTTCCAGTATACACTTCGTGAGTATATTGCTGAAGCCTGGAGTGAGTTGCTTTTTTACAGAGCAGATCTTAGTTCGAAGTAATCAGCAGAGATTTTAATTATGACAAAGGCCTCCTTAATCAAGGAAGCCTTTGTCATAAATTTATTTAATATATTGAATGAGCTTAGATATTTTCAATCACCATCGCGGAAGCACCTCCGCCTCCGTTGCAAATGCCGGCAGCCCCAAACCTGGCCTTATTTGCTTTCAGCACATTTATTAAAGTAACAATGATTCTTGCACCGCTGGCACCCAAAGGATGTCCCAATGATACGGCTCCGCCATGAACATTAACCCTGGATGGATCAAGTTTCATTCGCCTGCTGTTTTCAATACCAACGACAGCAAAAGCTTCATTTAATTCCCAAAAATCTATATCACTCATTTGGAGACCTGCTTTTGCAACGGCTTTTGGCACAGCCAGTGAAGGTGTGGTGGTAAACCATTCAGGAGCCTGTTCTGCATCGGCATAGGAAAGTATCCGGGCAATCGGCTTTAAACCAAGTTCGTCAGCTTTCTCTTTACTCATCAGCAGCAATGCTGCGGCCCCATCGTTCATAGTAGAAGCATTTGCAGCTGTGACGGTACCGTCTTTTTGAAAAGCCGGGTTAAGTGAAGGTATCTTTTCAAATTTCACATTCCAGGGTTCTTCGTCTTTTGCAATGACCACAGGGTCGCCTTTTCGTTGCGGAATTTCGACCGGAATAATTTCATTGTCAAATTTTCCGCTGTCCCATGCTGCCTGGCTGCGTTTATAACTTTCAATGGCAAAACTGTCCTGCTCTTCCCGGGTGATGCCGCATTCTTTGGCGCAAAGTTCAGCGGCATTGCCCATTGCCTTGCCATCATAAACATCTGTCAAACCGTCTTTGGCCAGCCCGTCAATTAAAGTTGTGTTACCATATTTACTACCCCAGCGAACCGAATCAGCATAAAACGGCACATTGCTCATACTTTCCATTCCTCCGGCCACTACAATATCTGCATCGCCCAGCAAGATACTTTGAGCAGCCAGGGCAATGGCTTTCATGCCGCTGGCACAAACTTTATTTACAGTAGTGCTATTAACGGAATCTGGAAGTCCTGCAAATTTTGCAGCCTGCCGGGCCGGGGCTTGGCCCAAATTGGCCTGAATCACACAGCCCATCAACACATCCTGGACAGATCCTGGTTTCAGGTTGACTTTTTGAAGGGCCCCTTTAATAGCAGCGGCTCCCAGTTGTGTGGCAGACAAGGACTTTAAACTGCCACCGAAGCTTCCCATAGGGGTGCGGACAGCCGATATTACGACTACTTCTTTCATATAGCATCATCAATATTAAGGAGCAAAGTTAGGGATTAGCGGGTTTGATTTTTCGCAATGTTGCATTGGAAAAAGTGCCGATAATATATTCACATTTTGATTTTGATTTCAATTAAATACTTACTTTTATCAATGCAAGGACGGTACTCTAATTCAAATCTTTAAACGTTTACTTTATGAGAAGAATTTTACTATTGCTCATCATTATGAGCATCGGAGCATTTGCTTCAAATGCTCAGCCTTATCGCTATTACTTCAATAATACTTTTGCAGAAGTAGGGGGCTCCGGGCCTACACTTACCGAAGTTTTATCCTGTGGTGCTACGGCTGGAAATTTTAGTATTCAGACAATTACCACAGATGATGGCCCCTGCGGATCAGGCGATCAATATGCATTTAATTTTAATGAGGGGGGTGGTATCTCGTTTCCGAACAGCAATTTGATTGGAGGGAATTATACAATCCACATGTTTTTTAAATTCAATACACTAAGCAGCTTCCAGCGTTTGATTGATTTTTCAGATGGCGTTGTAGACGATGGCTTATATATTGTAGATGACTGTTTGTCGTTATTCCCGATTTACAACACAGGTACATGCCCTTTTTTCCAGGGAGGCAATTTCTACCTGATTAGTTTGGTTAGAAATAGCGGCACCCAGGAGCTTCGAGTTTTTGTAAACGGAACCTTGTTCGGAAACATAATTGACAATACAGATCACTATGTGCCTACAACCTCTACTACTCCGATTGTTTTCTTCAGAGATGATGCCACTGCGTTTAGCTGTGAGGACAGGGATGGAAGTATAAAATATCTCTCATTGAGTACAACAACATCTACTGACCAGGATGTACTGGATCTTTGGAACACTATCTGTGCTATTTCACTACCTCTTCAGTTGAAAGATTTTACTGCTAATAAACAGTCAGGTGATGTGCAATTAAAATGGTCAACTGTTAACGAATCTGCTGTCAGTCACTTTGAAATTGAACGCAGCAGCAACGGCGCCAGTTTTGCAAGTATAGGCACTGTGCAGGCCGTAAATCTTGCCAGCCGCAATAGTTATAACTTCAACGACAGGCAACCTCTTTCCGGCACATCATTTTACCGGTTAAAGATGGTGGATATGAATGGTACGTTCAAATATTCCGGTATTGTGAAGATCGCCTCATCAGGCATCCAGCCGTTTGAAATATTCCCCAACCCGGTTAAAGATGTCTTTACCGTGAGCGGTATCCGTAATAATGAAGTGCTGAGGCTTTCAGATGCTACAGGCAAGGAATTGATGAGAAGAAACGCTGCAGGTGTCACCCTCACCATTGATATCAGCCAATACCCCGCAGGTGTTTATTACCTGAGTTATTTTGACGGAGAGAAAATGCAGACAAGAAAAATTCTGAAACAATAATTATTAAACACAGTTTCATAAAAAAATCCCCGGCTGCAAAACCGGGGATTTTTTTTATGGAGGTTAGAAAAATGTTTAGTACTCACTGTCTTCAATACGCTGAGTGGGACGATTGCGCTGAGCTGCTCCCCTTCCCAATTCATTCTGTTCAGCCAGGGACAGGTAGTCACTGCTGGTGGTTTGTATCCAGGTGCCGGCCATATTGCGGAAAACCTGTGCATTCAGCCCAAATTCCCGTTGAAAAACCTGTTCTAGCTGAGAAGTAATAACAGAAGTATTTATATCAATATTGCCTTCATTGAGTAAAGGACTCAGTTCTCCCAGTTTCATCATCCGGGGATATTGCACAGAACCCATTGAACCCTGCTCTGGTTTATGCGCCGATTCAAAAAACTCAATCTTCAGGTATGGATAAACAGCAGCAAACTCTCCCTGAAGGTCCTGTATTGTTTTTGACTGAAGTATATTGAGTTTCATAAGTTGAAATTTTAATGTTTGCAATTGTTTGAAGCAAAAATTAAAATTTACAGCTGCGCATTTCATGATGAACATCATTTTATGAAATGACATTCCTCAGATGTATACGAATAGTTTACCAGCCAATACCATAGTCTTCACCATTGTTGCTGCTTCCTCCCCAAAGGCTGTTATGTTTCCAGTCGAAAAAGATAGCATTGATCGGGCCGCTGGTGCGATTTCCAGTTTGCACTGTATAACCCATCTTTTTTAATTCTTCTCTTACAGATTCTGGTGTGTCGCGGCTTACTAAAATGCTCCCGGGTCTTGGTTTGCGGTCATCATTTTTTGTTCCGCCTAAAGACAACCACAACTGGTTGCTGTTAATATTTGCTGCTTCAGCAGCCTGCTGCACCGTCATTCCAAACTCAACCATATTCAAAAAGAATTGCAGCAAATTCTGATCCTGTGTGTCGCCTCCCTGCACAGCAAATGACAAAAAGGGTTTTCCATCTTTCATTGCCAGCGAGGGTGTCAGCGTCACTCTAGGTCTTTTACCCGGTTCAACTACATTAAACGGGTTCAGGGCCGGATCAAGAACAAAACTTTGCAAACGCTGGCTCATACCAACCCCGGTGTTTCCAGCAATACAGGCGGGCAACCAACCTCCGCTTGGGGTGATGGAGACCACCCAACCTTCTTTATCTGCTGCCTCGACAGTTGTGGTACCCCTCCATAACCTGTCCATATACTCATCATCAACCGGCAAACTGCTATGTGTGTATCCTTCACTGCTATTGTTTTCATTATGTAAACCCATATCATGTGTGGGAACAAAATTCCTTTTAGAACTGTCCTGCTCAAACCCTCTTTTCTTCAGCAATTCAATGTAAGGATTTACTTTTCCTTCAAACGGGTATGGATCGCCGGGGCCGATAGCCGGATTATTTTTTTCAAAACTGATCATTGCTGCTCTTTGCTTTGCATATTCCTTGCTGAGCAACCCTTTCATTGGCTCCACCGGGGCAAAATAAGGATCGCCATAATAAAAGTCCCTGTCTGCAAAGGCAAGATTCATAGCCTGGTAAACAGTATGAATATATTTTGCGCTGTTATACTTCATTTCTCTCAGATCAAAATTCTCGAGGATATTCAGCGCTTGCAACAACACCGGCCCTTGTGTCCATTGCTGCAGTTTATATACATCAATTCCCTTGTACGTTATTTTCATCGGTTCTTCTTCAATGGGCTTCCACCTGGCAAGATCTTCCAATGTAATCAACCCGCCCTGTTCCCGGCAACCCCTTACAAATTCTTTGGCGATATCACCTTTATAAAAACGGTCAAATGCCGCCATGATAGCCTGCTTCCTGTTCTTCCCAGCTTTTAATGCCTGCTGTTCCGCCTCCACCATTTTTGTAAGAGTGGCCAGCAAATCTTTTTGAATAAATATCTCACCTGCCTCTGGAGCTTCCCTTTTTTCACCGAGGTGAGGCAAAAAAACTTTTTTACTATAAGGCCATTCTTTGATCCTTGCTTTATTTCTTTCAATACTATTGGCGGTTTGTGCTTCGATCGGATAACCGGCTGCCAGTTCCATAGCTGGCGCCAGCACTTGCTTCAGGCTCATGGTTCCATATGCTGAAAGCATATGACAAATTCCTCCCGGGGTGCCGGGAGTAACGGCAGCCAGAGGCCCGTATTCAGGTGGAAAATCATAACCCTTGCTCTTAAAAAAATCAACAGTAGCTCCAGTTGGGGCCACACCAAGGGCATTAATGGCAATAACCTTTTTTGTTTTGGGATTATAGATCAGCGCCTGGGTCTCTCCTCCCCAACTCAGCACATCCCACATGGTGCAGGTGGCTGCGAGCATGGCACAAGCGGCATCCACAGCATTGCCACCCTGCTGAAAGATCATGGAACCTGCTGTTGCGGCTAATGGCTTGCCGGTGATGGCCATCCAGTTTTTGCCATGCAGAGGTGGTTTTTGCGTGGGTTGTGTAATTGCATTTAATGAAATTAAAGTTGCCGTAATGAGAAAAAAAGTAAGTTGTTTCATAAATGGACCTTTATGCTTTAAAGGTAAGACAAGGGTGGGGTTTTCATTTCATCTTCCTTTATCTTTAGTTTCTTAATAGCAGCAGAAATGGATTACCAGGTGTATGAGCCATCAGAGGAATTGAAGGACTTTATAAAATGCTTCTGGACACTGGAGGATGAAGCCTCCTCAGAGCCGGTAAAGCAACGGGTGGTCCCCGATGGGTGCATGGAAATGATCTTTCATTTCGGTGACTTATACCGTCAATATTTTGAAAACGGATCTTCCATCCTCCAACCGCGGAGTTTTGTTTTCGGGCAGATCACCCGGTTCGTCGAAATAGCCCCTACAGGCATCAGCGGAATGATCTCTGCCCGTTTTTTACCCGAAGGGCTTGCACCTTTTATTACTATCCCGGTCACCCGGTTGCAAGACAAGGCCAACCCGATAGATGAAGTGTTTGGAGAAAAAGGAAAGCAACTGGAAGATGCCGTCATCAATGCTTCATCCAATGCCGAACGCATCCGTATCATTGAATCATTCCTGCTCTCACGGCTCAGCGAACAGCAAACCATTGATGTGATCACAAAGAATTGTGTTGAAGTTATTGTCCGTTCGCAGGGACAGTTGGATGTAACAGAACTGGCCGGCAGCCTCAACACCAGCCGCAGAAATATTGAACGAAAATTCACTTCTGTCATCGGGATGAGCCCTAAACAACTGGCCCGTGCGGTGCGGTTGCAAGCCACTCTCAAAATGCTGGAACAACAAAAATTCACCAGCCTCACCTCGCTGGCCTATGAAAACGGCTACTATGACCAGGCGCATTTTATCAAAGACTTCAAAGAGTTTACCGGCATAAGCCCAAAATCATTCTATGCCAGGAATCTTCGCTTTGCCGCCCTCTTTGCTTCAGCAGAATGATTGTCGCAATTTTACAATTTTGAAAAATGCATGGCTTTTATTTTGCAGGCATAAAAAAAAGTATTGTCATGCAAAACATCATCAATTGGTTTGAGATCGCTGTCAGCGATATAGCCCGGGCAAAAAACTTTTACCAAACTATATTAAGCTGCGAAATGAACGAAACAGAAATGTTCGGAACAAAAATGGCTTTCTTTCCCGGTGATGGTTCAAATGTGGCTGGTGCTATTGTGCAGGGTGATGATTATGCTCCTTCCATGGATGGTGCGTTGATCTACCTGAATGGCGGAAATGATCTCGCAGTTCCCCTTTCAAAAGTGGATGCTGCTGGTGGCAAAGTGATCGTACCTAAAACACAGATAAGCCCTGAGATGGGTTACTTTGCCATCTTTATTGATACGGAAGGAAACAAAATGGCGCTACATTCCATCAATTAATTTTTATGAAAAAAAATCCATACTTCAGCATCATATTACTGCCCTCCTTTTTATTTGCAACGGCTGTATCATTGAATACTTTTCAAACATCACATAGAACCTGCACTGAGGAAAATGTGATGAAGCAACTTATTTTTGAAAAGATAACAGGCACCTGGCTTCGTGAAAGTCGCAGAGGATTTGAGAGGTGGACAAAAAACGATGACGGTGGTTATGATGCAATAGCCTGTAGTGTCAAGGGAACAGATACCATCGTAAATGAAACCGTCAAAATTTATCCTGAAAAGGATCGTTGGGTATATGAAGTGCTGGCCCGGGGCCAAAACCAGGGGAAAGCGGTTAAATTTCATTCAGTCTTCGTGGATGAAAACCAAGTTCAGTTCAGTAATCCATCACATGATTTCCCTACAGACATCAACTACACATTGGCTGCGGCAGATACGCTTAGGGCTTTCATTGCCGGTCCCAATCAGAAAGGCGGAAAAGATACCATTCGCTTCAATTTTATACGGTCAAAATAGCATCCCTAAAACTGTCGTTTATTTACGACCAAATATCTATTGTCTGTTGTTATTGAAACCCTACAACTGCGGGGGTTTTTCACATCTGTAACGTGGTTTTCCTCATTTGAGCACCCCGGTCATTTTTATGTTCAATACCAGCATATCTTTATTACATTTACAAAAATTAGTAGCATGAAACTTTTTGTGGCAGGTTTGCCCTATGACATGGACGATGCCGAACTGGAAGAGTTTTTTGAAAAATTCGGCACCGTATTATCCGCCAAAGTATCAATGGACAGGGAAACCGGCAAAAGCCGTGGTTTTGGATTTGTGGATATGCCGCTCGAAGCCGAAGCCAATGAAGCCATCGAAGGTTTGAACAACCTGCCCATTGGCAGAAAAACCCTGGTTGTTAAAAAAGCAGATGATAAGCAAGGCGGCGGTGGTGGATTCCGCAGCGGTGGTGGCGGCGGTTACAACAGGGACAGGGGTGGCTTCAACAAAGGGGGCGGCGGCTACAACCGTGACAGGAACCGGTACTAATCATCTTCCTTCATTTCCCGTTTATCAATATTAGGTTTATAGAGAGCTGCACGGCAGTTTCTCAGTTTTTTTCTTTCTACATTTGCGCCTCATTTCAGCGTATGTTAGCAGGATTACAGGATGTAACTTTTGAATTTGGAGCAAGAGTGATCGTCGAAGATGCCACCTGGCATATTCAGCCCGGCGAACGCATTGGTCTTATCGGCTATAATGGCACAGGTAAATCAACCCTGCTGAAATTGCTGGTGGGTGAATACCAGCCTTCCAAAGGAACAGTGGAACGGAGTCGCACCACCTCTATTGGCTATCTGCACCAGGACCTTCTCAGTTTTGACACAAATGATTCCATCTTACAGGTTGCCCTCGGAGCATTTGAAAGGGTGCTGCAATTAGAAAAAGAAATTGAAGAGATCGGCAAAGAGCTGGAAAAAACAGGCGATGAAAAGACATTGCTTGAATATACCGACCGTCTGCATGAATTAGAAACACTTGGCGGCTACAACATTCATCACAAAACAGAAGAAGTGCTGCAGGGATTAGGATTTTCCAATGCCGACCTGCAACGGCCTTATAAAGAATTCAGCGGTGGCTGGCGGATGAGGGTATTGCTGGCCAAAATGATATTGCAACAACCCGACCTGTTGTTGCTGGATGAACCCACCAACCACCTTGACCTTCCTTCCATTGAATGGCTGGAAAAATATTTGCAACATTACCAGGGCTCGGTGGTCATTGTGAGCCACGATAAATACTTCCTGAACCGGATGGTGACCAAGATTGTGGAAGTGTACCAGCAGCAATTGCATATCTACGGTGGTAATTATGACTACTATGAAAAAGAAAAAGCCATCCGCATCGAAATGCAGCAAAAAGCCTACGAAAACCAGCAGGACTATATCCGGCAAAATGAACGGCTGATCGAACGGTTCAGAGCCAAGGCCAGCAAGGCAGCCATGGCGCAAAGCCTGATCAAAAAATTAGACAAACTGGAACGTATCGAGGATGTGGAAGTGGAACGCCCCAATATCCGCATCAACTTCCGGGTGGATAAACAACCGGGCCGTGTGCTCACCGAACTGAAAAATATCAGCAAATCCTTTGGCGATAATATCATCCTCCGCAACAGTTCTGCTGAAATTGACAGGGATGATAAAATTGCATTGATTGGCGCCAACGGGAAAGGTAAATCCACCCTGCTGCGCATCATTGCCGGTACAGAACCGCTTGATAGCGGTGAAAGAAAATGGGGCCACAATGTGGAAGAAAGTTTTTATGCTCAGCACCAACTGGAGGCATTAAACATCAATAACACAATCCTGGAAGAAATGAAAGAATGCGGCAGCCAGATGACGGAACTTGAATTGAGGGGATTGTTAGGCTGTTTTCTTTTTAGCGGAGATGATGCGGATAAGAAGATCAAAATACTGAGTGGTGGTGAAAAAGCAAGAGTGGCCCTGGCAAAAGTGATTGTGAGCAAGGCCAATTTCCTGATGCTGGACGAACCGACCAACCACCTCGATATGCATAGCTGCGACCTGCTGATAGAAGCACTTAAAAAATATGAAGGCAGCATCATCCTGGTAAGCCACGACCGTTACTTTATTTCAAAAACCGCCAACAAGATCTGGGAAATCGTTGACCAGGAAATAAAAGAATTCAAGGGCGGCTACGAGGAATGGGTGCAATGGAAAGAAAGAATGGCGAAACAGGAAGCGGAGAAAAAAAAATCAGCCGGCCAGGAAGTCAATAAGTCAGTGATTGTTGAAGAAAAAAAACCGGCGACACCACCTGCAGCCCCGGTCAATAAGGAAATAAAAAAAGAACTCCAGAAACAACAGAAACTTTTTCAGCAACTGGAAGAAAAAATAGCCGTGCTGAAACTGCAACAACAGGAACTGGAAGCAGCGCTGGCCTCTCCGGAAACCTATGGCGACAAAACAAAATTCCTGCAAACAGAAGCTGCTTATAAGAAAGCATCGGATGAATTGATCTCCCTTAACACCGAATATGAAAAGGTATTTGAGAAAATCGTAGCGCTGGAAGGAAAATAGGAAAGTTTGATAGCAACTGAAATTTTAGGAGCAAATATCCGCCAGTCAATCAAACAGCATTGCAATCCGCTCATATCAGTATACTAACTGCAGAAATTTTGTAACTTTTGTTGCCAAAACTTTTGCAACATGAAAGCAAAGCTCCTGCTGCTAACCGGTCTGGCATTTGTTACGGCCCTTTTGCTGGCTTTTAGTTCCGGCAAGTCATACAACAGCATTACCGGCAATAAAAAAATTTACACTGACTATAAAAAGAATACTATCCGCTGCGGCCCGGACTGGGAAGCCCTGAAAGATTTCATTGAAGAAATGGACATACCTCCTATGCCGGGTTCGGGCACTCATCTATGGTCGATCAGTACAAAAAGCGACAGTGCCCAGTTCTATTTTAACCAGGGCATCAATATGTATTACAGTTTTCACATCATTGAGTCCATGGCGTCTTTTAAAAAAGCAGCCAGGTTTGATCCCGGTTGTGCCATGCTTCACTGGGCGCAGGCACTGGCCTATGGCCCCAACATCAACGACCTGGGTTATGCCGCCTCACCGGAAGCCCTGGCGGCAACTGAAAAGGCAAAAGAACTATCCGGGTCTGCAAATCTCGTTGAAAAAGCATTGATTGATGCCATGGCTGTTCGCTATACTGCCGATTCGGCTGATATGAACAGGGCTAAACTGAACGGGCAATACACATCCATGATGAAGAAAGCGTATGAAAAGTTTCCAGCGCATCCAGATGTGCAGGCCTTGTATGCAGATGCGATGATGCTGGAACATCCCTGGGACCTCTGGAAAATAGACGGTACTCCCCGGCCATGGACACCACTGATCAGGACAGTGCTGGAAAAACTGCTGGCCAAAACACCGGATCATCCCGGTGCCAATCACTATTACATTCATGTGATGGAGCCATCACCTTATTTTGCTAAAGCTTTGCCGAGTGCCGACAGGCTCGGTAAAATAACACCGGGACTTTCTCACACGGTTCATATGCCTTCGCATATCTACCTGCGGGCAGGGCATTACGAAAAAGGAGTGCAGGTAAACAAAAATGCAATTAACGGGTATGAACTCTACAGTAAACTCTTTGCCCCTGTCACCAATAACGATTTCCTGTATCTCATTCACAACATACACATGCAAACGAACAATGCCATGCTGGGTGGGCTGAAAGAAGAATCCATGAAAGCAGCGGCAGCCACAGCAAAAAGTATTCCTGCTGATTACCTGGATATGGGCGGGGCAATGGGCAGTTACCTGCAATACATTCACAGCACACCGGTGCTGGTGAATATCCGTTTTGGCAACTGGCAACCATTGCTTGAAATGCCTCAGCCTGCGGTCAACCGCATTTACAGTAGTATCATTTTTCGGTTTGGAAGAGGCATGGCCATGCTGGCAGGCGGACGCACCAGTGATGCTAAAAGAGAATTGTCCCGGCTAAATGAGTTATTGAAAGATACAATCCTGTTATTGCCGTTCAGCCCCTTCTCTCCTGCTATTGATGGCGCCAACGTGGCAGAAAAAATTCTAGCCGGTTCTATAGCCCTGAAAGAGGAAAGATTTGATGATGCCATAAAAGTATTGCAGGAAGCTGTCGTTATAGAAGAAAACATGGTCTATAATGAACCGAGAGACTGGATGCTGAGCCCCAAACATTATTTGGGCAATGCCATGCTAAAAGCGGGAAAAAATGCTGATGCAAAAGCCGTTTTCCTGTCAGACCTGGAGAACAACAATGAAAATGGATGGGCTTTGTTCGGGTTGTGGCAGGCTTTGTCAGGTGAAAAGAAAAAAGTAGAAGCAGATAAAGTGATGGCACGTTACCGCAAAGCATTTGCCAAAGCTGACATCAATATAACCGGTGCTATATTTTGATCATTGTGATAATGCCTTTACAAAATCACTCACCAGGTAACTAACCAGTTTGCCGGTATTACTGTCAGTTCTTCCATCGGAAAGACGGGCAGCTCCTTCACTAATATGGAGGTAAGCAGGTTTGGCATCGGCAGCAGCAAAAGAAAGATACTGTCTTGCATGTACCGGTGTGATGCCAATGGGTGTCATGGCACTGCTGAGTGTTTGCTGAATACAATCCAGGTCGAGTTCTATACCGGAAAGAGTGTCTTCGGTGAAACCGGTGGCATGGGCCACTGCCTGCATAAAGGATCTTTTTTCATGCACAAAAATGTCTTCAAAAGTGATGCAGTCAATAAAAGGATTGTTTACCATATCAACCCATACATTTTGAGGCAGGTAATTTTCATGCAGGCCGATCACACAGTATTTCTGTAAAAACCCGTCTTCCTCTGCATAGCGAAAAGGATTGCCGCTATGGCGACCTTCCATGGGACGGTAATCGGCATGTGCATCGAGGTTGATGCAGTTCAGTTGTGCCAGCACTGTTAACCCGGCTTTATGCCAGCCTTTGGCAGCCCCTTTCAACAAAGGATAGGCATTGTTGTGTCCGCCACCAACCACCAGCGGTATCTTCTTTTGTTCAGTGATGATCTTTGCCAGTTGTTCCACTTCTTCATCAATATTATTCACCGCATGACGATATGCTTCGATCTTTTCCTCATCACCCTTTGCGGTGGTGTCAATAAGGTATTGCATATCGCCAAAATCAAAATGACCGGCCAATAGTATTTCGCTGCCATCGAGAAAATCATTGCTTTGAATATTCAGGAAGTTTTGCAAAAAAGGAAGCCAGCAGGTGTCGGTGCCACCCTGGCCGTGGTTTGCCTTCACACCGATATCTTCCGGCACACCAAACAGTACAAAACGGGCATTGCTTTGCTGTAATGACCCGCTAATATCTGTTACATTTTGCAACACCTGCAGCCTTTCTCCCAGTTTGGTTTCAAAACGGCGCAAACGGGTAAGTGATAAAACATCCTGCCTGGTATAGGCTTTGAAGTGACGCATGACAGTTTTCGTTTTTTCTTTTGGAATGTTAGTGACCGGCTGATCCATAGCTTCATTTTTGCATAACCTTAAAGCTATGGTTTTGTTTTTAATTTCCGCCAGCGCCGTAGATATTCTCTCCGATCATTACTTTTTCAATAAGATTGGAGCCAAAAGAATAGGGAATACTGGCTAGCGATGTCACAGGCCGGGTTATCACCAGGTTTGCTTTTTTACCAATACCGATACTACCCACCAAATCCTGCAATTCCATGGCAAATGCCCCGTTGACGGTGGCAGCATTGATGGCTTCCTCCGGTAACATTTTCATCTGTATGCAGCTTAAGGCTACCACGAAGTTCATGTTGCCGCTGGGTGATGAGCCGGGATTGTAGTCCGAAGCCAGGGCAATGGCGCAACCTGCATCTATCAGTTCACGGGCAGGCTGAAACGGCATCCGTAAAAAGAAAGCAGCCGTTGGCAGCAAAGTGCCGATTGTGTCTGAAGCAGCAAGTGCGGCAATCGCTTTATCATCCATGGTTTCAAGATGATCCACGGAAACGGCACCGAGTTTAACCCCGGTTTGCGCACCTCCTGAAAGGTTGAGTTGATTGGCATGTATCTTGGGTTTCAGCCCCACACTCATCCCGGCACGACAGATGGTCTCTGTTTCTGCAGGAGAAAAGAATCCTGTTTCGCAGAAAACATCAATGTAGTCAGCCAGTTTTTCAGCAGCGATCACCGGGAGCATTTCATTAATGATAAGGTCAATATATCCCTGGTGGTTGTTCTTATATTCAGGCGGGTAAGTATGGGCGCCTAAAAAAGTGGCCCTGACAGGTATGGGTGACCGTTCTTTTATTTTTTTGATCACCCGCAGCATTTTAAGTTCACCGTCTGTGGTCAATCCATACCCGCTTTTGATTTCAATGGCACCGGTTCCCAGGCTAATGAGCTCTTCCAGCCTTTTCCAGGCGCTGTTGAATAACTCGTCTTCAGTTGCTGCATTCAGTTTTCTTGCCGAATTGTGGATACCCCCGCCCTTTTCGGCTATTTCAGCATAGCTAAGTCCTTTTATTTTATCAATAAACTCTTCTTCCCTTGTTGCGGCAAAAACAAGGTGTGTGTGGCTGTCGCACCAGGCAGGAAAAACGATCCGGCCGGAAGCATCAAGTTGCTGGCTGACTTTTGAGGGCAGGTCGCCGATATTTTTCATTTCACCATACGCTGCTATTAGGCCATTTTCCATCAGCAGGTAGGCATTTTCAATAGCTGGAAGGTTGGCCAGCTCCCGCCCCCTTAATAAGCGAGGCTTTTCTCTAATGCCGGCAAGCAATTTAATATTAGTGATAAGGGTGTTCATGAACTGCTAAGACAATGACCAAATATAGCCAGATAAACTTTACAGGATGAACGAAAGCAGTCAAAAAGAAAACCGGCCCTATTTACGCAGTAAATCCCCCGCCTGAATAAATAGCCACAAAGAAGTTTTATTTCTTCTTGATATTTGCATTTTTCTAACCTGATTATCATGAAAGTTGCTATTAATGGAATGGGCCGCATCGGCCGTTTATTATTCAGGAGGTTGCTTCATCATCCCGAAATGGAGGTTGTGGCTGTGAACGACATCATGCCTGTTGAAAATCTTGCTTACCTTCTCAAATATGATTCTGTTTATGGCACACTGGAAGAAGGAATTATGGCCAAAGACGGATGTATTCAGGCAGGGGGAAAAAATATAGCTGCATTCCAGGCCGATCACCCTTCCAAACTTCCCTGGAAAGAACTGGATGTTGATGTGGTGCTGGAATGTTCAGGCCAGTTTTCCAATCATGCTGCTGCATCAGAACATCTAAAAGCCGGAGCAAAAAAGGTGTTGCTCTCTACCACCGGTTCAGCCGATATTCCTTTGCTGATCTATGGATTCAATCACAGCAAAGCAAATGCTGATGTTCATATTGTTTCCCCGGGCGGATGTATGACGAATTGCTCGGTGCATATACTTTATATCCTGAATGCTATCGGCATAGAATCAGCACAGATCAATATACTGCATTCCTACACATCCCGCCAGGAGTTGGTGGATGCTGCTCACCGGCAGTTTCGCCGTGGCAGAGCCGCTGCGGAATCAATTATTCCGGTTGAGATTGACCTTCACCAATCGCTGGAAATGTTGTTGCCGGCGCTGAAAGGAAAAATAGCGGCAATGTCCACCCGCATCCCGGTTGCTAATGGCGCCATGGCTGATTTCAGCATACAGATGAAGGAATTTGTTTCAGCAGCGCAGGTGAATGAGCTTTTCCGGAAATCAGCAGCACAAGAGTTCAGCAACATTGTTGGTTACACCGAGGAACCGCTGGTTTCATTGGATATAAAAGGGAACACTCACTCCTGTCTTGTTGATGGCACCATGACCAGTGTGGTAGGAAAACAACTGAAACTAATCGCCTGGTTTGATAATGAATATGGCTTCACCAGCCGCATGATTGACTGGCTGGAACACTGGAAGAAAAAATAAAACAACAGGTACTATTTTTCAGCGAGCAACACTTTATTGCCGGCAGTATTCACCCGATAAAGTTTATCGCCTTCCACCAGCAGCGCTTCTGAGTGACCCTGGGCATGATGCGTGTCCACATTGATCACCTTACCACCAAACCACATGCTGACCGTATCTGCTACCAATGTATGCCCGATAACAATATGTTTGACACCGAATTTTGACAAGCTCTGATCTACCTGTTCTTTTGGTGCTGGCTTGCTTTTGGAGTAATAACCCCGGTACCAGAAAGGACCTGCATCGCCGATTAGTGTATCTGATCTTTGGTCCTTGTAATTATATGTCGTGTCATCATAATAAGGCCTGGAAAGCCGGTTGATGTCATTAATGGATACGTTCATTTGGTTGACCTCATTAGAAATGCCGGCATGTACAAAAAGGAACTTGCCGATCTTTTCTGCAACATTTTTAGTGCGAAGCCAGCGGCCTAATTCTGAATTTTGCCCATAGAGATTCATGAAATGCTCATTCAGCAATTTTGCAGATTCAACATATTTGGGATTGAGATAACGCAGATCATCACTCATGTTCATGATCTCGTGGTTGCCCAGAATAAAGTGTACAAAACCTCCGGCCTCTTTGGCCTGTTCTTCCAATGCGTAAATGAACCATAAAACTTCGGTAACCAGGTCTCCCCTGTCAACAAAATCACCGGTGAGCACAACGTGACCATCCCCAAAAGACCATTTAAGGTCTTTATCTATCACCCCGTTTCCCTGCAACAGGGTACGCATGGCTTTAAAGTTTCCTTCGATATCAGAAAAAACAAACATCCTGTTCACTTTCTTATGTTCACTCTTTTCATTTTGCAGTTTCTTTTTCAGCGGTACATCAAAAAATCTACCGGGTTCATCAGTGGCCACTTTAAGTGTAATGTTTTCTCTTTGTGAAGCAGGAACCGTTTCTTCTCTCACCAGCCTGGCGCCATTCTCTTCGATTATATATTTAACCTGCACGTCGCCGCCTTTGTAAAGTACATAGGGGCCATCCCACTGTTTTGAATTGTTAAAAGTGAGCAGGAGTCCTGTTGCCAGCAAGGGGAATAAAGCAAATGTCAGTTTCTTCATTTGACAGGCGGGTTTTATCCACCGGGATAAGGACAGGAATATGTTCCGGTTGGTTGTATCAGTCAGGTGAAAACAACCGCCCTTATCAAACCGGCAATATCAAAAATACAGGTATTGTAAGCTAATTGCCAAGATATGAATATTTTGTACGAGTGCCAACCCGATATAAAACGATTTCAAATATGTATCATCGCACCGGTATCCTTACCTTTAATTTGCTAAATAAAAAATGTAATATGGCCCGCCCCTATCTTTCCCGAGTTCCTGAATTTTATCACGGTTATATAAATTATGTGCAGCAGGATGATATCATGGAAGCATTCAGGGAACATACAGCCATGCTGGAGCAGTTTCTCGACAAAATACCGACGGAAAAACAAACTTTCCGTTATGCAGCAGGCAAATGGTCAATAAAAGAAGTACTGCAGCATATCATTGATGCTGAAAAGATTTTTGCTTACAGGGCACTCTGCTTTGCCCGGAAAGAAAGCCAGTCCTTACCTGGTTTTGACGAGAACAGTTATGCAGCAAATTCCAAAGCTGATAAGAGGAATTGGAATGATTTGCGGGAAGAATTCAGGTTGTTGCGCAGAAGCACTATGCTCATGTTCAAATCCTTTGATGAGGAACAACTCGAATCAGCAGGTGTTTCTAATGGTAAATCCATTTATGTCCGGGCTATAGGTTATATCATTATCGGCCATGCGGCCCACCATGCCCACATCATCCGGGAGCGGTACCTGTAAGCAAACAAAAACCGGTTCGATGCTGTCGAACCGGTTTTGTGAAACAGGGATCAGTTTATTCGGCTTAAAATGCTTTTTTCACTTCATCGCCGGGTTGTTTTGTTTTCACCAGGTTTTGCTGGCTGATGATATCATCCACCACTTTCACAGCCTGGTCAAGATAAATATCACGACGCAGGTTCTTCAGCCATTGGTTAAAGCGGTCCTGCTTGTTTTTATCATTAGCCCATTTGTTTTCTTCACCTGTGACCGGCGTCACAAGCAATTCATCTTTTAGTTTCAGCAATGATTCCATTTGTGCAAAAGTTGCCCTTATCATTTTTTGCTGTTTCCTGAATGAGTCTATCTGCAAGGAATAGATTCTTTCATTTTGTTTGGCCAGCCACTCTGTATTTTCTTTGATAAGTTTGAAAGTAACATCATTGTCCACCCGCTGGCTGGCTAATTGCTGGATCACTTTAATGTCATAGCCGGCATTCCAGGTATTGTAAGAGGCTTTATTGATCTCATCCCAGGGCAATGCATCTGTATTATCTTTTTCCCGCACTTTAAGGTATTCGAGATTATCCGGCAAAACAATATCAGAAGTAACACCTTTAAGCTGAGTGGAGCCTCCATTGATGCGATAGAATTTTTGTAAAGTGAGTTTCACAGTTCCCAGCTCCGAATTGGACAATGAAAAACCATTGTCGGGGTCTATGCCAATATTTCGCTGCACTGTTCCTTTGCCATACGTAGAAGTGCTGCCGATCACTACACCACGTCCATAATCCTGGATGGCAGCGGCAAAAATTTCAGAAGCAGAAGCGCTGAATTCATTGACCATTACTGCCAGCGGACCGGAATAAAGCACCGAGCGGTCTTTATCTCTCAGCACACTGGGCTTATTTTCCTTGTCTTTTACCTGCACAATGGGGCCTTCTTCAATGAACAACCCTGCCATCTGCACCACATCATACAACGAACCACCACCGTTGTTGCGCAGGTCAATCACAATGCCATCTACTTTTTCTTCTTTCAGCTTTTGCACTTCCTTGGCCACATCCACATAGCTGCGGTTGCCGCCGGGGCGATCAAAATCTGCATAAAATTCGGGAAGAAAAATATACCCGATCTTCCCGGTGGTTGTTTTCACTACGGCGCTTCGGGCAAAGGTCTCATCCTGTACTATCTCATCACGGATCAGCGAAACAACTTTCAGCGTACCATCTTGCTTCTTTACGGTAAGCTTCACTTCTGTTCCTTTTTTGCCGCGGATCAGTTTCACTGCATCTGTCACCAGGAACCCGGTCAGGTCAGCCGGTTCTTCTTTTCCCTGTGCCACTTTTTGAATAACATCCCCCACCTGCAATTCACCTGATTTCCAGGCCGGGCTGCCGGTGAGCACACTGGCTACTTTGATATTGCCATCATCGTATTGCAATGAAGCGCCGATACCATAGAAACGGCCGCTCATCTCCTCATCAAAATACCTTTTATCAACCGGAGGGAAAAACTCAGTGTGGGGATCCATCGTGTTCGTAATGGCATTCACAAAGAGGTTAAATTTATCATCATCGTTGAATTTGAAACGGAACCGCTCAAAAGTCCGGTCCATTAACCGCTTCACTTTTTCCCGTGCTTCTTTTTCCAGTTCTTCATCTGATTTTATTACAAAATTTTCTTTGCCTTTGTTTTTATCCCTTATATCAAGTGATTCAGAAAAACGGTCAAGGGTCATGTATTTCAGTTTCTTTCTCCAGCGTTCCTTTCTTTCTGCATCTGAGGCAGTATGATCCAGTTTTTCCCCATCCAGCACAACTTCTTCATTCGCTGAAAAATCAAATGGCTTTGACAGGATATCTGAAACTATACCCGCTGCTTCTTCCATACGGGTATTAAAGGCTTTGCCAGCAGCCAAAAAAAACTCCACTTTGGACCCTTTGATCTCATCATCAATTTTTGTTTCATATTTCTTTTGCAACTGGTCAATATCTGTCTGCAGGAATATATTTTTTTCCGGGTCCAGGTCAGTCAGATACTTAGTGAAAATCTTTTTTGAAAATGCATCATTGATGTCCTGGGGGCTATAATGAGCCTGGCTCAGCATCTCTCCTACAATTTTCAGGATTTGCTCATATTTTCCGGGAGGATTGGTATCAGGAGCAATATTGCCAATGGAACGGAACGCAAAAAAGGAACCTGTAATGGCAAACATTACTACTATCGGTAGTCTTTTCATATTTGTCAGATATTTTACTGCTTTACGCATAACTTCAAAAATAACGCAAAATCAATGGATTTCTTGCCTTTAACTCCTTTTAACAGAGGATTTTGATAAGCGGAAAACGGGTTTTTCCCACCTGCATCACATTTTCTCGCCATAATGCCCGTTCCGGAAATCATCTCTGATTATTAAAAATTGATTCCGGCTAGTAACAACAGTTTTAAAAATGCCTTGGTTTAAATGCTTTTATTTTTTGGGAAAAATCATTTTACTTACTTTCGCAGCTCGAAAATGGTGGTTATAGCTCAGTTGGTTAGAGCATCAGATTGTGGTTCTGAGGGTCGCCGGTTCGAGCCCGGTTAGCCACCCAAATACTCCCCGTCTTTTATGTGATGAAGACGGGGTTTTCTTTTTATCACAGCAGATTATGAATTACTGGTTGTTTCTCATTCCCGTCATTTCAGCCTTTATAGGCTGGATCACCAATAAGGTGGCGATTAAAATGTTATTTCACCCCCGGGAGCCCCATCGCTTCCTGGGCATGACCATCCAGGGCATTTTTCCCCGCAGGCAAAAGCAGTTTGCAGAGAAGCTGGGCAAGATCGTCAGTAACGAGTTCTTATCTTTTGAGGATATACAGCAAAAGATCAGTGACCCGGCCAACCTGGAGAAGATAATGCCCATGATAGAAAAACATGTGGATGATTTTCTGCGCATCAAACTCAGTAATGAAATGCCTTTCCTGAGCATGTTCATTGGTGATAAAACCATCAATACGCTGAAAGGTATTTTTATGCAGGAGATCGGGAACCTGTTCCCGCAGGTAATGAAACAATTCTCCGCCAACCTGCAGGCAGAGCTGGACCTGGAGCATATTGTTATTCAAAAAGTATCCGCTTTTTCTTCAGATAAACTGGAAGAGGTTCTCTACCAGATCATGTCCAAAGAATTCCGCTTTGTCGAACTGATCGGGGCCGTTATCGGCTTCATTATTGGCCTGGTGCAGGTTTTAATTACCGTTCTTACCAGCTAATAGAAGTTGAACCATTGATACTTGCCATTTGTATAGCAAATCAGTCATTTGGCAGAAATGTCATGGACTTGTCAGCAAGTTAGGATACCATTACACGTCTAATAGCTAAATTTTTATTCATGAGAAAAATATTTTTGACCTTATCCATTGTTTTCCTGAGTGTTATGTCTTTTTCGCAACCCAACATGGGTGGAAACAGGGGTGCTGGTCAAATGCCCGCCGGCCGCTTTTATGGTAAAGTGGTAGAGTCAAAATCTGGAAAACCCATAGAATTTGCTTCTGTACAGCTTTTGCAAACAAGAATGGACAGTGCTACAAAAACACGTAAAGAAGTGGTCATATCAGGTATGCTCACCAAAGCCAACGGTGATTTTAGCCTGGAAAATATACCCATTATGGGGGCTTCTAAACTTAAAATATCCATCATAGGATATAAGGAATTTGAGCAACCCGTTGCTTTTGATATTAAACGTGGTGGCGATATGAGCGCCATGATGAATGCACTGGACAAAGACCTGGGCAATATTAAAATTGAGATAGAAGAGCAGGTGCTTTCCAACGTGACTGTTTCTGCTTCCAAACCCGGCCTCCAGTTGGGTATTGATAGGAAGATATTTAATGTTGATAAAAATATCGTTTCTGCTGGTGGTACGGCTGTGGATGTAATGCGCAATGTTCCATCATTGAATGTGGATATTGACGGTAATGTGGCGTTGCGCAATAATGCACCCCAAATTTTTGTTGATGGCCGCCCCACTACCATGCAATTAGACCAGATTCCTGCTGATGCGATTGAAAGTGTGGAAATCATAACCAACCCTTCTGCAAAATTTGATGCCTCAGGCGGCACTGCAGGGATTCTGAACATTGTGCTGAAGAAAAACAGGAAAGTAGGTTATAATGGCAGCCTCCGTACAAATATTGATTCACGGGCAAGAGTAGGTTTTGGTGGTGATATCAACTTGCGCCAGAGCAAAGTGAACCTGTTTCTAAGCGGCATGTATAACCAGCGTCGTTCAATCAGTAACGGGAACACAGAAAGACTTTCATTACTTGAGAATCCCAACAACATTCTGTACCAGGATGACAACAACCGTATGGACGGCAGTTTCCGTTTCATCAGGTCCGGGTTAGATTATTTTATCAATAACAGAACAACATTATCTGCAACTTTCAATGCCGGTGGAGGTTCATTCAGACCCAATACATTTACCGATCTGCTGGTGGACACACTCAGTAGCCCCATGAAATCATCTTTCACACAAAGAGCTGCGTACAACCAGTTTGAATTCAGGAATCTAGGTACAACGATCGGCCTGAAACACAATTTCCCTAAAGCGGGTCGTGAACTTACGGCAGACATCACCTATAACCGCAGGAAGAACGACAATAATAATAACATCATCACCGACTATTATGCTGCTGACGGGCTCAGCATTGACAGGTCTGTCAACCAGTGGCAGCTAGGCACCGGGCTCAATAAAAGCCTCATTCTTCAGGCTGATTATGTGAATCCGCTGAGCGAAAATGCTAAAGTTGAATTTGGTGTTCGTGGTGCCTTTAACGAGAACAATAGCACCAACGCCTTTTATCTTGTCAATAATGGCTCATTGGAATTGCTGCCCAGTTCCCAGGTTGACTACAGAAGCACAGACCGTGTGCTGGCTGCTTACACAACTTACAGCAATCGCATCAAGAATTTTGGATACCAGTTGGGGCTTCGTGCCGAGAGTTCAAATTACCAGGGTGAGCTGACTAAGACGAGTGAAAAATTTGATATTGATTTTCCCATCAGCTTTTTCCCCAGTGTTTTCCTTACACAGAAATTGAAAAATGACCAGGAGTTGCAATTAAATTATTCAAGGAGAATCAATCGCCCCAATTTCTGGCAATTGTCACCGTTCACCGATTCTTCCGACTTCCTGAATTTGAGCAAAGGAAATCCAGGTTTGAATCCTGAGTTTACCAATTCACTGGAATTGTCTTACATGAAGACATTCGAAAACAAGGACAATTTATTGGTTACAGCCTACTATAAAAATACCAATGACCTGATCACCCGTTTCCAGATCGTTCAAACGGAACCGCTGAGCGGAAAAGACCAGTTGATAAACACTTTTATCAATGCCAATTCGAGCTATGTGACCGGCCTGGAAGTGATCACCCGAAATAAGATCAACAAATGGTGGGATATCACCACAAACCTGAACCTGTTCACTTCAAAGATCAGCATTGATGATCCCACTGTTGCCCCGCAGGATCAGTTTGTAAGCTGGTTTACCAAGATCAACAACAGTTTCAAACTGCCAAAAAACTTCAGCATACAGCTTTCAGGTGATTATCAGTCAAGGACTATCCTGCCTCCAGGCGGCAGTGGCGGTGGTGGCGGCGGCAGAGGCATGGGCGGTGGCATGTTTGGCCCCAGCACTTCAGCACAAGGATATGTCCGTCCTGTTTACGGTGTGGACTTTGCCTTCCGCTATGAATTTCTTAAAAACAGGCAGGCATCCCTTTCCGTTAACATCAATGATATATTCAGAACAAGAGTGCAGGATATCTATTCCGAATCACAATTCTTTATCCAGGATGTGTTCCGCCGCCGCGACCCGCAGGTGGTGCGCATCAACTTCAACTGGAGGTTTGGTAAATTCGATGCCAACCTTTTTAAAAGAAAGAATAACCGCCAGCAGGGAGATGGTGGAATGGATATGATGATGTAATAAGTAAATCATTCATAAACAAAACCCCTTGTGATATACACAGGGGGTTTTTTATTGCCCGTTGAATGAATGTATATTTGATGATTATGAGTTCATCGCTTCGTTTTGCTATCATTGGATGTGGTAAAATTGCTCCACGCCATGCTGCAGAGGCGGCTAAACAGGGCCGGATAGTGGCAGTTTGCGATATTATTCCGCAACGGGCTGATGAACTGGCAGCACAATTTCAGGCAACTCCCTGTTATGATTTACAGCAATTACTGACCTATGATTTTGATCTGCTGGCAGTCTGCACACCCAATGGGCTTCATGCTAAACATGCTATTGCCGCCCTCGAAGCCGGGAAGCATGTGCTTTGTGAAAAACCACTTTGCATCAGCACAGCCGATGCCGCAAAAATGACTGATGCAGCAACAAAAGCCGGAAAGAAGTTATTTGTGGTGAAATCCACCCGTTATAATCCTGCATTGGCTGCCCTGAAAGAACTGGTAGACGACAACCGCCTGGGCCGCTTATACAGTTTTCAGTTAAACTGTTTCTGGAACAGGCCTGCAGCATACTACATGGATTCATGGAAAGGCAGCGCTGAACTTGACGGCGGTACATTATATACACAGTTCAGTCATTATATTGATGCCATGCTTTGGTTGCTGGGAGAAGTGGAGGAAATAACAGGCTACCGCAAGAACCTGGCACACGGGGGCATCATCGATTTTGAAGACAGCGGAGTAGTTTCTTTCAAAATGAGCAATGGTATGCTTGGCGGGCTAAACTGGTCATTGAACACTTTTCAGAAAAACATGGAAGTGTCCTTATCTCTCTTAGGTGAGAAAGGCAGTATACGGGTAGGCGGAGAATACATGAACAGGATAGAATACCAGTTGACGGATGGTTTTGATCTGGAGATTCCTGCTGCAGGATCAGCCAATGATTATGGATTTTATAAAGGCTCGATGAGTAATCATGACAAAGTGTATGAGAATATGCTAAAAGCATTGCAGGATGAAAACCACCCATTCACCCAGGCAGCAGATGGATTTAAAACGGTGGAAGTGATAGAAAGAATTTACAATTCCGTTTCTTTGCAATAGCCCTTACTTCATTTTCAACCAGCAGCCTTTTGAAAAGGATATACTTCACCGTTACCAACGACCTCACCTTTGACCAGCGGATGAACCGCATCTGTATGTCGCTGGCAGAAAATGGCTATGATGTGGTTTTAGTAGGACGTAAACTTCCCTCTTCGCTCCCGTTGCGACAGGAAAAATTCAGGCAGAAAAGGCTGCGATGCTGGTTCAAAAAAGGAAAGCTTTTTTACGCAGAGTATAATACCAGGCTATTCTTCTACCTCCTGTTCAAAAAAATGGATGCCATCTGCGCCATTGATCTTGATACCATACTACCTTGTTTAAGAATTTCGGCCTGGAAGAAAATTCCCCGCATTTATGATGCACATGAATTATTCACCGGGTTAAAGGAAGTGGCCACACGGCCTGCTGTTTTTAAGATATGGTCCCGCATTGAAAAAAAAGCTGTCCCAAAATTCCTTTCAGGTTACACTGTAAGTGAAAGTATCGCTCAGGAATTTCAACAGCGCTATGGTGTGAAATATGAAACGATACGCAATATGCCTCGGCTGCACCCTTTAAGCATCAATCCAAAGTCAGAACGTTTTATTTTATACCAGGGAGCAGTAAACGAAGCAAGGGCCTTTGAACAACTGGTTCCTGCCATGAAAATGGTGAATGCACGGCTGGTGGTTTGTGGTGACGGTAATTTTATGCCGCAACTGAAACAACTGGTGGCTGAATCAGGCCTGGAAACTAAAGTGGAATTAAAGGGCATGTTGCCTCCAGACAAACTACGGGAAATTTCAGCACAGGCTTATATCGGTGTGGCAGTAGCTGAAAACACTGGGCTGAACCAATACCTGGCCTTGCCCAATAAGTTCTTTGATTATATACATGCAGGATTGCCGCAGGTGACCATGGATTATCCTGAGTACCGCCGTCTCAATGAGCAATACCCCGTAGCTTTGCTGATCGAAACTGTTGATCCTCCCATAATTGCCGCTGCGCTGAACAAATTGCTGTCTGATGATGTTTTACATAAAACATTACAGGAAAACTGCCTGAAAGCCCGCCTGGTACTGAACTGGGAGCAGGAAGAAAAAAAATTACTCGCCTTTTATAAATCCGTTTTCAAGGTTTGAAACGCCAGCTACATATTGTTTGTCTTGATGTGCCCTGGCCGGCAGATTATGGCGGCGCCATTGATATGATGAACCGTATCATGATGTTCAGGAAACTGGACATCGGCATTCACCTGCACTATTTCAATTATAATGAAAGAGGAACTCCAAATGAATTAAACCAGTTTTGCGAAACGATCCGTGTCTATGAAAGAAAAACAGGCAGCAAAGGCTTTTCTTCCCGTATTCCCTATATCGTAGCATCAAGAATGAATGAAGAACTGGCCGCCAATCTCAATAAAGATGATCACCCGGTTTTGCTGGAAGGCATTCACTGTACAGGCATCCTGCCCCTGCTTGACCTGCAAAAAAGAAAAGTGGTGGTCAGGATGCATAACGAAGAAAGCCTTTATTACAAAGAACTGGCCAGGGCTGAAACTTCGCTGTTTAAAAAACTATACTTTTTACATGAAAGCCGGTTGCTGAAAAAATACAGCCAACAGTTACCGCATGAATGTATCTATGCCTGTGTGTCCCATGAAGATGTGACGGTGCTGAAAGAACAGTATGATCTTCCTGGTGCCAGGTTGCTGCCCATTTACCCTTCTTGGCAAACTGTGTCCGGCGAAGAAGGAATGGGCAACCTTTGTTTATATCATGGTAATTTATCCGTGCCGGAGAATGAAGAAGCGGCAATATGGTTGTTACGAAAAGTGTTCATGAAAGTGAGAAAACCATTTGTGATCGCCGGTAAAAAACCATCAAGACGTCTGCAGAAAATGGCGCACCTGTTTCAACATACCTGTTTGGTTGCCGATCCATCAGAAGGAGAATTAAACGATCTCATCCGTAAAGCCCATATCAACATTCTGCCATCATTTAACCGGAACATAACGGGCATCAGGCTCAAACTGCTGCATGTGTTGTTTGAAGGCCGTCATTGCATCACCCATGAAGCCATGGTGAAAGGTACAGGTCTTGCTGCAGCCTGTCATATTGGAACAACGGCCAATGCTTTTGCTTCTATCATCATGCAATTATATAACCAGCCGTTTACAGTGGAAGAGATCAGGTTGCGCCAGCGGTTGCTTGGCGACACCTATGATAACAGGAAAAACAGCCTTGAGCTTATTCAGTGGTTATGGTAGCATTGTCAATCACCCGGCCCCGTTCAGTTCTGATCATTCTTGCCGGGTATTTTTGCACCACGATGTAATCATGTGAAGCCATCACAATGGTAGTGTTGTAATCCCTGCTGATGCTAAAGAGAAGTTTCATGATCTCATCTGATGTTTCAGGATCAAGGTTACCGGTAGGTTCATCTGCCAATATAAGTTTGGGAGAATTTAATAAAGCCCGGGCTATATCCACCCTTTGTTGTTCACCGCCGCTCAGTTCAAAAGGCATTTTAAACCCTTTGGATTTTAGTCCCACTTTTTCGAGGACATCCTGAATTTTTTCATCCATCAGTTTCTCATCTGTCCAGCCGGTGGCTTTCAAAACAAACTTCAGGTTATTATTTACATTACGGTCGGTCAGTAATTGAAATTCCTGGAAAACGACACCCAGGTTGCGGCGCAGGTAAGGAACCTTTTTCCAGTCAAGCCCTGAAAGATTAAAACCTGCCACTTCCCCCTGCCCTTCTTTCAGCGGCAATTCACCATAAAGTGTTTTTAGCAAGCTCGACTTTCCTGTGCCTGTTTTCCCAACCAGGTAAACGAACTCACCTTTGTTTACGGTAAGATTTACATCCTGGAGAATAAGGTTATTGCCCTGGTAGATATTGACATTAGAAAGCTGAATAATGGGTTCTGACATGGATTGAATTGTTTGTTGCAAAATAAACCAACTTGACTTAAGAAATTCAAAAAACTATAACACCGGAACCAGATTTTATTTCTACTTGTTTTGTATCACACTCCTCCACCCTGCCGATCACCTGCGCATCCACACCGAAGCTTTTTGAGACAGTGATTATTGCATCAGCGTCTTTTTCATTAGTATAGATTTCCAGTCTTGTACCCATATTAAAAACCTGGTACATCTCCCGGTCGTCTGCACCACTGGCCTTTTGTATCAGTTGAAAGATGACCGGCGGTTCAAACAAATTGTCCTTAATGATCCGGACATTTTCAGGCACATATTTCAAACACTTGGTTTGACCCCCACCGCTGCAATGAATAAGACCCTGGATAGCTTCAAAGTGGTTTTCAAGCAATGCCTTCATCACCGGCGCAAAGGTTCTTGTTGGGCTTAACAGGAGTTGGCCGATTGTAGTAGATCGCTGATCGTTCACTTTAACTTCATCAGTCATTTTATTTTGACCGATATAAACAACCGAATCATCGAGTGATGCCTCATATGTTTCAGGGAAACGAACAGCATAAGATTTATCCAGCACATCATGTCTTGCACTGGTGAGCCCGTTGCTGGCCAGACCGCTGTTATAGGCTGTTTCGTAATTCGATTGTCCAAAACCGGCAAGGCCAACGATCACATTGCCGGGTTGTATATTTTCATTGGTAATAAGTTTTTTCTTTGGCCATCTTGCCGTCATCGTACCGTTGACAGCAATGGTTCGCACCACATCACCTACATCAGCTGTTTCGCCACCCATAAAACTAATGTTGACACCAAATTGCTTCATACTATCAAAAAACTCTTGTGTTCCGCTAATCACCGCTTCCAGCACATCAGCCGGGATAAGTTTTTTATTGCGGTCAATCGTTGAAGAAAATAGCAACTTGTCATAAATGCCAACACAAAGAAGATCATCCAGGTTCATGACTATGGCATCCTGTGCTATTCCTTTCCATACCGATACATCACCTGTCTCCTTCCAATATAAATAAGCAAGAATGCTCTTGGTGCCTGCGCCATCCGCATGCATCACATTCACCCAGTCATCATCGCCACAAAGCACATCAGGATAAATTTTGCAAAAAGCATTTGGATATAGTCCTTTGTCAAGATTCCTGGTAGCTGCGTGAACTTCCTCCTTTTGCGCTGAAACCCCTCTTTTTGAATATAACGACATAGTACCGGCCCGCTTTAGAATTGCTGCAAAAATAGTTGAACAATACACATTGCTAATTGAATATTGCGCATTTATTTTGCCTTTTGTGCAGGTACATCGTGACATAGAGAATCTACCGCTTTTCCGCAATGCTGTTATCACTAT
Organism: uncultured Chitinophaga sp.; assembly: GCA_964412375.1. GTDB lineage: Bacteria > Bacteroidota > Bacteroidia > Chitinophagales > Chitinophagaceae > CADEDV01. Next base: position 37,284 of record CAYPOD010000015.1, on the reverse strand, counting down.
CGGCACATTTGATGGTGTGCATATGGGCCACCGTCAGGTGATTGAAAAGCTAAAGTCAGAAGCAGCTTCGATCAACGGTGAAACTGTGATCATTACGTTTCATCCACATCCCCGCAAAGTGGTTTCTTCCACTATATTGGGTGTACGCCTGATCAATTCGTTGCCGGAAAAACTGGAATTGCTTGAAAACATCGGAGTTGACCATGTGGTGGTGGTACCCTTTACAGACGCCTTTGCTAACCAGCCCGCCGAAGATTATATCCGGAATTTCCTGGTGAATAAATTCAGACCTCACACCATTATTATTGGCTATGATCATCGTTTTGGAAAAGACCGGCTCGGTGATTTTCGCCTGCTGGAAAAAGGTGCTCCGCAGTATAACTATCTTCTCAAAGAAATACCTAAACATATTTTGGAAAATATTTCGATCAGTTCCACCAACATCCGGGAGGCCATCCTTCACAGCGATATTGAAACGGCCAATAAACTGCTCGGGTATGAATTCTTTTTTTCCGGCGAAGTCGTCCATGGAAATAAACTGGGCAGGCAATTAGGATATCCAACGGCCAACCTGCATATTGCTGACGAGGAAAAGATTATACCGGGCAATGGTATTTATGCAGTGTATGCCGAACTGGAACATCCGCCGCATCCCAAAGCAACGGAAGAAAGACAGAAAGGGATGATGAGCATTGGTTTCCGGCCCACCGTTGACGGGAAGAAAAGAGTGGTGGAAGTTAATTTGTTTGATTTTGAAAAAGAGATCTACGGACAGCACCTGAGAGTGTTTGTCAAAAAATACCTACGGGAAGAAGTAAAATTTGACAACCTGGAAGACCTGGTGAAGCAAATTGACCGTGACAAGATCAACAGCCTGGCCAATTTATAAAGTCATTTCTAATATTCTATCCTGAATTCGAGTGTTGAAGGATCGCTGAAAAAATCGTCCACACTAACATGCACGGTTACCGTCTTTTTATCTTCAGAAAGTTTCACCGATTTGCCATCCGCATTTTTAACAGCCCGAGGCAGATTGATGATATAAGTGGTCATCATTGGCGCACCCATCCCGGCCATTTCCCGCATACTTTTTAAGTATTCATCATTCTGTGCACCTGCATATTTTTCAGTGTTTACTTTTCGTTCTATCAGATCCTGGGTGAAGCTGGTTACAAAATAGTCATCAAAACTGCTGGGGGTTGGCGCATCTTCCAGGCCCGGAATGCCCATACCACCTGCATCCGGATCCCCCATTTTATCGGATAGAATTTTTGAAGACAGCGCTTTTATGCCGGCAATTTCAGACGGATGGCTGAAGGGAAAGTTCATGGAAATGATCATTTTTTCTTCCTGCATGTTCATCTGTAGTCTGAGTTTCCCGTTTCTCAGCCATGCTTTTTCCTGCTCGCTGTAATCTTTTTTCTCATCAATTTCCTTAGCCAGTGAAATGGTGGTATCAACCTTTTCATCTCCCTGGCTCATATCCTCCTCATTTTCGCCGAGTTGCTTTGCCATGCTGAGGGCGGCACTCATATCATTGGTGATAGTGATGTTGCCGCTGCCGTCTTCATTCATCACTATTTCTTCAGTGGTATCAAGACAACCGGCAAAAACGACTGATGTTACAATAAGAAAGCTGAGAATATATTTTTTCATGCTGAATATTTTGCCCCAACAGATGAATTGGCACCGGGCAGGGTTGCACAAAGAAAATACATTTAGAGCAAGTTCAGGCAATCATTTTCACAACCATTTCTTTCAGCAGGGAAGCGTCTGGAGTGCCGCTGTTGCCAATACCTACACTTTTCAGGTTATACTGATGCAGCAATAATAAAATTCTTTCTATTCCTGTAAAACTGTGGAGGTTGGCAGCCTGCATATAGTCTTTGACAAAGTAAGGTGTAACCCCTATGGCTGCTGCCACTGTTTTCTCATCGTGTGAACCGGCGCCAAACACCATATATGTTTTGCTGAAGAAGCTGTACAACGAAGGGAGCACCAATTGTATTGGTGCTGCTTTGGGGTTGGCTTCAAAATAGCTGATTATACGAATCGCTTTGCCAAGATCCTTTTTGGCGATCGCCGATTGCAGTTCAAACACATTGAACTCCTTACTCACACCGATGAATTCCTCAATATCTTCTTCGGTAATGGTTTTACGTTTGGCAAGGTTCACTGAAATCTTATCAATTTCATTTTCGATGCGGCTCAGGTCATTGCCAATATGGTCCACCAGCAGTGCCAATCCTTTGGCCGAAATACCCAGCCCTTTTGTTTTAAGTAATTCCTGTGTCCACTCGGGCACCTGGCTTTCATATAGCTTTTTGGTGGTAACCAGGTTGCCTTTTTCTTTCAGCAGTTTGGCAAATTTGGTGCGCCCATCTACTTTTTTGTCTTTATAAGAAACCACCAGTACTGTCGAGGATAACGGGTTTTCAATGTAAGATTCCAATTTCTCAGCATCCCGCATCTGCTGGGCTTCTTTGAGCAGCACCACCTGTCGTTCTGCAAACATCGGATACCTGCGGCATGCATTCACTACATCGGTCCAGGTAGCATCTTTACCGTAAAATACAGTGAGATTGAAGCTGGCCTCACTTTCAGGAAGAATATGATGCTCAGCGTATTCCATGGCCTTATCAATATAATATCCCTCTTCGCCTTCCAGCCAATAGACCGGCTTGAAGACTCCTTTTTTCCAGTCTGAAATGATTTTTTCCACCGACATAAGACGCTAAGTTACAAGCTTTGAAAATTCAATCTGCCATTCAAATAATCATAGCTTAAAGAATAGGACTAAGATTCTGGCACGGTTTTCGGAATACTGGGCCAAGCGGATTTAACAAGATTATCACGAAGAAAATGTGATGAAACATTAAACCTTTCGTTTCTGTATCCGCCGGCCGTACCCAGGCAATTAAATTTTGAACTCCTTAAAACCCATTTTTTATGACAAACACTAATTATCCATCTGCTACTCCGCAAAGCGAACAGCCCCGTAGCAATAACACCAAAAACATACTGATAGGTGTGCTCGCAGCAGGTTTGCTCGGAACCTGGGGTTATTTATTGTGGGACAAAAACAAATCAGAGAAAGAAATCCAGACAGTGCAGCAACAGGCCGACAATTATATGAATGAACGGGAAGCGCTGAAACAGGAATTAAGCACTGCCGAAATGCGCCTTGATTCCATCACCGGGGCCAACAACAGCCTGCAAGGTGAAAAATCAGCTTTGCAAAAAGACATCGATGCCAAGAAAGCAGAGATTCGCCGCATCCTGAACGATCGTAATGCAAAAGATGCTGACTTGAAAAGGGCAAGGACACTGATTACCGAACTGAATGACAAGATCACAGGTCTTGAGGCAGAGGTGGCAAGGCTTACAGGCGAAAACCAGGAGCTGACTGTAGCCAATACGTCGTTGAAGCAAGACAAATCTGTATTGGAGCAAAACCTTCAAAGTACCACTACCGAGAAACAGGAATTGGAAAGAACTGTGGATGTAGCTTCTACTTTTAGCGCCTCTAATATCCAGATTGTGCCGGTAAACGAAAAGAAAGGCGGTAAGGAAAAAACAACTTCTACTGCAAAGAGAGTGGACAAACTGGTTGTATCCTTTGATGTGGAAAACAGGATCGCCAGGTCAGGCCCCGCAGACATGTACCTGATCGTTACAGGTCCTGATGGGAAAGTGATATCTGAAGAAAACATTATGCTTAACACCCGTGTAGATGGCGAAAAAACAGTTACGGCCAAGATCCCGGTTGACTATGAGCAAAACACCAGGAAGAATGTGCAGTTTCCTATTCGCACTAACGATTTCCAGACTGGTAATTACAAAATTGAAATTTATCATAACGGCTTCAAAATTGGTGAAGGCACCCGAAGCCTGAAAAAAGGTGGTTTATTCGGTTAAAAGCAGTTGTATTAACTCCTGCAAGCAAAACCGTCTCAGCATTCTGGGGCGGTTTTCTATTTTTTGCCTATAAGGATACATGGAATTTTAAACACATCTTTTGCACAAAAAACTATTGTCCAGTTTCACTCCAGAAAAGTGCCGGCCCATTAAAGTATTTTTACAACTAGCAAATCGTTGGCAAATGGTAAACAAATCTTTAGTCATTTTGGTAAATATTGTGTGCTTTGCTTTCACCGGATTATTTGTCAATGCACAAAAAAGTATTGCACCTGCCTATAGCAGCCCGCATGTATATACGGGTATAGAAGTGGGATCGAAAGGTGTAAAGATCAGTGTAATCGAAATTGGTAAGAACGCAAAAACAACAGGCACATTCCGTATCCTGAAAGATTCTTCTGTAAATACCGATTTTATCAACTTCACCCCACCTACCTTCCAGGCAACATTAAATGGCTTGACTGGTCTCTATTTATTGGCGCTGAAAGAATATAAAATACCAGCAAACAAAATTTTTACGGTTGTCAGCAGCGGGGTGAAAATGCAGGCGGAGAAAGATAACAAGAATCAGTGGGTTCAAAACCTGGCAGATTCTTTCAGGACAAGAATCAATGAACCTTCCCGCAAAGTGGATGTAGTGGATGTATTGGATGAGGCCAGACTTTCGCACCTGGGCATTGTGCCGGAAAAAAGAAGGTTTACTACTTTCCTGCTTGATATCGGCAGCGGAAACGCAAAAGGAGGTTTTTTCCCGGGTAACGACACAAAAACTTTTAAACTCTTCCAGTTAAACTGGGGCACCAAAAGCACAGCCAATGAAACCGAGAAAAGACTGGATGATGACAAAAGCCTTAATGCATACAATAAACAACTAAGCAGGGTATTATATGGTGCCGAACAAACCGATATCATCTATGCTGTCAATGCCAGCGGAGCTTATCCATTGAGTGATAATATTGCTATTAGTGGTGGTATAGCCTGGGCAGCAGCAACCCTGATGCACCCGGAACAGCTTGATAATACCATTGTTGTGGTAACCTATGCGGATGTTGTAAAATTTAATGAAACCCTTTTAAGAAATCACAAGCAGCTTTCCGGTGATGCACTCTCCAGGAATATCACATCAAAAGAAGACCGCGAGGCAGTTTTGAAAGAAGTAAACCGGGTTCACCAGGTGTTTGACCAGCGATCGCTGATGGCAGGAACAGGCCTGATGCTAAAAATCATGCGCCAGTTTGAATCGGTGTATGAAACCAAGCAGTTTTTCCTGGTAAAAAATGGCCAGGTGGGCTGGATTTCTGCCTATGTTGATCAGTCTGTTTCCAAATAACCTGTAATACCACACTATCAACCTGGTAATGTTTTACACCGGTAAATGCAGGGAAATTTTCGAATTTTCTGTTGCTAAATGACCTAATTGGAATATATTCACAGCAGCAAGAAATCCAAATATTTATTTTAATTTTTCAAGTCATATTCAGTGATTTATGAAGGATATTAAAAATTTATTGATAGTTCTTCTTTCGACTGGCCTAGTTGGAACCTGGGTATATCATCTGTATGACAAAACGATGTACAGTAATAAAAGAACGGAGATCTATATCAAAGATTCAATAGCTGTAGCCCAGGGTGTGCAGGATTCATTGCAGAAACTTTATGCCGTTACCATTGCTGAATTGGACTCCAAACTTGACTCTACGCAAACCAATGCTGATTCATTAAAACTTCAGCTTGATGGAAAGTTAAACGAGATCTATAAACTCAGAACTGAAATTAATTCTATTCTGAAAAACAAAGGAGCCACCAAAAGCGATATGCTGATGGCGCAGCAAAAGATAAAAGAACTGCAGGAACTGGTTAAAAATCTGCAGGTGGAAAAACAAGGAATGGAAGAAGAAAGAAAAAGGCTTTCAGATATCATGACACAGCTTTCCGGCGAGGTGAACAACCTGCAGGAAAGTATGAAAAAGCTTGATAGCGAAAACAAGGTTTTATCCGAAAAAGTGCAATTGGCTTCCGTTTTTGTAGCGTCTGAAATAAAACTTACACCCGTAGCCGTTAAAAATGGTAAAGAGCAGGAAAATAACGCTGCAAAAAAAGTCAGCAAACTTGTTGTTTCCTTTGCCGTGCAAAACAACGTTAACCAGTATAACAGCGCCTATGTTTACGTGGTGATCACTCAGCCGGATGGCAAGATCATCCGGAATGATGATGCCTGGGAAGCAGCTTATATGGATTTACACAACGGCCAAAAAATCAACTATACACGTAACATCCGTTTTGAATACCAGAAAGGAGAAGTCAAACGTCTTTTGTTTTCTGTTGATCCGGAAAGTTTTCAAAAGGGAAACTATACTCTCCAGCTTTATCACAATGGCTATATGATCGGCCAGGTCAGCAAAACTTTATTGTAAAGCTGAGTCATTTAAAGTAAAAAAGAAGCCTCCCGAAGGGGGGAGGCTCTTTACTTATATAACCCAATTTTTTAATTACAGGTTGAAACCGTAGCTGAAGTAATAAAGGCCTCCTACAGCCGGGCTTCCAAATCCTGTACGATAATAATTGTTACCCAGGTTGGTTCCCCCAAGACGGAAGGTGCTCTTTGTATTTGGCGGACGATATGTAACCTGTGCATCTACCCAGGTGAAATAGGGTAATGTACCTGTTACGAAAGTGCCTTCATAGTAGTTATTATCCTGCCATTTAACCACCACGTTGGCGCCTACGCCTTTGAAGATATTGTCATTGCGCAAACCTATATTAAACCGGTACTTAGGCGCATTGAAGAACGTAACCAGGCCGGGCTCAACGCCAGTCAGAGCATCGGAATATACATTACCGTAAAGCATAAACTCTTTAATAAACTTATATTCGATACCTATACCCCACCCGTAAGTCTTAACCCTTTCATCTGAATTCTGTATATATGAAATGTTATTGGTTGTGAGTGCAGAGAATACCTCCTGGGGGTTACCCGTTCTTGATTGACCAAGTCCCTGGCGGGCCAGGAAGTTTTTATACCAGCTATAATAAACATAAGCGTCAATCAACAATTTATTTTCAAGTACAATGCCTTTGTAGCCCAGCTCAAATGAGCTCACCGTTTCAGGGTTTACTTCGCGGTAAGTTCCTTCTACCAGCAGGTTAGTATTGGCAGGATTGCCGCTGGCTCTATAGGCAAGAATGCTCGCAGGAGTGTAGCCGGGCAATGTAGAGTTTAGTTTATAAAAAGACTGGAACTCAGGTAAACAACCGATCAAAGCACCTGCTCCTGTAACTAAGCTTATGTACTGATCCTGGTTGGTGGGGAAACGATATGCTGTCTGGAAAGAAGCACGGATATGATTGTCTTTTGCCACTTTTACAAGAGCAGTCAACCGTGGAGTCCACCGGCCATCAAAGTTTGTTTGTTTGTCATAGCGAATAGAACCTGTCATGGTCAGGAAATCGGTTACTTTTCTTTTGAGTTGTACATAACCGCCGGTTTCGTTTACTTTAATTACACCTGTAGTATCCGCAAACAGGGTTCCCTGGGAGTTCATCACCCATTGTTTCCACTGAACTCCGGTGACAATTTCAAGCTTATCAGAAATGCCCAGCGCATCAGAAAGATTCACCTGCAACTCTCCGGCCCAAAGATCAGAACGATCCAGGAATTTGGCGCCACCCTGGTTTAGTGGTGTTGAACGGATTTGTTTTACAGCAGCGTCAAAAGCCGGGGTGCCAGGCTGCAGGCGGTTTGCATCTGCAGCAGCCCTTGCTATCGAATGTAACGTTATATCAGCAGCATTTGCCTGGCTCAGCCTTCTGCCTTCAGAAAAGGTGCCAACATACGTTGGAAACCATATAGAACTTGGGCTATATTTCTCATTCAACAATGCACCCAGTGCTGTACCCACATAAGATTCACCGGCATTTTCCTGCGTGGTATAAGCCCGGACAAACCAGTTCTTGGCTCTTACCTCCAGCTTATGCTGGGCCATTTTCAGGTTACGTAATGAATAGCGGTCAGCGCCGGTATAAACTGTCGTACCGGTACCAAAATAAGAATTCCAAGATGCTTCAATTCCGGGAGTGATCTTAAAATGAAGACCGGCCGTAAATTTTGCATTGAGAGTGTTATAGTCTACCAGGTGCTTTTCTTCATACCCGGTCCTGGATACATTATAATTTTGGAAATAGTTATTTTTTAACCCATTATAAAAGGGTAAAAACTGCTGGATACCGGCAGTGACCTGGGCAATTTGCTGAGGGGTAAGAGGTCCGAGCTGGGAAATAATAAAGTTGATTGCCCCTGCATAATGTGCATTGGTCGGATATTGAGGATTTCCTTGCGAAGCAAAATATGCATTAGCCAGGCTGGTCAATGCTGTGGGAGAACCGGTGATTGCATTACTTGCTGTTGCAGTAGCAAGTTGAGCAAAACTGACCATGTTGGCACTTGTTTCGTCGCCGTAGATATTGATCCCGTTAAAATTAGGGTCATTTTGCCTGTTGCCGCCAACAACCTGGCTTAAAACGCCAATTTGTTGTTTGTTGCGGTAATCATCAGCCATCCAGTCGTTAGCCTCCGTTAACTGAGCAGCAAATTTGAAAGCCCATCTATCGTTGAATGCTTTGGCCCAGCGAACACTCCAGTCATGGAATGGAGCAATTTTTTGCCTGTCCTGGTCCACATGCATCATTCCCTGCTTGATGTTATAACTAACGCCCTGGTATTTGAATGGGTTTTTGCTGGTTAGCAATACAGTGCCGTTCATACCACCAGAACCATAAAGTGCGGAAGAAGCACCGGACAAAAGTTCAATGTTATCTACGTCAAGTTCAGTTAAACCAATCACACTGCCCACGGAAAAATTCAACCCGGGAGCCTGGTTATCCATACCATCAATCAACTGGTTAAGTCGCACATTACCGCTGCTTACAAAACCACGGGTAGTGATTGTGCGGAATGTTAAACTTGCCGTATGCATATCCACCCCTTTAAGGTTGGCAATAGCTTCATAATAGTTAGGCGCAGCAATGTTACGGAGTGTGGCCGCACTCATTCTTTCAATGGTCACAGGAGCTTCTAAGATTCTTGTGGGAGTACGGGTGGTGGCCACTACGACCTCTTCACCTAATGTGCTGCTTGGCTTTAACTCAATATCAAGTTTTGCGTTTGCGTCATTCACTGTTGTTTCATAGACCTCATAACCTCCGGCAGAGGTGAAAACCAAAGTGACTGGAAGTTTACTGACTCTGAGGGAAAATGCCCCATCCGGGTCTGTGTACGTACCAATGCTTGTTCCCTTTACAACGACAGAAACTGAGGGTATGATTTCTTTTGATGTGCTATTACGGACACTGCCGGTGATAGTGATAGATTGAGACATGGCAGCAACCGATAATAAAACAGCGACAAGGGACGAAGCTAAAAAGCAGTAGCTTTTTCTCATAAACAGTGATTTAGGTTTTTGGAATTTGACGGAAAAATAAGCATTGTAATTTTTATCTAAAAATTTAATTTTTAAGGACAAAGCCCGCCTTACCCCACTTTTTTCCTGTCCCGGATTTTTAGGCTGTGGGGAGGGATAATTTGTTGAAATCTTCAGGTTCTGTTCAGGTCAATTTCTGCTTACTGCTTTTACTTTCGGCTATGAATTTATTTTCTTTTCCTGGGCAGACCGGTTTCTACCGTGGCAAGGTCAGGGATGTGTATAGCATTGGCGAAAAATGGCTGGTGATGGTAGCTTCTGACCGCATTTCAGCTTTTGACGTCATTTTACCCCGGCCAATACCTTTCAAAGGGCAAGTGCTGAACCAGATCGCTGCTTATATGCTGGATGCCACAAAAGATATTTGTCCTAATTGGCTGGTAGATGTTCCTGCTCCTAATGTCTCTGTTGGCAAAAAATGTGACCCATTCAGAATTGAAATGGTGGTGAGAGGAAACCTGACTGGTCATGCATGGAGAACCTATTCTTCCGGAAAAAGAAACTTGTGTGGCGCCGTTATGCCGGATGGAATGAAAGAAAATGACTACTTCCCCACCCCGCTCATCACCCCCAGCACCAAGGCAGCCGAGGGACATGATGAAGATATTTCTCCTGATGAGATCATTACAAACCGGTTGGCAACGGCACAGGAATGGGAGCAACTGACTCATTATGCCCTGCAACTCTTTGACAGGGGAAAAGCCATAGCAGCAGAACAGGGGTTGATACTGGTAGACACCAAATATGAATTTGGAAAACTGGATGGAGAAATTGTACTAATGGATGAAATTCACACACCCGATTCATCCCGCTATTTCTATATGGATGGTTTTGAAGAAAGACAGGCAAAAGGTGAAAGACAAAAACAACTGAGCAAGGAGTTTGTCAGGGAATGGCTTATTGCAAATAATTTCATGGGAAAAGAAGGGCAAACCGTACCTGCGATGACTGATGAATGGGTACAGACCATTTCACAACGGTACATCGAGCTATTTGAAAAAGTGATTGGCCGGAAATTTGTTCCGGAAAAACTGACTGACGAAGAAACACAAAAAAGAATTGTTGCATCGCTGCAAAAACTATAGCATGAGATATTTATTAACCCTTGCCTTTACTTTCCAACTATTGGACGGGTTTGGCCAGTTGGCTACACATGAACACTATATGCTGATCGGCACTTATACCAGTTCTTCCGGCGGAAAAAGTGAGGGTATATATGTTTATAAATTCAACAGCAACACAGGGGAAGCCACTTATGTCAGCAAAACTGCTGCAGATGATCCGTCCTATTTAGCTGTTTCACCCAATCAGCAATTTGTTTATGCAGTGAATGAAGGAGCTAAAGAAAAAGCGACTATCTCTGCCTATTCTTTTGATAAGTCAAGTGGTATGCTCACTTTTCTAAATTCGCAGTCAAGCGAAGGTGATCACCCCTGTTATATTGCTGTTGACAAAACCGGTCGCTGGGTGGCAGCAGGGAACTACAGCGGTGGCTCCTTTGCAGTATTCAAAGCAAATTCATACGGGACACTGAACAAGGCCGCTACTGTGATAAAACATGAAGGATATAGTGTGAATGCACAACGGCAAACAGCGCCTCATGTACATGCCACCGTTTTTTCAAAAGACAATAAATTCCTGTTTGTTCCCGACCTTGGTATTGACAAAGTGATGATCTATTCCTTTGCCCAAAAAAAAGGAAAACTGGATCCTGCAAAAATTCCATTCCATATGACGGAAGCCGGCACCGGACCCCGTCATTTCGATTTCAGCCCCAATGGACGATTTGCCTATTTGCTGGAGGAATTATCGGGAAGTATTTCGGCCTACCACTATAACAAAGGTGAGTTACACCTCTTGCAGAATATTTCTGCATTGCCACCAGAGTATAGCGGACCGGCTGGTAGTGCAGACATCCACGTTTCCCCGGACGGGAAATTTCTTTATGCTAGCAACCGGGGCGAATCCAATACGATTGCCATATTTGGTATTGACAGCAACACAGGCATGCTGACATTGACAGACCATCACTCCACCCTTGGAAAAACACCCCGTAATTTCAATTTTGATCCCACCGGTAATTTTCTGTTGGTTGCCAACCAGAACAGCGACGAGATTGTGATTTTTAAAAGGGATAAGGAAACGGGATTGCTCTCCGATACAAAAAATCGCATTTCAGTCGGCAAACCTGTTTGTATCAAATGGATCAGATGATCGTTACCATTCTTTAGAGTAGGTTACAGCTGTGCTTCCTTTGATGCCCGGGATTGGCGGGTTCAGTTTGGTGATGGAAATAGTGATCTTTTTCACCTCCGGGTATGCCGTTTTAATCTTAGCAGCCATGGTCATCGTTAGTGTTTCCAGCAGATCCCTCGGTTCCTGCATTTCAGCATTTACTATTTCATACAACACTGCATAATTGATTGTTTCCCGGATTGAATTGATCACATCTGTTTGCGGGAAAAACGAAACAGCAAGGCTCACTTCAAAATCATTTCCTTCCCGCTTTTCTTCTTCATACAAGCCATGAAATGCAAAAAAGCGAACCTGTTTCAATTCTACGGTTATCAGGGAAGTCATACCACTTACTTTAATGAATTCCTTTGGCACTGAGGTAACGTTCGGCATCCAGGGCCGCCATGCAACCACTGCCGGCTGCTGTAACAGCCTGCCGGTACACCTTGTCCTGCACATCACCTGCAGCAAACACCCCTTCAATATTTGTTCTGGAAGTGCCCGGCACTGTTTTGATATAACCGGCTTCATCCATTTCTAACCAGCCTTTGAAAATTTCTGAATTTGGCTGGTGGCCAATGGCAACAAAAAATCCCTGGACAGGCACTTCTTTTATCTCTCCGGTTTTATTGTTCTTTATACGAACCCCTTCCACTTTTTTATCACCCAACACTTCTTCTGTATTAGTGTTCCAGTACACTTCGATATTAGGAGCATTCAATACCCTGTCCTGCATCACTTTGCTGGCCCGCATAGCATCACGGCGCACAAACATGTGAACCTTCGGAGACAATTTTGAGAGATACAGCGCTTCTTCAGCAGCCGTATCACCAGCTCCGACAATTGCCACTTCTTTTCCCCTGAAGAAAAACCCGTCACACACAGCACAGGCACTCACTCCAAAACCATTTAGCCGCTGTTCACTTTCCAGCCCCAGCCATTTGGCAGATGCACCGGTTGCGATGATAACGGAATCAGCTTCTATCCATTTTTCTTCATCAATCTGCACCTTAAAAGGTTGTGATGAAAAATCAACTTTAGTTGCAAGTCCATACCGGATATCAGCTCCCATGCGGCTAGCCTGTTTTTCAAAATGCACCATCATTTCCGGCCCTTGTACACCATCCGCATAACCGGGATAATTTTCAACTTCTGTTGTTATGGTAAGCTGTCCGCCGGGCTGAATGCCCTGGTATAAAACCGGTTTAAGATTGGCCCTGGCAGCATAAATAGCTGCTGTGTAGCCTGCAGGTCCTGAACCTATAATGAGACAATGTGTTCTTTCTGTTGTTTCCATATCCCTGCTTCGTTTTAGAAAATTCAGCAAAAGTAAACCGAAACATTCAATAAATCAGTCTTATATATTACTAAGGGGATTGCTCTGTGTAAAAACTGTGCAGGACGATTCCATAAAACAACTACTCCGATCAAAATACATTGACCGGAGTAGTTAAAAATAAACCCACCAATTTAAAAAATCATTAGCCCAGGTATGCTTTTAAAGCACTGCTGTAACGGGCTTTTTGTAAACGTTTGATAGCTCTTTCTTTGATCTGGCGGATGCGTTCCTTGGTCAGATCATATTTCTGGCCAATTTGTTCAATGGTAACGCCATTTTCTCCATCCAGGCCAAAATAAGCATTGACGATCTCTGCTTCACGGGGACTGAGTGATTTCAGCACCCGGCGAATTTCGTTTCTCAACGAATCTTTCATTACATCATCGTCAGTATCATCACTACCTTCCAGGAGATCCCCCATTGCCACATCCTCTGCTTCATGCACAGGTGCATCCAAAGAAGTGTGACGGGTGTTGCTCTGGAAGATATTGTTGATTTCCGTTTCGCTCATTTCAAGCAATTCGGCCAATTCTTCTGTTGATGGCTCTCTTTCATGTTCCTGCTCGAAAGCCATGTAAGCTTTGTTGGCTTTGTTGTAGGTGCCAATTTTGTTTTGAGGCAAGCGGACTAATCTGCCCTGCTCTGCCAACGCCTGCAGGATGGACTGGCGAATCCACCAAACGGCGTATGAAATGAATTTGAAACCCTTGGTTTCGTCAAAGCGTTGTGCCGCTTTAATTAAGCCGAGGTTGCCCTCGTTAATAAGGTCACTCAGTGATAATCCCTGGTGCTGATACTGCTTGGCCACTGACACCACAAACCGGAGATTAGCCTGAACTAACTTATCCAGTGCTTTTTGATCCCCCATTTTGATGCGTTGTGCCAATGTAGTTTCCTCCTCAGGAGTGATCATCGAAATTTTCGAGATCTCCTGGAGGTACTTCTCAACGGCCTGAGAATCCCTGTTCGTAATCTGGGTGGCAATTTTGAGCTGCCTCATAGTGTAAATCCTCTCTGTTTAGTAAAGAACGAATAAATGACAGACTTTGTTTGCGTAATGTTGCAAAGAGGGGGTTAAAAATAGAACCGTCCAAGTCCGTTTGCAAAAATACATCGCAAAGCCGGAATCTCATAGTCATTGGGTATAAAATATTGCTGTAATTTGTTCCGACGGATACCTGTTTTGGTTAATTCCGCTAAAAGTCAATACCAGCAGGGGTTTCAGAGGGTGTAGAATCTCTACTACGTGTCAAATGTTTTCCACTATATGGATCTACGAAGCTGGATTTATATTTTTTCCGGCGTTCCTTTTCAAATAAAACCACAACCCTGCACCTGCTAAAAATATCAGGGTGGAAATCACCTCGGCCTGGGAAGGGTGAAAGCCAAACAGGTTAATTGTGTTGTTTACCCTGATCTTTTCTATAAAGAACCTTTCTATGCCATTAAAAACCAGGTAAAGAGCAAACAATGTTCCCGGCACTTTCAATTTCTTTCTTAATGCCCAAAGTACAGAAAAAAGACCCAGGCAAAAAATAGTTTCGTACAAGGGAGTAGGATAAACCGGTACCGGAAGTTGCTTGCAATACTTTTTATCCTCACAGCCAGGGATGTCGGTTCCCACTTCGTTCACATTATGCGGATAGTTATAGGCAAAAAACCAGTGTGGCAAGAATCCCAATGCTCCCGGTCTTTTAAAACTGGCAGCGGGTACATCCTCAAGGCGCTGCCCCGAATTAAAAAAATAAGCAGCATTTGTATCAAGGCTCTTTTTGAATTCACCCGGAGCTGCGACTACCACTTTTTGCTGGTTATTGACAATATAAGCTGAATTATAAATTCCCCAATCCCCATCTCCTGAAACCTGGCAACCAATCCTCCCAACTGCATAAGCCAGCATCAGGGCAGGTGCTGCGGCATCATTCAGGTGCCAGAATCCAATCTTGTGTTTGCGGGCATACCACCAGATTGCCGCTGCAGCGCAAATCAAACCACCATAAAATGTGAGACCCGAAGGAGAGAACAGAAAATCGGATGGTCTTTTTACAAATTCACTCCAATTTTCAAAAATATCAAAGAGTTTGGCGCCGATAAGTCCGAATACGAGTGCAATGATAGTTATCTCCCCTACCCGGTCATGAGGCCAAATTCGCAAAACTCGTTTTTCCGGTTTGGCCAGTTTTTGTTTGTTTTTTTCCCGCCACTTCAGCCCGGCAAACAACAGTCCCAGCCCAATGCCTGCAGGCCAGCTTCCTAGTGTAGAAAATATAAAGGCCTGCGGATCATCGCTGGCTGCATCACCCAAAATAAATAGAGCAACGATTTTATAGCCTAACAAAAAACCAAGCAAAAAATTCAGCGCCAATTCGCTGGCCGTAGCAGGCTGACCCACCATGATCTGCATTTCTGTTGGCTGCAATAAACCCTGTTTACTTTTGCGTTTCAATTCTGTCACCAACACCACTGCAGCAAGAATAAACGCTATGGCAACAAAAAAACCGAATGAATTAACGAACCGAAGGGACGTCCATTCAACTCCAAAAAGGTCCCTGAAAGCGTAGTATAAATTAGGATACATTTATTCGGTGGGTTATTAAATAGCAACGAATATACAACTCAAATTGAGAGTTACTCAAAAAGATAAAGGCCATAAAAAAAGCCTTCCTGGATGCAGAAAGGCTCGTTTATTCAATTTACAGATTTCAGGCTGTTGCAGTTGTGCAGTGTTGCTCAAAAGCACCTATCAGGTTGTGGGCAATAACCGGAGCCGGGCGGCCTTCGATCTGGTGTCTTTCAATAAAGTGAACTAATTGCCCGTTTTTGAACAAGGCAATAGCAGGTGAAGAAGGCGGGTAAGGTAACAAATGCTGGCGGAGTGTTTTAACGGCTTCAATATCAAACCCTGCAAAACTGGTAGTCAGGTAATCAGGCTTCACCTGGCTGTTCGCTACTGCCATGAGCACTCCCGGGCGGGCCGTTCCGGCTGAACAACCACAAACCGAATTGATCATAACAAGGGTGGTACCTTCTTTTGCCAATTGAGATTCAACATCGGCAGAGGTTAACAACTCTGTAAAACCGTTCTCTGTCAATTCCTCCTTCATAGGTACTACTATCTCTGCTGGATACATGATTATGTGTTTTAAAATGGAACGCAAAGTTAACGAAAAAGTTCAGTGTAATAGTTTGTACGCTTAAAATTGGAAATTCTGGCAGCAAAAATTTCTCATTTCGGAAATTTTGTCTTTCCAAATTAGGTGATCCTGGAATTAGTGACAGGAAATTTTAAGGGAAAAGCCGGTGGTACACAGTTTGAACACCCAGCCTTGAAAAAAATTATTAACCAAAAAATTATATAGCTATGACAATGGTAAAATTCAACCGCAAGCCTTTTGAAAGAAGTCTTAACAATTTTGTTGATGACTTTTTCACCGAACTACCGTCATTGTTCAGTAATGAAGCCGCAACACACTGGAAAAATTATGTGCCGGTTAACATTACCGAAAACGAGAAAGGATATGCTCTTGATGTAGTGGCACCGGGTTTTGAAAAAACGGATTTTAAAGTAAACCTGGATCAGAACATTCTTACCATTTCTGCGGAAAAGAAAGATGAACTGAAACAGGAAAACAATAAACAGATACGCCGTGAATACAGCTATCGCTCTTTCAAAAGATCTTTTACACTGGATGAAAAGATTGATGCGGCTGGAATAGAAGCAAAATATGTTAATGGCATATTAACATTAAACCTTCCGAAGAAAGAAATCGTCAAACCGGCAGCACAAGAAATAAACATCCTGTAACGTCATATTGATTGTAACGATTTTCTCATAAGCAGTTGGTTTTGGTTTACCACCCCCCGTTTCTACGAGGGGTGATCTTTTTTACTGGTTACACCCCTGCTTTCTTCTTGTATCAATCAGGTATTGAATCTTCCACTCACCATTGAAGCGAACCAACTGGAATGAATTGACTCCGCAATGACTGAATTTCCCGTCGTAATAAAAATTATAAGGTGTCCATACCATTGCCAGGGGACCGTCAATTTTAACGGTTTCAAAACTGATGCGTTCATCAGCTGCGTTTTTCGGCATTGATGCTACAGCTTTTGCAAAATCCCCGGGGTTTTCGCTGCGTACCACGGTCACTCCTTCTTTATTACGGGTTATTGTTTGCAATATGGCGCTGTCGGCAAAACAGCTTTTCAGCATTTCGCCATCGGCATTTTTCATGGCAACAAATAATCGGTTCACTGTCGTTTTCACTGAATCTTCTGTGGTCTGCGCTGATACATTTTGCAATAGCGTTAATGTTAATGCAATCAGAATAAATCTCATACTAATGTCTTTTAAGAGTTTCCGGCAAATGGATTGTTTGCCTAATGTAAAATCATAAACCATGAAAATGATAAAAATTGTACAAGCGGTAGTCCTTATGGTGATCATTGGTGGTGCTGCCAGCTGCAGCACGGGTCGTGAATACCATGTTGCCCCGCAACAAGCCCGTTTCAATGCGAATGTACCTCTTATCCTCAGTCCCAGCCCGGGCTTTACCATGAGCCGAAATCCAGATGGAAGGTTTTTTCATCGCAACCGGCAGGGATTTGTTTACTGGCAAGGTTATGACAACAGGTTTTATCTTGACAAAAAACAAGTGAAAAAAGTGAGGTACAGCAATTTTGAATACAGGGAGTGGAAAAGGTTTGGAAAGAAATACAGTAAGCGGGGCCGCTACTGATCATTGAAAAAAGACCCGGAGTGATCACCCCGGGTCTTTTTTATTTAACAGCATCATTTTACATACCCTAATATTTTCAACATGCTTTGTGCAGTTTGCTCTTTTGCATAAAGCCAGTCCGTCAGCTTTCCGTTTTTGTCATAACCAACAATCACATGTTTGGGTGATGGGATCAGGCAATGCTTAATACCTCCATAGCCACTTATCTGGTCCTGGTAGGCTCCGGTATGAAAAAATCCAACATACAAAGGCTCATCGCCGTTTACTTTTGGAAGAAACACTTCGTTGATGTGTTCTTCAGAGTCATAATAATCGTGGCTGTCGCAGGTAATTCCCCCCAGCACCACCCGTTGGTATTCGGAGTCCCATTTATTTACCGGCAGCATCAGGAATTTTTCACCAATACCCCATGTGTCAGGTAATGTGGTGATAAAAGAAGAATCAATCATGTACCAGGTTTCCCGGTCATTCTGAACTTTTGAACCAATAACACTGTAAATATGTGCCATGCTCTCTCCCACTGTATAGCTTCCAAACTCTGTGAAAATATGCGGCATAGGGACCTTGGCTTTTTTACAAGCAACCTTGATGTTTTTTACGATCTCATTGATCATAAACTGGTAGTCATAATCAAACCCGAGTGAATGTTTGATAGGAAACCCGCCACCGATATTGATTGAATCCAGTTCCGGGCAGATTTTCTTGAGCTGGCAATAGAGATTGATGATCTTATTAAGTTCGCTCCAGTAATAAATATCATCTTTGATACCTTTATTGAGAAAGATGTGAAGCATTTTGAGCTGGAACTTGCTTTCATAGCCTTCAATCCTGTCCACATAAAACTCAAGAATATCTTTGGCCCGGATGCCCAGTCTTGATGTATAAAAAGGAAATGTAGGCTCTTCTTCAGCCGCCACCCTGATCCCTAGTTTAAAAGGGACCTTTACTGTTTTTGCATACTCCCTGAGTTCTTCCTTGTTGTCCAGTATGGGAATTACATTGATGAAACCAGTATTGAGCAGACCGGCTATTCTACGGGTATAACCCTTTTGTTTATAACCATTGCAAATGATATGAATGTCTTTTGTGATCCTCTTTTTCTCATATAGCTTCTTGATGATCTCGATATCGTAAGCATAGGAAGTTTCCAAATGGATGTCATGCTTCAGTGCTTCTTCTACCACAAAGGAGAAATGCGAACTTTTTGTGCAATAGCAATAGTGGTATTTGCCTTCATAGCGATGTTTCTTGATAGCATTGGCAAACATCATCTTCGCCTTTTTAATCTGCATGCCGATCTTGGGCAGGTAGCTTAATTTCATCGGGGTGCCATACTTCTGGATCAGGGCTTTCAGGTCAAGGCCGTTAAAACTGAGATAGCCTTCCTCGTTTACGTCGAGACCTTCCTGCGGAAAGTTGAAGGTTTGCTTAACCAGGTCGCGGTACGAGTTGGTCATTGATGCCGGTGGGTTAGTTGACAAAAATTTTTAACGCCTGCCCGACTACGTCATTCAGGCGGGGGTACAAATGTATAGGATTGGAAAAACAAAGGGCCAATTTTTTGTTCCCACGGCTGCAACAAAAAACCCGTTCCATTTCCGGAACGGGTTGGCTGTTTCTTTTGAAACAATTATTTCACTGAAGCGACCAGGTTCTTAAAAGTTTCAGGATTGTTCATGGCGAGGTCTGCCAGTACTTTCCTGTCAAGCTCCACGCCTTTTTTCTGTAGTCTGTTGATGAACTCAGAATAAGTCAGGCCTTCGGCACGAACCGCCGCATTGATCCGGGCAATCCACAATGAACGGTATTCTCTTTTCTTCAACTTACGGCCCACATACATGTAGGTCATTCCTTTTTCTACTACGTTCTTGGCAACTGTCAATACGTTTTTGCGTTTGCCATAGAACCCCTTAGCTTGTTTTAATATCTTTTTGCGGCGGGCTTTAGAAGCAACCGCATTTACTGAACGAGGCATATCTGAATAATTTTAGATTAAGAATTGTTGATTTTCCGGTTTGCGGCTGCAAAGATTACTTCAGGCGCAAAAGTCTTTTTACAAAATCCACATGTGATTTTGCCACTTCTCCGTCTTTCCGCATGTTGCGCTTCCGTTTTTTTGATTTTTTTGTCAGGATGTGACGCTTGAAACTCTTTTGGTGAGTGATCTTCCCCGTCGCCGTCACTTTAAAGCGTTTTTTGGCGCTGGAGTTTGTTTTTACTTTAGGCATATTACCCAGTATTAAATATTACAGCTTTGAGGCATTCCCCACCGGGGGACCTTTGTCGAACCTCTTCAGCCAATCGTTCTGTTGAAGAACTTCCGTTTCTTTTGCTTTACATCGAAAGATAAACGGGCGGCAAAGATACGTCAGGGAAGCGAAGCGGCAAAAGGCTGAAGAAGAAATTTGTTTGGCCTTGTTCCAGGGCAAATCTAAGCGTTTGCTTGTTTTTCAATTATTTATAAAGCAACAGGGGTTGCCGGTGGCAACCCCTGTTCTATAGTTATCAATAAAATTCTTATTTAGGGTCCAGGGCTTTTGTAATCCTGTCCTGCAGATCCTGTAAGTGATTTTTGGAAGCTGCATCAGTATAACCAGTCAGCGCTGCCCTTATCTCAGCAGCTATGGTTTTCAACTGCGCTTTCACAATTGAAGTGCCATCGCTGGTCCTGGAAAAGCCAGAACTTATACTAATTGTAATGCCACCGCCAAGACTAGCTGTTTGCGGAGGAGCAGGATTGGCTAAACCAATCAATCTTTCCACCAATGATTTTTGCAACTGGCGGCGAAACACATCAATTGGTCTGCGTCCGGCTAGTTCTGTAAATACGCCGCGGCGAACATCATTCAGCAGTTCTGTAGCCGTGTAAGCATTGGCCGTTTCCTCTGATTCAAAACGGATCAGGTTATTGATCGTATTTGCGCTAACCAAAGAACCCAGGGCTCTCTCCTGCAGACTGCCGATAACTGTTAACGGTGTGATGTTGGTCAGTGAAGTGATGTTTTTCTGGATAACCCATGTTGGTGTTGTAAACACATTGGATTGTATCCATGAAACAGCTTCTTTTTGTGTTGCTTTGGGGGTGAATTCATACACAGGGCCGTTTTGTTCTACCCTTTTCGGTGTACGTTGAATGCCGCCGACGTTGCCTGCTACATGACCTATATACCTGCCAAACTGGGTGGTCACCTGGGAATACATTTCGCTAAGGTTCGTAAAATCCTTATTCGGCTGTTTTGTCCATTCGGGCAACTTCACAATAATGCGTTGCAGGTTTTTAATACCATACGAACTTGCTTTCATCGCATTATCACTCAGGTCTTCTGTCTGGCTGCGGGGATCGCCCCTGTTACCTTCGCCATCACCCCACCAAAGACGCTTATTGCCTTCGAGGTTTTGGATGGTCCATTTGTTAATAATAGAAACTTCATCGTCGGCTGATTTTGCTTCTGGAAACCAGCGGTAACCCCACTCGATAGCCCATTTGTCATAATCACCTATGCGGGGAAATAACCCGATCTGCGAAATATTATCTTCCGGCTGCGCCACATAATTGAAACGGGCATAGTCCATAATGGATGGTGTATGTCCATTGGCTTCTACCCAGGCTTTGTTACGCAGATTTTCGACGGGCACAGTGGATGATGATCCAAAATTGTGACGAAGTCCCAATGTGTGGCCGATCTCGTGACTGCTTACGAAGCGGATCAGTTCTCCCATCAGTTTATCATCAAATTCCATTTTGCGTGCCGCAGGATCAACAGCCGCCGTTTGCACCATATACCAGTTGCGGAGCAGGCTCATCACATTGTGATACCAGTTCACATGGCTTTCTATGATCTCACCGCTGCGGGGGTCATGAATATTCGGGCCACTGGCATTGGGGATATCTGAAGCTTTGTAAACAATGGCACTATGGCGGGCATCTTCAAGGCTGAAAGTGCTGTCTTCTTCATAGGTAGGAGCCACTTTTCCAACGATCGCATTTTTGAAGCCGGCTTTTTCAAAAGCCACCTGCCAGTCATTCACCCCGGCAATCAGGTAAGGTATCCATTTTTTGGGAGTGGTAGGATCAATATAATATACGATCTGCTTTTTGGGCTCTACCAGTTCACCTCTTTTGTATTTTTCAATATCCTCATCTTTTGGCTCCAGGCGATAACGGGCAATGAAACGATAACGGTCAACTCCTTGCGGGTTCAGATCATAGTCAGTTATAGTTTGTGTGGTGAAATATCCCACCCTGTCATCAAAATACCTCGGCTGCATCGGCACTTTGGGTAACACTACCAACGAAGTGTTCAGTTCAAATGTCACAGGCTGACCACTTGCAGCCCCGCCACCAAACCCGCCACCGCCTCCGGGGGTTGCAGTTGCTGGTGGAGTCCTCGTGTATGTTTTTACTGTCTTCAACTCAATATTAGAGGGGAAAGATTTTGCAGAAACGATATAAGATTTATCCGCTTGCGGATTTCCTGTTAACCCAAAACCTCTTTTTGCATTGGCAGAGAAAAAGAAAATGTCGTTATCACCATTCAAAAAATCTGTTACATCCACCACGCTGCTTGTTGAATCTTTACCATATGCTTTAATATCAAAAGCAGCAGCAATAGCCTGCAGGTTGCTGTTCATTACATTCCTGTACATACCTTCTGTGCTGTCACGTCCTTTTTCTACAAAAGACATCAGTCGAAGGAATATTTTATCCTTTGGCCCTTTTTCAAAACGGATGGTCTTTTGGTTAATAGCGTCGCCTGCATAACTGCCTACGCCGGCTGGTGCTTTGGAAAGTCTGCCAACAACCAGAATCTCTCTTTCCAGCATATCATCAGGAATTTCAAAAAAATAGCGGTCATCTACTTTGTGGACATTGAACAAGCCATTATCAGTAACAGCTTTTGCAGTAATTACATCTTTGTAAGGTCTTGGTCCGTTTGCAGGACGGGAAGCCGGGGCGCCGGGCCCTCTTGAAGTATCAGGACGGGCAGGAACCTGCGCCAATACGGTTGTGCCAATCAGCAAAACTATTGCAGTCAGTCCCCATCGTGTGAACAGTGATCTCATAAAAGTTTATTGTTTAGTGAAAAATAATAGCGGCTGAAGATACGGAAAGCAATGGTTCAACATTAAGCTGTTAAAGAAATTGTACCAACGGCACCAAAAAGCTGATGAAACAGTTGACAATTTTCATTTATCTATACCCAAACGTTTTCTTTCCCTAATTGTAAGCCTGTCTTTCACCAGTTCATAACTCGTAAGCAGGCAGTCTTCCCATTCATTTCGTGAAAGCACCGACGGCCGGGTCACCTGCACCCATTTGGCCCGGGCCATATAAGGAGCCGGAATAAAATATTGCCTGGAAGAAAGTTCTTCAAAATCTTCGTCACGGACCTTGAAGGAAACTTTTAGTGGCGGGTCGAGTGAAGTGACGCAAAACATTTTTCCACCTACTAAAAAACAGAGATCATTATCCCATTTCACATCTTCTGTAACAGCAGGCAGAGAAAGACAGTACTGGCGCAACCATTCAGTGTTCATAAAATAAATCTAACAAAAAAACCGCCCTTGCTACAAGACGGTTTTCACATTATTAGCAAAAAGTGCTTATGATTTTTTCTTTCCTTTTGGTGCAAACATGGCCAGCATCCTGCGGCCTTCCATCTTTGGCATGTTTTCCAATACGCCTACCTCGGCGAGCCGTTCAGCAAATTTCAGTAACAAAAGTTGCCCCCTGTCCTGGAACTGAATGGCCCTGCCTTTGAATTGTACATAGGCTTTCACTTTATTTCCATCTTTCAAAAACTCGATGGCATGTTTTGCCTTGAAGTCAAAATCATGATCATCGGTATTGGGAGTGAACCGTATCTCTTTCACCTCGGAGACCTTGCTCTTCGCCTTCATCTCCTTTTCTTTCTTCTTCTTATCGTATAGGAATTTGTTGTAGTCAATGATCTTACAAACAGGCGGATCAACGGTTGGAGATATTTCCACCAGGTCAAGCCCCTGGTCCTGTGCCATTTTCAACGCCACCTGGGTGTCGTAGATACCCACTTCGACATTGTCACCAACCAACCTTACCTGTGGAACACGAATGAAATGATTGATACGATGCTCTGCTTCTTTACGGGGAGCAAACCTGCCCCTGAATCCGCCTTTGTTGAATCCGCCACCGCCGGGTCTGAAACCTCCGCCCTGGCCTGGTGGCCTGTTGAACCCGCCTCCGGGTTTTTGTGGTACTGCCATTTACTTTTTTTAGTTAGCCCGCCCCCTGCAGGAAGGCATTTTGTTTTAATTGTTATTGCTCCTTACAGGTTCGGAGCATCTGATGTAAATATTTTTAATCTGCTCTTCTTTCCCTGATTTCAGCAGCTATCTCGCTTATAAATTCTTCCACTACCTTCACACCAAGATCGCCTTTGCCCTGTCTGCGCACCGCCACTTTATTTTCATTCATTTCCTTCTCGCCGATCACCAGCATATAGGGCACTTTCAATAGCTCTGTGTCACGGATCTTTTTACCGATCTTTTCATTCCTGTCATCCACTTCTGCACGAATATCTGCTTTTTTCAGTTTACCCGCTACAGTCTTTGCATAATCCATGAACTTATCGCTGATGGGCAGCACTTTCACCTGCACCGGGGCCAGCCAGGTGGGGAATTTACCGGCATATTGCTCCAGCAAAAAGCCGATGAAACGTTCATGGGTGCCCAGCGGCGCCCGGTGAATGATCAACGGTGTTTCAGCCTTATTGTCCTGCCCGGTGTATTGCAGCTTGAAACTCCGGCCCTGCGAAAAATCTACCTGGTTGGTGGCCAGGGTGAACTCTCGGCCGATGGCACTGAATATCTGCACATCAATCTTGGGTCCGTAAAATGCCGCTTCATCCTGCACTTCCACAAATGGAATCCCGGATTCGACGAGAACGTTCCGCACCATCGTTTCAGTTTCCTTCCACAGTTCGGGTTCGTTCACATACTTCACACCAAGTTTCTCTGGAGAATGCAGCGACAGCCGCATCACATATCTTTCAATACCAAATATTTTAAAATATTTCAGGTACATCTCATTCACTGCCCGGAATTCATCATTGAATTGTTCACGGGTGCAGTAAATATGGGCATCATTCATGTGCAGGCAGCGGACCCGCATCAGCCCGAACAGTTCACCGCTTTGCTCATAACGATAGACAGTCCCATATTCGGCAATACGATAAGGAAGGTCACGATAGCTTTTGGGTTCTGCCGCAAATATTTTATGGTGATGCGGGCAGTTCATGGATCTCAGGTAATACTTTTCCCCGTCCATTTCCATCGGCGGATACATGCTGTCAGCATAATAAGGCAGGTGGCCGCTGGTGAGGTACATGCTTTCTTTAGCAATATGTGGTGTTACCACTCTTTTATACCCGGCTTCCAGTTCGGTTTCTTTGGCCAGCTTTTCCAGTTCTTCAATGATCACCGTGCCATTAGGCATCCACATTATTAACCCCTGTCCTACATCATCATCCATGGTGTAGATGCTTAACTCTTTACCCAATTTCCGATGATCCCTTTTTTTAGCCTCTTCTAACAGGGCCAGGTATTCATCCAGCTCTTTCTGCGAAGGGAAAGTGACGCCATACAAACGGGTGAGCATTTTATTTTTCTCATCTCCTTTCCAATAAGCCCCGGCAATATTGGTCAGCTTTATTGCTTTGATGAAAGAAGTGTTGGGAATATGCGGCCCGCGGCACAGATCGGTGAAGTTGCCCTGTGAGTAGAAAGTGATCTCGCCGTCATTCAGGTTGCTGAGCAGGTCGAGTTTATATTCATCGCCTTTCTCTGTGAAATAACTTATCGCTTCTGCTTTTGGTATTTCTTTCCTGGCAAATACATTGTTTTGTTTTGCCAGTTCGTTCATCTTTTTTTCCAGTACTGCCAGGTCATCTTCAGTGATCTTTTTATCACCCAGGTCCATGTCATAGTAAAATCCGTTCTCCACCGGCGGTCCCACCCAAAATTTCACACCGGGAAACATTGATTCTACTGCTTCTGCCATCAGGTGAGCAGAAGAATGCCAAAAAGTGTTTTTGCCATCGGTATCATTCCAGGTAAGCAGTTTCAATGATGCATCTTCATTAATCGGCCGGGTGGCATCCCACACCTGCCCGTTCACATTTGCCACCAGTACTTTTTTGGCCAGTCCTTCAGAAATGGATTTGGCGATGTCCAACGCAGTGCTTCCTTTTTCATACTGCCTGACAGCGCCATCCGGTAAAGTAATATTTATCATCCCTGGATTCCGGTTTTTTAATGAGGTGCAAATGTAGCAAACTCCTGCCTGATTCTGAAGGAATAACAAATGAGCCGGTTCTAAATATTCCGGCGGATAAGGTTGTTGAGCCTGCTCATTTTTTGTCTTGATTTTTTGAGCTTTCTTTCAAAAAGAGCCCGGTCGGAATAATAAAGCCCGGCCAACCGGATTTGTTTTTTTCGCCAGCGATACAATAACAGTTTCCCATAGGACTTGCTCAATCCAAAACTGGCATGATGAATCGTTCTGATCTTGCGGCTGCTGTCGTATGCAGACTCATAGAGTTTCTTGTAATACCTGCTCAATTCCCTGTTGAACTTCATGTAGGAATGTTTGAATTCGGCTATTTCAGCAGCAGAAAACTCCGTAACGATTGACCTCCACAGATCGCCATTGATATGTGCATTTATGCCAAAAAGGATATAGCGAAGTGAAGGCGCTGTGCTGTCTTCATAATATGCCTCCCATTCTGCCGGCACTTTCCTGTTGTTGCGATAAGCATCATCAGCAAGGAAAAAAAAAGAGGCGAACCTGGCTTCACATCTTTCCGTCAATTCCTGTATCCGCTGATCCATTTTGCTGAAAAAGGACAGGGCATTGTCAGTAGCTTCAAAATAGATGGCTGCGAAATACCGGGAAACAGAATTCGCATTTCGCAAACTATCGAGTTTCAGCAATATGGCGGCTGTTTTTTCATTGTATTGACCCGGGCTGCGCAGTGGCCCGTAAAGAAAAACTATAATCAAAAACACCCGTATCATCCGTCCGGAATGCAGCATTTGGCAGGTTTGGGCAGTTGAGTTGTTACTGAAGTTTTAAAATTACTAAACAATTGTTCGCCAACACCAGTCAATACGATTCGTTTCGTTAGTTTTGACCCCGTGATAAAATCTCAGACAACAACGTATTGCCTGGTTGGTTTATTCCTGGTGCCACTTCTTTCGCTTAGCAGTTTCGCACAAAATCTTACCGGTATCTGGAAGGGTTATTTTATATCCAGTCACGGGGAGCAATATCGTCTCGAATTCCAGTTGAATCACAAAGGTTCTTATGTTTCCACGGGGGTATCCTATTCCTACCTGGATGTCCGGTTTTATGGTAAGGCTACGATGACAGGTAATTTCCTGGGTAACTCCAAGCGATTGCGCATCCGGGAGATCAAAACGGTGGAAGTAAAAAGTTTGATGGGGGGAACCACCTGTATCATGAATTATGATCTCAGTTATTCCCGCTCGGGCCGCGAAGAGTTCCTGGAAGGGACTTACCTCGGCAAAAACGAAACCCCGCTGATTACCGATTCCTCTTATTGGGGTGATTGCGGCGGTGGCCGGGTTTATCTCCGGAGAGTAGCAGAATCTGATTTTTACCTCGAACCTTTTTTGCGAAAAAATAATACTCCGACAACTCCGCCTCCTCCCACTGTTAAAAAAGACAACGAAAAAACCAATACTCCTCCGCCAGTTGTGAAAAAACCGGCTGTCACAAACAGACCGGCAACAACTAAACCAAAAACAAATAGCAACACAAAAACAACAGTTTCGGAAAAATCGGCTATTGATTCAACAGTGAAGCGACCTGATCCGCCGGTGGTTAAGGAGGAATTGCCCAAAAAAGAAACGGTTATTCCGGTTCCTACTCCCAACGTCTTAAAAACAAGGGAAAATGCACTGGTAAAAACGATTTATGTTGCAGAAGAAAATGTGACCGTAAAACTGTATGACAACGGCATTATAGATGATGACACCATCTCAATTTATGTAGATAAAAAACTGGTGCTGGCCAACAAAAGGCTCACTGAAAAACCCATTACACTCAAACTGAAAATGGATGAAGAAAACAGTGAGCATGAAGTGGTGATGGTGGCGGAAAACCTGGGACGGATTCCCCCGAACACTTCACTGATGGTGATAGAAGCAGGAAACCAGCGCCACACGGTGCAGATCACTTCTACAGAACAAAAAAATGCCGTGATTCGGTTCATTTTCCAAAAACCAAAGTAAGTTCTGACCGTTTCTGTAATTTCAGCAAAGGCTTCGGCCAATTTCATTTATTTTCATTGCATGCACCGGCTTCCACTTTTATTTATATCCTTGTTGCTTACATTAACGGCCTTTTCGCAGGACATCAACGGCATCTGGAAAGGTAAACTGGTGATGGAACCGGGCGGATGTTTCCCAGTTTATAATATTGAACTGCAACTGCAGATTGCCGGCACCCGCATCACCGGGGTGTCATATCATTATTCCGATACGACCAATTATGTGAAAGAAGAATTTGATGGTTATTTTGACCCGGTGACAAAGGATATTACGATCAATGAACTGAAAGTAATGACCTTTAAAGTGCCGCAGGATTGCATACCCTGTATTAAAAAATATAAACTTACTTATCATAAAGGCGGCGGCAACGTGGTGACCGAAGAACAGTTGCGGGGTTCATGGACAGGCACCACCATGGATAACCGTTCCAGTTGCCCGCAGGGAACCATTGTGCTTATCCGTTATGACAAATCCAGTTTCAAACCTGAAGTCATATTACCTCCCACACTAACCAGCCGGAAAAATGAACTGGTGAAACAGATCAATGTAGATACCGGCAATATCCGGTTGGATTTTTATGATAACGGCCAGATTGACGGCGACACCATTTCTGTATATGTAAATAATATGCCGGTTGTTTCCCGGAAGATGCTTACGGCCAAACCCATCACTATTTATGTGAGAGTAGATCTGCAAAAAACAGTGCAGGAAGTGATCATGGTAGGAGAAAACCTCGGCACCATACCACCCAATACTGCCCTGATGCTGGTGACCGCCGGTAATAAACGATACCAGCTCTATTTAAGTTCTGATGAAGGCAAAAACTCCATGGTCAGGTTTATTTATGAAAACCCGCTGACAGTCGTATCTGCGCAAAGTCAATAAAAAAACCACCTGTGTTTGCAGGTGGTTAGAAAAAATTATTCTTCTTCAACGTTATCAGAATCCTCTTTGTGCTGCCGGTTTGGGCAATTCCTTTCTAGGAATTTTTTCATCCCGTTGAGCGGTGTGATAAACAAAGCTGGCCACAATCACGGATATCTGCTTCAGGTCATCCGGCACCAGGTGATCATAAGTGTCCATATTGGTATGGTGTGTTCTTGTGTTGTACTCGATCTCATCCTGGATGAACTGGAAACCGGGAATACCCACCCCGTCAAAAGCCTGGTGATCGGTGCCGCCGGTATTACTGATCGTTACCGTTTTGGCGCCCATGTCATGGAAAGGCTCCAGCCATTTTGTAAAAACTGGTCCTGCCTCTTTATTACCCTGCAGGTAAATACCCCTGATCCTGCCGGTGCCATTATCAATATTGTAATACGCAGAAACTTTGGAATGACCGGGTTTCAGATCCATGGTGGCCGGATCGGCAAAATGGTTCTTGACATAATTACGGCTACCGTGCAGACCCTGTTCTTCGCCACTCCACAAGGCAATGCGAATCGTACGTTTTGGCTGAACTCCCAATGATTTTAAAATGCGAACTGCTTCCATCATCACCGCACATCCTGAAGCATTATCGGTTGCCCCGGAGGCGCCATGCCATGAGTCAAGGTGGCCGCCCAGCATCACAATTTCATCTTTCAGTTGCGGGTCTGTACCGGGAATTTCAGCAATAACATTATAGCTTTTCAGGTCTTCTGTAAAAAATTTGGTTTTCACTTCCGCCTCCACCTGCACTTTCACACCCGATTCGATGAGACGTTGCATGCGTAAATAATCATCACTTGACAACATCACACTGGCCGGGCCTGTTTCAGCATCTTTAGCATAAGAACCACCGCTACTTACAAACACAGTGCCGTCGGTGCCCCTGGCATTCATGGCAAAAACAAGGGCCGGTTTTTCTTTCAGCATAAAATCATTCATGCGGCGCTGCACTAGTTGCTGGTTCATTCTTGCCATTCTTGCAGGGTCATTGCCCTGCTGGCCCTGTGCACCGCCCCTGCCCTGCTGCGGACGCAATTCTGCTTTTGCCATTTTTTCCAATGTAGAATCAGCATACCGGTTGCCATCGGCTTCAAAAGAAGGACCGATCTTCGCATCTGTCCAGGTCATCACAATTTTTCCTTTCAGTTTGCCGGCATACTGTAATAGCTCCAGGGTGTCTTTGGCTTTTACCAGTATTACTTCTCCCTTTATTTCCCCTTTGCCAGGCGTGCTGCCCGACCAGGCCCGGGGCACTGCAATCATCGGCTGGTAATAGGGAGCAGTCATGGCCACATAACATTTTTGTTGCTCCCAGCCTTTTCCAAATTCACCCCATGGTTCCAGTTGAGCATTTACCAGGCCCCATGAAGAAAGTTTGTCAATTGCCCAGTTGGCCGCCCGGTTGTAGCCCGGCGAATTGGTAAGCCTCGGACCACTTACATCGGTGAGATGAAAAGCAATGTCCATCACTTTGGAATTTTCAAGACCTTCTTTTTTGATCTTGTTCACCATGTCCATATCCAGCTTTTCCTGTGCTGAAAGACCCGTGATGAAAGAGAGAAAGAGAATGAAAAGGATTAATTTTCTCATAACCAGTTTTTAGAATAAAATAATTCGTTGCAAATTGATACCGGTAAGACGGCATGCCATTCAATAACTCATGCTGCCGGCCGGACATTTTCTTCACAGCAACGCAATTTACCATTCATACACAAAAATTGAGTATCGGTAATAAAATTTTGGAATGTCAACGAAATTTGTCGTAGTTTGAATGCACTAAACTCAACTGGTATGAAAAATTCAATTCTACTCCTTTTTATTCTTTCGCTTTCTCTCAGCCTTTTTGCCCAGAAAAACAAAAAGAAACAGGATCCCCTCACCGGCTATGCGGTCACCTCTTTTGAAAAGGGTGGTCGCAGCTGGAAAGAAGTGCGGCTGATCAATATGAGCACCGGCGATGAGATCCAATCTGTCTATAACAGTAAGCAGGAAGCCGAAGCCTTACATGCAAGAACTGGCAAGCCAGTGCAGAAAAAAGAAACCAATGCGGAAAATGCTGTGCAACGAATCACCATTACTGAATCAAAAGTTGCTCAGGCGCCAAAAAAAATTGTCAACCTCGACCAGGAATTAGAACAAGCCCGGGGTAACCAATTGCAATCGGTAAGAACCGTGTATATCGTCAACCAGTCATCGCAAACGCATTTGCCTTTTGCTACCAATTCGGCGGCCCTAGCCTATGACAAAAAAAATAACAGGCTTTATTACACACCCATGGGCATCAACCAGCTTCGCTATATTGATTTGAAATCAGGTAAAATATTCTTTTTTGAAGATGAAGCATTTGGAACGGTTAAAGGACTGCATGATGCTCCCAGCCAGATCACCCGTATGGTCATTGCTTCAGATGGCAACGGTTATGCACTCAGCAATGATGGCAACCACCTCATTCGTTTTACGACAGGCAAAAACCCGGTCATCAGTGATCTCGGCGCTTTGACTGATGATGCTGCCAATGGAAATAACTCAGTACACAACCGTGGTTTCTATGGCGGGGATATGGTGGCCGATGCTTCAAAAAATCTTTATCTCATCACAGCCAACCGCCGGGTATTTAAAATTAGCATTGACAGCAAAACAGCCACTTACCTGGGTGCTATCAGTGGTTTGCCGGCAGGCTTCTCTACCAATGGCGCCATGGTGGAAGAAGGCAGCAAAGTGATCGTGGCCAGTTCTGAAAACACCACCGGCTATTATCGCTTTGACCTCAATACACTGGAAGCAGAAAAAATTTCTACAGCAGGAGCTGTATTCAATGCATCTGACCTGGCCAATGGCAACCTTGCTTTTGCCAAAACCAAAAAGAAAAAGAACGTCCCGGCGCAACCTGAGCCGGCTAAACAAGAAGATGTAAGCATCACCGGCATGACTGAAGAAAAAATTGAAAGACCGGGCCGCATCAACATTTTTCCCAACCCGGTAGTGGCCGGTGAGTCGCTCCGTTTGTCGTTTGCTGATCAGCCTGAAGGAAAATACCAGGTGCAGTTGCTCGACCTGTCAGGAAGGGTTATCCGCACACAGGAATTTAAAATCAACAGCAAATCACAACTGGGAGAGTTTGCTGTGCCGCAGATAGCCAAAGGCAGCTACCTGCTGCGGGTTACTAATACATCAAAAAATATTTCTGTGAGCAGCACCATAATGGTGCAATAAACTTGCTTTCTTGATAACCAGCAGGGTCTTCGCAGCTTTATGCTGCTGAAGGCCCTTGCTTTTTTAAATACATGTTCAGTGTTTAAGAGCCTCAATAATAATCAAAATGCCGGAGACCAGAAGCACTGAAAGTCTCGTTTCAAACTTAGCTTTGCAGCATGAGTATATCTATACGAACTATTCAACCGCCAGACAATCCTTTCCTTGCAAAAATTGTAAGAGATACACTTGCCGAATTTGGCGCCAATCACCCCGGCACGGTGTATTATGATGAAACCACAGATGCCCTGTATGAATTATTTCAAAAAGAGAGGGCTGTATATTTTGTCGCAGAAAAAGACGGCGTTGTTGTTGGCGGCGGCGGCATCTACCCCACCGATGGTTTGCCTGCTGACACCTGCGAACTGGTAAAAATGTACCTGCTGCCCCAGGCCCGCGGCACAGGCCTGGGGAGAACGCTGATTGAAAAATGTATTGCCTTTGCCAAAGAAGCCGGTTACAACTATGTGTATCTTGAAACGATGCCCGAACTGAAACAGGCATTGAATGTGTATGCCAAATTTGGTTTTGACTATCTCAAAGGCCCGATGGGCAACAGCGGCCACACGGGTTGCAGTTTGTGGATGCTGAAAAGAATCAACTCATAGCTTTAATGCTGGTTGTATTTGCGAAAGTGCTTGCATGAAAAACAATTTTTTCAGACCTTTGGTTTTTAAATATTTAGTAAAAAAAGCGAAAGTTTTAGGGACCCGGGCTTTCGCATATTTATAAGTTAGCAATTATTCATATCAGCATTGTCAATATTATTCTAAATGATTCGCATATGAAATCAATCATAAAGGTCTTCATGCTCTTCGCAACTGTATTGTGGATTTCAAATGTATTCGGTCAGAACAAACTTGAATACCAGTTGTATCAAAAGCTAGGTGAGCTCCCCTATCCACCGCCTGCAGAAACCTATCCCCAGGGAAAAGGAGTAAGACCCGGTCTCTTTGCCCAAATGGATTCTGTGAGAGAAGTATATAATCCCGTTCTGGAGCAGTTTGCAGGAACTCAACACGGTTCGATTTATTTACGTAAACCGGATCAAGCTGCCGTTCAGGTTGTACAAATATTGCCTATGAACGGATGGACATGGGATATTGAAGGGGCCATGTGGTCTCCGGATGGTAAGTTATTGGCAGTAAAACAAATCAATGAGGAAGGGGTTCCGCTTATTGATTTGCAGTTTGATTCCATTACCAGATATAAAAAAGGTTATACCCGTGCTGGTCAACCCCTCCCGAAACATCAATATTACATCGTGAATATTGCATCCCGAACGATTGACCTTGTCAAACACGGACAGGAGCATCCTTATATTCATAGCATCGGCTGGTCGAAAGACAGTAAAAAAATGCGTTTCCTGAGAAGTGGAAGATTGATGAATAAAATAGATATCCTGGAGTATGATGTAAACAAAAAAAACGTCCGTGAAATATTTAGTGAAGAATCGAATACCTACCTGGTTGGTTTGGAGCTTCTTCAAGGCAAGGATGAAGACCTGAAACGTAAGAAACAAGTTGTTTTTTTAGACTCAACTTTTATCTGGCAAAGTGAATCAAGTGGATACAATCAGCTCTACCTGTATGATCTTGAAGGGAAACTCATCCAGCCTTTGACCTCTTTGGAAAAAAACGGTATCGTTTACGAATTTTGTTTTGTGGATAAAGGCTACGTCTATTATATGGCCAGTGCATCATTGGAACAGGTATATGAAAGGCATCTTTTCCGAGCGTCTTTGTGCCAACTTAATATTGAGAAAATAGTGGAAGGCCCTCAATTGTACCTTTCAGGAACCAGTGATAATAAGGATACACTGTGGATAGACCGGATTGAAACCTATCGCTTCAGTGTGGAGCAATACACACCATCCGGTGCATTGATCGATAAAGTTGGAAGTGCCGATCTTTCCTTTCTCCGGGATGAAGGGTATCAACCAGAGTATTTCTGGGTGAATACCCCTGATAATAATGCCCG
This sequence comes from uncultured Chitinophaga sp., assembly GCA_964412375.1. Classification (GTDB taxonomy): domain Bacteria; phylum Bacteroidota; class Bacteroidia; order Chitinophagales; family Chitinophagaceae; genus CADEDV01. The sequence continues at coordinate 3,082 of CAYPOD010000015.1, read as the reverse complement.
TATGCCTGCGCTGCTTATTAAGCCAAAGAATTTTGATCCGTCTAAAAAATATCCGGTCATCGAATACCTTTATGCAGGAAGTCACACCATTTTTATTCCCAGGTTTTTTTTAATGAACCCTGAATTGCAGTTTGTAGCTAACCAGGGTTACGTGGTTGTGGTAAGCGATACCCGTGGCACCCCCGGCCAGGGAAAAAAATATCAGGATTACATCTACGGGAGAATGGGTGATGTAGAAATTGCCGACCATGCGTATGTGCTGGAGCAACTAGCAAAGGAGCGGCCCTTTATGGATATGGACAAGGTGGGGGTTACCGGCGGAAGTTGGGGAGGCTATTTCAGTATAAAAGCCTTATTGGAGCGTCCGGATCTTTATAAAGCCGGATTTATTGCTGCACCATCTACCGACTTGAGTACGATGCGGGTTCCAGTTGAAATCTATATGGGGTGTTTGCCTTCCGAATGTCCGGAAAAGTACGCCCAAGGGGATAATACGAATAAACTGCAAAACTTCAAGGCCCCACTTTTTATTATGCACGGCACCAACGATGACGATGTACCCAAAGAAGAATCCGAAAAACTCTATAAGCTACTCAAGTCGCAGGAAAATGAAAATGTGGAGTTACTTCAAATCACTGGTTGGAATCATTCTGTCAGAAGAAATGAAGAATATCTACCAAAGTTGATCGAGTTTTTTGAAAAATATCTTAAATGAACTATCACGCATTGTGAGACCAATATATACTGAACAATTGCTAACAGCCGTTTGCCGCAATGGGAGCTAACGTGGTTAAATCTAGTGCAGTGCTTCTATCAACATTTGTGCTTGGTTGACAGTGAAGTGCTCCGAAATCCCCCACTGCGGCAAGCGGCAAAACGTTATCTGCAACCCTAACTACAAACATTCAACATTCCGACAAAAAGACGAAAATTGCCAACGCTTCGTAAAATTAAAAGAGGTGCAAGCCGACATACAAAACCAACGCTTTTGCACCACATTTAATTTTACCCCACCGCACCCAAGCCCACCCACCACCCTAATACTTTCGGCAAAACATAGCTGATTATTTAAAAAAGTTTATTAAATTTGCGAATTATAGGTCAAGTTGAAAATATGCAGATATAAAAATGGCAAGTTTTGGACATTTTATAAAGGAAGAGAGAGAAAAACACGGTTGGACACAAACCGAATTTGGTGCTAAAATTGGCATCAACGCTTTTGCTATTAGTAAAATTGAAAACGGATCACAAAAATTCAGTAAGACAAAATTGAAAGAACTTGCAGAACTTTTAGAAATGGAATTTCAAAAAGTTAATGACCTGTTTTATGCGTACAAATTTGCTGTTGAAGCATACAAAAATCATTGTTCTGACAATGTATTCATTGTTGCAGACAGTAATGTAAAATATTTACAAAGCACAAATGCCAAACAAGCCAAAATAAGTTTTGACCAATGAGCGAGGAATTATTACAAAGAGATTTAATCAATAATTGCCAAAAGCTTGGCAAGTGGGATTTCTATAACATTGGGGCGACATCTGTAAAGGCATTAAAAGAACACGGCATTATTCGTAACGTAAACTACGGAGCTGAAGAAAAAAAGAAAGTTGACGGCTTAATTGTTCAGAAGAAAAATGTAATTGCAGTTATCGAATATAAAAAACCGTCCGAATTTAAAACAGTTGCACAGAAAAATAAGGCAATAAAACAAGAATTAGAAGTTGCCCGAAAACTTGATGCTCATATAATCATTGCGACTGACACTAAAGAAACTATTTGGGTTAATGTCTTGACTGGCAATAAAATTAAGGACGAGAGCGGTAAAGAAATAAAAACAAATTTTGACTTAAAAGACGAGAAATTACCCGAACTTATTGAGAAAATTATTTTTTCGATAAATGAATTAAATGACCAAATCAAACCTAAACAATTGGTTAATCCAACTGATTTAGCGAAACAGATTTGGCAGGACATTTGGTCGGTAAGTGGAGCAACACCAGAAAATTGTCTTTATACATTTGTTGAACTTTTTATTTTTAAATATTTAAGTGATTTAGGGGTATTGCAAGGAATGTATAACTTCAATACTCTGTATGATAGTTTTAGCGGAAACACAGAAGACGAAGTTTTAGAAACGTATGCAAGTATTGTACGTCCTAAAATCAAAACTTTGTTTCCTGAAAATTCAGCAGACAAAACTACTATTATCAACGGAACTATTTTTGTCAGTAAAGACCAAAAAGCTGTAAAAGGCTATAGTACAGTTTTCAAAAAGGTATTGACCAAGTTTAAAGACTACGGTAAGCTTGAACATATTGATTATGACTTCAAAAGCCAGCTTTTTGAAAGCTTCCTAAAAGAAAGTATCAGCAAGAAAAATTGGGGTCAATTTTTTACGCCTTTAAAAGTAGTTAGAGCCGTTGTAGAAATGGCAAAGGACGACATAAAAGTGGGTGCAAAAATTTGTGACCCAGCTTGTGGCGTTGGAAAATTCTTATTAGAACCTGTAATTACAAAACTTGACCAGTTCTACGAAATCAAGAAAGGAAAACTAATTCCTAAAATTACTATTCACGGTTACGACAAAGGCTTTGACAAAGACGAACAGAAAACAATCATATTGGCAAAAGCCAATATGTTGATTTACTTTTCTGATATTATCAAAGAAAACCCAGGTATTACAACGGAATTTGCTCAACTTTTTAACGACAGCTTTTTACTCAAAACAAATTCCATTTTAGGGACACTTTCTGAACCTGTGGAAAATGAGTATGACCTTATCGTAACAAATCCACCTTATGTAACAAGTGGAAGTAGTAATTTAAAGGAAGAAATCAAAAAAGACGGAACGCTTGTAAACTATTACAAAATCAATGCGATTGGTGTTGAAGGTTTGTTTATGGAATGGATTATTAGGGCATTAAAACCAAATGGAAAAGCTTTTATAATTGTTCCCGATGGAATTTTCAATCGTCAAAACGATAAAAATCTAAGACAATTTATTATAGATGAATGTTATATTGATGGTATCGTTTCGTTACCATTAAACACGTTTTTTACCACAAACAAAAAAACATACAT